>CAJEXQ010000010.1:2421-87178 GCA_903994635.1 uncultured Chlorobiaceae bacterium
CATGCCGTGCCCCGACCAACGCACTTGCTCCTAAACGAATACGGCAATCGCATTGATTCTGGCCCGCAAAGCACGGTGCTGGAGCACATTTTCGGTTCTGGAGGTTTTCACCTCAATCACGATGCTTCGGTCACTGCTGCATGCTGCGCCGTACACCTCACTGAATTCCCGGTTCGTCAGCGGGCAGGCATAGTCAAGCCCGAAGGTCTCTGCGGCTGAGCGGATGCTGTAGTTCTGTGGCGTAGCGAAGTGGGTTTCAAAAACATCCTGGCATTCTGAAACCGGAAGAAAGGAGAAGATGGCGCCACCGTTGTTATTCAGGACGATGATCTGTAGCGGAACGGGAAGTGTGCCGAGCAGCGAGAGAGAGTTGAGGTCGTGCAGGAAGGCAATGTCGCCGATCATCAGGGTGGCTGGTTTCTGGTGTCCATTGGCAAAACCGGCAGCGGTGGAGATGATGCCGTCAATGCCGCTGACTCCACGGTTGATTGCGGTCGGAATACCACCTGCATGGCTGCTGCTGGCGTAGTTGTCCATATCCCTGACCGGCATGCTGTTTGACACAAAAAGCACCTGTTGCTCCGTGATGAGCTGCGATACCAGCCGGGCAGCCGAGATATCGGTGACCGGTTTGTCGGGCAGCAGTTCGGTTTGAATCTTTTCAGATGCCACTCTGAAAAAGTGCTCAGTCGTGTTGGTGTCGAGTTGTGGCGGGGTGGTACGGCACCCTTTCAGCATTGCTGCGGTCAGTGCAATTGATGCTTCAAGACGGCAGGTGACATTGTGGTCGGGGGAAAAGCGGACGGGTTGTGGCTTGACGACAATGTAGTGTTCCGGTTGCCACTCTTTCAGCGTGCTTGAGGGGTGTTTAGCAATCACGTTACCGCCAAAGTGCAGGACAATGTCCGGCTTGAAGGATTTCCGGAATTCAGGTGACTGGAGAAGGAGCTGCCAGGGTTGTACCGAAGCAATCATTCTCAGGCCGGATGAAAAATCGGCATAGAGCGGAATGTCCAGGTCGTTGGCCAGTTCACTGACCGCCAGGGCTTCGGTACGGCTCGTCATGCCACCGGCAATAATCATCGGCTGCTTTGCCTCTGCGAGCCATTGGCGCAGCATGGTGATGGCACCAGCATCGGGCACTTTTTCGGGGACTATTGAACTGCTGAATGGCTTTCCGTTTTTGAGCCAGTGGTGAAGGGGAGCGACCCAGGGATCTTTGAGATCCGGAGTTGCAGGTTCAAAAGGTTCACGGAATGGCTGGTTCAGATGTACCGGGCCTGCTGACTCTCCAAGAGATTTTGCAACGGCATAGGCGACCGTTGAGAGGAGCGCCTTCAGGGGAGTATCGGTCGACGGTGCAGGCAACTGCATGTTCCATCGGGTATAGGAGCCGAAGATATTTTCCTGCCTTATGGTCTGGTTTGCCCCGCATTCAAGTAGTTCAAAGGGGCGGTCGGCAGAGAGCACAATCATCGGCTGAAAGTCCATCGAAGCTTCGACCACAGCGGGAAAGTAGTTGGCGACAGCGGTGCCTGAGGTGCAGATCAGCACGGCGGGCCCGCCAGTTGACCTTCCGTATCCGAGTGCAAAAAAGGCGGCGGAGCGTTCATCAACAAACATTTTCCATCGTGCTTTCGGGTTTCGTGCGATGGCAATGGTGAGCGGTGTCGAGCGTGAGCCGGGTGAGATGCAGAAAAATCCTGCGCCCTGGCGAATCAGCTCTTCAACCATGATGCTGCTCCAGAGTGAGGTGATTTGCCGGTTGTTCATGCTTCCTGCCGGGTTATAGCCAGAATATCCCCTATTTTCTGCTCAATCTCTTCCCATTCAGAAAGGGGATCAGAACCTTTTACAAGACCAGCGCCGGAGTAAAGATAGGCAAAACGGCCATTGACGAGGGCAGAACGGATGGCAACGCAAAATTCCGAAGCGTCGCGGCTGGCCCAACCAACAGGGGCGGCATACCAGCCACGGCTGAATGGTTCCAGCTCCATGATGTGCTCCATGGCAGGTGCATTGGGTACTCCGCCGACAGCCGGGGTGGGATGGAGAAGTTTCAGCACGGCGCTGTCACTCTCAAACTCGGGTTTCAGCGTGGCGGCACAACGGGTATAGAGATGCGCGAGGCGGTGCAGTTGCAGTACCTGGACATTTTCTTCCATATCAATATCGCTGCATATCTTGAGTAACTCATTATAGATCATCTCCCGGACGAAATTGTGTTCCCGGATATCTTTTTCTGAATTCAGAAGTGTTTCGGATGCGTGATGGTCATCTCCGTTGATGCTCTCTTTTGAACAGGTTCCGGCAAGGGCTTCAGTGAGCAGCATTGTGCCATCCCTCCGGTAAAGTCGTTCGGGAGTAAAACTGAAAAATGCCTGGTTTTCAACTGGCTCGAAGTAGAACCTGTAGACCGCGTTTTGCGGATATGGATAGTGCAAAAGAAAAAGTAGCGGTGAAAAACTGCTGCTGAATTCAAGAATGGTTTGCCGTGCAAGCATGATCTTTTCCATGTCGCCATGCTCAAATGTCTGGAGTGCCTTCCGGCACTGCGTCATCCAGGTTTGTTCATCGGGGTTATAGGAGATCTTCTGCAGTTCCGACAGTTTCATAAACGACCCGTCAGTTCCGGTGACAATGCAATCGAGTATGTCGGTTATCGTGCTGATTTTTGACTGAAGATCGTCATGGCATTCCAGCCAGAGGTGGCATGAAAGTGTGAAAATGTTGTTATCACAGCTTAACTGGACAAGCGGCAGTATAAAGGAAAAAGAGGGAAATGCCTGCCAGATTGGCTCCTGTTGTTCTGTAGTGTTGAAGCAGAAGCCGCCGAAATAGCGTGCGCAGGGATCTTTCTCTGCCAGAGAGCGGTGGAACTGCTCGAAAGTGGCAGTGTTATCTCCAGTTCCCTCAATCTGGATGGAGTCAGCAACTCCTATACCCGCCACAGAAAAGTCCTGTTCACGGTTCATCCAGAAGAGTCGAGGATAGACCGTCTGATGGTAAAGCCATTCCGTAAGTTTGATCGGGTGAACGGTACGACGGAATGTTACGAGCTGGGCATGATCTCTCTCGTCAGTGGTATGTTTTTCGAGATAAAGGATTAATGCAGATACCAAGCCTGAAATAGCCTGTTGAATGGGTAAAGCTCCCCCTGAAGGGGTTGTGGTACGGGAATGCTCACTCATGGATGCTGTTGTCGGCATAGTCTACTACTCAAACACGATTGTCGGTCATCATAACGGTTAGCGGTTAATCACCGGCGTCTCTTTGTTGAGATGTTTTTGCAGAGAGACGGCAAGATAATTGTTTTTGTCAAGAAGCCATTCATAAATCGCACGGGCATCATCTTTTCGTCCTGTATAAACATAGCAGACGGCGAGGTTGTAGTGTGCATCTGTAAACGAGTCGCTGTTGTCAATGGCCGCGCTGTAGGAGGCTGCCGCCTTGTCAAATTGTTTCAGTTGCATATAGACATTCCCAACATTGTACAGCCTCAGGGAGTCTTTTGGAGATCGATCAAGATGTTGTTGAAAAAACACAAGAGACTCACTGTATTTTTTTTGGTTGAAAGCTGCCGCGCCAAGAAAGTGCAAAGCTTCATCAAGCCTTGGATCTATGGCAAGCGCACTTTTGTATGCCTCGGCTGCTTCGCTGAAGCGTTTTTCTCGTGCATAAGCGTTGCCAAGAGAAAGGTAGGCATTTGCATCTTGAGGTGTTTTCCAGACCTGTTGCTGCAGGCTGTTTATCTCATTTGGTTTGCAGGCGGTAAGGAGGGTCAGTCCAGCCAGCAATATCAGCGCAACAAGGCGCAACAACCCGGCTCGCACATACGGTAGTGAATGATTCATGCGCCCAATATAAACACTCCCTGAATTATCTGCCACTCCTGATTGCTGGCAACCACAATTTGGGTGAAATATTTCCGAATGGTCATGAGTGTGTGTAACTTGACAACGGGAGAGTTGTGCTTGGGGTGCTTCTTCTCATTGATTTTATAAAAACATGAAAAATGAATTTAAGGTAAGCGGCATGAGCTGCGGCGGTTGTCAACTGCTTGTCAAGGAGGCTCTTGAAGAGCTAAAAGGGGTAACAGAGGTGGAGGCCTCTTTTCTTGATGGGGTGGTTACTGTTGACTATGACCCCGAAGAGGTCAGTGTGGGAGCCATAAAAGCAGTTATTGAAGAGCAGGGCTTCAAGGTGCAGGAGTGAGGTATCCTTTTTTTGGGAAAAGTAAAGAGGCGAAAAAATCTAATGGCAGTTGAAAAAACGGAGCGTCTGGCGGTGCTTATTGATGCAGATAACACACAGGCGACAATTATAGAGGGTCTTCTGGCGGAGGTTGCAAAGTATGGCACAGCAAGTGTCAAAAGGATTTATGGTGACTGGACTTCGACTGCCCTGAGAAGCTGGAAAGAGGTGCTGCTGGAGCACTCGGTTCAGCCTATTCAGCAGTTCGGGTACACCAAAGGGAAAAATGCTACAGACAGCGCCATGATTATTGATGCCATGGATCTTCTCTATACGGGAAAGTTTAACGGGTTCTGCATTGTTTCCAGCGACAGTGATTTTACGAAACTTGCCTCGCGGATTAGGGAGTCAGGGCTGTTTGTGTATGGTTTCGGAGAGAAAAAGACTCCGGCAGCCTTTGTTTCGGCGTGCGACAAATTTATATATATCGAAGTATTGCGGGCAAAAATCAATGAAAATGAGCCGATTGCCAAAAAGACCATGGCAGAGCTAAAGCAGGATACCCGTCTGGTGCGGTTGTTGAGGAATGCGGTTGAAGCCTCTTCGGATGAGAGTGGCTGGGCCCATCTTGCAACGACGGGCAGCAATATTGCGAAACAGTCATCTGAATTTGACCCCAGAAATTATGGCTACATAAGGCTTGGAGAGCTGCTTGCTGCCACAAAGCTCTTCGATTTTGAGGAGCGCCTGATAGGGGAAGGACAGTCAAAAGCCATCTACGTCCGCGATAAACGCAAGAAAAGCTGATCTGTCGACCATTCTACGTTTCTCTCCGGGATCTTAAATGTTCTTCGCTTCCCTGAGTCCAACAAAATCCCCAAATCTTACCCAAAACCAAGAAAACCTTCCGCTGATAACGAAAGGCTTTCTTTTGCGGAGCTGACGGGGTTCGAACCCGCGACCTCCTGCGTGACAGGCAGGCGCTCTAACCAAACTGAGCTACAGCTCCGTAAACAAGTTGGCACAATGTATGCAGCAAGCCCCTAATATCCAAAAAGTTTTTTCATTTCATCTCTTCACTCTTTTAACCAGACATATTTGACTGGATTTTTATAAATTCGCTGATGATAATGTTTTTTTTGAGCGGCAAAGGTTTTCAACATAAACAATCACATTAATACCATCATGGCCGTTACAGACTCCAGAAATTCTTTGACCATTACTGATAATCGTACAGGAAAACTCTTTGAATTTCAAATTGAAAATGGATCCATCAATACGATGGATCTTCGTCAGATCAAGCTCTCTGATGATGATTTCGGGCTGTTGGGCTATGATCCCGGTTTTTTAAATACGGCATCATGCAAAAGCCGAATTACCTACATTGATGGAGACAAAGGTATTTTGCGCTACCGTGGCTACCCTATTGAACAGCTTGCCGAGCACAGCACTTTTCTGGAGACGGCATACCTTCTTATCAAGGGAGAGTTGCCAGATGTGGAGCGACTTGCAACGTGGACGTACAATATTCGTCATCATACCATGACTCATGCCAATCTTGTGAAGTTTATGGACGGGTTTCGCTATGATGCTCATCCGATGGGAATTCTGGTTGGCACGGTTGGTGCGCTTTCGACTTTTTATCGTGATGGCAAGGATATCCTCAACGAAGAGTCGCGCAAACTTCAGGTACGCCGCCTTATCGGCAAAATACCGACGCTTGCGGCCATGAGTTTCCGTCACAGCCTCGGGTTTCCTTATGTGCTTCCTGATAATGAACTGAGCTATACCGCTAATTTTCTCTCCATGATGTTCAAGATGACCGAGATTCATTACAAACCCAATCCGGTTCTTGAACGTGCTCTTGATGTCCTGTTTATTTTACACGCCGACCACGAGCAGAACTGTTCAACCAACGCTGTGCGTGCCGTTGGCAGTTCCGGTGTTGATCCCTATACGGCAGTTGCCGCAGGTTGCGCCGCCCTATACGGCCCCCTGCACGGTGGAGCCAATGAGGCGGTTATTCATATGTTACTGAAAATCGGTTCGGTTGACAAGGTGCCTGAGTTCATCAAATCGGTAAAAGATGGTGGTGGGCGTCTCATGGGGTTTGGCCACCGTGTCTATAAAAATTATGATCCAAGGGCTAAAATAATCAAGGATATCGCCTTCCAGGTGTTTGAAGAAACCGGTCGCAGTCCGTTGCTCGATATTGCGCTTGAGCTTGAGAGAATTGCGCTCGAGGATGAATATTTTATTGAACGGAAGCTCTATCCCAATGTTGACTTTTATTCAGGCTTGATTTACCAGGCGATGGGATTTCCTATGGATATGTTTCCGGTTCTCTTTGCTATCGGCAGAATTCCCGGATGGCTTTCCCAATGGACTGAGCATGTCAAGGATTCGGAGCAGAAGATTGCAAGGCCCCGGCAGATTTATCTCGGTGAAGATGAACGGGATTTTATGCCGATTGAAAAGCGCCCGAAAAACAGGCTTGATGAGTAGAAAGCAGGAATTTGCATGTTGTAGAATCGAGTGTCTGCATGTTTTTTTAATGTTAACGATCATTTTTTATGTCGGTTACTACAAAAGATGTCACATATATTGCTGAATTGGCCAAGCTCAGGTTCAGTGACGAAGAGATGGTGACAATGACTGCAGAACTCAACAATATTTTGCACTATGTTGAGAAGCTTAATGAAGTTGATACTGATGGGGTGATGCCGCTCAGCAGCATTCATGACCCGGTCAACGTGCTCCGGGAGGACGTTGTGCTTCCGGCTCTTTCGTCCGGGGAGGTTCTGCACAATGCGCCTGACAGGCAGGATCGGTTTTTCAAGGTGCCAAAGGTGATTGGGTAGTTATTGCCGTGGTTGAACTTCGTGAAAAAAACGGAAATGCACTTTTTATGGTTAAAGCGCAGCCCCGATCATCAAAAAGCCTGGTGTGCGGTCGCTATAACGGCGGCTTGAAGGTGAGCCTGAAAGCTGCGCCCGTTGATGATGCCGCAAACGAAGAGTGTTGTGAGCTTTTTGCCCGGCTGTTCCGGATCCCCCCGTCGCGAGTCCATATTGTCTCAGGCAGGAGTTCCAGGACTAAAGGTGTGATGATTGAAGGGGTTAGCGCTGAGGCTGCACGACTTGTCCTTGAACCATTTTGAATAACTCATGAAGGCAGTTATACTTATTCCGGCCAGGCTTGATTCGACACGTCTCGATAAAAAAATGCTTGCCGATATCGAAGGGGAGCCGCTGATTGTGCACACCTGGCGCCAGGCTCTCAAATCCCGTCTGGCAGGGCGCGTTGTGGTAGCCACTGACAGCCTTGAGATTGCCGCTGTTCTTGAAGCTCGTGGTGCGGAGGTTGTTATGACCTCCCTGGATGCGGGGTGTGGAACAGATCGTATTGCTGAAGCAGCCCGGAAGATTGATGGGGATGTGTTTGTCAATCTGCAGGGTGATGAACCCCTGATCAGCCCTCAAAATATTGATCTACTCCTTGAGCCCTTCTTTTCTGACAATCCTCCTGACTGCTCGACCCTCGTTTTTCCTCTTCAGCCTGATGACCGGCTTCAAATTGAGGATCAGCATCTGGTGAAGGTGGTTATGGATTCGAAAGGGTACGCACTCTATTTTTCCCGAAGTCCGATTCCCTTCAGCCGCAATGTGCTGCCGTCAACAATTTTTTATCGTCATATCGGGCTATATGCCTTCAGGGCCGAGGTGCTGGAGAAATTTGCGGAACTTCCACCCTCGATGCTCGAACTGGCCGAATCGCTTGAGCAGTTAAGGCTCCTGGAGAACGGGTTTCGCATTCAGTGTGTTACAACGCTCATTGACAATCCGGGGGTCAACACGCCTGAAGATCTTGAGCTGGTGCGGAGTATCCTCAGCTCAGCATCTCCTGGCTGATCACCGCAGGCAGCACTCCGTCATGAAAAACAAGTTCCACTTTGTTTGACGGATGCAGTCTCTTGGCACCAGTTATGAACTTCCCCTCTTTTTTGACCAGCACATATCCCCGCTCAAGCGTTTTCCGGTAATCAAGCAGCGCCAGTTGCTGTTTGGCTGAGATGTAGTGCTGCACTCGCTGACTGCAGGTGGTGGCGATGGTTCTCGACATCAGGGAAATGAGGGAGTCGATCCGATCGTGAAACTTCTGCATCTGAAGCGGTGGGCGGTTGAAGGCGTAACTGCTGCAGATAGAAGAGAGGTGACGCTCAGCCCCCTCAAGTTTTGCTTGAAGCAGCCGATCCTCTCGCGACTGGAGATTGCCGATGTGGCGCAGCAGCTCCTGGGTATCGGGCACGGCAAGCTCGGCGGCAATGGAGGGAGTTCCAGCTCTCAGATCGGCGACCATATCGGCAATGGTCAAATCGGTTTCGTGGCCTACCGCGCTGATAATTGGTATGGCTGAGTGGTAGATGGCATTGGCGACAAGCTCTCCGTTGAACGGCTGCAAATCTTCAAGCGAGCCACCACCTCTGGCGACAATAATTACCTCAGGCCGATGCTGTTTCTTTTTTGATGTGTTGAAAAAGGTAATACCTGCGGTGACCTCTTCAGCCGCCCCTGTGCCCTGGACTCTCACCGGATAGAGCATCACTCTTGCAGCAGGGAAGCGTCGTTCAAGCACCTTGCTCATATCCTCAATCACGGCTCCGGTGGGTGAGGTGATGAGGCCGATGGTTTCCGGGATTGCGGGAATTGCTCTTTTTCGCTCAGGGCTGAAATAGCCCATTTTGGCAAGCTTCTGCAGAAGCTCCGCAAAAGCCTGTTGCAGCGCACCCTCTCCCGCTGCAGTGAGCGACGAACAGATAAGCTGGTAGCGTCCTGAAGGGGGATAGACCTCAAGACGTCCTTCAGCCACAACATCCATGCCGTCCTTGAGCGCAAAAGCGAGGCGACTTGCTGTGGTTTTCCAGACAACAGCCGGTATTTGGGCGCCCTCATCCTTCAGCGTCAGATAGATGTGTCCCGACCCATGCCGCTTGCAGTTCGATATCTCACCCTTGATTCTGACCTGGGGAAAAAGGGTTTCAAGCCTTGTTTTGATCTGTTGCGTCAGTTCGCTGACTGAGAGGATGTTCGGGGTCATATCATCTCTTGATGGAGTTGGGTAGCTGTAATACTCAGGCAATAAAACAAAACATTGGGAACTTTCCCTCATTATTGCTATTAGTTGTTCAAAATGGCTTCGACTGAGAATGAAGAGAAGCCAGGTTTTATGGGGGATGTGTTATATTCAACGTCTAATGATAATTAAAGGGGCGTAGCTTTTTTTATTTGAAAGGTTAGTGTATATGATGAATGGTGAATTGACAGAGGAGCTGGCGGGGCTGCTTGATCTGGAGAGGCAGGAAGCTGTATCTCTTTTTAACGGATTTTGTGGTGCTATGGTGGCCGAACTGCTTGCCTTCAGGAAGCTTTCGGTTAAGGGGCTTGGCTCGTTTTATGTAACACATGTGCCCGCAAGCAAAAAAAACGCAGGCTCTGCCATGGTGTTTGCTCCACCGGTCAACAAGTTGAGGTTTGAGAGCGCGATTTCCAGTGGCGATGAAACGGTTTCTCTGGCTGTTTCCCGACTTTCAATGAGCCCGGCGGAAGCTGCCCGGCTTGCCAAAACTCTTGCTAAACTCTTTTCTGCAGCGCTTCAGCAGGAAAAAGAGGTTACGTTGAATGGCTTGGGTCGCTTCGCCCTTGAAGATGGTACCTACAGTTTTTTTCCTGATCGCACTATGGAGGAGCTGCTGAACAGGGAGTATCAGGATCTGAAGGAGGTTGTTTTGCCGCAGCGTGAGCCAGTCAAGCGTGAGCGGAGAGTGCCAGGGTATCTTTTGCCTCTCTCAGTGCTTGTTCTTGTTGGTATTTTGTTTGCCGTGCTGTATGCCAGCTTTTCGGTGAGCATTTTTCCCCCGTCAACAGTAGAGCCCTCCAAAAGCGTTGCCACTCCAGTTGATCGCAGCTCGGATCCTGTTGCTCTTCCTCAACCAGCAGCAACGGTTCATCAGACAAAGTTATCAGGCGGTGTCGCTGACTCTCTTGTTCTTGTTCAAGGCGATTATGCCATTGTTCTTGCCACTTTTGAGTCGGAAAAAAGGGCTTTAAAGGAGCTGCTCCCGTTGCGTTCTGCGGGAATTAATGCTTTTGTCTGGCCAGCTTTTATGGACGAGGTGAAATATTTCAGGCTTATGACCGGCAAGTTTCCAAATCGTGAGGCAGCAGCAGAGCGTCTTAAGGGGATGCAAAAAAAAATCGTCAGCAGCGCCTATATCCAACAGGTCAAGAAAGGGGTTGTGCTCTATGGAAAAAAAGGGTTGTAACAAGCTGCACCCCCAGTCGATGTGCCCGGCATTCGGCGGACTTAGGGTGCTGACAAGAATTGATGGTGTTCAGGTTTGTCTGCTGGCCGATCAGGGCTGCCTCTACGGGCTCACCTTTGTCTCACATTTTTATGCGGCGCGCAAGTCGATAGTTTCACCCGAGCTGATGAACGTGCAGATTTCAGGTGGAACCATGATTGACGATCTTCGTCGCACGGTTGAGGAAATTTCCCATGATCCGGCGGTGCGATTTATTCCTGTAGTCAGCACCTGTGTGGCCGAAACTGCCGGTATTGCCGAGGAGCTGTTGCCCAGGAAGATTGGCAATGCAGAGGTGCTTCTGGTCCGTTTGCCCGCCTTTCAGATCAGGACGCATCCGGAAGCAAAGGATGTTACCGTGGCGACGCTGCTGAAGCGTTTTGCACGTTTTGATGGAGAGAAAAAAGCCAAATCGCTGGTGGTGCTGGGAGAAATCTTTCCGGTGGATGCCATGATGATCGGTGCCATTCTCCAAAAAATCGGTGTCGAGTCAGTTATTGCTCTGCCCGGAACAGCGCTGGAAGATTATATCGAAGCAGGGCTGGTTGAGGCCTGTGCGGTGCTTCACCCCTTTTATGAGCGTTCAGTCTCGCTGTTTGAAGAGTATGGTGTGAAGATTGTCAAAGGAAATCCGATTGGGGCAAATGCTACTGCCCAGTGGATACGTCGCATTGGTGAGGCTCTTGATCTTGATCCGGCGAAAGTTCAGGCTGTGGCCGACGAGGAGGGTCAGAAGACACGGGATGTGCTTGCCAGGTTCAGCCATCTGAAGGGCAAAGTGATTGTCGCTGGCTATGAAGGGAACGAACTGCCTGTTGTCCGCCTGCTGCTAGAAGCTGGTCTTGAGGTGCCTTACGCTTCAACCTCCATTGCGAGGAATGCTCTCGGTGAAGAGGATCACAATGTGCTCTCCATGCTTGGCACAGAGATTCGCTATCGTAAATATCTTGAAGAGGATATGCAGGCGGTGGTTGACTATGAACCTGATCTGGTCATCGGTACCACGTCTCTTGACAGCTTTGCCAAAGAGCGGGGTATTCCGGCTATCTATTACACCAACAATATCTCTGCACGCCCACTCTTTTTTGCTGCAGGAGCCGCAACGGTTCTTGGGATGGTTGGCGGGCTGCTTGGGAAGAGAGAGGTGTTTCAGAAGATGACAGATTATTTTGCCGGGGTATAGGGTAGGGATCAAAAGGCATCAAAACAAAAAACCGGGGTTAAATCCGATTTTTTGTTTTGAGATCAGTTTCTACACCACCATAATCTCTTTCTCTTTAGCTACAATCAGATCCGTGAGCTGTTTTTCAAATTTGTGGAGCATCTCATCAGCATCTTTTTTTCCCTTGTTCTTGTCGTCTTCGCTGATGGTCCTTGATTTTTCAAGCTTTTCAATCTCCTGAATCATGTCGCGGCGAAGGTTGCGAAGGGAGACTTTGGTATCTTCTCCGAATTTTTTGGTGAGTTTGACAAACTCTTTCCGGCGCTCTTCGGTGAGCGGGGGAATGCTGACCCGTATGTTCTGTCCGTCGGCGGCAGGGTTGAGACCGAGGTTGGCATCGCGGATAGCCCGTTCGGTCGCAGAGACCATGGATTTGTCCCAGACCTGGACAATAAGTGTGTGGACATCAAGAACACTGATGTTGCCAACCTGTTTCAGCGGCATCTGCTGCCCGTAAGCCTCGACTTTGACACGGTCAAGCAGCGTTGTTGTTGCTTTTCCTGTTCGGATCGAAGCGATTTCGTGCTGAAATGCTTCGATTGCCTTCTTCATTTTAGGCTCTGTTTTCTGATAAACCTCCCTGACACTCATAGCTGTTCCAATGTTAGTGTTGGTTTGCTGAAAAAAAAAGCTTGTTTATTGGGCGTTTGCCTGTGCTGCTGTGGATTTTGCAAAGCGCTTGTTGAAGCGTTCGACGCGTCCGGCGGTATCGACAAGGGTCTGCTTTCCGGTATAGAAGGGGTGGCAGTTGTTGCAGATATCAACCTTGATGGTTGGGCGGGTTGAACGGGTGACGAAGGAGTTGCCGCAGTTTGCACAGTTGACGGTGACTTCGTTATACTTTGGATGAATATCTTGTTTCATGAGTTTCGATGACTTTGTCGTACAATAGATGATATGAGTGGCAATAAAATTGTAAAGGTTCCGAATATACAAGAATTTCAATCGAGTTACAACCATTAATATGACAGGAGCGACCGCAATTACCTGGCTGAAGGGTGTTGGCACAAGAAAGGCGTCAATTTTGAAAGATGCTGGAATTTTGACGTTTGATGATCTTTTCGATTACTATCCACGCCGTTATCTCGATCGAAGGGTCATGAAAAGCATTGGAACGATAGCCGATGGCGAAACGGTAATGGTTGTCGGTACGGTGATAAAAACGCAGGTTGAGGGAGATGCTCCAGGGCGGGCGCGGTTCAAGGCGTGGCTTGGTGATGCTTCCGGTGTGCTCGAACTGACCTGGTTCAGGGGAGCCCGCTATTTTTCTCACAGTATTGTTCTGGGTCAATCGCTTGCTGTTCATGGAAAGGTAAGCTATTTTGGACGCCAGGCGCAGATGCAGCATCCTGATTATGACCCACTCACTCCCGATCGCTGTCACTCTGGCGAAGGGGAGTGCAACGATTTCGAACTCTATAATACCGGCAAGATTATTCCGATCTACCAGACAAGCGAGGCGATGAAGCAGGCAAGTTTGACGTCGAAGCAGTTGCGTACCATCATTGCCCGTGCTTTTGAAGAGTGTACTCCGGGTCAAAGGGAGAATCTCACGGCATCCATGGTTTCAGGTCATGGGTTGCTACCACTTGCCGAGGCCTATCGCGAGATTCATTTTCCATCATCACACGAAAAACTTGCCAAAGCCCGTTATCGTATGAAGTGGACAGAACTCTTTTATGCCCAGCTCCTTTTTGCCCTGCGCCACAGTGAGATCAGGCGCAATAAAGCGGCGGTCAAATTCACTCACTCCGGTGAGATTACTCAAAAGCTCTATGCCACACTTCCTTATGCGCTGACTGATGGCCAGAAAAATGCGGTGCGCGACATCTATCGCGATCTCAAAAGTGGCAGTCCGATGAATCGCCTTTTGCAGGGAGATGTTGGTTCCGGAAAAACCATTGTGGCCATGTTTTCTATGGCTCTTGCTGCCGATAATGGGTTGCAGTCGGCCTTTATGGCGCCGACCGAAATTCTTGCGGTACAGCACTATTTTGTCATGAAACGCTATTTTACTCCTCTTGGTCTGCATGTTGGCATTTTGACAGGAAAGCAGAGGAAAAAAGAGCGTCAGGCAGTTCTTGCGGCCCTTGGTTCCGGAGAGTTGCAGATTGTTGTGGGCACCCATGCCATGATTGAGCCGGGGGTCAGCTATGCCAACCTTGGACTGGTTATTATCGACGAGCAGCATCGCTTCGGGGTGTTGCAGCGCAAGGCACTCCAGGAAAAGGTGCTGAATCCCCATGTGCTGTTGATGACGGCTACCCCGATCCCCAGAACGCTGACCATGGGTGTTTTCGGCGATCTTGATGTTACGGTTATCCGCGAGATGCCTGCCGGAAGAAGGCCTGTACAGACTTTTGTGCGCTCTGAACAGGAGAAGCTGACGGTGTATGATCTCCTGCGATCACAGATTGCTGCGGGAAGACAGGGGTATATTGTCTATCCTCTTGTTGAAGAGTCTGAAAAAATGGATCTGAAGGCGGCGGTAGAGAGTTATCAAGAACTTTCAGCCACTGTTTTTCCGGATCTGCGTCTTGGTTTGATTCATGGCCAGATGACACCTGATGAGAAAGAGAGCGTGATGGATCGGTTCAGGCGAGGGGAGATTGATCTGCTGGTGGGTACAACGGTGATTGAGGTTGGGGTTGACGTGCCGAATGCCACCGTGATGGTGATTGAGCATGCTGAACGGTTTGGTCTTGCCCAGTTGCATCAGCTCAGGGGACGGGTTGGCCGGGGTGAGTACCCATCAACATGTTTTCTTCTCTATGCCAAAATGAGTGCTGATGGCCGGGAACGCCTTGCAGCCATGGAGTCCACGAATGACGGGTTTATTATATCTGAAATTGATGCAACCATAAGGGGTGCGGGAAATATTCTGGGAAAAGAGCAGTCAGGGGCTCTCAGTGGCTTGAGAATTGCCGATCTGAACAAGGATTATACTATCATGCAGTCAGCCCGCGCCGCAGCATTCAGGATTGTTGAAGAGGATGGCCAGTTGCGGGCAGCCGAACATGCCATGGTAAGGGAGTGTTATCTCCATCATTATCATGACCGGTTTTCTTTGGCTGATATCGGATAGTCTTTTATGAAATTGAGAGAGTTGTTTAAAATATGACAAGAGTGCATGAAGGGGTGCCGGGTGGAGTGGTCATGGAGATTTCCGGTGCATCCTATATTGTTTTTTCGGAGGAAGGAACAGAGTTTCGATGTCGTACTTTTCCCGGAACAAAAACGGAGAATGGGGATTCGACACTGGTTGCTGTCGGTGACCGTGTTGAGCTGAAAGTGATAGAGACGGGGAGTGCTTTACATGAAGCGGCCATTACGCTGGTGCTGCCTCGCCGAACCGCTCTGACAAGAAAAAGGGATGTTCGCCGGAACAGGAGCAAGGAGAAGACGCAGGTTATTGCTGCCAATATTGATCAGTTGGTTGTTGTTGTCTCTGCTTTTGAGCCTCCACTCAGCACTCGTATGATCGACCGTTACCTGGTGTTTGCAGAGTCTGAACAATTGGAGACCGTCATTGTGGTCAACAAGATGGATCTCGACGAGTCGCCGAAGACGCAGGAGACGCGGGAGTTAATGGCCCCCTATCATGCACTCGGCTACTGCGTTGTCTACACAAGCGCTGAAGAACGGCGTGGTCTGGAGGAGCTTCAGGAGGCTCTTGCAGGCAAGCTCTCAGCCTTCAGTGGTCACTCTGGAGTCGGAAAGTCAACCCTTATCAATCAGCTTTCTGGCCAGAAAGACCGGCTTCGGACTGGCGAAACAAACATGAAGACTGGCAAAGGGCTTCACACAACCACCAATGCGGTGATGCTGGCTCTTCCCGGTGGAGGCCATCTCATTGATACACCAGGCATAAGGGAGTTCAATCTGGCCGGGATTACCCGCGAAAATCTCCGTTTTTGTTTCAGGGAGTTTCTCCCCCTGATGCAGGAGTGTGCCTACTCTTCATGCACTCATCGGGTTGAGCCAGAGTGCGCGATTGTCAAGGCAGTAGAGGCTGGCACTATTGATTCCGATCGGTATGAGAGTTATCTTGCGATTCATGGGAGCATCGATTAATTTTTTTCATCACGAACCGTTGTGAGCAATGATTATTACCGTTAATCCTACGACAGAAGAACCGATTGCCGAATATCAACCCATGACCAGTGGCGAGATTGAAGAGATGTTACGCTCTTCGCATCGCGACTATTGTTCATGGAAAAATGTTTCATTGCAGGAGCGCAGTCTGCTGATGAGGTGCCTTGGCGGGCTTATGCGCGAGCAAAAAGAGTCTCATGCAGCTCTGATAAGCCGTGAAATGGGCAAGCCCTTCGCACAGGCGGTTGCTGAAGTGGTGAAGTCGGCCTGGGTCTGTGATTTTTATGCTGACCATGCTGAATCGTTTTTAAAGCCCGAAGAGAGCGAGCTTGATGGCGGGGTAAGGGGTGTTGTGAAATTTGAGCCGATCGGCCTTGTTCTTGGTGTTATGCCCTGGAATTTTCCCTTCTGGCAGGTGCTCCGGTTTGCGGCACCGGCAATCATGGCCGGTAATGGTGTTATTGTCAAGCACTCTCCCAATGTGACAGGTTCCGCCATAGCCATTGAAGAGCTTTTTCGTGAGGCGGGCTTTCCTCAGCATCTCTACCGAACGGTTCATATCGCCATTGAAGATGTTGATTCTTTGACCGGCTTCATGATCAACCACCCAACAGTCCAGGGTGTGTCGGTGACTGGAAGCACAGCAGCAGGTCGTGCTGTTGCAGCTAAAGCAGGAAGAGCACTGAAAAGAAGCGTTCTTGAACTCGGTGGCAGTGATCCCTACCTTGTTCTTGATGATGCCGATGTTCCAAAGGCGGTTGAAGTGTGTGCTGCGGCGCGTCTTCTCAACAGCGGGCAGAGCTGCATCGCAGCAAAGCGCTTTATTGTGCACTCCTCGGTTATTGAAGAATTTGAGAGTCTTCTCTTAAAGCGTATGCAGTCGGCGGTTATTGGCGATCCTTTCGATTCATCAGTTGAAATTGGTCCAATGGCCCGCAATGATCTGCGGGAGCAACTCCATAGCCAGGTTTCCCGGACTCTTCTCCAGGGCGCCAGGTTGCTTTGCGGCGGAAAAATTCCTGCGGGCAAAGGATTTTTTTACCCGCCAACCCTTCTCTCCGGCGTGCGCAAGGGAATGGCGGCCTACAGTGAGGAGACTTTCGGGCCAGTTGCAGCCCTGATTGAGGCGGCAGATGAGTCGGAGGCGATACGTATGGCGAACGACACTCCTTATGGGCTTGGATCAGCGGTTTTTTCCGGTAACATTGAGAGGGCGCTCGTCGTTGCAGAGCAGCTTGAGGCTGGCAACTGCTTTATCAATAGTTTTGTGAAATCAGACCCGCGACTCCCGTTTGGCGGTGTGAAAGAGTCTGGATTTGGACGTGAACTCTCACGTGAGGGGATTCGTGAATTCGTTAACGTAAAAAGCCATTGCTACAGTATTCCGCCGAATGACGAAAATCCGCAATAAAAAAGCCCCTGACTTCAACTGAAGCCAGGGGCCTTGCTATGAGAATTTCCGGCACTTCCGGTTAAAAAGCGACAGCAAGATCAGAAAGGTAGGTCTTGATCGACTGGTGTTTTCCCAAGCCAAGCTTTTTATGCATTCTGTAACGAATGCTCTCCATTCCTCTTGTCGATATGCCTACAGAGCGGCCAATCTCCCTTGTGTCGTAGTTCAGCTTGACCAGCAAGCTAATCCTGAGCTCTCGCTGGTTAAGGTTGGCATGTTTTTTCTGTAGTTTCGACAAAAATACTGAATCAGACTCGGTCAACTCAATGTTAAGGCGCTTTTCGATTGTTTCGGTCTCAATAAGGCTTAAACATGAATCCGTCATCACCCTTTTAACACTACTGTCAATTTCAAGAGCGTGTATCTGGTCAAGAAGATTCCGCAGAGAGGAGGTTTTTTCAGCGATAGCTGTAGAAACCCTTGTCAATTCCAGGTCCTGATTTGCGATCCTCATCCTGAGTTCACCGACTTCTTTTTCATAATCGGCGGTAGATTTATTGCTCACTTCTGCCTGTGCGTTCATTGTATAATCATCCTTTTAATCGAGTTACGATATCATCTTTACCACATTACGCTATTTACTCCTCGTCTCGGCAACTCCTTGTGACAGCTTCAAGAACACTCCACCTCAAAAAGAACCACTCACAGTTTACCTTATCTTACACGACAGAACTCTCGTTCAAAAATTCCCTTTCGAGTTGCACCTCCAGTTCCTTATTTTTTTGAAAATTATCAAACGCCACTACCTCCTTGTTGTATAACACTCACCCAAGCATGACGTACTCACTCCCGTAATATTCCTTATTTATTAAAAAAAACCAAAAAAATATTCGTAGTTAGGCGCAAAAACACTTTTTTTCTTGAATTTATACGATACTGGTGTATTAATTTGCTTTTTTTTGGTTAAAAAGTGCGAGCATTACTGTTATCTTGTCGTTTCAGTCAGTTCCGGCATGGGCCGGGAGATCTTTTTTTTCAGTTTTCAGAATGACGCACATCAACTCCCGGTATATTTTTATTTTTAATCCCGCCGCCGACAAGGGGCGTGCTGCTCGCAAGGCGAAATGGCTTCAGGGGCTTGTTTCAGAGCGGGCAGATTCGGCGATGTTTACGACGACCTGTGCTGAAGATGCAGGAGAGATTGCCTGTTCCGAAATAAGTGAAGGCACCAGGCTGATTGCATGCGGTGGTGACGGGACGCTTCATGACGTTGTAAATGCCGTTGTTGGATCAGATGTTACCATAGGGATTCTGCCGATCGGGTCGGCAAATGATTTTAACAAAACGCTGAATCCTCAAAACAGACAATATCCCGACATCAGCCATTTTTTCAATGCTGAAACCAAAAAAGTAGATATCGGGTGTGTCTCGTTTAGGGGTACTGAACAGCTCTATTTTATTAACTCTCTGGGTATTGGTTTTACTGGAAGAATTGCGGAGAGAGTTAAACGTACCTTTTGGCTGAAAGGGGAGCTTGCTTATTTGTATGCACTTTTACGTGTGCTTGTCGGCTATTCCCCAGTAAAAATGCACATTAAAATCACTCACGAAGAGTCTGTGCAGGAGCTTCATGAACCGGTGTTTGCTTTTTCAGTGTTGAATGGAAAAATTGAGGGGGGCAAATTCAAGATTGCGCCAGATGCCGATTTATCGGATGGGTTGCTTGATGTCTGCATTCTCAAGGCTGTGCCGAAACATGAATTTATTCGTTATGCGCTCAAATACCTCAATGGCACCCATATCAACGACCAAAAGGTTCTTTACTGCAAGGCGCAGAGGGTTGATGTGACGATAGAGGGGCCCGATGTGATGCATATAGATGGGGAGGTATATGACAATATTTGCGGCAAGATTGTAATTTTGGCTGTTCCAGAGGGAGTTGTTATGCTTTGCGACCATCCTGTCATTTCGAGCATCAGAGAGAAATCTTGATTAGGGCGCTACAAGATTTCTCCTCACTTCGTTCGTCGAAATGACAAGGTGATAAGCCCTTGGCAAAAAGTCATTCTGCAATTCAGCATCGAGCTTTGCCTGAATCATGAGTGTCTTGTCTATTTTATTACGGAATCAATTACTATGGAGCACTTACGATGGGGTCAATCAGTCAGTAGCTCTAAAAGGAAGTTTTTGATTGACTGGTGTTTTTTCAGGCCCAACTTGCTATGCAATCTGTATCGGATGCTTTCCATACCTCTTTTTGACAGACCTTTAGAACGGGCAATCTCCGTGGTATCGTAGTTCAATTTGATGAGCAGGCATATTTTCAGTTCACGTTGGGTAAGGGCTGGAAATCTTTTCCGGAGTGTTGATAAAATAAGTGAATCAGACTCACTCATTTCGATATCCAGCAGTTTTTCAGTAACCTTCGTTTCAATGAGGCTCAGGCAGGAATTGCTCATAACTTTTTTAACATGGGGATCAATTTCAAGAGTCTCTACCTTGTCAAGAAGATCACGTAATCCTTTCGTTTTAGCTGTAATAATTTTTGATGCTTTCGTTAGTTCAATATCCTGGTTTGCGATTCGTCCCGTTAGAACGGCGATCTCTTTTTCCATGTCGCGAGTTGTTTTTTTGTTTACTTCCGCCTGGGCATTTATTTTGATAACCATTTCTGTTATGCGATGTTCAAAACCCTCTTTAAGTCGCTTTATTTCACATTTTTTTTCATGTTCATTGACCATGAGGTCTGATCGCAAAAAGTCCAATGCCTGGAAAAAAGGATGATAGAGGTTGCCGGGTGGAGGAATTACTATTTGCTCGTCCAGCATATTAAGCCAGGAGATCCTTGCAATGGCCCCAAGAAACCTTTTTTTTAATGCTGGCTCTGCGTTGTTGTTCTGATTGTTGGGGTTCCCCGCCAGGCATTCCCCTGCTTTAAATGCCATTATAGATTCAATGGCTTCCTGATAGTTATTGGTCAGTGTGATGCATATTGTTTCAGGAGCGATGGCGGCAAAAGTATCCACGATAATGCGCATGGACTCTCGAATATTGTAAAAGCCTATGACTCCCAGAATCGGACTCCAGTTAAAAAAAAGATCGGTAATCGCTTTTTTATAGTTGAAGGTAATATTGAAGATATGGCGAAGGTCAAACAGTATGTGAAACTGCTTGTTCTGTAGAGCAGATTCCGAGAGCACAATCTGCAGGAGATCAATGTCCATAACGTCAAGCATAACATCTGTTTTTGCATCAACCCATGTGTGAACAATATTGCCGTCAATCACGCTCATCCACTTGGTATACCCCCGTGCCGGATGATGTTTTTTCCAGTGACCTTTTTCGATTATTTCCAGTGCTGGACGTATTGCAGGTTTCATTGTACAGATTCCAAGGGGTTATGTGACACTTTTTTCTCAATGTTACCATTGATAACTCTAAACTGCGACGAATAAATATACGCAAATATAATCAGCATTTTTGTAAATTGAGGCACCGGTCGGGTACTTATTTATTTACGTCATAAAGTGTAGCTTCCTCAAGGCAAACAGTGGTGTAATTTGCACGGGGAAGACGCTATGATCCTGAGATAAACCTGTTGACTTTATTCAATCATATTGACAGTTTCTTTATATATTAAAATGTTGTTTTTTGCGTGTTTTTTTGCGTGATAAATCGAGAAGCTATAATATTACAGTGTATTTGCATTATGCAGGTTCTTGTTTTTGAAGATACAAAAGTACAGGAGCTGAGGCCTCTTGTTAACCTCAAACCGGTTTACGGTCTTTATACCGGTTTTCGCTCCCTCCAGGAAAAACTTGAGTATTCCACAGGGGAGCATTTGAAGCTTACCTATCACCTTCGCCGCTATCTTGCCCCTTTTTATGCAGAACAACATCCAGAACGACTGATCAACCAGCTTGAAGAGAGGGATGTGTTGCTGGTTAATGGTCGAATTGTTTGTGATGAGGCGGCAGCCAGAGTGATCATTGAGGGTGCCTTTGAATCAGGAAGGGCATATATGCAGGGCGATAATCTGCTGTTTGCAAGAGTTGACAGCTCTCTTCTTCTTGCTTCCAAAGGGGGCCTGATGCCCGACCTTTTTGATACATCCCGTCTGGCCGGAGATCTGGTTACAGAGTCGGTAACGGGTTTCAGGGTTATCAATAACCTCTGGGATGTAATAACTTTTCATGCCGATGAATTTTTGCGGGATGCAGAAACGCTTGAACTTGGGCGTATTGAAGGAGATGTTCACCCCTCAGTCGCCATTGTCAACCATTCAAACATCTATGTAGGTCCCGGAGCTGTTGTTCGGGCCGGTGCGGTGCTTGATGCTGATGAAGGGTTTGTTGCTGTCGGTTCCGGTGCGATTGTTGAACCGCAGGCGGTGATGATGCAGAATGTTTTCCTGGCACCATGGTCGAGGGTCAAAATCGGTGCGAAACTCTTCAGCAATGTTGCTGTCGGGATGGCCTCCAAGGTTGGCGGCGAAGTAGAGGATTCGCTTCTTGAGCCGTTTGCCAACAAACAACATGAGGGGTTTCTTGGCCACTCCTATATCTCATCCTGGTGTAATCTCGGTGCAGGAACCAATACAAGTGACCTCAAGAATAATTATAGTCAGATACAATTACGCATCAATGGAGAGTTGCACAGGACGGGATTGCAGTTTCTTGGACTTTTGATGGGAGACCACAGCAAAAGTTCTATCAATTCGATGTTCAATACCGGGACTGTTGCTGGAACGGGAGCAAATATTTTTGGCGGGGGATTCCCTCCGAAAGAGGTTCGCTCTTTTTCATGGGGTGGCAGTGGAGGCTTTGTGAATTATGATGTTGAAAAAGCGGTTGAAACAGCAAAGAAGGTGATGGCACGCCGCATGGTCACGATGAGCAGCGCTTATGAGTCGATGTTTCGTTTCGTTGCCGGAACAGGGAGCGCAGGGCAGTCATTTATATAACTTGTAAAGAGGTGGGTGCATGATTTTTGTTGTTGATAACTATGACTCTTTTACCTATAATCTAGTGCAGTATATCAGCGAGTTTGGCGAGACGGTTGAAGTGTGGCGTAACGACGAGCTTTCGGTTGATGAGATTGTAGCTCGTGCCCCGGCGAAGGTTGTTATCTCTCCTGGTCCGGGTACTCCTGATGATGCCGGTGTCTCGGTTCAGTTGATTCATGCTGTGAAGGGCAGGATTCCGCTGCTCGGAGTTTGTCTGGGGCACCAGTCGATAGCTGTTGCTCTTGGTGGGAAGGTGGTGAGGGCGGCCAGCATTATGCATGGCAAGACTTCACAGGTATATCATGATAATTGCGGGATTTTCAGAGGTGTTGACAATCCGTTTGTTGCCACAAGGTATCACTCGCTTATTGTTGAGCGCGAAACGCTTCCAGAGGCACTTCTCATTCGAGCCTGGACCGAGGATGGGGTGATCATGGGGATGGATTCGGAACAGCTCAAGCTTTACGGAGTTCAGTTTCATCCAGAATCAATTATGACTGTTGAGGGGAAAAAAATCATCCGGAATTTTCTTGAATTGTAGTATTTGATGGTGAGTCTATGGATATTTATTGCCGTCCTTCTGGAGCAAAGGGTGTTCCGCAGCATACCGGTGTAAAACGGGAAGGTGATTTGGCTGACGGCTGGCGGGTATTCAAGATCATGGCAGAGTTTGTGAGCGGTTTTGAGATGATGTCCGATGTCGGTGTGGCTGTTACCGTTTTTGGTTCTACAAGGGTGCCTGCGGGAAGTCCGGAGTACCTTCTTGCCGAGAAGCTTGGAGAGTTGCTTGCTGCTGAAGGGTTATCGCTGATAACGGGGGGAGGCCCGGGTGTTATGGAGGCTGCAAACAAGGGTGCCCAGAGCGCGGGAGGTGCATCAATTGGATTCAATATAAAGCTTCCAAACCAGCAAAAGCCTAATAAATACATTGATCACGATAAACTGGTCAGTTTTGAATATTTCTTTGTGCGCAAAGTTATGTTTATAAAGTACGCACAGGCATTTATTGCCCTTCCGGGAGGGTTCGGCACGCTTGATGAAGTAATGGAAGCCATTACACTTATATACACGGGAAAAAGCGAACGGTTTCCTGTTATACTTGTTGGAAAAAGTTACTGGGGAGGGTTTTATCGATGGATCGAGGAGACCATGCTGAAAGAGAAGGGCTATATCCGTGCCGATGCTTTCGACTTTATTTTTCTCGAAGATAGTCCTGAAGAGGTTATAGCTATTATCAACAGATTTTATCCTGACGGCTTTCGCTGAGTTTGTAACTTGTACTTGCTCTTTTTCAAAAGTCAGTCAGCCATTTCAGAAGTGCTCTGGTTTCGCTGGCAGTGAGTTGAGCTTCGGGTTGCCAAAGGTAATAGGGCGGTTGATGTGCAGCTCCGGCAGAAACAACATCTCCAAGTTTCGTTGTTTTCATTTTTTTTTCTCTCCAGTTACAGTCGTTCCATGTTGAAAAATTCAGGGCTGCCCGGCCAGAAGAGACTGTGCTGGAGGCAAGCCATGATGCCGGAGCAATGTAGGAAATGCCTCTCCAGCGAGTCTCATAAGAGTGGCAGTCATAACAGGCCTTTTTAAGTGAATGTTTTATTGATTCAGGGAGTTGAATCTCTGAGTCCGCAGGCGGGTTGATGCGTCTGAGTGGTACAAATTGCATGAGTATCAGTACAAGAATAGCCCAGCTTGCCATGGATTTAAAAGAAACAGTCATAAATTCCGGAGTCCTCTCCTTTCTATAGTTCAACAATGATATGCGCTTCGGTTGAATGACCGTTCAGCAGGTTCTTCAGGGTTTCAATCAGCTCCGTGCCGTATTTATTGAGATAATAAAAAATATTGATGAGCCGTTCCTGGGGCAGCCCTTCGGGAAAAAGAGCGATTTCAGCTTTCAGGATCTGTTCAAGCAGTTCTTCATGTTTGCGCCTGCTTGCCTTCCATGCCTTCTGTTCAATCCCTTCAACAATTTTAGCTGACTGGACGGCTGAGGCGGCCAGGAGAGGCTCAAGAGTGGGATCGATTTTGGCAAGTACCGGCCCGAGAGCGGCAAACGCCCGGCGAATCTCCTCCTTTGTCTCTTCAAACAGAGCATCCAGTTGCGGGTTTTCAGCAATGCCGACAGCTTTTTTTTTCAGTTGTTGCAGGTCGCCGAATATTGCAAGGTAAATTTGCTTGCGCGAAAATCCGGGCTTTCCGGTGACCTGGAGCAGTTTGTCCATGATCCTGCTTATTTTCGGTTCAACCAGAGTAAAGCTCCCCCTTGGAATAACAAAGGGCATGGAGATGCCGAAATGCTCGTAATTTTTCCGGTATTGCGCCAGATAGCTGATCTCTCCGGGCCCGGCAATGCAGGCAAAGGTGGGCAGGATGCAATCCTGGACAATCGGTCGGAGAACAACGTTGGGGCTGAACCGTTCGGGGTGATCCTGACATAACTCAAGCATCTGGTGTTTTGAGTAGCGTTGTTTGTCGGGGACAATCGAGAAAGAGTCATCCGCAGATTGCTCTATTTTTTGCCGTTGGCCATGATGATTGATATGATAGAGGTTGACTGCCCTGGGCTTGGTTTGTGCCTGGTAGCCGAGATTTTCAAGGCGGGTACTTTGCGAAACAACATTGTAGGAGGATGCGGGCGAAGTGGAGAGTTCTCGCAAAAAGATGCTGGCCGAAAGCTTTTTGAACTCGTGATCCTGGCTTGACAGCAAAATCAGCGGCTGTTCCCTGAAGAGCTTCATCATGGTACAGGCAAAGCTTATCTCGAAGGTGCTTCCCGGATAATAGCACTCCGTAAGGATATCTGATACACTATGTTTGTAAGCCGAATCGGGCAGGAGCCTCAGAAACTCTTCAACTGTCCGGCTAATCTCCTCGCTGAAACAGGAGTTGGCAACCATCTGCTCCGGCATCCGCCTGTAGGGCTCCTGGGTGAAGTGAATAACCTGGTTTTCAGAAAAAATAGCAGTGTTGGCCGATTCTTCATAGTCGTGGTCTTCACCTTCAAGCCAGAAAATGGGAACAAAATCATATTCGGGAAAAAGTGCTTTCTGGCGCTCGGCAAAAATAATGGCGGTCAGAGCTTTATAGATGGTATAGAGCGGGCCGGTAAAGAGCCCGAGCTGTTGTCCGGTTACGATCGCCATACAGCGTGGAGATCGGAGCTTTTCAATTTCACGGAGGTGAAGCACACGGCCTCCCCAGCGACTGTTTTGCCGCGAAAGAAGCCGCACAAGAGTTTCCCTGTCAAAAGTTCTTGCACTGAGCAGTCCGAGCTGCCGGTAGTAATCGGCCTCTCGTTGATAATCAAAATGAAAACATTCTGCAATCAACGCTGAGCGTTCGGGCCCTTCAGATGTATAGTCACGGAAAAGCTTTGAAAATCCCTTTTTTGGTGTCAGGATGTTTTTGTAGTCAAGCAGAAAGGTATTCACTCTTTTATTTTTTCAGATTCCATTGTTCAAGGGCGCTGATATATTGGTGGTTGGTCAGATCACACGACAATGGTGTTATGGTGACGTAATTACGGCGAACAGCAAATTCGTCCTTGTGCATGCTGTCATCCAGCAGACGCAGGGTGCCACTCAGCCAGTAGTAGGGGTTCCCGAACATATCGTGTCGCTCTATGGCAGCCTCCTCCCAGCGCGAACGACCCTGTTCGGCGATCACGATTCCGGCAATCTCTGATTCCGGTACATTCGGGATATTGACGGAAAGAATGGTGTCTGTCGGCAGGCTTTCAGCAAGCGCCTTTTTTGCCAGTTTGCGGGCAAATTTTGCCGCATAGGTGAAATCAGCATTTTCGTATGTTGTGAGCGAAAATGCCAGGGAGGTAATTCCCTGTATTGCACCCTCAAGAGCGGCCGCAACCGTGCCTGAATAGATGGTATTTATAGCAGTATTGCTTCCGTAGTTGATGCCTGAAACAATTATGTCTGGTTTCGATGGCAGAATATGGCTCAGGGCAACCTTGATGCAGTCAACAGGAGTTCCCGAGACCGTATAGCCGAAAAAATGGCCATTTTTCAGGAACTTCCTGATTCTCAGCGGTGTACCGAGTGTCATGGCATGGCTCATGCCACTGTGTGGTTCCGCGGGCGCAACGACGGTAACCCGGCCTATTTTTTTCATTGCCGCCGCAAGGGCGTGGATTCCCTCGCCCTCAATACCGTCATCATTACAGACCAGGATGTGAGGTTTTTGCTGAGGTTCCACCTTCTGTTTGTCTATCATGAGCATGTTTCAGTCACTGTTATGCCGGGGCTTAGGGTTATGAAAATACAAAAAAGTTCTGCTCAGTGCTCAAAAGTTATGACCCATGCTGAAATAAATGATTGTATCTGAAAAAGTTGACAATTTTGGCGATAAAGTATGGGATCCTTCAGGAAAGGGGAGTGTTTTGGAGAGGGTGATCCTTGCTGGCCCAACAGGGGTTTCCCAGAGCACGCTTGTTCCAATGCCCTGAATGAGGCCCGCCGAAGAGATATCATCCAGTTTGCCCCAGGCGTTCCCCACATTATAATGCAGAAAGAGAGAGGCAGGAAAGAGAATATCGAATGAGGGCTTGTAACCAAGATTCATTCCGAAGGCTGCCATATTGTTGCAGGGAAGATCGTTTTCTTTTAAACCGATGAAACGCTGGCTATAGGTTGTTCCCGGCCCCCCAAGGAAAAATTTCTCGGAGAGGAGCATGTTTTTGCTGCTCAGACCAAACACTCCTGAAAGTTGCAGCGTGATTCTGCTGATGAGCGGAATGTTTTCTTCATGGTTGCCCGATATCTGCCAGAAGAGATCCTGATTGTCAAGCAGCTCTGGAGTTATTGAATATCTGAGGTTTGTATAGGTTCCTGATGTAGGGGTTATTGCGCTGTTTCTCGAATCGAGGGTAAACTGTGTGCCGACAGAGAGCATGGTACTATTTGCGGTATTTAAAGCAGCACGGTTATTACCTTCAGGGTATGATTGTGCATTTTGCAGGGTTAAATCAGCAATTAATTGGCCATTTTTTCTGATTCTTGTACCGAAGGCCTGGCTGAAACCGTATTTTTGTATCCCGTAATTTATTGTGACGCCGGTTCCATCCGAGTTTTCAAAGAGATGCTGGTCGTAGAAGAGGCGTGAGGATGTTGTCAAATGTGAAGCACCGAGGCGTGGCATATAGAGTTCAAGATTGGCGAGGTAGTTTTTTCTTCCAGCTTTCAGCCAGCCACCGATTGAGCCTGTCGTCCCTCCGAGATTTTCATTTCTGACATCGACGAGGAACTGGGCATTGTTTGTTTCATCATAGCGTAATCCAAGGCGAAGGACGGAAGATGGTTTTTCTTCAAAAGAGAACCTGAGCCTCGGCTTTCTGTCGACTCCAGAGGCCGGAGTTGCATCTGCGGAGATAGATACCCGGTTGAATACACCCGTTTCGTAAAGATTATTGACAGACTCTTCGGCCTTCAGCATGCGGAGAGCCCTGGTGGTATCAATTTTTATTTCTCGCGTTATTGGAGTGATTCTGGTGATCTCCTTGTCTCTGCGAATCTCGATACCCTCTGGTTTTCCGGAAGAGAGGGTTACCTGGAGCAGTCCATTGTTGATGGAGCAATTTTCAATAGTGACAAGGCAGTATCCTTTTCGCCGGTAACTCTTTATCAGCGATTCGAGAGCCCTGGTGCCTGCACTGTTCGTATAGATTTTATCCATGACAGTTCCAAAACAGAGCGCGATCTCTTCATGCGAAAGTGCGTCGGGGGGGCCTCCTGTAACGGAGACCCTGTTTATTGCGGGAAGAGGTTCGATGTGAAAAATCGCAATTTTGCCTTTTTTGTCGAGTTCGGCATAAACTCTGGTAAAGAGATCCGTTGCCAGCAGTTCCTGAAGGGTTCTGTTCAGACTGGTGGCGTTGCGGAGAATTTCAGAAACAAAAAGCTCGTGTTTTGGGCTCTCTTGCGGAAACCGGACTATTTTTGAGTAGCCGCCGATAGCTGTGCCGGGGGAACTCTTTTTTTTGACACTCTGCTTTATTGCCTCTGCAACAACTTTACCCCTGGCATAACCTGCAAGAACCAGTTCCCTGACAGCGGAAAAATCGGTGGCCTTATGGTTTCCGAGATCAGGGGTTATGACAATATCGGCTTTTGCAAGCTGCGCAGGATACTGCACTTTTGTGAGGATGGTCATGGCCTGATCTGCGGCTTTCCACGGGAGATCAAGCTCGCCACCGGTGGAGTACATGCTGCCGCGCGTATCGACTGCAATTTTATACTCCGCGCTTTTATATTCTGCGTTGAAGGTATCGAGCTCATCTACTGGCAGGTTTGCAACAAGTCCCCCATCAACCAATTGGCAACTGTCATGTTTGATTGGCTCAAAAAGGATGGGAATGGTGCTGCTTGCCCGAATAGCCTCTGAAAGGGAGCCTGTGGAGAGTGTGACACGCATTCCAGAGACAAGGTCGGTCGATACAGCCCTGAAATTGACAGGAAGTGTTGAAAAATCGCCTGAAGCATGATAAAGAGCGTTCAGCGCCAGGAGGTCGAGAGTTGCGGTCATCTCCTGGGCGGAATTAAGCGATTTGGGAATGAGCAGTTTCAGCTTTTTAAAACGGATGGCGATGGATGCCCGGTCGCGGATTCGCTGTTGTTCAAGAAAAATATTTGAGCGGGCATATTCATTATTGAAAGAGATAATGGATTGCCAGGGGAGCGCCTCGACGATCTCGGCAAGTTCATCCGGGCTGTAGCCAGAACTGTAGAGCCCTCCGATAATTGCCCCCATGCTGGTGCCTGCAATACAGTCGACAGTAATACCCGCTTCATCAAAAGCCTTGAGGAGACCAATTTGGGAAAGTCCATTGGCGCCCCCGCCTGAAAGTGCAAGGCCAACGGTTTTTCTGGCAGGCTTCATCGCATGGAGCAGGGCGTAGCGACGCAGGGGAAGTTTGAGCGTATCAGGATAGACCAGGGTGGTCTCTGAAGCCACAGCAACGGGAAGCGCCGTCATTTCCGGGAGGAGAGAGGCGAAGAGCAGGAGTGTAAGGCAGATAACTGTTCTGACATTCAACAATGGAGTGGCTCCCGGTTCATAGTTATCTGATAAAGGTTATATTCAGGCTGTTTTTGAGATCTCGTGTGGAGATTCATATCTTGGGCTTTAATGTATAACCTTTACTCTTCATTGTGAAAATGGCTTGGTTTAAACGGGTAAAACTATCGATACGTCCGACTGACAAACGTGATATGCCGGAAGGATTGTGGTGGAAATGTGACGAGTGCGGAGCGACGCTTCACAAAAAAAAACTTGAAGATTATCTCTTTACCTGCCTTGAATGTGGTCATCATTTCAGGATATCTCCTTATAAATATTTTTCGTTTCTTTTTGACGGCGACAAGTACACCGAGTTTGGTGATGAGCTTCGCGCAGCAGATCCTCTTGGCTTTGCCGATACAAAAAAATACCCGGACAGGGTTCATGATACTATTGAAAAAAAGGGAAAAACTGAAGCTTGCCGGAACGCCCATGGTATGTGCGGGGGCAGCCCCCTTGTTGTTTCCGCGATGGATTTTGGTTTTATAGGTGGTTCAATGGGCTCCGTTGTTGGTGAAAAAATTGCACGAGCCGTTGACAAGGCGCTTGAGCTGAATGCCCCCCTTCTGGTGATCTCCCAGTCAGGTGGTGCGCGAATGATGGAAGGCGCCTTTAGTCTCATGCAGATGGCCAAAACAGCCGCCAGGCTCACCCGGCTCAGCGAGAGAAAACTGCCTTACATCTCTCTGCTTACCGACCCGACCATGGGCGGCATTACCGCCTCCTTTGCCATGCTTGGTGATATCAATATAAGCGAGCCCAAAGCACTGATAGGGTTTGCGGGCCCCAGAGTGATCAGGGATACCATCAAAAGAGATCTGCCTGGTGGATTTCAGCGGGCTGAATTTCTGCTTGAACATGGTTTTCTCGATCGCATCATCTCTCGCAGGGAGCTGAAGGGGGAACTGGTCAGTCTGCTTGGTATGCTGAAGGTATAGCTCAGCGTTCAGCGCCATTTCAGCGCCGCCGCTGTCACCGGAAATTGTTCCATAAAAATCTTTTTGATCTCCAGGGCAATTTCGCGGTGCTCCTGTTGCGTGCTCGTGTCGGTTCGTACCTCAAGGTAGTGAATCCAGCTCCTCAAGGAGCCTTTCATGTAGAGCTTCGTCTGCGTAGCAAGAGGCAATAATGCACGAGCGCACTCTTTGGCAATTCCTTTTTCAAGTGCCAGGTTGTATTGCTCAAGCGCTGTGCTGGCCATCTGTTCCTGAGCTTCCGCAAACCACTGCTTTGTGGCATCATCTAAATCGTCAAGCGAATTCTGGCGGTTTTTGCTGTCCTGACGCCGTGGCTGGTATCGCTCAATCTCCTGTGCTTTGGCATAGCGTTGGCTGAACTCCTGAAATTGAAAGCTTTTATGGCGCAAAATCTGCGGGGAAATAGCTCTTGATGTGACGATTTCAACCGTCATGTCTGCCATCTCAAAAACGCTCCAGTGCTTTTTTTCAATGCAATAGGCGATCAGCTTTTGATAATCAAGCGTCTCCTGATGGGGGCTTGATACTCGTGCGCAGTAGGCGATAAGCCCCTCGGGGGAGAGTGTCTGGTTGTCAACCTGGATAAGTGGAGCAGTGACAGCAATGAGGCGTACCTGCATGTTCCTCGATGTTTTGGGGGTTGTCGGCCCGGAATATAGGCAAACAGCTTCATTTTTTCTGCATACTGTGAGAACTCTCTTTTTTTGTTAATTGAAACGGGAACTCTTGATTTATTGTTATCACTGCGTATTTTGAAAGTCAGTATTGGATGCTCGTGGACAGAGAGCCTCCTCCGTTCGGTTCATGTTGTGCCGATCTTCATTTTAATGACTCACCAATATTTCAAACAAAAAGGTGGCTACTATGGCAAATATTAATTTCGGTTTTGAGCATCATGCAAAAAAAATGTACTCAGGAGCAATAGATGCGGCTATCACCAATACGCTTGTTCCCATGGTTATAGAGACTTCAGGAAGAGGCGAGCGGGCATTTGATATCTTTTCAAGGCTTCTTCGTGAGCGCATTATCTTTCTTGGCAGCGGGATTGATGAGCATGTGGCCGGGCTGATTATGGCGCAGCTTATTTTCCTTGAGTCTGAAGACCCTGAGCGCGACATCTATATCTATGTTAACTCACCAGGTGGCAGTGTCTCTGCCGGACTTGGCATATACGACACGATGCAATATATCCGTCCCGAAGTTTCGACGGTTTGTGTTGGTATGGCAGCAAGTATGGGCGCATTTATCCTTGCCAGCGGGACCAAGGGCAAGAGGGCCTCGCTTCCCCACTCGAGGATCATGATTCATCAGCCCTCCGGAGGTGCGCATGGGCAGGAGACCGATATTATCATCCAGGCGCGTGAGATAGAGAAGATCCGCCGACTGCTTGATGAACTCCTTGCCAAACATACAGGCAAGGATGTGCAGCAGGTGAGGGAGGATTCGGAAAGGGATCGCTGGATGAATGCCCAGGAGGCGCTTGACTATGGGATTATTGACGCTATTTTCGAGAAGCGTCCGGCACCTGAAAAAAAGGATTAACCATTGACGATTTTATTATGAGCGATCAGACCGAAACATTCAATCTGGAAAAAACATATAACCATCACGATGTTGAAGAGCGGTGGAGAAGTGAGCACTGGGAGACTGTTGGAAGTTTTCATGCAGAGAGTTCCCGTGTGCTGGAAGGGGGAAAAAAGCCCTTTACCGTTCTCATGCCACCGCCCAATGTTACAGGGAGTCTGACGCTTGGCCATGTCCTGAACCATACGCTTCAGGACATTTTTATCCGTTACAACCGTATGACGGGCAAAGAGGCACTCTGGCTTCCTGGTACCGATCATGCAGGAATAGCGACACAGACGGTGGTGGAGCGCAAGCTGAAAAAGGAGGGAATAACCCGCCACGATCTCGGCCGCAAGGAGTTTCTTGATCATGTCTGGCAGTGGCGTGAAGAGTATGGAGGTCTCATTCTCAAGCAGCTTCGCAGGCTCGGTATCTCCTGCGACTGGCGACGCAATCTCTTTACCATGGACGAGGGTGCCTCGAAGGCAGTTATTAACGCCTTCGTCATGCTCTATCGTGACGGCCTGATTTATCGCGGCACCCGCATCATCAACTGGTGTCCGGTCTCCCAGACGGCGCTCTCCGATGAAGAGGTGATTATGAAGCCTCGCCGCGACAAGCTGGTTTATGTACAATATGCCCTCGTCAACCATCCCGGAAAATATATTACCATCGCAACGGTCAGGCCTGAAACCATTCTGGCTGACGTTGCCATTGCCGTTAACCCTGAGGATCCCCGTTTTCGCGACCTCGTCGGAGAGCTTGCCGTTGTTCCTGTGGCGGGAAGGCATATCCCCATTATTGCGGATGACTATGTCGATATCGAGTTCGGTACCGGTGCCCTCAAAATCACTCCGGCGCATGATCCAAACGATTATGCTGTTGCCCGTCGCCATAATCTTCCGATTCTGTCGGTTGTGGGAAAAGATGGCCGAATGACCGACGAGTTCGGCTATGGCGGGATGGATCGGTTCGATGCCCGCACAAAAATTATCAAGGATCTGGAGGAGCTTGGCAACCTTGTTCGGGTTGAGGAGTATGAACACAATGTCGGATATTCCGAGCGCGCAGATGTGGTTGTTGAACCCTATCTCTCCGAGCAGTGGTTTGTAAAGATGAAACCACTTGCAGAGCCAGCCCTGAAGGTTGTCAATGATGGCGAGATACAGTTTCACCCCCGGCAGTGGATTAACACCTATCGCCACTGGATGGAAAATATCCAGGACTGGTGCATCTCGCGCCAGATCTGGTGGGGGCATCGCATTCCCGCCTGGTACGACACTGAAGGCAGGGTGTGGGTTGCTGCCACTTACGAAGAGGCCTCTCATCTTGCAGGTACCGATAAACTGGTTCAGGACGAAGATGTGCTCGATACATGGTTCTCTTCGTGGCTTTGGCCCTTCACCACGCTCGGATGGAAAGAGAGGCTGAGTGAAAATGAAGATCTCACTTCGTTCTATCCCTCCAATACGCTGGTAACAGGCCCCGACATCATTTTTTTCTGGGTTGCGAGAATGATAATGGCGGGGCTCTACTTCAAAGGGGAAGCTCCCTTCCGCGATGTCTATTTTACAAGCATTATTCGCGACATGAAGGGGCGAAAGCTCTCAAAGTCTCTCGGTAACTCGCCCGATCCGCTCAAGGTGATGGACGACTACGGCACCGACGCCCTGCGTTTCACCATCATCTATATTGCACCTTTTGGTCAGGATGTGCTTTTTTGCGAGGAAAAGTGTGAACTTGGTCGCAATTTTGCTACCAAGATATGGAATGCCTCGCGCCTTGTTTTCATGCAGCGTGAGAAGTATTTCAGCAATGCCGAAGAGTTTGCGGCCCTGTTTCGGGAATTTGATCCCCGTTCAGGAGGTTTTAATCTGGCGGAGCAGTGGATTCTCGCCGGATTCAACAGCATGCTGGAGCGCTATCATACTGCATTCAGCCAGTTCAGGGTTAATGAGATTGTCAAGCTTCTCCACGACTTTTTCTGGCGAGATTACTGCGACTGGTATCTGGAGGCGCTGAAGGTGAAGCTTTCAGGAGAGTTGACAAGAGAAGAGGCTCGTGAGTCGGTCTGCCTCGCCGTTTATCTGCTTGAAGGCACCCTGAAAGCTCTGCATCCCGTAATGCCCTTTATTACCGACGAGATATGGCATCATATTCTTCCTCGTTCAACAGAGGAGAGCATTGCACTGTCGCCTATGCCTCTTTTCGACACGAGACTTTCGCACGTTGATGCAGGTGGTTTTAACCTGATACAGAAGCTGATTGCAGAGATCAGAAGTTTGCGTTCACTCTTTGGTGTTCCTCATAACAGCCAGGCAGAAGTACTGATCAGGCCGGGCAACGATGGTGATAACCTTCTCTTTGAGGCAAATCTTCCACTTATTGCAGTTCTCGGCCAGTGTTTCCCGAAGCTGATGGGTGAGAGAGAGCGTCCACGTCATGCTGCAGGAACGGTGGTTGAGGGTAATGAACTATTTGTGTTGCTTGAGGGGTTAATATCATTCAGCAAGGAGCGGGAGCGTCTCCAGGGTGAGATCGATAATATCTTCTCCTATGTGGGGTTGCTTCAACGTAAACTTTCAAATCGGGGGTTTGTCGATAATGCGCCTCCGGAGGTGATCGTCAAGGAGAGAGAGAAGCTGAGCGAAGCCGAAGATAATCTTCATAAACTCAGGTGCAGCCTCGACGTTTTGAGCGAATAAAAATGGCTGGTGCGGGGGAAATCCCAGTTTTGACTTTTTTATTATAGGTGCATTCAGCAGAAAGTGTTACATTCCGGTTTTCCCGGTTTATCAGGCAGACCGGATGGGCTGATATAAATCGCCGAAGTTCTTAAAGAGATGTTTTACATGAGGCAACTCAAAATAAGCAAACAGATAACCAATCGTGAAAGCCTTTCTCTTGACCGATACCTGCAGGAGATAGGGAAATATGATCTCCTGACCGCAGAAGATGAGGTCAGGTTGACCAAGGCAATCAAGGAGGGCTTTGATATGCCTGTTGATACGACTGAGTACAAGAGGGCCAAGCGTGCGCTCGACAAACTGATCAAAGGCAACCTGCGCTTCGTTGTTTCGGTGGCGAAGCAGTACCAGAATCAGGGTCTCACCCTCGGTGACCTGATTAATGAGGGAAATCTTGGACTTATAAAGGCAGCAAAGCGGTTCGATGAAACCCGCGGATTCAAGTTTATCTCTTATGCGGTATGGTGGATTCGGCAGTCTATTCTCCAGGCTCTGGCAGAGCAGTCAAGGATTGTAAGGCTTCCCCTGAACCGGGTGGGTACCCTGAACAAAATCAGCAAGGCATACAGCCAGCTTGAACAGGAGTTTGAACGCGACCCCAACACCAGGGAGCTTGCCACTCTTCTTGAGATGGATTCACAGGATGTTGCCGATACCCTGAAAATTGCAGGAAGGCATGTTTCCGTTGATGCCCCATTTGCCCAGGGCGACGATAACCGTCTGCTCGATGTGCTGCAGAACGACGGTCATCTGCCCGACTACGGCCTCAACCGCGATTCGCTTACCCTTGAGGTCGAACGCTCTCTCTCCGTCCTTGCACCAAGAGAGGCGGATGTCATCAAGTCCTATTTCGGGATTGGCATGGATAACCCGCTTACGCTCGAAGAGATCGGCGAGAAATTCAGGCTGACCCGTGAGCGTGTCCGCCAGATCAAGGAGAAAGCGATCAGAAGGTTGCGTCAGTCGGCCTACAGCAAGACTCTGAAGGAGTATATCGGGAGCTGATTGCTGAAAAAAATCGTTATATTTCTCAACTTTCAACGGAGGTTGATTGGTGAACTCAATTCACAAAAGCATCGGGCATAACTCGATGCTTTTGTGTTATGGCTGTTTTCATAAGCGCTCATCAGAAAGTCATTCCGTGATTCCGCATTGAGCGTTGCTTTCCTGTCATTTCGAGCATCAGCGAGACATCTTGATTATTAACTATTTTTTACGGAATCAATTATTATGGGGCGCTTGCAGCAAAAGCTTTGTCACCAGCCTGAGCGCAAAGTGGGCAGTTTTTGTCGCGGGTGACGGGAATTTTGCGGATGGTCATGGTGAGGGTGTCGCAGGTGAGCAGGGTATTGGTGAGCGGAGTGCCGATTGAGAGAATATGTTTTATGGCTTCGGTGGCCTGAATGGAGCCGATGATGCCGGGTACGGCACCGAGGGGGCCTTTGGGGATGGCGGCAGCGGGCGCACCCTCTTCGTGAAAGAGGCAGTGGTAGCAGGCGGTGGTGCCGGGGAGGACGGTCATGGTCTGGCCCCGGAACTCACGGATGCCTGCATGGGAGTAGGGTTTTTCCGCTTTGTAGCAGGCTTTCGATATCAGGAATTTTGAATCGAAGTTATCGGTGGCATCGATGACGAAGTCGTAGGATGCGAGAGTCTCCGCTGCGTTGTCGGCGGTGAGGGGGAACGGGTAGAGGTTGAGTTTGATAGCAGGGTCAAGGGCGAGAATCCTCTCTCCGGCTGAAGTGACCTTATGCTGGCCGACTGAACCGGTGGTATGGAGGATCTGGCGCTGGAGGTTGCTGAGATCGACCTTGTCGCCATCCATGAGCCCTATGGTGCCGATGCCTGCTGCAGCAAGGTAGAAGGCCACAGGGGAGCCGAGCCCTCCGGCACCGATTACGACAACCTTTGCCTTGAGCAGTTTATCCTGTCCCTCTTCGCCGATTTCGCTCAGGGAGAGGTGACGGGCATAGCGTTCGCGCTGGCTGTCGTTCAGTGGCATGTTTCTGTTTCAGGAGTTATTGTGGAGGCTGACCTGTCGACTTCTCTTTCATAATTTATTCTGGCAGATGGGCCGTTATAGGATGGTTCCCAGTTTTTGAAGACTGGTTCGATGTTCTGGTTGCGCAACGCAGCACAGAACTCTCTGGCGGTGCGGTTGTCGGATATTTCAAATTGGCCCTCATCCCTTTTCTCCCTGCTGTTTTTGCTGTCGCTCACAGAGTACCCGCCCACAGTTGTCTTGCTCTCAACGCTCATTCTGGTAATTCCCAGTCCTGCCATACCGTCACGAAAAGTGGCGCTCTCTCTTGTTGAGAGTACCAGCTCAGTATCGGGAAGAGCAATGCGGAAGGCAAAGATGATTCTGGCAAGCAGGTGATCGTCCACTGGAAAGGGGGGCTCATAGCCGCCGGTCTGTGGTCTCATGCGCGGGAATGAGACGGAGAGGCCCGCACGCCACCAGGTGCGTCCAAGATGTCGGACGTGGCGGTAGAGGCTCAGGGTATCTTCAACCGGATCGGAGAGGCCAAGCAGGATGCCAAGCCCAACGCTTTTTATTCCCCCGTCAAGGGCGCGTTCCGGAGTTTCAATACGGTCTATAAAATCTTTTTTGGGGCCCCAGCGGTGCAGCGCCTCGTATCGTTCACTGTTGTAAGTTTCCTGGTAGATGGTGATGCCGGTACAACCGCAGTCGGCCAGAGCCCGGTACTCGCTTACACTCATCGGAAAAGCCTCAACGGAGACACGCGGCATCTCCTCTGCAGCGATGGCAACACTTCGCTGCAGATAGTCAAAATCGGCGGCGACAGTCCTTTCGCCGGTGAGCAGGAGGATATCGCTTATGCCAATTTTTTTCATTGCTGCCAGTTCGCGGCGGATCTCATCGGGTTCAAGACGGTGGCGCGGCGTTTGCCGGTCTGAGGCGAAGCCGCAGTAGATGCAGCCGCTGGAGCAGTAGTTCGAGAGGTAGAGTGGGGCATAGAGCGCCATGGTGCGCCCGAAACGGCGCAGTGTAATTGCTCTCGATTCAGCCGCAAGTGTTTCAAGGGAGCGTGATGATGCTGGTGAGAGCATTGCGGCAAGGGCTGCAGTGTCACGATTGTCGGTAAGCCATTCCGGTAAAGCTCTCATCAGAATGTTCCAAGAAAAGTGAGTGGACTTGTTGCCACGGCGAAGCCGCTTTTCTCCATAAGCCCTGCCCTGAATGCTTTTCTTCCTGCCGCTACAGCCTCCGCGAATGCTTCAGCCATCTCCGGGGGGTGGCCTGCTGCAGCCACGGCGCTGTTCACCAGCACCGCTTCGCATCCCATTTCCATGGCATGAGCTGCTTCGGAAGGGGATCGCAGCCCGGCATCGACAATGACCGGAATGGTGCTTTCGCGGATGATGATGTTGAGCATCTCCGAGGTTGCGAGTCCCTGTCCGCTTCCGATTGCCGAGCCGAGTGGCATCACCGATGCGCAGCCAATCTCTTCAAGCCGCTTCGCCAGAACCGGGTCAGCAGCGATATAGGGCATTACCAGAAATCCCTCTTTTGCCAGAATCCGGGCCGCCTCGAATGTTTCAATGGGGTCGGGCATCAGGTGCTGAGGATTCGGATGAATTTCAACCTTGATAAAGGGGCTTCCCGAGAGTTCCCGGGCGATATGTGCTGCGCGAACAGCCTCCGCAGCGGTCGATGCACCCGATGTATTTGGCATGAGTGTTATTCCCTCAATGGTAGACAGGGGGCCAAAGAGGTCATCTTCAGCCTGCTGACGGTTGAAGCGGCGCAGCGCCACGGTCACCAGTTGAGCGCCGGAAGCCCGAACTGCATCAAGCATCACCGTGGAGTTGCTGAATTTCCCTGTTCCGAGAATCAGTCGCGAAGAGAAAGTATAAGAGCCAAGCTTTAAAACGTCCATATTTTAAAATAATCTGTTAACCACCGCCAGCAAAGATAAGCAATTCAACGCGATCTCCTTGGTGAAGCTGGTGAGTGGAGCGGTTGTTGGGGCGGATGATACTATCATTCACGACCACTGCCAGACTTTTTCCGTCGGAACCAATGATTGAAAGAAGATCATTGACTGACGAATCGGGTGGAAGTGGTTGTTGTTCTCCGTTCAGTTCAATAGTAATTATTTGTGACATTTCTTTCATCGTCAAATTATACAGCGAATCAACATTGGGATATCGAATACCATTCGGCATTGCCAAAAAACGGAATCATACGATTCATCCATTCAACCCCTCCAGTGCGTTGAGCAGATCAGCCTCAAGATCCTCAGCATTTTCCAGACCAATGGAGAGACGCACAAGGTTGTCGGTACATTTCCGCCGGTCACGCTCTGCTTGCGAAAGCGCCCAGAGCGTCATTTTTGCCGGAGAGGAGATAAGCGACTCTACGCCGCCAAGGCTGTCGGCAAGCACGAAGAGCTTGATATTGGCGAGCAGTTTTTTTACCGACGGAAGCCCCTCTTTCAGGGAGAATGTTACCATGCCGCCGAAACCGCTCATCTGTGCTTTTGCCAGTTGGTGCTGTGGGTGTGATGCAAGACCAGGGTAAAAAACTTGTTCCACCGCCGGATGGCGGTCAAGCATTTTAGCAAGGTGCATGGCGGTTGCCTCATGCTCTTTCATGCGGATCTTGAGGGTTTTGAGGCCGCGCAGAATGAGCCAGCAGTCCCACGGGCCGGGAACGGCACCGGCGGCGCCCTGATAGTTTTTAATGGCGGTGTGAATTGCCAGGTCTGACGTTACCACAGCGCCGCCGATAACATCGCTGTGGCCACCGAGATATTTGGTGGTGCTGTGGACAACAATATCAGCTCCAAGCTCAAGGGGACGCTGAAAATAGGGGGTGGCGAAGGTGTTGTCCACTGCAAGCAGAATGCCGTGTGCTTTGGCAAGCGAGGCAAGCGCCCGAATGTCGCAAAGTTGAAGCAGCGGATTGCTTGGTGTCTCAATCCAGATCAGCTTTGTCGCCGGTGTGATGCAGGCTTCGTAGCTCTCGATGGATTCGCTTTCGGTGTAGCTGGTCGGCACACCCCAGGGGCGCAGAAGCTGCTCAAAAATGCGATAACTCCCGCCATAAATGTCGTTACCTGCCACAATATGATCGCCGGGTTTCAGCACTTGCAGCGCTGCCATTGTTGCCGCTACCCCTGAGGCAAAGGCGAGACCGTACTTGCCATTTTCGAGCAGGGCAAGAGCTGATTCCAGTGCTTTTCGCGTCGGGTTGCCGATTCGCGAATAGAAGAACTCACTGTGTTCGTCAAGGCTGTCGCGCCCAAAGGTCGAGGTTTGATAAACGGGAACCGTGACCGACCCGGTCTGTGGGTCGGGCGCTTGTCCGTCATGGATGGCGAGGGTTTCGAACTGCATGGAGTCTATTTTACTGTCATGAAAAAGCTGGTCAAAGATAACCGATATTTTAAAAGTCCTTAACGGACAGAGCGCAACTATTTACATTTCAGATGCCGAGGCCGTCGGTAAAACTGCTTTCGACCGCTTTCTGCTGCAAGACCTTTGAGTTTGGAGGCACGCTTATTGTCTGCCAGACATTGCCACCGATAACAGAGTTTTTGCCAATGGTAATTCTGCCAAGGATGTTGGCGTTTGAGTAGATAACAACGTTATCCTCAATGATTGGGTGGCGTGGCACATTCTTGACCGGGTTGCCTTCATCATCGAGAGCAAACTTTTTGGCACCAAGTGTTACACCCTGATAGAGACGCACATGGCTACCGATAATGCAGGTTTCACCGATGACCACGCCGGTGCCATGATCAATGGAGAAATAGTCTCCGATATGGGCGCCGGGATGAATATCAATCCCTGTCTCCGAATGGGCCATTTCAGCAATAATTCTGGGGATCAGGGGCACACCAAACGACAGCAGAGTGTGTGCGGCCCGATAATTGAGCATGGCCCTGATCGATGGGTAGCAAAAGATGATCTCCCCATAGTTTTTTGCTGCCGGATCGCCGTCATATATGGCTTTGACATCAGTCCATAATTTTTTCCTGATTTCAGGAAGAATTCCAATGAACAGTTGGGCGATCTCAGCCGCCTTTTCTTCGTCGTCTGCTGAGTTGCTGTTTTCTTCGTCAAAATGCTGCACGCTGAGAATCTGTTCAGCAAGCAATCCATAGAGTTTTTCTATTCGTACACCAAGAAAGTGGTGAAGCGACTGACGACGCAGCACCGGCCCGCCGAAGTATCCAGGAAAAATTATCGAACGGAGGAGTTCGACAATCTCCTTGAGTTTTTCAATTGAGGGGAGCAGATATTCATGATGCCCTGAATTGCCGTTATCGGTATTATTGGCAGGGATTGACAAAAGCCTGATGGCCTCTTCAATGTCGCCGTTGCTGTTGGTTCCCATGGTACTCAATCTCCCGGTATTGGATAAATCTCCTGATGTTAAAAGCTCAGTTTCGGCGCTCACTAATTGACTGAATCATTTTCAAACTGGTAGAGAAGGGTTGATAGGTAGCGTTCTCCGGTATCCGGCAGGATAGCAACAATACGTTTACCCCTGTTCTCTTCGCGAAGCGCAAGCTGGAGCGCAGCATATATAGCGGCTCCAGAGGAGATACCGACAATGAGCCCTTCGGTTTTGGCCAGTTTGCGACCGGTTCGCAGAGCATCTTCGTTCGTTACCGCTATAATTTCGTCAATAATCGAAATGTTCAGAATATCAGGAACAAAGCCAGCGCCGATGCCCTGAATTTTGTGCGGGCCAGGTTTGCCACCAGCAATTACCTGCGAATCGAAGGGTTCAACAGCAACAATTTTAACGTCGGGGTTGCGCTGCTTGAGCACCTCTCCAACACCGGTTATGGTGCCGCCAGTACCGACACCAGAGACAAAAATATCAATATTTCCATCAGTATCGTTCCAAATCTCTTCTGCAGTTGTCTCGCGGTGAATTTTTGGGTTTGCAGGGTTTTTGAACTGTTGAGGCACAAAAGAGTTTGGATATTCAGCATGCAGTTCATCAGCTTTTCTGATTGCGCCCACCATACCTTCCGACCCGGGTGTCAGTACCAGTTCAGCGCCAAGTGCCTTGAGCAGGTTTCGGCGTTCAATACTCATTGTTTCTGGCATGGTAAGAATCAGGCGGTATCCCTTTGCTGCGGCAATGAAAGCCAGTGCAATGCCGGTGTTGCCGCTTGTCGGCTCGATGATGATGCTCTCTTTGTTCAAATGACCCTGTTGTTCAGCATCCTCAATCATTGAAAAACCGATGCGATCCTTGACGCTTCCACCGGGGTTGAAGTATTCAAGTTTTCCAATAATTGTTGCCAGAGTATCATGTTCACGATTGAAATTACCAAGTTCAAGAAGAGGGGTATTGCCGATAAGATCGGTCAATTTTTTTGCAATGCGTCCCATAACGGTTGATTTTTTAGTATTGTTAGGTTGTAACTGAAGTCAAAGATCATCAATAGGCGTTTAAATGTAAATCGCATAAAACAGGTGATTTTTATACCGCAAACATGGTAGTTCAGATGTGGTATTCAATATTATCGATCAATCCGGCCTTTATGGCATACATCAGCAGTTCAGGACTGCTTGAGACACCAACTTTTCGGAAAATATTTTTTCGGTGAGTCATCACGGTATGAAAACTGATACATTTTTTTACTGCAATCTCTTTTGTTGACAAACCGCTGGCAATAAGGCGAACAATATCTATTTCTGAAGGGGTCAGCATGGCGGCATCCTCAAAAGGTGCCTCCTTTTTGAGGAGAATATCCAGAACATCTCCAGAATAGTATTTTTTTCCTTTTAGCGCGGCTTCAATTGCATGAAAAAGCTCATCGCGGTCATCGGTTTTCAGTAAAATATTTTTTATTCCACAATCGTTAAACTCCTTTATTTTCAGGTGTGTTATTGAGTTTGTCAAGACTACGAATCCTGTCTCAGGATGAATTTTTTTTAACTCTCCGATATCACTGATTGAATCAAAATCAAAGAGGAGATAATCAGTGATGACAAGCGCAATACTCTCTTTCTGCAAGTATTGCAGCAAGCCACTTTTTGTTGAGACTGTGTAAAAAGAACGAAAAAGAGGCGCCAGCATCGAATGCAACGCCTCGTTGGTTAAAAACTGTGTGTCAGCGAGAACAACAGTGATGTTTCGGCTTTCGTTCTTCATGCGTTTCCTTTTGATCCCGTCGAAAGAAGCACTTCATCGAGAGCCTCAATCAGGTCATCAGGATGCTCAAGGCCGATGGATAGCCGGATAAGATCGCGAGAAAGGCCGCTCTGTAACTGTTGCTCTTCCGTCAACTGGCTGTGCGAGGTGCTTGCCGGATGCAGAATCAGACTCTTGGCATCACCAACATTGGCCAGGTGCGAAAAAAGTTTGATGTTGTCGATGATCTCCACGGCAGCATTGTAACCACCCTTTACTCCAAAGACAACCATACCGCCAAACCCGTTCTTCAAATCTTTTGAAGCTTTTGGGTAAGAGGGATCATTTTTCAGACCGGGATAACGAACCCATGTGACTCCGGGATGCTTTGAAAGATGTTCGGCGACCTTCAGCGCATTTTCTGAATGACGGGCCATCCTTACAGGCAGGGTTTCAATGCCTTGCAGCAATATCCAGGAGTTGTCAGGCGCTATGCAGGCTCCGAGATTCCTCAGTGGCACGGTACGGAACCTGAGGGCGAATGCGATTGGCGCAAGAGGTTCCGGCAGGTCAATAGCCCAGTGAAGTCCGTGGTAGTTTTTGTCTGCCTCGGTAAAGAGCGGGTGTCGTCCGCCGTTCCAGTTGAAACGTCCGGCATCAGTAATAATGCCGCCGATTCCTGCACCATGGCCGCCAAGCCATTTTGTCAGGGAGTTGATCACAATATCAGCTCCAAGTTCTATAGTTTTAAGCAGGTAAGGGGTGGTGAAGGTTGCATCGACAATCAGCGGCAGGCCGTTGCGGTGCGCAACCTCGGCAATAGCCCTGACATCGGTGTAGTCGAGCACAGGGTTGCCGATAGTTTCAATGAAGAGGGCTCTTGTTTTTTCGGTGATAGCATGTTCAAAATTGGCAGGATCTTTTGGATCAACAAAGGTGACGTTGATGCCAAGTTTTGGCAAAATGGCATCGAACTGAGTGTAGGTTCCACCATAGAGGTTGTTGGCGGAAACAATGTTGTCGCCAGCTTCAGCGAGGGTGATGATGGTGTTGAAGATTGCGGCAGTGCCCGATGCAACAGCAACTGAGGCCGCGCCACCTTCAAGCTGAGTGACCCGCTGTTCAAGTGTATCGGTAGTCGGGTTCATCAGGCGGGTGTAGATGTTTCCAAGCTCTTTCAGGGCAAAGAGGTTGGCAGCATGTTCAGTGCTCTTGAAAAGATAGGAGGTGGTGCGGTAGACCGGCACTCCACGAGAGAGTGTTGCGTCAACAGGCTGGCCAGCGTGCAGGGCCAGTGTTTCAAAGCGGTATTTTGGTGAACTCATCTTGATATGCTCCTTATGTGTTAAGTGTGATAGCGCTCTTGTTGTTTAATTACTTTCATTTGCCTGCACCGGTTTCCCGAAAAGCTTGAAGCGCTATGGCTGCTACGATGCCAGCAAGCAGCACGCTTCGGTTTAACTTGACAATCGGCAAAGGTATTCCCTCGCATGTTACCGGCTCTCCCTTGGTTGATGATTTTTTTGACATGATTATTGTTGTTAACGGTTGATGTCAGGTTATAAATAAAAAAAGCCGGTTCTGAAACTCAGAACCGGCTTGCAAGATGCGACTTACCTCATGAATCCATGTGCAGTTACAACCTTCCTCCCCATATTCCCGAGCCGGAACAACTTTGCAATTTGCAACAACAGCAGACCGCTGTGAGGGTTGTTAAGGAGAACGACTTCATAACTTTTAATTTATTGGTTCCAAATTTATCGACTATAACTTTTTTTTTGATGATTTCCAAAAAAGATCTTTTTTTTCGCTTTTCGAAGGAGGTCTGCTCGGCATCGAAGAACGTTTTTCTTCCGGACTGCGACTCCATTATAATGTCTCAAGAGCCCAATTGTTCAATGATTGAAAAGAGCACTTAACACCCATGAAATGGTGCTGATGACTACCGATCCGGCGACTGCCCACCAGAATCCGTCAATGGCGAATCCGCTGACAAGTGCCGCAGCAAACTGAAGGAGAAGTGCATTGATGACAAAGAGAAAGAGCCCCAGAGTGAGAATGATAAAGGGGAAGGAGAACAAGAGCAGTATGGGTCGGACAAGGGTGTTGATCAGGCCGAGCACAAGAGCCACAGCAATTGCTGCACCAAAGCTTTTGATGTGAATACCATCAAGAATATGTGCGGTAGCATAGACCGCGAGGGCGTTAATCAGCCATTGAATCAGTATGTGCATCATCGTCATCGTCTCCTGGTTAGCCTGGTGCTTTGATAACTTACCGTAAAATGTAAGAAAGTAAGTGGTTTTTTTCAGATATTTAGTTCCTCAAGGGCATCCCGCAGTGTTCTGCATCCTGCGATGGTTATTGGAAGTTTTTTCAGCGAAGGCTTCAGTTCACGGGTGTTGGCTTCGGGCAGCACAATGCGCTGGAAGCCGAGATGGGCGGCCTCACGGATGCGCCGCTCGCTGTCGCTGATGGCTCTGAGTTCACCGGCAAGGCCAATTTCTCCGCAGCAGACCGTTGCGGGGTCGACCGGGCGGTTCATGAGCCCGGAGGCAATGGCTGCGGCTATGGCGAGGTCGGCCGCAGGCTCGGCCAGTTTGAGCCCTCCTGCTATTTTTACAAAAACGTCCTGCCCCCAGGTTTCGATCTTCAGCCTGTTTTCGAGCACGGCGAGGATAATTGACATTCGTTTCAGGTCGAAACCGGTGCTGATGCGCTGCGGCATGGAGTAGTTGGTTTTGGAGACCAAAGCCTGTACTTCCACCAGAAGAGCCCTTGTTCCCTCAATGGCGGCAAGAATTGAGTTGCCTGGCACATCAGTTCTCCGTCCCGAGATAAAGAATTCAGAGGGGTTGCTCACCTCTTCGAGGCCTGTTTCATCCATGCGGAAGACACCGATTTCGTTCGTGGAGCCAAAGCGGTTTTTGACTGACCGTATAATGCGGTAGCGTTGATAGCCCTCGCCCTCAAACTGCAAAACAGTATCGACCATGTGCTCAAGCGCTTTTGGGCCAGCAAGCGCACCCTCTTTGGTGATATGACCGATAATCATCAGAATGACGTTCTGCTGCTTGGCTGCCCGGATAAGCGAGGCGGCGCACTCCCTTATCTGGGTGATGGTGCCTGCGGAACTCTGGTATTCGTCAGAATGAACGGTTTGAATGGAGTCGATAATGACCAGCGCCGGCTTTTCCCGTTCAATGAGAACAAGGATGCGTTCGAGGTTCACTTCGGGGACAAGCCAGAGGTTTTCGGCCTTGATGGAGAGCCGCTGGGCCCGTTCGCGTATCTGGTTTGGTGACTCTTCGCCAGAGATATAGAGCACTTTTGCCGGAGCGAGGCGGGGAGCAAGTTGCAGCATGAGGGTTGATTTGCCGATCCCCGGTTCACCCCCAACAAGAACGGCTGATGCCTGCATGAGACCTCCGCCGAGCACCCGGTCGAGCTCGCCCATGCCAGTCATGATCCGCTTGAATTCTGAAGGCACGGCATCATGCAGGTTCTGCACGACGGCAACGCCTCCCGATGAGCCTGGGCGCTGTTTTTTTGCTTCTGGCTCGAAATGAGTCTCCTGAAGGGTTCCCCAGCTCTGACATTCAAAACATTTCCCCTGATGTTTCAGGGAGACAGCTCCGCAGTTTGAGCAGATATATTTAGTGACAGACTTGGCCATTCTGCCTTACAGTCCGTTCGTGCGTTGGAATGACTGGAGCGTATTCTTCAGGAGCATGGCAATGGTCATGGGGCCAACGCCACCAGGTACCGGAGTCATGGCCGAAGCAACAGCCGACACCCCCGCATAATCGACATCTCCGACAAGACGGTAGCCGCTCTTTGTTGAAGCATCCTCAATGCGGTTGATGCCGACATCGATAACGACTGCGCCCGGTTTTACCATGTCAGCGGTGATAAAGCCAGCTTTGCCGATGGCGGCAATGAGGATATCGGCCTGCCGGGTATAAAAGGGAATGTTTTTGGTGGCGGAGTGGCAGATGGTGACGGTGCAGTTGGTGGCTTCGAGCTTTTGGAGCATGAGGTTGGCCATCGGTTTGCCGACAATGTTGCTGCGGCCTACCACAACGCAGTGCTTGCCTTTGGTCTCAATGCTGTAGCGGCCAAGCAGTTCAAGGATGCCGAAAGGGGTGCAACTGACAAAACATTTGTCGAGGTGCCCCATCACCAGGCGCCCAAGGTTTTCGGGATGAAATCCGTCAACATCTTTCGATGGATCGATAGCGATGGTGACGGCGAATTCGTCGATCTGCTTTGGAAGTGGCTGCTGCACCAGAATGCCGTGGACAGCAGGGTCGTTGTTCAGCTCCTGAATGGTCTTGAGCAGATGCTCCTCGGTGGTGTCGGCTGGCATTTCGATGACCGTTGAAATCATGCCGATCTCTTTGCATGTTTTGGCTTTATTGCGTACATAAACCTGCGATGCGGGATCGTGGCCGACAATGATAACAGTCAGCCCGGGTACTTTTCCGGTTTTTGTTCTGTAGTTGTCAACGCTCTCCTTGAGCTCGTTTTTCAGGTCAAGCGAGACTTTTTTTCCGTCGATGATAAGCATGGTGGTAGGGCTTTGTGGTGTATTCAGGTTGGTTATTATTTCATCTTCTGAAAAGAGCTGCAATATAGCGATGAAAAATTCATCGAAGCAGCAAATCTCAAAAGAGGACAGGTAATGCGTGTTGCGTTGAATTTTTTTGTTTACCAAAATATAGCTACTCTGGGGTTTGTCCCTTAATATCGTTTACGACAATTAATAGAACGGTGTATGTCGCTGGTTTCCATTGGTAGTGTTCTGGTTGAGAAGGATCTTCTGAACTCCTTTTTTTCCTGCGATTTACATGAATGCCGTGGAGCGTGTTGTGTTGAGGGGGAGCTTGGTGCCCCGTTATCGGCTGCTGAGGCTCTTCAGCTTCATGATTTGCCGGAGGAGCTGCTCAGGATGCTTCCTGAAAAAGGGTTGCGTTATCTCCGGCGACATGGCCCTGTTGAGGTTTACCAGGGATTTCAATACACGAGAACTATTGAGAATGAGGAGTGTGTTTTCACTGTTGTCCGAGACGGCATCACCTTCTGCGCCATTGAGATTGCCCGTCAGGAGGGAATTCCGGGGTTAGACAAGCCGATATCCTGCCGATTGTTTCCGATAAGGGTAAGAAAAAAGTTTGGTTTGGATTATCTTGTTTACGAGCAGCACTCGATGTGTCGTACCGCCAGGAAGGCGGGGCGGGAGTGTAAGGTACAACTTATTGATTATCTCTCTCCCGCTCTTGAGTTACGGTATGGCCGTGACTGGGTGGCGGAACTGAAAGCTTATGTCGATCTTTCTTCTTCTCACTAATGGCTGAAATAAGGCTTCAACAAAAGCAGCAACAACAGCTCTCTGTACAGCAGATACTCAGCAGTCAGCTTCTGCAGCTTCCGATGCAGAATCTTGAACAGCGGATTTATGATGAGGTGCAGGAGAACCCCCTTCTTGAACTGGTTGAGGAGCCAGGAGAGAGCTCCATTGATGGTGCAGTGGAGAGGGATCGGTCAGCAGGTGACGACATGTTCGATTCTGTTGACCGATTCAGCAAAAGCTCACTCAAGGAGCGTTCCGAGGCACCTCCATCCGGAGAAACTTCTGAAGGACGGCTCAATTTCACCCATGAAAGCCCCTCGAAAGAGCGATTTTTTCAGGCGGTTCAGCACGACAGTTTTCATGAGATGTTGCTGAAACAACTGGCCCTGCATGATGATGTCGGAGAGCGTGAAGTGAATATTGCCATTGAGATTCTCGGTAATCTTGATGGTGATGGTTATCTTATTGAGGTGTCTGGGGTGATTGTCGACAGTTTGCACCTGCAGGGCCTTGATGTCAGTGAAAGTGAGTTGGAGGTTGTGCTGCGAAAAATCTACTATCTTGATCCGCCGGGCGTTGCGGTCCGCAATTTGCGCGAACGCCTTATGGTTCAGTTGGAGGTTGCGGCGGATCGGGATCACTCGAAAACCCTGGAGCTTGCGACAAGAATTTTACGAGACTATTTTGATGATTTTCTGCACAGGCGTTTTGAGCTGCTGCTGAAAAAGCTCGGTGAAGCAAAAGAGCGGATAGAGGAGGCGGTTTCGGCTATTATTGCCCTTGATCCTCATCCCGGTATCTTTCAGGATGAGGGCGGTCACTACATTACCCCTGACTTTGTGGTTACCTACGAAAATGGTGAGTTGACTGCGGCGTTGAATGACCGAAGCTCACTCTCGGTCAAGGTGACTGACCGCTATCAGGAGCTGCTGAAAAACAGGAAAGCGCCAAAAGAGGAGAAACAGTTTATACGCAAGAACCTTCAGCGGGCTCATGAGTTTACCAATGCCATAGAGACCAGGCGTCAGACGCTTCTCAAGGTTATTGAGGCATTGATGAAGCAGCAGTATGCCTTTTTTATCTCGGGCCCAGAATATGTGGTGCCGCTTGGCATGAAAACAGTTGCTGCCGAGACCGGTCTTGATATTTCAACCATCAGCCGGGCGGTTAATGGCAAGTATGTGCAGACCCGTTTTGGTTTGTTTGAATTGAAGTACTTTTTCAGCGTTGGCCTCTCGACTGAGGAGGGCGATGATCTTTCGAGCAAGATTATCCGGCAGTACATTGCCGGTATGGTCAGGGATGAAGAGCCTGAACACCCATGGAGTGATGACAGTTTGGCTGAGATGCTGATAAAAAGAGGAGTACATATTGCGCGGAGAACGGTTGCAAAATACCGTGAACAAATGCAAATTCCAGTGGCAAGATTAAGAAAAAAAATATTTTAATTAATGAAAAATACAGTGAAGCCACAGATCCGTTCAACGACGGTTATTGGAGTTTTACGCGACGGCAAGGCTGCGCTCGGAAGTGACGGCCAGATGACGCTTGGAAATACGGTCATCAAGCATTCGACCAGGAAAATAAGGAGATTGTACCATGGTAAACTTGTCGCCGGTTTTGCGGGGGCTACGGCAGATGCGGTGACCTTGCTCGACCGATTTGAGGAGAAGCTTGAGGCTTATAATGGCAAGCTGGATCGTGCGGCGGTTGAACTTGCCAGAGACTGGAGGACGGACAAGTATCTTCGCCGTCTTGAGGCGATGCTGGCCATCGTCAGTAATGACAAGGCACTCATTATCTCGGGAACCGGTGATGTGATAGAGCCGGAAGATGGCATTGTAGCCATTGGCAGCGGGAGTATGTATGCACTGGCAGCAGCCCGCTCACTCATGAAACATACCACTCTTTCCGCAAAGGAGATTGTGCATGAAAGTTTGAAGATCGCCGCTGATATCTGTATTTATACCAACGATCATATCATTGTTGAAGAGGTTTGAGCGCAGAGGTATCGGCAATTTTGCAGGGCAGTTAAGTTTTTTTGAAATCTACAATTTATCGCATATGGGTACGAAGAGTGAGAGCGATGTTCTTGTGTTGCCGGAAGGAAATAGAGGGAGGCAAAGCTCTATTGCAGCCAGTAATCTGACTCCGAATCAGATTGTGTCGCAGCTTGACAAGTATATTATTGGCCAGAAGGATGCAAAAAAATCTGTTGCTATTGCCTTGCGCAACAGGCTTCGCCGCCAGAGTGTGAGTGATGATCTTCGTGATGAGATTATGCCAAATAACATCATCATGATAGGACCAACCGGTGTTGGCAAAACTGAAATCGCCCGCAGGCTTGCCAAACTGGCAAGGGCTCCGTTTGTCAAGGTTGAAGCGTCCAAATTTACGGAGGTGGGTTATGTCGGGCGTGATGTGGAGTCGATGATCCGCGACCTTGTTGATCAATCGGTGGCTATGGTACGGAGCGAGAAATCGGAGGAGGTTCGTGAAAAGGCAGCCTTGCTCGTGGAAGAGCGGTTGCTTGACATTCTTTTGCCTCCAGTTGCCCCATCAAATGATGCTGGCGATGATGATATGAATGGCGATGAGAATGAGGTCGAGGTGCCATCTCACGATAAATCGGTTGAGCTGAATCGGCGCAGCCGCAAAAAAATGCTGGAACGTCTCCGCAATGGCAAACTTGAAGATCGGCTGATTGAGATGGATCTCTCCGGTGACTCGCCAGGTGGCATGATGCAGGTTTTTGGTCCCCTTGGTCAGATGGAGGAGATTGGGGGAATCATGCAGGATTTGATGAGTGGATTGCCCCGCAAGCGCAAGAAGAGAAGAGTTTCCATTGCAGAGGCTCGCAGGCTTCTTGAGCAGGAGGAAGTGCAGAAGCTTATTGATATGGAGAGTGTGGTCAAGGAGGCGATCAACAAGGTCGAGCAGTCTGGAATTGTTTTTATTGATGAGATTGATAAAATTGCTTCACCCTCTTCTGGTGCCGGGGGGAAAGGGCCGGATGTGAGTCGTGAGGGGGTGCAGCGTGATCTTCTGCCGATTGTAGAGGGTTCCAATGTTGCAACAAAACATGGCATGGTGAAGACTGACCATGTGCTTTTTATTGCCTCCGGCGCATTTCATGTGGCGAAGCCTTCGGATCTTATTCCCGAGTTGCAGGGTCGTTTTCCCATCAGGGTTGAACTGAAAAGCCTGACTGAAGAGGACTTTTATCTGATTCTCACCCAGCCGGAAAATGCACTTATCAAGCAGTATTCAGCGCTGTTAGCCACCGAAGGGGTTGACTTGACCTTCAGTGAGGGGGCGATTCGCGAGATTGCCAGAATTGCTGCCAGAGTCAATGAGAGTGTCGAAAACATTGGAGCAAGAAGGTTGCACACCATCATGACCAATCTTCTTGAGGAGCTGATGTTCAATATTCCTGAAAATTTCTCTGATGACAGTGTGGAAATTGATGAAGCCATGGTTAAGGAAAAACTGAATCACGTGGTTGCAGACCGTGATCTCAGTCAGTACATTTTGTAATGTTTCTCTTTATCACGGGTGGTTTCGGTGTGTACGCTCCGGGTCGACATGTTGGTGTCCCGGAGGGTCGAATAGTGGTAGCCCTTGCAATAAACGAATAGATGATGCTTGTGATGTCAATACTTGTTCTCAACGGGCCGAATCTTTCACGGCTTGGGAAACGCGAGCCGGAAATCTACGGTTACCGGACTCTTGATGGTATCAACCGGGAGTTGGTGGAGAGTTTTCCGGAACTCTTCTTCGAGTTTTTTCAGTCAGAAGATGAGGGTGCTTTGCTGGAAAAACTTTTTCAAATCGAAGACAAGGGTGGGTATCGTGGCGTAGTGCTGAACGCCGGAGCGCTTACTCACTATTCTATAGCCCTGCGTGATGCCATTAGTGCGATAACAATTCCTGTTGTTGAGGTTCACCTCTCAAATATCTATGCCCGTGAGGAGTTTCGTCGCAAGTCGGTAATCTCTGAAGTGTGTGCGGGAGTTATCAGCGGTTTCGGAGCCAACAGCTATCACCTTGGAGTCAGGGCGCTCATGGGAATTACCCTTGAGGGGCGGTAGCAACTCCCCTACTCGTTAGAGTATCTTTTAATGAGTTTGCGCATCTCCTCAACTCTTCTGATATCACTCGCGACAAGAATTGGCTTGTCAATAGCAGTTTTCATCAGGCTCATAGCCTCCTCCCTTTTATTGTTATCAAGACAGATCAAGGCAAGTTCATGATAGTTTCTGATAATTGTGGGGTCAAGAGTGATTGCTTTTCTGAATGCTTTCTCGGCTAATTCATAATTGCCCACTGGCACCTCACCGATAAAGGTGTTGGCCATCATTCTTTTGAACCATCCGATTCTGGCGGCTTCGCGATAATATGAACCGAGCATGGAGAGAGCAGTTTCATCGTTCGGGTTCAGCCGAATGGCAGTATCAAGTTCTCTTTTTATCTCTTTTGCCTGTTTTAATTTTGCCTTGGTGCCCCTGTTTTCGACCATAATGGCTAGCGATGCGGCAAGCCAAGTGTGCCCCTTTCCATTGGTGCTGTCGAGGCTGACGCATTTCCGGGCATATTCTGCTGCCTTACTGTAATGCTCTTTACTGTTATCGGTATTGGATTCTCCCATGCTTACCTGCAGTCGGGCCAGTTTCCAATAGAGATCTGCATTATCGGGATTATCGAGAAGCACCATGCTGTAGAGCGAATCAGCTTTTGGGTAATTCATGTTCCACAACTCCTTGTCGGCAAGATTGATCAGGGTGTGGGGCTGTTTTTTTCCGGCTGCTTCTGCGTGATTTGAGCAGAAAAAGAGTACCACAGCAAGAGCCAGAAAAGAGCAAATCTTTATGTGCCGGTATTTGAGGTGATTTTTGGTTGAACGCATTGTTTTATTTGAACCAGATTGAATCCGGGTATTTGCCGTGGAGTTGTTTGTCGAGCCCAAGCCAATGGCCTGACTGAAGCGCCATCAACATGATAGCGAAGAGCAAAAGGGGAGGAAGTGAGAGATTGTAGTAACCGCCAGCCGCAAAATTAACCAGAAGAAAGAGTGCAAGTGCGGCATTTGCCCTCACGGCAAGGCCGAGAACAAGGCCGACTCCTATGATGAGCTCGCCGATGGTGACAATCCATGCAATCTGGAAGGCAAGCGGTATGGCAAAATGTTCAAGGTAGCTTGCCTGAAAGGAGTGCGTCGGGAGTTCACCAAGCCTTTTGATGAAAAAGCGTTGCATAAGGTCGCTCCACAGCCACCCTTTGACGAGCTTGTGCCAGAACCCATAAAGAAAAAATGCAGCAAAGAGATAACGTCCAAGCAGAAAAAGTGCGATTCCGATTTTTCCTGGCAGATTATGTCTTTTTACTTCACTCACAGTTGGTTTCGCTCGAAGATGATATCGACACTTTTTTTCAGTCTGCCGAGAATTGTTTCAGTACTGAAGAGTCGGGCTATATCGTCAGCGTTAAGATAGTTCAGCAGCTCTTCATCTTTCAGAAGCAGGTCACGAAGGTGTACCTTGGTTGACCAGCTCTCCATGGCGTTGCGTTGAACCAGTTTGTAGGCATCTTCACGGGTCAGCCCTTTTGCCGTGAGGGCAAGCAGGATGGTCTGTGAGGTGGTCAGTCCATAGGAGGAGTTGAAGTTTTCTTCCATTCTTTCCGGGTAGACGAGCAGGGTGTCGAGCGCCTCGCTGAAGGTGCGCAGCATGTAGCAGAGCGCTGTTGTTGAGTCGGGCATGATGATGCGCTCAACCGATGAGTGGGAGATATCCCGCTCATGCCAGAGCGCCACATTTTCCATGGCGGCTATGGAGTTGGATCGGACGACGCGGGCAAGGCCAGTGAGACGCTCGAAGGTGATGGGGTTGCGCTTGTGGGGCATGGCAGAGCTTCCCTTTTGACCTTTGCTGAAAAACTCTTCAGCTTCACGTACTTCGGTGCGTTGCAGGTGGCGCAGCTCAACGGAGAACTTTTCGATTGAGGAGGCAATGATGGCGAGCGTTGTGGCATATTCGGCATGCCGGTCGCGCTGGAGAATCTGGGTCGATATGGTTGATGGTTCCAGAGCAAGTTTGTGGCATACCGCAGCTTCAATATCGGGCGAAAGATGCTGGTAAGTGCCGACCGCTCCGGAGATTTTGCCGACAGAGATAATGGCAACAGCCCTTTTCATTCGTTCCAGGTTCCTCAGCATCTCCTGGTGCCACAGCAGCAGTTTGAGTCCAAAAGTGGTTGGTTCGGCATGAATGCCGTGGGTTCTCCCCATTTCAATGGTGTATTTAAACTCGACGGCTCGTTTTGCCAGCACCTCTATCAGTTGTTCAATATCAGCAACAAGAATTTTTCCAGCATCGCGCATCTGCATGGCGAGACAGGTATCGACAACATCCGAGGAGGTGAGTCCTTCGTGAATGTAGCGTGAATCCGGCCCGACATTATTGGCCACGTTGGTCAGAAAAGCGATAACGTCGTGCTTTGTCTCCTTCTCAATTTCAAGAATTTCGTCAACATTGAAGGAGGCTTTCTGCTTGATGGTGGCGAGCGCCTCTGGCGGTACCAGGCCAGCTTCCATGCGTGCCTCAACAGCGGCAATTTCGAGCTGCAGCCAACGCTGAAATTTTGCCTCTTCAGTCCAGATTGCGGAGATCTCTTTGGGTGAATAACGTGGTATCACAGGGTAAATCCGTTTAAGCAAGTTTTCGTAACATTTCGCAATATAATCACCAGAACCATGAAAAACCACACTTCCCGAAATGAACCGTTTATCGGGTTTCAGTATTCGCTATTTCCTGAAAGATCAGGCGTACATAATCAAGGGCTGCTTCACGGTTGTAGGGGATAAGGCCATCGATGACTGCATTTTCCATCCTTTTTTTGATCATGCCGACCATTTTTCCTTCCGGCAGGGTGAGGAGGTTCATAATATCCTCGCCGCTGACAGGGGGGCGCCATTTGGCAAGCTGGTCTTTTTCACCAACTTCAGCAATTTTAGCTTCAACATGGTTGAAATTGCTCATAATCCGGGATACTTTTCTCGGATTTTTGCTGGTCACATCGGCCCGGCAGAGGTTCATGAGATCCTGAAGATCTTCGCCTGCATCAAACATGAGGCGCCGAATCGCTGAGTCGCTGATCTCCTCTTTTGAGAGGGGAATAGGACGGTGGTGAAGACGTACCATCTTCTGGACATAGCCAAGTGGATCGAGCGGCCAGCGCATGTATCTGAAAATTTTAGAGACTATCTTTATCCCGATGGCATCGTGGCCATGGAATGTCCAGCCAGCGTTTTTTGAGAAGCGTTTGGTTGCCGGTTTTGCAATATCGTGAAGGAGCGCGGCAACCCTGAGCCAGAGATTGGCGGACTGTGTTGCCACATTGTCAACAACCTGAAAGGTGTGGAAAAGGGTATCCTTGTGGCCCATGCCATCAATCTGCTCAATGCCAGCCATGGCCGCCACTTCCGGCATGATCTCCTTCAGCAATCCTGTTTCGTAGAGAATTGTCAGGCCGATTGACGGGCGAGGGGAGAGCATGATCTTGAAGAATTCGTTACTCACTCTCTCCATTGATACAATATGCACTCTGTCGCGCATGACTTTCATTGCATCAATCACTTCAGGGAGAGGCTTGAAATCGAGCTGTGCGGCGAACCGTGCCGTCCTCATCATGCGGAGCGGGTCGTCGGAAAAGGTCTGTTCAGGATCAAGCGGAGTTTTCAGGATTTTCGCCTCGATGTCTTTAATCCCGCTGAAGTTGTCGATAATCTGGTTCCGTCCTTCGCTGTTGAGAACAAGGGCCAGGGCATTGATGGTGAAGTCCCTGCGCAAAAGGTCGTCTTCGAGGGTTCCGATGAGGGTCACCGGTTTTCTTGAATCGCTGTTATAGGACTCTTTGCGGGCGCCGACAAGTTCAACCTTGAAGGGGCCTTGAAGGGGGTCGGAAAGCTCAAGTTGCGCCGTGCGGAATCGTTCAAAAAGCACAAAATTTCTGCCGTTCAGTTGATCGAGAATGGTTTTGGCAAAAGGGACGGGGTCGCCGATGATCATAATATCAATATCGGTGCAGGGTCTCTGCATCAGCATGTCGCGTACGTAACCTCCTACAAGGTAACAGTATAGCCCGCTCTTGTCGGCCAGGTCGCCGATTTGGCAGAGGATTTCCGGTAAGGAGGCTGGTTTCATGAGGGGTTGGCTCTGCAATGGTCACTTATTCAAGCGCAGCAGCATTGGCTGCAATTTCGTCGGCAATTTTTCCTGCAATCATGATTGCCCTGCGTCCGTCGGATGAGCTGACGGCCATAGGGGCGTTGCTGCGGATTGCCGTTATAAAATGTTCAAGTTCGTCACGCAATGCATTTACTTTTGGAACTTCCGGGTGGATATAATCAAGCGCCATCCCCTGCATGGTCTCATGAATTTCTCCGAACTGTTCCAGTATCTTGCGTGCAGCAAAGGATTTCAGGGGATTTTTTGATGAAACCTCTTCCTGCTTCACAAGTCTGAAAACCTCCGATTTGCCGGTGGTTAAATCAAGCGAGGCGTAGCTTTTGGGTTGGGTGCAAAAAAAACGGAGCTTGCGCATTTTGCTGCGGCTGAGCCTGCTTGCGGTCACGTTTGCCGTTGCGCCGTTGACGAAGTCGATTCTGGCTGTTGCCATATCAAGTTCGTTGGAGAAGACTCTTACTCCGGAAGCCGCAATGTGCTTGATATCGGATTGGATAAGGGAGAGTACAAGATCTATGTCGTGAATCATCAGGTCAAGCACGACGGAAACATCTGTCACCCGTGTTGAAAAGCCGGTCAGCCGCTCAGCCTGAATATAGACTGGTCGACCGATTTTGGCTTCAACGGCCCGCAGTGCAGGGTTAAAGCGTTCAATATGGCCTACCTGTATGCGAACCCTGTTTTCAGCTTCGAGCCGAATCAGCTCGTCGGCCTCTTCAACGGTGGTCGTTATTGGTTTTTCAATAAAGAGGTGCAGCCCCTTGGCCAGCAGGGTGCAGGCAATGTTGTAGTGCGAGCTTGTGGTTGTGGCAATAATGGCAGCATCGCATGCCTTGGCAAGAAGTTCAAGCGAGCTGAAATGGGCGACATCATATTTTTTCGCTATCTCAGCAGCCCTGACGCTGTCGAGGTCAAAAATGCCTGCGCAATGGAGATCAGGCCACTCCTGTGCGATTTCAGAGAGAAGCTTCGTGTGAAACTCTCCAAGCTTTCCAACTCCGATAACCCCAATATTCATGCTTTTCTCTCCATTATCGACCGATGTTCAGGCAATCTCCGCTTCAGTTTCGGGTTCAAGTGCTTCAATGTTGTACTTGAACAGCTTGAGGGCAATAACTGCTCCAGCGATGGTAAGAACACCTGCAACAATATAGGGCGCGCGAAAATTCATGCCGTAGAGGATACTTCCGCTGAACGGACCCATGATGCGGGCAAAAGAGTTGACTGACTGTGAAAGACCGAGAATCTGCCCCTGCTGTTGTTTATAACTGTAGAGCGAAATCATGGAGAGGTTAATCGGAGCGACCAGACTGGTGCCGATGGCAAAAAAGAAGAGGATCACAAGGCCGATAGAAAAAAGCGAACTCTGTGGCGCGAATGGGACAAAAAAGACACCGACAAAGGTAAAGAGGTGGCCCCAGAAGAAAAGTTTGTGCTCGCCAAGTTTTTTGATGAGCTTTCTTATGAGACCTCCCTGAACAACGACTGACCAGATGCCTACATAGGCAAAGATGTAGCCAATCTGCTTGTCGGAAGCCATGAAATACTCTTTCCAGAGCAGAATTGAGGCGACCTGCATGTTAACGATTGCAAAGGTATAGATGTAGTTTGCAATCATGAGCAGGGTAAGGGGGCGTGAACTGAAGACCAGTTTAAGTCCTTCTCCATACTCGCTTGTTTTTTCACCAAGAAAACGGAGTGTTGATTGTTTTGGTTGGTCGCTCTCCGACCGCTTTTTCAGAAAGCCGAACGATATTTTTTGTGCACTCTTGTTTGACTCGGGAAGCAGGAAGATGGCAAGAATAAAATCGAAAGTGATCAGTGCCGCAGAGACATAACCTACCATCTGGATGCCATAACTGTGCTTGAGGATTCCGCCAATGAGCGGGCCGATGATGAAGCCGATGCCGAAAGCGGCTCCAATCATTCCCATTGCGCCGGATCGACTTTTACTGTCGGTGACGTCAGTGATATAGGCTTGTGCCGCAGCAATGTTGGCTGATCCAATGCCTGAAAGACCTCGGGCAAAGATGAGCAGAGGGATTGTGGCCGCCTGGGCAAAAACCAGATAGGAGAGGGCCGTTATAAAAATACTGATCAGCATAACCGGTCGCCGCCCGATCTTGTCGGATAACTTGCCCCAGAGCGGGGAGAAGATAAACTGCATGATTGAAAAAATCGCAGCAATGAGCCCGATCATGAAGGGGTTTGCACCGAGATCCTTGGCGTAGGTCGGCAGAAGCGGAAGCACAATGCCAAACCCAATCAGATCCAGTAAAACCGTCAGGAGTAAAATGACCAGAGGGGAGCGCTTCATGCCTGCATGTCGTTTTGTTCTGCCAAAGCCACAAAGATAAAAAAATTACCATCGATTCTGAGAGAGATCGCTAAAATATCAGGGAGCTGGCTTCTCCTCAGGATAAATAGTTTTGTATAATTGGGCTATGCCGTCAAGTACTCGCGGGCCAGCACGCAGAAAAAGGCTGTTGTCGAACCGGTCGTACACCCGGTGGTTTTTGACTGCGGCAACGGAGCCCCAGCCGGGACGGTTCATAACCTTGTCAACAGCGGAAGACTCCCTTGCCATATACATGCAGGCAATCACCTCCGGACTTTTTTTGATCACCCATTCCTGTGATATTTCGAAATAATCCTTTTCCACGATGTCACCAATATTTTCGCCGCCAGCGTAGGCGATAAGCGCTGAAGTGTAGCTACCCTTTCCGCCAGTCCAGAACGGGTCATCCCATATTTCGAGATAGACCGTTTTTTTTCTCTTCTGACTTTCCGTCTTTTTTTTGAATGTCGCGAGACCGTTGCTGATAGAGAGGGCAAGGGAGTCAGCCTCCCGGGTGTGGCCGGTCAGTTTTCCGAGCCTTCTCAAGGCAGTCGGGATATCGTCGGGAGACTTGCAGGTGATGCTCTCTCTCTGAATGCCAAGAGCCGATATCTTTTTCCCCATCTCTTTATCTGCCAGGTCAACGTCAACGACCAGATCTGGATGGATGGAGGCGAGCAGCTCAAGCGAAGGGCGTCCGAATGCTCCAGTGACGGGCACCCGTGCAGCCGCAGCAGGCCAGTCGCAGGCGCTGGTTCTGCCAACAAGCTCATCACCGGCGCCGATAGCAAAAATCATCTCGGTCAGACTTGGTGCAAGGCTCACAATGCGCGGTTTGGCTGGTTTGAGCCTGGCGCTGTTGACCTTCTGTTGAGTGCATCCTGACAACATGAGCAGCAGTGCCGACAACAGAAAAGGCAGCAGTGAGTTACAGTTTACGGTGAGTTGCATAATGCTGAACTATTTTCACGTGGTTGAAAGCAAGTGGCATGGTCATGGCTTCCTCAAGTGAAAACCAGGCGATCTCCTCTACCTCGTCAGGCATCAGTCTGGTTGATCCTTTCCCAATCCCGAAGAATGCGAGCGCCACGGCATGAAAGTGGTACTCTGGAAACAGCTCATTGAAAAAATAGAGAAAGGCTGGTTCAGCAAAGAGAAGGCCAGTCTCCTCCATTACCTCCCGCACAACAGCATCTTCCGCCGTTTCATAGTCATCAATGTGCCCCCCCGGCAGGCACCAATGCCCCTGAAAAGGGCGAATACTCCGTTTTGTCAGCAGGATAAGATCGGGATTGCCATTTTCCGGAGTGATGATAGCAGCAACAGTAGCTTTGGGCATATTTCAGTGTCAATAGTTCAGCAAAGGTAAGGCTGATGTTTAAGAAATGCAAAGAAAAACGGTTGGAAGGGGGTGCGGGCTGTAAACCCCGGATGGCGGGGAAACCCTTGCGGCAAGCCGTTTTTTTTGATTCCGATGGTATTGATGAAAATTTTTGCCATTATCAAGGGATGTTTATTGTTGATTTGTTGTTGACCCGATTTTGAATCAAGGGGGGGCGCGTGATGACAGGAACGCTTTCGTTGACCGCTGTGGCTGTTGTTTTTACCGGCGGGTTGGCGCTTTTTCTTTACGGCATCAGGATGATGAGCAGTGGCCTGAAAAAGGCATCTGGTGAGGGGATTCGTCGGCTGGTCTCCAGGATGTCAGGCAACCGGTTCTACGGCCTTTTTTCCGGTGCGTTTGCCACAATGATTGTTCAGAGCAGCAGCACTATTATTGCTATTCTTGTCGGGCTGGTACACTCTCGATTCATGACCAGCACCCAGGCTGTGGCTGTGATTCTTGGTGCCGAAATTGGCACAACAGCCATGGCCCAGCTTGTGGCGTTTCGATTGCATGATTATGCACTGATAATTTTTGCCGCAGGTTTTGCCTTGAGTTCTCTTGGGAAATCGGAAGCAGTGCGCTTTACAGGCGAAGCGCTTTCCGGGTTTGGCCTTCTTTTTTTCGGGCTGAAGGTCATGTCTGAAGCGGTCAATCCGCTGCAAAGCTATGCACCGTTTCTTTCTCTCCTTCAATATCTGGATAATCCATTGATCTGTGTCGTTGCGGGGATGGGTTTAACCGCTCTCATGCAGAGCAGCGGGGCGTTTATTGGAATTATCATCACCCTTGCACTCCATGGTTCGCTCACCCTTGATGCCGGTGTTGCGCTGTTGCTTGGCGCCAATATTGGAACCTGTATCACGGCAGTGCTGGCAAGTTCGGGGATGCAGCATGCCGCCAAAAGGGTTGCGTTGGCCCAGGTGCTTTTTAATGTGGCAGGAGTGCTCCTTTTTTTACCCTTCATTTCTCAATTTTCGGAGCTGATCCGTTTACTTTCTCCGATGAGAGAGGGGTTTGGCGCCGGAAAGCTTGCCCTTGAAGTTCCAAGGCAGATTGCCAATGCCCATACGCTGCTAAACTTGTTCATGGCGCTTTTTTTTCTTCCCTTTCTTGCCCCTTTCGATCGGCTGCTTTACTGGATTCTTCCGGATGATCCCGAAGAGACAAGGCTCATTCCTGCTGTCTGGTATCTGAAGGAGTCGGCGCTTTCCACCCCTGTTCTTGCTCTAAGCTATGCAAGGGCTGAAGTGGCAAGAATGGGCAACATTGCCGGTAAAATGGTGCATGCCTCCCTCTACCCCGTTATCAGCAGCGATCCCGGACGTGATGTGGTTTTTCCAAAACTTTCAGTCATCAAGGGGATAAGCATGAGAGAGGAGAAGCTTGATTTTCTTGAAGCACATATCTCTGATTACCTCATAAAAATAAGTCGCAGTGGGCTTAATGAAATGGAATCGAGGGAGGTTTTCGCCCTCATGAATATTGTCAAGGGGCTTGAATCTATCGGCGATATGATTGAATTGCTTGCGGAGAAACTTGTTGAAAAAAAACAGGGAGTGAAAGGCAATCTGAGCCAGGAGGGTAAATACGAGCTGATGGAGATGCACAACCTTGTTTGTCTTGAAATTGAACAGCTTGCCGATGCCCTCAAGAGTATGGATGCAATCAAAGCCGGGGCACTTCTCCAGGGTGATGAGCGCTTTAAACGGCTGGTAGCGCAGGCTGAAATAGCTCATCTGAAAAGAGTTGTTCTTCTTTCTGAGGCAGAAGTTACTCATGATATTCACATGGAACTCATCAATTTGCTTGAACAGGTGCACCACTACAGCAAGAGTATTGCCGGCAGCATTGCCGGTTCAGAGAGTTCTGAACAGTAAGCGGTTTGTTTCCTGATAAAGAATTTCTTATCTACTGCTCAATAATTGTTCTTTCGATGGTAACTGGTGCCGGTTTCAAAGCCGGAGAATAGGGAAGTACGTGAAAATCGTACACTGTACCCGCAACTGTACAACGGTTAACCGCTGAAATCTTGCATTGCCATAATGCACTTGATTTTATCGGTCGTTTCAGGTCACTGCAATCTTTTCCTCCACGGAAAACTGCGGGAAGGCCGAAACGGAACCAGGCCGTGATAGTCAGGAGACCTGCCAGTTATTTTTTGCATTACCAAATCGGACTACGGGATATAGTCGGGGCAAAGCTGTACCTCTTTTTGCATTACGTGTTAGTGCATATAACGTTACATCTGCCTTTTGCTTACCCCTGTCAGTTGATCTATTTCTCAAACTGAAAACAGGTTAATTTCGATGAACAAAAAAGTATTTCTTGTTGTCATGGCAGGCCTGCTGTGCAGCAAAGGGCTTCTGGCTGAAGTGCAGCCAAGGAGTTTCGTGGGGGAGGAGATGGTGGTGACTGCCACGAAAACGTTCAATTCTATTCGCGATGCAGGCGGAAGTTCGGTAACAGTTATTACAGCGGAGGAGATCAAAAATTCAGGTCAGAACAGCGTTGAGGAGGTTATCAAAGGAACTGTCGGAATTGATGTCGCTCAAAATGGCGGACCAGGCACTCTTGCGACTGTTTTTTTAAGAGGAGCTGATGCCAAAAACACTCTTCTCCTGATTGATGGAATTCCGTCAAACGATCCTGCTGAGGGACAACGCAGTCCCAATTTTGCCAATTTAACCGTCGACAATATTGAACGTATCGAGATTTTACGCGGGCCGGTCAGTTTTTTGTATGGATCGAACGCCTCAGCGGGTGTGATCAATATTATTACCAAAAAAGGTGGCGCAATACCAGGGGTGTTTGTCGGGCTTGAGGGTGGTGCCTATGGAACCTCTAAATATTACGGTGGCGCAAACGGCCAAAAAGGTACTCTTGACTATTCTGTTGGAGTGACACGGTTGAAAATCGATGGATTTTCAGCCACTGATGAAAAAAACAAATGGTTAAATCCGACCGGAACATCTTTTGAAAAAGATGGATATGAAAATACAACCGTGTCGGGAAAATTCGGCTTGCATCTTAACAATAACATGACTCTCGACACGGTGCTCAGATATACAAAAGCCAGTGCGGCTTATGATAATCCTGGTGTTGATGTCACTGGAAACAGCCAGGATTCTGATCAGTTCAGCAGCCGCGTTGCGTTGACCATGCATTACAAGCCATTGGTGTCGACACTCTATTATACCGTCAACAATCAGGACAGAACCTATTATGGTACGAACTCAGGCAGCTACAATGGACATCAGTATGACGTTGGCTGGCAGGGTGATTTTGCGGCTACTGAAAAAAATACGGTTTCGGTTGGGCTGAATAATCAGCATGAGAGCATGCGGAATGGTCCGGCATTTGATCGTAACATGGCTTCGAACAGCGTTTTTCTGCAGGATCAGTGGCATGTTGGTGTTTTCAATCTGGTGGGTGGTCTGCGTTATGAGGATAATGAAAAATTTGGCAGCAAGACAACCTACAGGTTTGCGCCATCCTGCGACATTGGTAATACTGTACTGAAGTTTAGTTACGGTAATGGTTTCAGGGCACCGTCCCTTTTTGAGCTTTACTCGCCGGTTTATGGCAATCAACAGCTTGTTGCTGAAACAAGCGCTGGCTGGGATGCTGGTTTTGAGCAGAAAGTTTCTGACCGTGTGAAGCTCGGCGCAACATACTTCAGGATGGACTATGATAATCGCATTGCTTATGATTTTTCAACATCAAAATACGCTCAGGTTTCAGGAACTACTAAAACTCTTGGTGTCGAGAGTTTTGCTGAATGGAAACCGGTGGATCAGCTCTTTTTTGCCTGTAATTACACTTACACCTCTACGGAGGACCCTGCGGGCAGTGAGCTGCTGAGACGTCCAAAAAACAAGGTTGGACTGATTGGTACGTACAAAGTATCGAAAATGGGCAGAGTCAGCACAAACGTGCAGTGGGTCGGCAGCCGCAAGGATACGGGCGCTAAAGATGCTGCAGGCACCATCACCAACGAACTGCCAGATTATTTTCTGCTCAACTTGTCAGGCTCATATCAGTTGGCAAGTTCCGTTGAACTCTATGGCAGGGTTGACAATCTGTTTGATATCTGGTATGAAGAGGCATGGGGCTATGCAACTCCCGGGCGTTCTGCCTATGCCGGTGTCAAAGTGACGTTTTGAGATTTAATCATCCTGAATTCCTGATAAGTTATGAACACAACTATTTCTGAACTTGAGCGCGAAGCTCTCTACAAAGTCATCTACAGCCGCCGCGATGTTCGCGGGCAGTTTTTGCCTGATCCTGTACCGGAGGATGTAATCAGCCGTCTGCTCGATGCGGCGCACCACGCGCCAAGTGTCGGGTTTATGCAGCCCTGGGATTTTATTGTGGTCAAGGAGCCGGAGGTACGCCAGAAGGTGAAGGATGGTTTTGAGCTTGCTCATGCCGAGGCGGGTGAGATGTTCAGCGGTGCAAAGCAGGATGCTTACCGCACCTTCAAGCTTGAGGGTATTATGGAGTCTCCGCTTGGTATCTGCGTCACCTGCGACCGCTCGCGCTCAGGCGAGGTGGTGATTGGCCGCACGGCAAACCCGGAGATGGATCTCTACAGCTCGGTTTGTGCGGTGCAGAACCTCTGGCTGGCGGCGAGGGCCGAAAACCTTGGTGTCGGGTGGGTCAGCATTATCCATCACGACCATATCCGTCGTGCGCTTGGAATTCCTGACCACATAGTGCCGGTTGCTTACCTCTGTGTCGGCTATGTGAGCTTTTTCCATGCAACGCCGGAGCTCGAGCAGGCAGGCTGGCTGCCAAGAATGGAGCTTGAAACCCTTGTCCATCACGAAACATGGTAGAGCCAGGTAAAAAATATCGTTCGCTTGCGGTCTTCGGCACAGCCTCTGACGTTGGCAAAAGCATTGTCGCAACGGCGCTCTGCCGGATATTCAGCAATGCCGGGATTGATGTAGCACCCTACAAGGCGCAGAACATGTCGAACAACTCCGGCGTTACCCCCGATGGCCTTGAAATCGGCCGGGCGCAGATTGCCCAGGCCGAGGCGGCCAGGGTTGTGCCCACTGCCGACATGAATCCGGTGCTCCTGAAGCCCAACTCCGACACTGGAGCGCAGGTGGTGCTGCAGGGAAAGGCGTGTGGTACCGAGACAGCCAAAGGCTATTTCAAGGATACCACACTCTGGGCTACGGCTGCCCGCGAGAGTCTCGACCGGCTTATGCAGCGCCACGAGCTGGTGGTTATCGAAGGGGCTGGCTCCTGTGCCGAGATGAACCTCTACGATCGCGATTTTGTCAACATGCGAACCGCCAAAGCGGCTGATGCTGCGGTGATTCTGGTGGCTGATATTGATCGCGGTGGTGTCTTTGCGCAGGTGGTTGGCACACTTGCCGTGCTGCCCCCCGAAGATCGGGCGTTGGTGAAAGGCATCATCATCAACCGTTTTCGAGGCGATATCGACCTCTTCCGTGACGGGGTCACCATGCTTGAATCAATGACTGGTGTGCCGGTGCTTGGGGTTATCCCCTATTTCAGGGGCTTCGTCATTGATGCGGAAGATGCAGTGCCTCTTTCGGCGAAGGTTGATCCATCCGGTGAACCGGAAGCGGGAAAGATCGGAGTCGCCGTCATCTATTATCCCCATATTGCAAATTTTACCGATCTCTCACCGCTTGAGCATGACCCCTCAGTGGTGCTGCACTACCTCCACCATCCCAAGTCGCTGAAGGGGTACAAAGCGCTCATTCTGCCTGGCTCAAAAAATGTGCGCGGCGATTTTGAGTGGTTGCAGAAGCTTGGCTGGGAGGATGAAATCCAGGCCTTCAGGGAGCAAGGCGGCATCATCATGGGCATTTGCGGAGGTTATCAGATTCTTGGCCGCTCCATTGCCGACCCGCATGGCATCGAGGGCGAAGCGGGAGTTACCGAGACGCTTGGGATGCTTGAGATTGAGACGGTACTGGAGCCGGAGAAGTGCCTTGCCAATACCGTGGGCACCATCAACGGCACAACGGTTGAGGTTTATGGCTACGAAATTCATAACGGGCGAAGCAGTGTAGGCGCGGATTGCCATCCCTTTATCAGCGTCTCCTCCCGGAATAATCGCGCAGCGTGTGACCTTGATGGCGTGGTGAGCAGCGATGGAAAGGTGATTGGCACCTACTTTCACGGCATTTTCGATGAGCCTGCGGTCAAGGAGTGGTTTCTCACTCTTCTGGAGCCATCATGGAAGCCGCAAAGGGCCGAGATGGGGCGTCAGGAGAGCTATGAACTGCTTGCCGACCACTTCCGTCAGCATCTTGATCTCAAAACCCTCTTTAACCTTGTTGGTTCGTGCACGGACGCTGAGTAGCCCGGAAGCGCGTATCGAAGCGTAACCATTTTCCTTATTGACCTTTATGAACTCTCTTTTTTATCACCGGCATGGTGGCGCAGGCATCAACTCAGGCACGGAGACGCTTGATTTCAGCGTCAATATCAGTCCGATATCTCCACCTATCGGCACCCTGACGCTCAACGATTTTGCGCTTCAGGCCTATCCATCAATCGACGGAAAGGGGATAAAGGATTTTTACAGGGCAAGGTTCGGGCTCGACAACGCCATGGTGTTGCCGCTCAACGGCGCAATTGAAGGAATCTATCTGCTTCCGCGTGCTCTCGGGCTCCGCCATATTCTGGTGCTTTCACCCTCTTTTTACGAGTATGAGCGGGCCGCAAGGATTGCTGGTGCTGAGGTAACATTTCTTCCACTGACGGCTGACAACGGCTTCCGGTTACCGGGGATCGAGCAGCTTGCCGAAGCACTGCATCATGCCGATGCTTTTTTTGTGGCGAATCCCAATAATCCGACAGGGACAGAGGTGCCGCCGGAGATGATTATGGCGCTTGCCAGCCGTTTTCCCGACAAGTGGTTTATTCTCGATGAGGCCTTTATTCAGTTTACTCCAGGGTTCCCGGATAACTCACTGATGCAGCAGGTGATGGCGCTGAAAAACGTGGTGGTGGTGCACTCGCTCACCAAATTCTATGCGCTTCCCGGCCTGCGGCTTGGGGCGGTGATTGCCCATCCTGGTGTTATTGGCCGTATGCTCTACTACAAGGAGCCATGGACAGTGAATGTCATTGCCGAGTCAGTGGCCACGATGCTGCTCAACTGCGGCGCGTACGAAGAGGAGCTGCGTGATATGATCCTTTCAGAACGGGAGCGCATCACAGCCCTCGTTTCAGGTATTGAGGGCATCCGCCTTGCTGGTGGGGCGGCCAACTTTTTTCTCGCACAATGGCATGGAGGCGGCTCACTTGATGCATTGCTCTCATGGCTTGCCGAACGTCAACTTTACGTCCGTGATTGCCGGAACTTCCCAGGTCTTGAAGAGAACTATTTCCGCTTTGCCATCAGACGACCGGTTGAGAATGACCGGCTTTTGAATGCGCTGCGGTCGGCGACGATCTCGTTAGGCGGGGCATTGAGAACGCCGCCGTTGTCGAGAAATTTCAGGCGGGATCCTTATCATTGAACAGTACCAGCAGTACCAGGATTTGAATCAGTTACGTCAACCCATTTCACAGTGTTACCTTACTCGAATTCGATAAGAGCCTGGCCGCTTTTTACGGCCTCTCCCGGTGATGCCATGATCTTTTTCACGGTACCTGCCGTATGGGCTGTAATATTTGTCTCCATTTTCATGGCCTCCAGCACGACCAGCAGGTCGTCTATCTGGAGCTTTTGACCTACCTGAACATTAACTCGCTGCACAATCCCGGAGATGGGACTCCGGCAGACCTTTTCGTCAGGCAAACCGTCCGCAACGGGCTGCATCGCCAGCGGTTGAGGCGATTGTACGATGACCTGCCTCGACTGAATGGTTGAGGTCTGTTCCTGGAAAGAGTCCGGGGTACGGATCTCCTCTCCTTCAAGGACATCGACATCAACGATATATTTTTTTCCATCTATGGTCAAAATCAACTGCACGGTAGTATTCCTTATTTAGTGGTGCTAAAGGTGTGGGATGACTGGATTGAGACGCGTCCCTGTTGAGACCAGGAGCTTGGCCCCTGGTTGCTGATGAATCGGGCCCTGCGTATTCGGACGTTTTTTCCGAGATACGCGGCGATGGCTGACGACATGATGACCAGCAGCTCCTCGGTGATTTCTGGCTCACTCTGTATGGGCTCAGGCATGGTTGCTTCCATTGGTATACGGTTAAAGTGGAATCAGACCATGTTTTTTCTGGGGCCTGAATTCCCGTTTTGAATGGAGAAAATCGAGTGACATGGCCAGATAGCGGCGTGTTTCAGCCGGTTCGATGATGTCATCAATCTGAAAATGTGCTGCGGCGGCATAAGGGGTGGCAAAGGTTTCGCGATACTCCTTGACCAGTTCCTGGCGCCGTTCTACTGGATCTTCTGCGCTTTTAAGCTCGTTCCTGAAAATAATGTCCACGGCTCCATCTGCTCCCATGACGGCGATTTCAGCGGAAGGCCAGGAGACGACTCTGTCGGCATCAAGATCCTTGCTGCACATGGCCAGATAGGCGCCGCCATAAGCTTTGCGGAGAACTACCGTGATTTTTGGTACCGTAGCGGCGGCGTAGGCGAAGAGCATCTTGGCGCCATGCCGGATGATTCCGCCATACTCTTGCTCGACACCGGGCAGAAAGCCTGGGACATCGACAAAGGTGATGAGCGGTATGTTAAAGGCATTGCAGAATCGGATGAAGCGGGCAGCCTTGTCCGATGCGTTGATATCGAGCACGCCAGCCAGAACATTAGGCTGGTTGGCGACTATCCCGACTGCGCGTCCCTGAAGCCGTGCAAACCCTATGACAATATTAGGGGCAAAGGAAGATTGCACCTCCATGAAATCGGCGTTGTCAATGATATTGCCGATCACTTCCCGAATATCGTATCGTTGTTTCGGATCCAGGGGGATGATGGAGTTCAGACGTTTGTTCGGAACGATAACCTCTTCGGCCTCTCCCCGGGGTGAGTCCTCCAGATTGTTGGAAGGGAGGAATGAGAGCAGGCGTTTGCAGATGGCGATAGCGTCCAGATCATCCTCGGCGATGAAGTGAACGACCCCGGAGTTATTCATCTGGGCTATCGGTCCACCAAGATCTTCGGCGCTCACCACTTCGCCAGTGACGGCCTTGATGACTGAGGGGCCGGTAATAAACATTCGTGCCGACCTGGTCTGGATGATGAAGTCGGTCAAAGCCGGACTGTAGGCAGCACCACCGGCGCAAGGGCCGCAGATAATGGAGAGCTGCGGTACAACTCCGGAGAGCATGACGTTGTTGTAGAAGACCTTGCCGTAGCCGGAGAGGCTGTCGATACCCTCCTGAATACGCGCTCCGCCGGAATCGTTGATCATGACAAAGGGCGTGCCGGTTTTAAGCGAAGATTGCATCATCTGCACGATTTTGGTGCAGTGGGCTTCACCGGCCGATCCACCAACCACGGTGAAATCCTGACTGGCGACATGCACCAGCCTGCCATTGATGCTTCCAGGCCCGGTGACAACGCCATCGGCAGGCATCTCCTTGTCCGTCATGCCGAAGTTGGTGCAGCGGTGTTTGGCAAAAAGTCCCGTTTCCTGAAAACTGTCCTGATCGAGGAGGGCGCTAACGCGTTCACGTGCGCTGAGACTGCCTGCCTCGTGTTGGCGGTCGATTTTCTCCCGCCCGCCACCCAATTGTAGCGTCTCTTTTCGTTGGTTCAGATCCTGTAGTATCTCATCAATATTCATGGTGTCCTGACTATGCGCTGATTATCAATATGTATAATTACTGGTATGGCGTTACCGTCACCTTATGTTGCCGACCACTCAGGGTCACGGAGTAGGTGATGGGGCCGGTGATTGCACCCTGATGGCCTTCTGCCGGTTGTGTTTCCGACTCTCCGGTCTCAGGATCCCGTCCAAGGTTGCGGGGTCCTTCGTGGCGTTCGGCAAAAAACTTGGGCGCTACCTGCGGGAACATGGCATACGTAAGTACATCTTCATCCGTACCGTTGCATCCGGTCAGGCCAAGAGCCTCCCGGCGGAGCTTGTCCCACTCGGGTTTCAGCAGATTTGCCGGACGGCAATGAATAGGCTTCTTGTGGGCATGTTCTTGAGCCATTTTCACCACATCGGGATTTTTCTCGCCTGATACGGCGCCGTAGTATCCAAGCATGAGGTCGGCAAATTCTCCGGTCAGCACCTTGTATCTTCCCATGAGTACATTCAAAACTGCCTGGGTGCCTACAATCTGGCTGCTTGGGGTGACAAGGGGGACATAGCCGGTATCCTTGCGAACACGGGGGATCTCTTCGAGCACCTCTTTCATCCGATCGCCAGCACCCTGTTGCTTGAGCTGGCTCTCCATGTTTGAGAGCATGCCGCCGGGGATCTGGCTCTTGAAGATCTCCGTTTCTACACCGGTAACCTGCGAGAGGAACTCGCTGTATCGGCCAAGCATTGTCAGGAAATGAGTCTTTACCTTACACACCTTTTCAAGGTCGACACGGGTGGTGTACCCTGTGCCTTCGAGCATTTCGATGAAGCTCTCGGTGGGGTTGTGTCCCGGTCCAAGACTCATGGAGCTGATTGCGGTATCAACGCAATCCACACCAGCTTCAACAGCCTTCATCAGGCTTACCAGCGTCACACCGGTGGTGGCATGGGCATGGATATGAACCCGCAGATCATTGCCGCAGGCCTCTTTTATCCCTTTTACGATATCATAAGCCGCCTGGGGCTTGATGAGAGCTGCCATATCCTTGATGCAGAGTGAGTCTACGCCCATATCCTGTAATCTCTTGGCCTGGTCAACAAAGAGAGCCGTGGTGTGGATGGGGCTGACCGTGTAGCAGATCGTGCCCTGAGCGTGCCCGCCCGCCTTTTTGACTGCGCGAACCGAGGTCTCTATATTTCGCAGGTCATTGAGTGCGTCAAAAATACGGAAAATGTCAATGCCGTTTTCTGCCGACTTGCTGCAGAAGCGCTCCACCACCTCATCCTGGTAGTGGCGATACCCCAGAAGATTCTGGCCTCGCAACAGCATCTGCAGCGGGGTTTTGGGCATAAGCTTCTTGAAGGTGCGCAACCGTTCCCATGGGTCCTCATTCAGAAAGCGGATGCATGCATCGTACGTAGCGCCACCCCAGCACTCAATTGACCAGTAGCCAGCCTCGTCGAGCTCTGCGCAAGCTCCGGTCATATCTTCAATTCCAAGCCTGGTAGCAATCAGGCTCTGGTGAGCGTCCCGGAGGGCAAGCTCGGTAATATCAATAATTCTATTTATGGTCACTCTATTTTATGATGTTAGATGTACAATAATGTTTTACGGAAAATGGCAAAAAAAAAGCTGATCCTCCTTTCTTACTATAGAGGTTCAGCCATTGCATATCCGAAGAGTTTGCTCAAAAAAAACACAAAACGCCAGTTTACTTTACCACCTATAACGGTTTCTTTAGGGTCTGAAAAATCAGATCAGACAACTAAAGGGCAATATAATGAATCATGACGGGAATAATCTATTCTATTTGACTGGAATTGTGATTTCCCGATTCTCTTGGGATTGAGCGGTTCAGGCATCAAGCACATCGAGGTTCGAGATTTCCGCTGTTCAGAGATGGTTGTAATCATAAGGTTTTCTATTTTCGGAGGAATATAATATTTCCCTCTGATTCATGGTTACTTCTGAGTTTCTTCTCGTCGCGGCATTTGTGCTTGACCTCATCTTCGGCGATCCCCGCTGGATGCCTCATCCGGTCAGAGGCATTGGCTGGTTTGCGTTGCAGACCGAGACGTTGCTGAGACGTACTGCTCTGCCTCTTCGCCTGGCAGGTATTCTGGCCGTTCTGATTATTGTCGGGGGCTCTGCCGGGATTGCCGGGTTGCTCGTGGCATTGGCGACGATGGTGCATCCTTTGGCAGGTATGGCAGTAGCCATCTATATCATGTACAGTTGCTTTGCCGTCAAGGATCTTGCAGGTCATGCCGAAGCGGTGTGGAAAGCACTTGATGCTGACGATATTGAGCTGGCGCGCCAGAAGGTCTCCTTTATTGTTGGTCGCGATACTGCGGGCTTGACGGCCAGTGGCATTGCACTTGCCGCCACAGAGAGTGTTGCAGAGAACAGCGTTGATGGTGTCACTGCCCCTCTTTTCTATGCACTGCTCTTCGGCCCGGTCGGCGCCATTGCCTACAAGGCGATCAATACCCTCGACTCCACCTTTGGTTATAAAAATGATCGCTATTTTGAATTTGGCTGGGCTGCGGCCAGGCTGGATGATGTTGCCAACTATCTGCCAGCAAGAGTGACGGTTCTTGTCATCGCCCTCGCGGCGGCTATCAGTAAACTACGGGTTTATGATATCTTTCAAGCAATTCGTCAGGGTGCCAGACTTCATGCAAGTCCCAACGCCGGATATCCAGAATGCGCTTATGCCGGTGCGCTTGGTGTCACCTTTGGAGGTGGCAGAAGTTACGGCGGAGAATTCCATAATTTCCCTTTGCTTGGTATCAGAGCGGGGGAGTGTTCGTCGCTCACTATCCGCCAGAGTGTGAGGCTGATGCGGATGACGGCGGCGTTGTTTTTGGCTCTTGGGGTGGTGGTGAGAATGGTTGTGCAGTTTTCGATTTTTAATCAACCATATTTTTAATATCTTTGCTTTCTATTGTGCGCAGAACGAACACGAAGCACAGCGGATTTACTTTAGATGCACTTTAACATATCGAAAAAAACAGGCCTTCTCGATAAATCAATTCATCCCTAGGTAAGTAATATGACGAATCCTGTCACTCAAAAAAAGTCACTCAAACTGCTGTTTATTGCTCCAAAAGGGAAAAAAGACTCAAAGACAAACCAGAAGCCCTTATTCCATATGGCCATAGGTGTTCTCGTCAGCCTTACTCCCAAAGAGCACCATATTGAAATCGCCGATGAACATTTTGAAGACCCCATCAACTATGACGGTGACTACGATTTAGTAGGCATTACCTCTCGAACTATCGACGCAACAAGAGCCTATGAGATAGCTGACAAGTTCCGTGAAAAAGGCAAAAAAGTCATCTTGGGCGGCCTTCATGTATCCTTTAATGCTGAAGAAGCCATGGTTCATGCCGACTGCATCGTGTGCGGAGAAGCAGAAAATTTATGGGCTACCGTTCTTGAAGATGTAAGTCTTGGTTGTTTAAAACCAACATACTACTCAAAAGATTTCCCACCTGTAACAAAAATCGTTCCGTTAGATTACGAAAGAATTGCCCAGGCTTCCAGAAGGGAAAAAGTTGACGGGTCAAAATCCATACCGATCTATGTAACACGCGGTTGCCCCTACGAGTGCTCATTTTGTGTTACACCTAATTTCACCGGGAAGTTATATCGATCACAGAAACCGGAAGACCTGAAACGCCAGATTGAAACTGCTAAAAAAGTATTTTTCAAAGGAAAATGGAAATCATCAAAACCTTGGTTCATGCTTTGCGACGAGAACCTCGGTGTTAACAAAAAAAGGCTATGGGAAACACTAGATCTTTTAAAAGGATGCGATATCAACTACAGCGTCTTTTTCAGCATGAACTTCCTTGAAGACAAAGAGACGATAAAAAAACTGGTTGAGTCAGGCTGCAATATGGTACTGGTTGGATTTGAGTCTATTAAGCAGAGCACCCTTGAAGCGTATAATAAAGGCCATATAAACTCAGCCGAAAAATTTTCCCAGGTCATTGAAGAGTGCAGACAAGCCGGACTGAATGTCCAGGGAAATTTCCTTTTCAACCCGGATCTTGACTCCTTTGAGGATATGGACGACCTGGTTCGTTTTGTGGGCAAGAATAACATCTTTATGCCGATTTTTCAAATCATCACTCCCTATCCGGGTACGAAAATGTACTGGGAATACAAGGAGAAGGGGCTTATCACCGATTATGATTGGGAAAAATACAATGCCATAAATCTAGTAATTCACTCAGAACACTACGACCCGATAGCCTTTCAGCATAAGTTCATGACCAGCTATTACAAAACATACTCATGGATAAATATCGCCAATAGAGTCAAGCATAACCCCTACAAATTGCTCAACCTTATCACAAGTCTTGCATTTAAAAAGAATCTTAAGGAACAACTCAATACCTTTGAAGGTAACCATAACATCAGAATAACAAGATCCATTAAATAACAAACGTGCAGAATTCTATAGACTATACGACACTATTCGCACCCGTAGTTTTTTACCTGTCCGGTATTATTATAGTTGTGATGCTAAACATGTTTATCGGAAAAAAGGCTCCCCCGAAATAATCCAGCATCAAGAAACAATTAAGGCAAGGAGTATCCTCGGGCAGTCGCATTTAACAACTGGATTTTGCTGTTTATTCCTTCCGACAATGCGTTGCTGACTTTATGTTTGAGGTGAGTAGACCGGAGAAATTTCACCTCCAGCCCCTCGCAGGTAGAGTCGAGAACTGGCGCGTTTACTTTAGGGTTCGGTGGTAATTCCAGCACTTTCGTTCTGGCTCTCAGTCCGACTCCCATTGTTTATGTTTCCAATTGCCGCCACGCCAAACCCGGCGTACCGTTTTCCGGCACCGGGCTTACCTGACCTTTTCGCCCCAAAGCTTCTTAGGGTGTCCGTTTTTTGTTGCAAGTCCAGAGCCCCAACAATGACTAAAATAACAACCATTTGAATCATGATCCAAACAATCATACCATGGAGACGGATGCGCCGGATATTTTTCATTTTTTGATCCGGACTTATTGGTTAAATTCTTGATTTTACAATTGATTATCAATCAAAAAAGGAGAACTAGTCATATGTCACAGGATTCTGCAAAGTTGTTTCTTGCAAAAATGAAGCAGGACAAGGAATTATCCGACAAGTTACACAATGCTACTACAAAAGATAACCGCTGGGCAATCATTCAGCAGGAAGGTTTCGAGTTCTCCAGAGAAGAGCTTGATCATGCAACGGTAACAGAACTGAATCACTTTGAACGATGGAGCTGGGAAGCGAAGTTGCTCGCTGACTGGCTCTGACTTCTACCTGAGTTAAGCGATTCATAATAAAAAAGCCCATGTCAATTCCCTGTTGCACCCTCCTGGATAGCATGGTATGACATGATCAGGGCATCGAGTTCAGAAATTTTCTTGAAAATTCCGGGCTGTTCAGCGTAGCTTTGCGGCAATATTGCCGCCGTCCACCGTGACGATCGACTTGGTGGTTTTGGTTTCAAGCGCCTGGTGCACAAAGGCTTCCGCCACATGCTCAGCGCTTACCTCAACATGCAGCAGGTTGCCCGCCATGTATTCGCGTTCGCTGAGCCCGCGTGCATGGGAACGCGCTTTAATCATCTCGACGGTTTCAATATCTGTCAGCCCAAGCTTTTCTTTGATGATGAGGGCTCCCAATGCCATACGAACGGTTAGTGCTGGCGTCACTCGCTTTGAGGGGAATTTCTCCATTTCCGTCTGAGACAAAACAAAAAAATAGCCGTTTACCATCGATAAAGCATGGTAAACGGCTATTGCAACTATGCGGTTCTAAACCGTTAAACAGGATATGCTGCAGGTAGTTCATAACCCTGATCATACAATCTGCGTGCGATCACATCGGCAGTCAACATAATGTACTGAGAACGTCCCATTCGCGTATAACCATGCCTGTGATCCATAGCAAGGGGCATATCGAGACGATCCTCATATTTAAAATACAGATCCGAGATTTTTTCTGATGCCTCGACCAGCCAATCTGCATTTGGGGGTGGCATTCTGAACATGTCTGCACCCGGAACAGGTTGATAGACGAGCATATTAGGGTAAACACCTTTCGACAAACGCTCTTCAACACCTTCCAACAGATAATTCATAGGCTCAAGCCCCATAAGAATAAAGCTCGTGGTACCCCGGCCGGGACCAAATATTTCAACTGAAGCATCCTGAGCCGCAAGCCAGTATTCAAGGGGGTATGTTGCATTTTTTCCGGGACAGATCGCCTTGAAATAGTCCGTATGGGTCACTTCAAGATCAAATTCAGTTGAATTAATGCCAGAAGCTTTCCAGCGCTCCATCTCCTTGAAATCATCAGGAGGATACAAATTCGCCGTAATATGCAATTCATTAAATACCTCAGGACTCAACTGCTCACGCAATGGGGCCATAACAATTTCGACAAGGTCGGAAACTTGTGCCCGTCTTTCGGGTGCAACAAGCCCTCCGATAATGACCAAGGTTCCACGCCATCCGTGATCGGTTGCTATTTTTACAGCTTCTGCCTGCTCTTTTGCCAATGCCTCTATCTTGGAAAACGGCATTCTTGCAAGGTCCTCTCCTACCGAAACATGCTGATTAGCAAAGAAAAAACAGAATTTGCATGATTTTCCGGTATTGTTATTGTCACAACTGTAACTGTAATGAATATTGATAATATCTTGGTTCATCCCTATTACCGCAGCATTAACTGGACGACCGTTGCTTAACACTCCGTCACGCCAAGAAAACCACTCCTGCATTCTTCCACTTGCAAGATGTTTTCCGCAGTCATAAAACTCCACATCATCACCATTAACCTGCACTTCAAGACGGCTATACGGCTCTTGACGCACAAGAGTCGCAAGATCGCTTCCATTGAATACCATAGCGCGAAACGGGTTGTATCCCATTGTCGGCGATTTATTTACAGTCACCTTCGCCCCCTCAGAAAGTAGGCGTGCCTTTAAATGAATGTCCGCCGCTGTAATTACTCTCTTTGTACTCATAGCATAGAAATATTATTACTTGTTAAAAAGATTCTGAATAGCACTTTCCCTTCAAATGGAGCACCTGATTTCTATCCTTAACAGAAAAATCACCGCAACTCTGTTCTGTATGTATCCGTGATTACAATGAAGACTCCCCGCCGCAAGCAGCGGGGTATCGGTTTATAGAGGAATTCAGCAAGCTTTCACCGCAAGCTGTGGGGAATTGCACCCTGAGAGATTAAATAATACCCCATTGCTCTGCTGCGATGATGCTTTATAAATACAATATAAAAGCCCAATTTTATTAGCCATTTGCAGCTTTACTGAGAAGCAACTTCTTTTTATGACGAGAGTTAATGAAAATACCAAAAAAATAACTCCCCAAATATCCCAACACCAAGACACCTGCAAACAATAAGTGGTCCGCAACGGTAACAATATAACATGAATCCCAAACCATACCTATCAAGATTAACCAACCGATACCGATGTATAAAAACGTCTTGTTCCATAAAGCGTTAAAATCCCCTGTCAGCATGAAAAAAGTTATTTAGAGTTTTAATTAACTACCCCATAGCAGGGCATGGGGTATGAGTTCATGTTTAAGAACTCCTTCACGAAGCCGAGCTTAGTAAGAATATGTCTTATAGCGATTCAAGCATGACCCTGCATCGACCGCCTCTCGCCCCTTTTTTCAAGACTTATTCTCACAAGATACTGCACAGAGTTAGCGCAGTAGACGAAATATGCTATAAAAGCTGCCCATACAAGGAACTCTCTCGATGCACCGGTAAAGGCAAAGAAATAATAGGGCAGAAAGAATATCCCGGCAATAACACTCCCGATATCTTCCAGCATAAATTCTTTTGAGAAAATCCATTTATCAAAAAGCTCCTTCTCAAAATAGGCTCCGGTATAAAACATAAGAGCAAACATAAATGTTTTAAAAAGAAAAGCAGCGTTCACCCAATAAAAGGGAAATGTTCCACTATCTCTATAGTAGAAATAGGTTACCGCAACACCGACAAGAAAGGCAAGAAACTGAATCGGGGCCAACATAAGCTGTACAGTCGTCCATATCGAGGCGTTTCTTAGTGCAAGCTGTTCCGGAGTGTAGCGAGGCATTTCATTTGGGAATTACGGGTTATCGATAGCTGTTTTTAAGTCCGATATTTTAATGAAACTAACGGTATTAACCAAATATTGCATTTACAATCGGGTGCAGTCGCTAACCTATTCATCCGCAGACGCATTATTCGAAGTTCCTTAGCCAAGGAAACCTGTAAGCTATTGAATCTCTATAAATCGCAGTGCTTTGGCGTTTTTTGCACCCATGTAAATCACGTAAAATAATCAGTAATGTCTGGTAATAAATATAGACCATCTCTATTTATTCGTGAATGATATATCTTTATAAAAAACAATGACTTATAGTCATGAAATGAGCACGATATTCCGTATTTTCAACGAAATAATCTCATTTCGCCCATTATCATGAAAAACATCAATCCATTAGGCATGCTTGACGAGCATTTTCTGCCCGAAAAGCTCACAAAACTCAAAGATCCTCTCGTCAAACTTGAAGCGCATATCGACTGGATGACTATTTCGGTGAAATTGTACAACCGTTTCGAGGCAAAGTGCATAACGGCACAGCGATCGAACGGCAAAAATAATATAAGATTATTTTTTCTTTCTGGGCGACTCTCCTTTGAGAGTTTGAAATATGACCACCACATGCAGTCTAACAACTTAAATTCCGCCATTTTTTGTCTACCGGTTGGGGGCCACTTCACAATTGAATTTATTTTATTTATAATTGGACGGTAGTGGGATTTTTTCTAAATTATTTTGCAGAAAAGGTTGCGTCAGTTGTTCAGTTGTTGTATACCTATAGCACTCTTGACAAAGTGAATCGATCAGAGTGCTCAAGGTGGTTTGACTGCAAAATACTATACAGAAACTTAGCACACAGACCGAGCTGTGGTGAATCATAGGGAAATTTGATAAGTATATTGGGAAGGGTCTGCTTGGGATGGTTAGTTTATTTTCAAATAGCTATAGAGTAGACTCGTCCAAATTCGTGCAACTAACTATCAGTTTAAAATCTCTTTAACTATTTAGCAATACTTCTATTATGAGCGTCAACGAGTTACTGAAGCAAAATCACAGAGCCACTGAACTTATTTTTAAAGGTCTTGTGGAAAGTGGCTGCTTGAAAGCAGCTCTTGAACTTGACCTTTTTACTCACCTTGCTAACGAAGCAAAAGAGATCGAAACATTGGCAGCCAATGTTGGCGCGATTCCGCAAAGACTCGTCATGTTGCTCGAGACCCTGCGGCAAATGGGGATTACTGCCGAAGAGCATGGAAAGTGGAGCCTCACCCCGTTTACGATTAATATGTTTCTGCCAAACAATGAGCTTCCTAACCTATATATGACTCCAGTGGCGAAGGCCATGGCGAACCTTTCGGATAATTTTTACATGAAAATAGCAGATGCCGTAAAAGGTAACCTGAATTTCAAGGCCGAGGTCGCCTATCCTCCTGTTACGCGAGAAGATAACTGGTATTTTGAAGAAATTCACCGTAGTAACGCCCATTTTGCCATCATGCTTCTGCTTGAAGAGGCAGACTTGTCGGCTGCAAAAACCCTCGTAGATGTCGGTGGTGGAATCGGTGATATTTCTGCCGCCCTTTTAAAAAAGTTTCCTCAGCTTGATTCCACCATTCTGAATCTTCCTGGTGCGGTTGAACTCGTAAATGAAAATGCTATCGAAAAAGGAGTTGGAGATCGTTTGAGAGGCGCAGCCGTAGATATATACAAGGACGTATACCCTAAAGCGGATGCCGTCATGTTCTGCAGAATCCTTTATTCAGCAAATGAGCAATTAACCAAAATGCTCTGCCAAAAAGCCTATGACGCTCTTCCACCAGGCGGGAAAGTGCTCATCCTCGACATGATTATCGATGATCAGGAAAACCCAAACTTTGACTATCTGAGCCACTATGTCCTTGGTGCAGGTATGCCGTTTTCGGTACTCGGCTTCAAGGAGCAGAGCGCCTACAAGGAAATTCTTGAATCAATCGGCTTCAGCAAGGTTCGCACAGTCAGGAAGTACGGCCATTTGTTGTGCGAGGCGGTAAAAGCGGTTTGATCGTGACGGAAATTTTTGTACTGCGCAAGTTAGATTATATCTATAGGTTTGCTCAGAATTAAAAATATTTTAAATTGAAGGGAGTAACCCTCGTAGTAGTTAGAGTGTTTTAACCTAAATTACGCCTACAACACCAAATAATATATACCATGGCAAACGAAACAAACAATGATTTTTCTGTATCCATCACCAATATTGTGGATACATTAACTAAGCTTGGACAGCAGCAGGCTGAGATGCTGAACAAAACAATCCCAATGATTGAGCCTTTAGTTAAGACCTGCACAGAACTTATCGGCAATGTCCTTGGCAGTGCTAATCAGGCTTTACAGAACATCTCTTCCTCTCTTGCACCAAAAAAGTAGGTTATCTCTTTTTTACAAAAGCATCTTATACATTGCCGTATAGGGTGCTTTTTTTGCATTCCTCAATGGATTTTTGTTTTGAAGCTGACGAATGACCATTAGGTAGCGCCAATGCTGCCCCTCGCTTCTTCAAGCACAGCCAGGGTAATCTCCTTATATCCCATATCTTCGGCATACTCTTCAGCCATTGTCCTGAACTTTTCGCGGACAAAAGAGGGGTCGCTTCAGGAAACGGATTTTAAAGCCCGTTAAGGAAACGGTAACGGCCTGATAGTTCTGAAATGCCCTACTTTTCCCTTAAAGCGGTTGCGCCATACATAATCACCAGTCAGGTTGATGTGCTCCCATCCTAAAGGTGAGAGATTTTGCAAGAGGAGCTGATCCACTGGTCGGCCTTGTTCCTTCCATGCTTTGATGACACGATCCAGATACACCGTGTTCCAGAGCGCAATTGCCGCAATCACCAAATTCAACCCACTTGCCCGATATTGTTGTTGCTCGAAACTGCGGTCACGGATCTCACCAAGCCGGTTAAAGAAGACCGCACGAGCCAGAGAGTTACGAGATTCACCTTTATTCAGCCCTGCATTCACCCTGCGTTGGAGTTCGACATTTTGTACCCAGTCCAGGATAAACAAGGTGCATTCAATGCGGCCAAACTCTCGTAACGCCAATGCCAGACCATTCTGGCGAGGATAACTTCCAAGCTTTCGAAGCATCAGAGAGGCGGTCACCGTGCCTTGTTTGATTGATGTCGTCAGCCGCAAAATATCATTCCAACGACTGCGGAGATGTTTGATGTTCAGCTTGCCACCGATCAATTTTTCAAGTGCTGGATAATCATTCGCTTTTCCCGGTATGTAGAGCTTTGCGTATGTCGTGCGTCCGTCAGGGTGCCAGACTTCACGCAAGTCCCAACGCCGGATATCCAGAATGCGCTTATGCCGGTGCGCTTGGTGTCACCTTTGGCGGTGGCAGAAGTTATGGCGGGGAGTTCCATAATTCCCCATTGCTTGGTATCAGAACGGGGGGAGTGTTCGTCGCTCACTATCCTCATGGGTAGGTTTAGATCGGTAGCCGAGTAGCGAAAAGCGCGTATCGAGGCGCGGCGGTTCCTTACCAACCGATCAAGAATATAGCTGATAACAACCACTGATTTAAGGCAATAATGGGTTTTATGTATATCTTGATATGTTCAGATGGAAGCTGTTATACTGGCGGTACGGTCAATTTGGAAATTCGTTTCCATCAACGTCAGCATGGAGAGTGTGCAAATTATACGAAAAAGAGACTGCCTGTTGAATTGATCCATTTTGAAGAGTATTCGCGAATAGATGAAGCTATTTACAGAGAAAAGCAGGTGCAGCATTGGAGCAGGAAAAAGAAATGGGCATTGATTGAAGGCAAATATTCTGATTCGCCAGAGCTTGCAAAAAAAATATGGAAGAAGGAAGCATGAAGCGGACGCTGAGTAGGCCGAAGGCCGTATCGAAGTGACCGTATCTACCTATGACCTCTATGTCTTACTATAGATTTGAATAAAATTCGACTCATTAATTCTGTTCACACACATATAAACCCGTACATAATCCCCATGACCCCACGACGTATCCTCCTCTTCACCGGAAACGGTAAAGGCAAAAGCACAGCGGCCTTCGGCATGCTGGCAAGAGCACTGGGCCACGGCATGAAAGCCAGAGTGATCCAGTTTGTAAAATCTGATGATGCTGTTGGCGAACAGCGCTTTTTTAGTCAACTTGATGGAGTTGAGTGGGAGCAGTTCGGCAAGGGATTTCTGCCTCGCGATCCAGAGAGCCCGAAGATGGAGGAGCATCGAGCTGCCGCCCGGGCAGGGCTTGATGCGGCGATTGCTGCCCTTGCCTCTCCTGATTATGATGTTGTGTTGCTTGATGAACTCTGTTTTGCTGTTGGCTATAATCTTATCCCAATCGAGCCGTTGCTTGAGGCGCTTCGCTCTGCCGAGGATGGCAAGATTGTGGTGATGACAGGCAGGAACGCTCCTGAAGCGCTTGTAGCGGTTGCTGATACGGTGACGGAGATGACGATGATCAAGCATGCCTATGAGCAGGGGATTCCTGCGCAGAAGGGTGTTGAGGATTGATGAGTATGAAGCCTGTCAAGCATTTAGCGGTTTGTGCCGATAACAGTTTTACCACGCAAAGCCGCAGCAAGGCAGTGTGGAGGATGCTGCTCTTTTTTGTGGCGCTCATGGTGCTGCTTGCTCTCTCGATGCTTCTTGGCCCTTCGGGAATTGGTATTCCTGATATGGATTCGCCTTCGGGCAGTGCTATTCTCTCGCTTCGATTCAGCCGCCTCCTGATGGGGATGATGACCGGTGCGGCGCTCTCGGCATCCGGAGTGGTTTTCCAGGCGCTGCTGCGTAATCCCCTGGCTGAACCTTATGTGCTGGGAGTGAGTGGCGGGGCTGGTCTTGGCGCTACCCTGACGATACTTGCAGGGACGGGAGTGCTTGCCTCGTATAGCCTGCCGGTTGTCGCCTTTCTTTCGGCGGTGGTGACGCTGATGGTGGTGTATGGTATCGCCAGCCAGGGTACAAGTGGTCAGCCATCTGTTTATAGTCTTATACTTAGCGGTGTTATTGTCAGCTCAATCTGCTCAAGCATTATCATGTTTCTGGTCTCCACTGCCAGTGTTGAGGGGATGCACAATGTGATCTGGTGGATGCTTGGCAGTCTTCAGCCAGTCTCGGCAGGCCAGCAGCTCCTCTCTGCTGCCCTGCTCTTCGGGGCGCTTGCTGGAATATGGCTCCTCTCTCCACGCCTCAATGCGCTTGCGCTTGGGCGCGAGATGGCCCATTATCAGGGGCTTCATGCCGATCTGGTGATTGTTATCGGTCTGCTTTTGGCGACCCTGCTTGCCGCCATTGCGGTCTCTCTTTCAGGGATGATCGGCTTTGTCGGGCTGATTGTGCCTCATGTTATGCGTGCCATCTTCGGGCCTGACCACCGAAAGCTTGTCCCGCTTGCCGCGCTTGGTGGAGGCGTTTTTCTTGTTGTCTGTGATGCGGTGGCCCGAACCCTGCTTGCTCCGGTTGAGATACCGGTCGGTGTGGTGACCGCCCTTGCTGGCGGGCCATTTTTTCTCATTATTCTCCAGCGTAGAATGAAACAGGCATGGATAGCATGATGCCGCACGATGCAATGACCTTCAGGAACGTCTCTGCCGGGTACAAGCAGCGAAAAGTGCTCGACAACGTCAGCTTTACCGTCAGGGAGGGGGAGTTCGTCTCTCTTATTGGTCCGAATGGCTGCGGAAAAAGCACCCTGCTGAAAACAGCCGCTGCTCTTCTGAAGCCACTCTCAGGCAAGGTTGAACTCTTTGGTCAGGATGTGCAGCATATCAAACCGGCTACGCGCGCATCCCTGCTGGGCGTGGTGCCGCAGAAAATTGAGTCGCCGATGGCTTTTACCGTCGATCAGATTGTGATGAACGGCCGAATCAGCTCCATGGGGCGTTGGGGAACTCCCTCTTCGGTTGATCACGATCTTGTCGAACGCTCCATGATCTACACCGATGTGCTTGATTTGCGTGAGCGATTTTTTACGGAGTTGAGTGGTGGGGAGCAGCAGCGGGTTGCCCTGGCGATGGTGCTCGCGCAGGATCCGAAAATCATCATGCTCGACGAATCCATCTCCCATCTCGATATCAACCACCGTCAGGAGGTGCTTCAGATTCTGATGAACCTCAACCGTGAAAAACAGATGACTATCCTGCTGGTGAGCCACGACCTCACCCTCTCGGCAGGTATCTCCGACCGTTTTCTTCTCATGGAGGCTGGCACCTTGGTAAAGGCCGGAACGCCGGTTGAAGTGCTGGAGCCAGAGGTGCTGAGCCGCGTCTACAACTGCGACCTCCATGTGCAGCAGGATCCCTACACCGGCTATTTGCAGGTGACAGGGGCGATTGACAGCCTGCGGCGTCGCCAGAAGCTGAACAAGAGTGTGCATGTTATTGCCGGAGGCGGAAGCGGCATTGAACTTTATCGCAGATTGCTGATTGAGGGGTACGAAGTGACCTCCGGCGTCCTCAACCGTCTCGACTCCGATGCTGAAGCAGCAAGGGCGCTCAATATTTCGGCGGTGCTGGCGCAGCCTTTTTCACCGGTTGGCGCTGATGCTATTGAACAGGCGCTGAAGATGGTGGGTGATGCCGATGCTGTTATTCTCAGCCAGGTGCCGTTTGGCTCAGGTAACCTTGTCAATATGACCCTGGCCGAAGCGGCGCTCAACAGTGGCAAACCGGTTTTTCTTGCCGATGGTATTGCCACTCGTGACTACACTGAAGGCAAGGCTGCGTACGAACACGCTATGCAACTTGCGGCGCAAGGTGCCCGTTTTTGGCGCACTATTCCTGAATTGTTGGCTATGATGATGCAAATTGTTTATTATGG
>CAJEXQ010000011.1 GCA_903994635.1 uncultured Chlorobiaceae bacterium
TGTTTGGTATTCGGACTCTATATTATAAAACGTTAAAGCACCTGTCTGATATAAATATATTTGAAAACTTTACTGGATTTGGTCTTTATGATAGAAAAATAATAGAAATACTTAGAAATATTCCTGATCCATATCCATTTTTTCGAGGTATCATTGCAGAGCTGGGCTTCAAGGTTGCGACTGTGGCCTATACACAACCCAGAAGAACGCGCGGGATAACAAAAAATAATTTTTTTACGCTTTATGATATGGGCATTTTAGGAATTATCAATAATTCTAAAGTTCCTTTACGGCTTGCCACATTTTTAGGTTTTTTGATTGCAATGTTAAGTTTTTTTGCTGGTTTCAGTTTTCTTGTTAGCAAACTTCTTTTCTGGAATACTTTTCAGGCTGGAATTGCGCCTCTTTTGATAAGTAATTTATTTCTGTTTGGACTTTTACTTTTCTTTATCGGAATTCTTGGTGAATATGTAGGCGCTATATATACGCAAGTTCTGGCGAGGCCGCGTGTTTTCGAGGCAGAGCGGATAAATTTTGACAATGAAGAGAGTCATTAGTATAACGCAATAATACGTTAAATGTAACAATAACTGCCTTTTGGATATTTCAGTAAATACGTTGACAAACTACGTACCTTGATGCATTTTGTATTTCTGCATTTAGTAGATATGGTGATAGTACCCGGTTCGGATTGGCTCACCTAAACCCAAGACAACGGTATCGTTCATTGCAATGCGTGATTAGGAAGTCAAGAGTGATTATTAGGTGAATTACTTTGGATATGTTAAAACCAGATTGTCTAAAATATTATTTGTTATGTACTCTAAGAAGTGACAATATTCGCTTTAAGACTTTGCATAAATATTGCATCCTCTTTGCTATAGTTAACTGCATGTAATACAAAGCATGACGTTTATTATTGTTTTAGATAAATAATTCATAATAAATTTACTATTTATCATTAAATCGGTAGTCGAAAGTTGCTGATGACCTGCGATCGATAAATTTTGTGTATCATATCATGAAATCATATAGTGGTTTGTTATCCTTGGCATTACCGACTTTTGGAAGAGCACAGTTTCTCGATGCTTTTCTCTCGATTCATTTACCAATACTACATAAGTATAATGTCCAATTGATAATATCGGATAATGCATCAAATGATAATACATTAGATGTTGTGCAAAAATATTTGAATCAATATTCAGTGATCAAGTATTATTGCAACAAACAGACGGAGTCTCCAGACAGAAATTTCGAGATTGCGCTGGGATATGCCGACACAGAATATGTTTGGCTTATAGGCGATACATATCAAGTTGATGAAGAGACCGTCAAGGCAGTTCTTGATACCATATCCAGTGAGGTATATGATCTTGTTGTTATCAATCAATCAGGTCGAGTCAAAGGAATAGAGCCAAAGATATATATTGACAGGAACCGGCTACTTTCAGAAATAGGATGGCATATGACTTGCATTGGTACCTTGATATACAGTAAAGATCTTTTAACAAAAGCCAATTATGGTCGTTATAACGATACAAACTTTCTTCAGATTGGAATCACATTTGAATACCTTGCTGATAAGCCGATGAATGTCAGGTGGATGCCCGAGCATTCAGTCATTGGGCTATCAGTATCTGGAGTCAAGAAAACGAGCTGGGAAGATCAAGCATTTGAGATTTGGTCGAAACGTTGGCCAAATTTTGTGTTTTCATTGCCCGCATCATATAGCCTTGACAGCAAGATGAAGTGTATTATGGATCATGGTGAAAATGGAAAAGGAGGGGTCTTTTCTTTTAAAAATCTGATCCGCTGGAGAAGAAAAAATATTCTAACTATAGATGTTTACAAAAGATATCACTATTATTTCCCTCTTACGATACAAACGCCAAGGTTTGTTATTTTCCTGATCTCAGTTTTGCCGAGAGTGATATTTGCTAGTTCCGGATAGCACTGTTCTTGTTCACATGATGCGCAAAATTTGAATATGGTCGGATGTCAGCTGGTTTCTTGACCTGCTGGCTTGCCTGCGAACTGGATGTCATACAGCATTTTGTAAATCCCGTTCCGTTCAAGCAATTCTTCATGGCTTCCTGATTCAACGACTATTCCCCTTTCCATGACGATGATTTTGGTGGCATTTTTGATGGTCGAAAGTCTGTGGGCGACAACAAGAGACGTCCTGTTTTCCATAGCATGGTTGATGGCTTGTTGTACTACTTTTTCTGACTCGTTATCGAGTGCGCTGGTCGCTTCGTCGAAAATCAGGATTTCTGGATTTTTTACCATTGCACGTGCAATTGCGATACGCTGACGTTGTCCGCCTGAAAGCTGTATGCCCCGGTCGCCAATCATTGTTTTGTATTGTTGTGGTTTTTCCATGATGAAGCCGTGAGCGTTTGCAAGTCTGGCCGCTTCTTCAATGCGGGTATTGTTGATCTCGTTGTGAACTCCATAGGCAATATTCTGTTCAATCGAATCATTGAAGAGGATGACCTCTTGGCTTACCACCCCGACCATTTTCCTGAGTTGTTTGTAATCGAATTCACGGATATCGATACCGTCGATGGTGATTCGGCCTGAATCGACATCGTAGAATCGCATTAAAAGGTCGACAGCGGTGGATTTACCGGATCCTGACTGGCCTATCAATGCGACCATTTCACCTTTTTTGATCTCGAATGATACATGATCGAGAATGTTGGGTGTATCGGGCTGCTCTTTGTTGTATTTGAAGCAAACATCTTCAAACCTGATGGCTTTCGAAAAACTGTTGATCGCAAGGGTACCGTTGATAATGGCAGGTTTAGTGTCGAGTAGTTCGAATAACCGATCAACGGAGATCAGACCCATTTGCACCGAAGTATTAGCTTCGCCGAGCGATTTGATTGGGCCCATGGTGGAGTAGAGGGTAAATGCAAAGACCAGCAGTTCATTGGCCGTCATGGCGCCTTGAAATACTTGGAGGCCACCGAACCAGAGTACCATAGCGATTGCCCCTATTAGCAGTGTCTCATTGAGGGGACTGATCAGGTTCCTGAGCTGCGCGACTCTGATGCCAAGTTTCCGAAAGTCTTTGGTGAACGACTGGAACCTGTTTAACTCTACATCTTCGAAGGCAGTTGCTTTGATAACCTTGATGCCGTTGAATTTTTCCTGAAGTACGGAGTTCATGTCACTCATACTTGTCTGAATGCTCAGTGCAAGGCCTTTGACGTTTTTGCTGATCATGCGAATAACGAAGAGAATGCTCAGAGAGGTCAGAGCAGAAAAAAGTGTCAGTTTCCAGTTGAGGGCGAGCAGTACGCCCATGTAGACAATGACAGAAAAGGGGTTCTGCAGGAAGTTGACGAAGGTAGAACTGATGCTGTTGTTGACGTTCTCCACATCGTTGTTGACGTAATTCATCAGATCTCCGACGCGGTTTTTATTGAAATAGTCGAGATGCATCTCGATAATGCTTCTGAAAACATCGTCCCGGAGCTTTTTGGCTGTTTTGGTCTGTATTCTAAAGATGATCTGTCCATTGATGTAGATGAACAGGTTTTTTATGGCGAATGTCGCAATAAGGAACAGGCATATCTTCAACAGCGCTAGTTCCCGAGTGGGCGCGCTGAACATCTCCTTGAATTTCTCAAGTGCCCATGCTTTTAGGCGATCTGTGTCTTTGAGGTTTGCGGGGCTCGAAACTTTCTTTTGTTCAGGAGTTGTTGGTGCATTTTGCTGTGTCACAACCTGCGCGCTCGTTTTTGATGGGGGCTCGGTTCGAGTAGTGGTCTGAACGGTTGAGCCTGTAGAAAAGACTTCGTTCAACAGGGGAAGGATGGAGTAAATCGAGACGACGCTAAAGAGAGAAGTGATCATGCTTACGAAGACGACCAGGACGATTTTGCCTTTCGATGGAGCGAGGTATAGGAGAATTCTAAGCAGTAACTTCATGTACGCTTTTTAATAGTTCATATTTGTCTTGAACGATGAATATAATTCAATAATTCGAAACTTGGGTTTAGTTCAGGAAAGTGTGTTCTAATTTGTGTCCCTATAATGATATTATGTGCGTGGGCATACTGTGGAGTTGAAGACCGTTCTGTTTTTGTTTGTTCTTCGAGTGATGGACTTTCCTTTTCTCTACTATGTTTTGTACTTTTGTTGAGTTATGGCCTCTTGGTCCGCTTCGTTCGGACGGCTTGTGCTTCGCAGGTTCCAGCATTGAGTGGATAACCCATGTAGTTTTAATTTTTAACGTGTGAGTTTTTCCGTTGCCAGCAATCTGGCGGCACTTCATTTGCGGTAGTATTAAAGGTATCAACATTCATTGGCTTTGGTTGTTATGAGCCACTTTATTGGAAGGCTTGGAGAAAAAAAACGGCAGCGAATCAAATCGGGTTTAGATGCCATGATATTTGGAGCAGTAAGTCTGCTTGGTGTGCTTGCTCGGGTGATGAGTCAGCGCTTGGCTCGTCTTGCAGCATGCCTGATTGGAGATTTTGTGCACTATGTCATGGGCCTGCGGCGCGAACTGGTCTACAGGAATATCGGCATTTCCTTTCCAGAGAAGTCTCCGGCCGAGATCCGTAGCATCGCCATGCGTGTTTACAGGAATATGGCCGTCACCCTGATTGAGGTACTGCGCTTTCCGCTTGTCAGAAGCCGTGAAGATGCTGCAAAACTTGTCGATATGGATGTCGATGTGGGTGAATTCATGCGCAGAACAGAGAACGGGCAGAAGGGGGCGGTCATAGTTTCCGGCCATTTCGGTAACTGGGAGCTTATGGCCTTGGCATTTGGCATCTTGGCCAAGCCGGTAACCATCATCGTCAAGCGTCTGAGCAACGACCTTGTTGATCGCAGGATGAACGAGTTGCGTACACTGAGGGGAAACAGCGTCATTTATGATAATCTGGCATTAAGGAGGGGGCTGAGGCTGCTTGCAGACGGAGGCGTTCTGGCTATTCTTGCTGATCAATCGGACCCAAGTGCCACTTATTTCGGGGAGTTTCTCGGCAGGAGGGTTACGATTTTCAGCGGTGCGGCCTTTTTTGCACTCAAGGCACAGGTGCCGCTGTTTGTTTGTATGTGCAGGTTTGCAGGCGACGGAAAATACAAGACCGAAATGCAGGAAATCAATACTTCGGCTCTGACCTTTTGCAAGGAGGATATTGCTATTCTCGCCTCACGCTATACCAGTGTGCTTGAGGAGTACATCAAACGTTGGCCTGAAGAGTGGTTCTGGCTGCACAATCGCTGGAAAAATGGTGGAGACGGGCAAACGGGAGGATAAGTCGTCAAGAGTCTATTATTATTTATTAGCACGCCAAATAACTATATGCGCTACGTTGTCGTCATTCCGGTTTTTAACCAACTTCAGTACACGGCGCAGTGTGTGGAAAGCCTGCTGGCTCAGCAGGTCAAGCCCGAAGATATTCTGATTATCGACAACGCCAGCAGCGATGATACACCGCATTGGCTGGAGCAGCATCCTGAGCTGCAACGGCACCGCAATCGGACAAATCTTGGTTGTGGTTGCGCTTGGACACAGGGAGCGGTGCTTAGCCCTGATGCTGAATGGATTGTCTTGCTCAACAACGATGTGCTTTGTGGTCCTGATGCCATTGGAGCGCTGCTGGATGCCGCTGAGCGAGAAAAGTTTGGTGTGGTAAGTCCGGCGTTGCTGGAAGGGGAGAATGATTATGATTTTCGTACGTTTTCGGTGGATTACAAGGGCAAAATGTCTGGTATGATTCGCAAGAACCGGTTGCATGGGGTCTGTTTTGCCGTGCATCGGAGTGTGCTCGAAAAAATTGGTTTTCCGGATACCGACCGGCGTCTTGGTGGCTACGAAGATGCCGAATTTCAGTTTAGGTGCAGGCACGCAGATATCCCTGTAGGAATGGTCGGTGATTCGGTGTTTCACCATTTCGGTTCGATTACCCAGAAAGCCATTAAAAAACAGAGTGGCAAGAAATCTCTTGGAGACAAAAAATATTTTCGCATCAGGGTTGGTTCAAGATGGTGGACAAGAAAGAGAGACAACTTTCTGTTGTGGTTTGAGTTCAGGAAGTGGATTGCTGAAGAGCGATCGACATCGGGCTTGACGCTGCACATGCTTCGCAGTAATGGTTCATGGGAGATGCATTGATCTGTTCCTTTTTTTTGAAACGACAATGAATGTCAAACTGATGGAGCATGGATTGAGCGACAGCAGGATTCTGGCGACCTTTTTTCTGATCACATATAATCAGGAGCGGTATGTGCGTGAGGCAATTGAGGGAGCATTTAGCCAAACGTACTCGCCTCTGGAAATTGTCATATCCGACGACTGCTCGACGGATGGAACGTTCCGCATTATTGAGGATATGTGCGCAAAATACGACGGACCGCACAGAATTGTTATCAACCGAAACAGGGAGAATCTTGGACTTATCGGGCACATCAACAGGATAACCTCACTTTCTTCTGGTGAACTCATTATCTATGCAGCAGGTGACGATATTTCGCTTCCTGAAAGGACAGAAAAGTTGGTCGAGCGTTATTTGTCTTCCGGTGGTAACGCATCGTTGATTCACTCGTCAGTTTATCTGATTGATAATGATGGAAACAGGGTAGGGAAGAGGTTACCACCCGTGATTTCCGGTGTTCTTGATATTCGTGGCATGGCAGTCAGTGGCGCGCTGATTATTGGCGCTACCAGCGCGTTTACCAGGAATATTGAAGAAATATTTGGCTTGATAACCTACAGTAAGTGCATTGAAGATCTGGTGACGGGGTTTCGAAGTGCCCTGATCGGAGGCCTCGAATTTATGGATGAGCCGCTTGTTCTGTATAGATCTGAATCTGGCATAACAGCGAGATCCGGTCGCAAAAACCAGTCATTTGATGAATTTCTTGGCAGAAAAATTGGTGATCAGGACGGATATTTGGCGGTGCTCTCTCAGCGATTGGCAGATCTGAAGAGAATCGGTAACAGCGATTTGCAATTACCGATAAAAAGCAAACGCACCGAAGTTTTATTGATGCGAAAAGTATGGACAAAAAAATATCGGTTTTTTAAGCTGATGTCCTATTCTGCCAGGAGAGGTCTGTTATCGGTGTTTTTAAAGGTCTGGTTTCGTGAGAAAAAATGGCGAATCTTCTTTCCTGTCAAGAAATTGATGCATAAGCTATCAACAGAGCGACCATGAAAATTTGTTTGGGTTGTGATACTTGAAAATTTCGATTTTAATCCAAATGAGTATGCTGCAAGAATAAAAAAGTTTATGACAATTCTGTAAGTGTCTGTAAAAAGATATGAAAGATGAACAAACCCACTCCTCAACGCATACTTATCATTGTGCAACGTTCCAATGGTGATGTCTTCCTTACTTCACCACTGATCGAGGGACTTTTTCGTGCTTATGGCTCCCCGCATATCGATCTTCTGGTCAACAGCGATACCCTGCCGATTGCCCGAACGCTGCCACATATTGTTGAGATTCATCAGTTTACCTACAATGGTGACGGGCGAGGGAGGGGAACCCAGACTACAGACATGCTCAAAAAAATTGCCCGGCGTTATGATCTGAGTATCAACCTTACGGCGAGCGACCGATCAGTGCTATTTGCGCTGGCCGCTGGCCGCAAGGCTATCAGTGCGGTTGAGCACGACAGGAAAAAATCGTGGTGGAAGCGTTTGCTGCTTTCGGCGTATTACGATTTCGATTCCAGCAAGCACATTATTGAGAACAATACTACATCTCTCGATTTGTTGGGCATTGGCTCAGGCAAACCGACGGTTGGTTCGTATTATTCTGAGGCTGCAGCCAAAAGCGCAGGCGGGATGCTGGTTGATCGAGGTATCCGTGAATTTATCATCGTTCATCCCGGTGCGCAGTACGGCTACAAGATCTATCCAGAAAAAATCCGCAATGAGCTGCTCGAGCGGCTTGACAGCCTTGGTGTACCACTGGTTGTTACAGGTTCGAAAAGCGCGCTCGATCTGGAGATTAAACGGGGGCTTCCAAAGTTTGCCAATGTCCATGATTTTATCGGGTTGACCAGCATGGAGGAACTGATTGCGCTCAGTGACCGCTCGATTGCCTATATTGGAGCAGATACGCTGACCGTGCACATTGCCGCTTCGCAGAATCGGCGCATTTTCGCTCTTTATGGGCCGACCATACTCAGTATGTGGTCGCCGTGGTGCAACGAGTTGCGCACGGGTGCCCGCACGAACAGACCAGTGCAGACTTATGGGAATGTCACTATCTTTCAGGCAGATATGCCGTGTGTGGCCTGCGGCAAGGCGGGTTGCGACGACCATCATGGTGTCAGCGAGTGCCTTTTCCATATCGATCCTGATGTCATCTTTAACGAAATCAAAGAGTGGCTAACAACATCTCGGTAACCATCCTTACCAATAATTCAGGAGTTTATCTTTTTGAGTGTTTGAGCGCTCTTCAAGCGTTTGCTGAGGTGGTGATTGTCGATAATGGTTCGACTGACGACACTATAGCCATTGCCTCTGGTTTCAAGAACGTTACGCTGCACGAGCATCCGTTTATCGGGTTTGGCCCGATGAAGAACATTGCTGTTGATAACGCCTCGAACGACTGGATTTTGTCGGTCGACAGCGACGAAATTGTAACACCAGAGCTGGCGCGTGAAATTCTGAGCCTCAAGCTTGATTGCAACGTGGTCTACATGATGGAGCGCGACAACTATTATCACCGGCGGCTGATTCGTGGCTGTGGATGGGATAATGATCGGGTTGAACGGCTCTTTAACCGAAAGAGCACCCGATACGATGACAAACTGGTTCATGAAGGGCTCACCATGAATGGCAACCTGAAAACAGAACTATTGTCGGGCAGGCTGAACCATTATCCTTACGACAATGCGTCGCAGCTTCTAAAGAAAATGCAGCATTATTCCACGCTCTGGGCTGAGGAGTATCATGGTCGAAAAAAAGTTTCACCCCTCAAGGCTATGCTGTACGGAATACTTACCTTTTTAAAATCTTACCTGCTTAAAAATGGTTGGCGATTCGGTTATGAGGGGTTGCTGATATCGGTGTCAAATGCGAACGGCGTTTTTTATAAATACATCAAGCTTTATGAAGTCGACAGAGAGCATCGCCTGTAGCCTCGTTATCACGACCTACAATTCGCCTGAAGCGCTTGATCTTGTTCTTCGAAGCGCACTTGCGCAGTCCGAGACGCCCTGCGAAATCATGGTTGCTGACGATGGCAGTACAAGTGATACTGCAATGCTTGTTGAAATTTACCGTGCGGCAGCGACGATACCGGTGGTTCACGTGTGGCAGGAGGATCTTGGTTTTCGAGCAGCGGCCTCACGGAACAGGGCGATTGCGGCGGCAAAGGGCAATTATATTGTGCTGATCGATGGAGATATGCTTTTGCATCGTGACTTCATCAAAGATCATAAACTGATGGCGCTTAAAGGCAGTTTTATTCAGGGTTCAAGAGTGCTATTGTCGCAGGAGTACACCGCAAGCCGGATTGCGACAAATAATATTTCGGTTTCGCTGTTTGAAAAAGGGTTTGAAAATCGTAAAAATGCTTTGCGATTTCCAATCCTGTCGCGGTTGTTGGCGTTCAAAAGCAGGTCACTTGCGGGAATAAAAAGTTGCAACATGTCGTTTTTCAGGAATGACTGTATCCGTGTCAACGGCTTCAATGAGGATTTTGTCGGGTGGGGTCGGGAAGATAGTGAATTTGCTGTTCGGCTTGTGAATAGTGGTATTCTTCGGCGCAATGTCAGGTTCAGCGCTCTTGCCTGTCATCTCGGCCATCGTGAGAATCCGAGGCAGTCGCTTGCCGACAATGACCGGATACTCGAGCAAGCTATTGCTGGCAAGCTGACAACATGCCAAAATGGCATCGACAAATATCTTTTAAACAAATAATTATGAAGATCAGCGCCTTTACCTTTATAAAAAATGGAATGATACTTGGTTTTCCATTCCGGGAATCGATTTGTTCAGTGCTGCCGATTGTTGATGAATTCGTTGTCAACGTTGGCAACAGTGATGATGATACCCTCGAAAAAATCAGGGAGATTGGCGATCCGAAGATACGGATTATCCATTCGCACTGGAACGACAAGATGCGGGTTGGTGGCTATGTGTATGGTCAGCAGAAAATGATTGCACAATTCAACTGTACCGGCGATTGGGCGTTCTATCTGGAAGGAGACGAAATTGTGCATGAGGATGATTTGCAACATATTGTCGATGCCTGCCGGAAACATCTTCCGGATGAGCGCGTTGAAGCGCTGACGTTCGATTACTATCATTTCTATGGCAATGCAAACAGTTATCTTGATTCCCCTGCCTGGTATCGCAGGGAGGCGAGGATTATCCGAAATTCGATACGCTCTTATGCGCCAGATGGGTTGTATTGGCATGTGCTCACCAGCAAAAGCAAGATTGCCCGTTATCCGAATGCCGCCCATACTGGCGCATCAATCTTCCACTATGGGTGGGTTCGAAGCGAGGGGGAGATGAACCGAAAATCGGAGTATGTTCAGAAGTATTGGAACAAGAACCATAAGCGGATTGACTACGGAGAGATCGACCAGCAGATTATTTGTCTGTTTACCGGTTCTCATCCCGCAATTATACGCGAATGGCTTCCGGCAGAAGCGGGAGTTTTTCAGGCAAATTCCAATCATCTGCTCACTCGTCGGGAGAAAAAGCATCGGCTCATGTTACGCCTCGAACGCTGGTTTGGGCTGGAACTGAGTAAAAAACATTTCATCGCGATACAGCCGTGATTACAGGAAAAACAGTGAGCACCGACTTCACTGAAAACCACGTTATACGGTATATTCGTACACACACTTTTGCCGGAGCGGGCACCGGCCAACCATACCACCTGTGTTTATGAACTCTTCCATTGTATTATTACCGAACTGGATAGGAGATATGCTTCTGGCCCTTTCTGTTGTCATGCGCTTACCCGAAAGTCGTCGATCACATACCACGCTTCTGGTTCCTGGGCAGATGAGCAGTTTGGTCAGGATGTTGTGTGATTTACCGGTGATTGAGTATGGCCGCAGTGATGCGGACAATCGAAAACGTACTTTGGAAACCGTACGTATGGGGGGGGTTCCAGACCATGTACCTGCTGCCTTTTTCCTTCTCTTCAGCATGGTTTGCGATGAAAACCGGTGTGCCTGTCAGAAGGGGATTATCTCGGGAAATGAGGCGCTTTCTCCTGACAGATCCATTGCCAAGAGATGTTATTAATATTGATAATAACAAGTTGCACCATATCACCAATGAATATGCTGAAATCCTCGATACGCCATTTCTCCCTCCTGAAGAGTGGGATGGCGTAACTGTTCTGCCTGAAACGAATTATACGGGTTCGATTGTTTATTGTCCTGGTGCAGCATACGGGCCTGCCAAGAAATGGCGTCATTTTCCTGAACTGGCATTGTTGCAGGATTGTTACAATATTGTCATACTCGGGTCGCGTGGCGATGGGGAGTCGGCGCAGGAGATTGTGCGGATGGCTCCTGAAAGGATTACAGACTTGACCGGCAGGACTTCTTTGAATGAGGTTGCCGCGATCATGTCGAGCGCTCGTGCCGTTGTCTCGAACGATTCCGGTTTGATGCATCTTGCCGCTTATATTGGTACTCCGGTTATCGGGATCTTTGGTTCCACCAGTCCGGTATGGACACATCCCATCGGTAAAAAAAGCATTGCGCTCAATGTGCCGGAGCCATGTGCACCATGTTTCGATAAAACATGCCAGTACCATCACTACCGCTGTTTTGAGATGATTACACCTGATGCTGTCGCCGCAGCAGTAGAACAAGTGTGCGGCTCTTAACAATGGCACCGTTGTCGGTGTTACGATGAGTGACATAAATCGTCGGTTCAACGCTTCGGAGTCTGCTGCTTGATTGTGAATCCATCTACAAGCGCGAACCACTCGCCAGATTCTCTCTGATGAGGATCGATGGTATGCATACCGTCTTTGTTCCAGTATTCATGGCCGGGTTGCACGACTGGTTCTTCCGATGCCAACTCTTCGCAATAGCTCTTTTCAGTAAGTTCAGTTACCTTAAATGCCCAGACTTTCGTGCCGTAGTTCGGTATCTCATCTTGTGCATAACGGTAAATGGCTCCATTGTAAAGAATTACTCTTCCTCCAGGGCGAGCGAAATGCGGACTGTTGCGCACTACAGGACTTTTCGGATGTTCTTTCCATGGCCCGATAATTGTGTCAGCAGTGAACAGATGGAGATTTTTTGACTTGCCAGCATAACTGAACAGGTACCAGCGGTTGTGGTAGTGAATAATAGATGGATCAACCGTTGGCGCAAAGCGATCTTTGCCTTTGATAAGGGTGGCTCTATGCTGCCAATCATCAGGAAAATGTGTTGCCCGATAAAGTTGAATGCCGCCCGATCCCATACATTCAGGAATCATGTAATACTCTCCATCTGCCATAAAAATATGGGGATAGGAGAGGTGAAAACGTTCTTTCAAAATAACCTTGCGATACTCCCATTGCAAGCCGTTATGGCTGAAGGCGTAGGCAATTTCTCCCATATTTCTTTTGTTGTTCAATACTTCAAAGAAAAGATGATAGCCAGTGTTATTCTTTATCATGAAAGGATCAGCCACAAAGCGAGCAGAGATATCACTGACATCTTTTGCGGTCAGCACAGGGTTTGTAATGCCTTTTGGCGGGGAAAGCTCAAGAGGTGATTTCCCTTCATATATACCGATTGACCAAGTTTCTCTGTTTCGCCTTAAAATCTTTTTTTTGCAATGTTTTCTATAGCGGGCCATGATGAGCAGTACAATGGCAACGATTAGAAGGCTTGTCAGCAATAAGGCTATGTTGAAAGAGCCTGTCATGAGAGTTGTTTCAGCATTTCGTGTAACGCTGAAGAGACTTCACTTGGCTTAATATCAATGATATCATTGGTTGGCGATACAATGACCTCTTGCCTCGTGCTCAATGGGCCGAATTGTGTTCGATCAGCCAGAAACTTTCTGTAAAGAGCTATGATTGGAGTATCGGAACAGGCGGCAATATGTACAAGGGAAGTGTCTGGGGTAATGAGAAGCTTGAGTTTTTTGACAATTTCTCCGACCTCATAAATGTTGCTTGTCGAAGGAGATTTCAGGACGTTTGAGTGTGGTCGTTCAAGTGCTTGTTTTTTTTCAAGGTCACCGGGAGTTGAAAAGATAATAAAACTTTCCAGGGGGAAACTCAGGATGAGTTCTGACCATTGCAGGATAGTACGGTGCCCGCCAATATGCCCGGCGCTTATGTTGATGCCAAGGAATTTACCTTGCGGGAGCCTGTTCAGGAATGATGTTACTTCAGGTGAGATTGGCATGGGTGGCAGATATGGCTTGCACTGCAGTTGTACCCTGTTTCCGTCGAGAGCACTCAGAAGAGCAAGGTTTTTGGCGGATTCATGCGTATTCGGGTCGAGAGCAATAAGGTGGTCGAAGAGACCTTCATGATTCGGGTTGAAGTGCCCCACCTTGTGCCTGGCACGGATAACCACTGATTGGATAAGAAAATGAGTGGACGGGTGGTCCTTTGGGTTGAATAGCAAGTCGAACTTTTTTAAAAGAATGCCTTTAACATAGCGATGCATATTCCTTTTGGCGTGGTAGACCCCTGCAATATTAGGATCGGCACTGAAAAAATTGAAAATGATTTGGCTGAAAGCGACGATGTATATCGAGATTTCAGGATACTCACTTCTTAGGCTCCCGATTAAGGGAGTAAGCAGAATACAGTCTCCGTAGCATTCCCGTGCCAGAATTACAATGCTTTTTGGATCTCTCTGCAGAGCGGAAGCTTTCTTTCGTCTTTTTGCCACGAACTGGATTCCACCAGCAAAGTTTTTGCGGAATGCGATGTGATCTTTTTTTGATTTCATGCACACTGCATTTAAGTAGTTTCAGTGGCTGATTAAATCTTCTGCTAAAAGTTCGTATTGACTGACGACTTTTTGCAGTTCAAACTTTTCTTCTGCAATTTGTCGCGCTGCCATTCCGATTTGACGATAATCAGAGCCCAACAATCTTATAACGCCATTCGCAAGTCCTTTACTATCATCAGGTTTTACAATCATACCGGACACATTGTTGACTATTACATCAACTAAACCGGAGCCGGAGGTAGCTACCACCGGTCGGCTTGATGCCATTGATTCCAGAGCACTCATCGACATACCCTCTTCGGGTGATGGCATAACCGTTATATCTACTTCTGAAAGTATTTCAGGGATGTCTTTTCTGAATCCGGTAAAGAATACTTTATCCTGGATGTTGAGTTTTTTAGCCAGCTCTTTGAGTTGCAGTTCAATAGATCCTGTACCAACGATTAAAAAAGAGACGGCTCCAATTTTTTCTACAATGTCAGGAATTGCTGCGATGAAACACTCAAGCCCCTTATGTGCGTCCAGCCGGCTTATTACTGCAACAACATAGGGCGCAGGGTCAATGTTATCGACTGCTCTTTTTAGCTTGTTGAAGCTGAGCAAATCGATTCCATCATATATAACCCTGATATTATGTTCAGGGATGGCATAATCCTCAATAAGTTCACGTTTGATTTTATCCGAAACGGCAATAATACTGTCTATAAGTTGCGTATAGAGCAGTCTGTTGATCTGTTTTTTTACTCCTTTTTTTCTGTATGGGACGTTACGAGTTAAAATAACTTTTCTATTTGTAAGTTTTCCTGCCAGAGAAGCGACCCAATAAAACTTCGGAGAGCATATCTCTATGAGGTCAATCTTCTCCTTTACAATGAGATTTATGAGTTTAGGGACGATAAAAAGGTTGACATCAGATTTTGGATCTATCGTATAAACAGAGATCTTCTCTTCCAACAATATAGTTGAAAGTCCACTTCCGGGTAAACAGCAAGCAGTAATAGTGTGACCACGTTTTTTAAGCTCTTTACTGAATAAAAGTATTCTGTTCGCCCCTCCAGACCAATGGGGAGTGGCATCAAATATCATGATATTCATCCGTAACTCATTAAAAATAAAGGTTCCCCTCTGGGTGTCTGGCACCAGCGGCAGTTTTTGTTTGTTTTTTTTATGTCCAATACCTATCTGTTAGTTATGGTCTGATTTTTTTGCTTTGCGGAAAGATAAATCAAATTTTCACAGATTTCATTCTATTGAGGGAGATTATGCATAGATATTTCGTAACCGATATTTTTGCTGCAAGACGGCCCACCTTTGCAGTCAATACACTGCTATTGATCGGTATCATGCTGCTTTACCCGCTGGCTGGTGCTTTGCTGTTCTCACTTCTTGATGGCGGGGGCCAGGGGAGTGCATCATTTTTGCATCCTGACAGAAGTATGCTTCCCCTCATCCGCCTGGTTCAGTCTGTCGGACAGTTTTTGGTGCTTGCCTTGCCAGCTATGCTGCTTGCAGCCTGGCATATGGGCAGGAAAAACCCCTTTTCCCAAGAGAGTCTCGCTTTTTTAGGGATACGCAGGAATCTTGACTTTAGTGCTGTTGCCTTGGCCGTCGGGGGGGATTTTTTTCCTTCAGCCGCTTTTATATACTGTTACGGTGCTACAGGATCTTTACCTCTGGCCATCTCTTGGTGAAGCTGGCGCTGAGGTGGTTCGTCAACGCGATACGATGGAGACGTTTATCAGGGAACTTTCGCTGGTGCGCACTGGTTCCGAGTTTTTTGCGGTTGCCTTTGTTTTTGCTTTCACTCCCGCTGTTTGTGAGGAGTTGTTCTTCAGGGGGTATATCCAGCAAAATTATACTCGTTCCATGTCGTCCAGACGAGCTGTCCTCCTGACGGGATTAGTTTTTGCTTTTTTTCATTTGAGTACCGCAAATTTTCTTCCTCTTGCTTTGCTTGGGTGCTATATTGGTTATATTTACGGCAGAACTGGTAACTTGGTGGTGCCTTTTTTTGCTCATCTTGTTAACAATTTTGGGGCGCTGATTTTCCTTCTTTTTTCGGGAGGAGGTGCCGGTGCATCAAGGCCAGTGCAGTTTGTTGATACCCCTTGGTGGTGGTGTGTTGTTGCTGTGAGTTCATTTCTTTTTGTAAAGGTCATTCGGTGGTTTTCAACGGCTTCTTCCCTGAAGGTGGATATATTGTGAATCGAGGCGCTGATTATGAGGCTGATGGGTTGTTAAAATTTGATGTATGGGCAAGCTCTTGAGTGTTAATTTATTGCAGAGGGTCATGGTGGCTCTGGCTGGTATTCCCCTTCTTCTGTGGCTTATTAAGCTTGGGGGTGTGTATTTTTTTTATTTTTTTTTGTTGCTGGCGCTTTTGGCAGTTTTTGAGTTTCATCGAATGGCTCAGCAGAAGGCTCATCCGCCAGCACTCTGGCTTGTACTTCTGATAACCCTTCTTTTTCAGTTGAACTTTTATCTCCATTTTGCTGAGGTCTGGGAGCTTTTGCTTGTGGTTATTCTTGGTTTTCTGGTGATGGAGCTCTTCTCGAAAGAGGGATCGCCGCATATTAATCTTGGTGCCGTTTTTCCGGGCCTGCTCTACGTGAACCTCTCATTCGGCTCTCTGCTAAGGCTGCGTCTCGAAGCTGTTGATGGACAAGGGGAGATTATGGTATTCTTACTGTTTTTGTGTGTTTGGTCAGCAGATATTTTTGCCTATTTCGGCGGGAGTACACTCGGTGGAAAATTTATTCACCGAAAATTGTTTGAGCGCTTGAGTCCCCATAAGACATGGGAAGGTTTTTTGTCAGGCCTGGCAGGAAGCATCGCCGCATCGCTTATATACGGGAGTTTTGTTCCACAACTGCCGCCAGCGAAAGCATTGTTGACAGGATTGCTGATTGGGTTGGCGAGTCCGGCTGGCGACCTTATTGAGTCCATGTTCAAGAGAGATGCGGGGGTAAAAGATTCTTCTGGTCTGATTCCCGGTCACGGGGGAGTGCTTGACCGGTTTGATACTATTATGTTTCTTTCGCCATTTATCTATTTTATTACGTTGCGCTTCTGAACTGATAGTCAGGCCGATGCCTTGTGCGGTATGGATACCAAATGTTTTATATATTGCCGGGTGAAATTTTATAGGCAGGGAACATTCATCCACCGGCAGGAGTATTAACCGCAAGAGGCTATCGTAATGAAAGTAGAAGGTCTTCTTTCCGAAAAGTGTATTGTTTTGAATCTTGAGCTCTCCCTAAAAAGTCAGGTGATCGAAAAGATGCTTTCTCTTGTGGCCGATCATCCAGGAGTAGCTGATATTGGCAAGCTTCGGGAGGATGTACTAAAGCGGGAACAGGATATGTCTACCGGTATAGGCAAAACATTGGCTCTTCCTCATGCCAAGAGTGCCGGAGTGAACCAGCCTGTGATGGCTTTTGCAACGCTAAGGGAGGAAATTGATTTTGATTCGATCGATAATGAACCGGTAAAGATTGTCTTTCTTTTGGCGACTCCCGAGGAGATGCTCGCTGAGCATTTGAAGCTCCTTGGGCGGATTACGAGGCTGGCTGGGCGGGAGGATGTTCGAAAGAGGCTTCTTCTTGCAATATCACCCGAAGAGGTTATTGAGCTTTTCAGGGAAGAGGAAAAAGATTTTCCGCAAATATAAGTTATGTCAGAGTATCAGGCAGTCAAGGGGACAAGGGATATTTTTCCGGAAGAGGTAGCTCAGTGGAGGTATGTCGAAGAAATTGTGCATACTCTTTCCACTCTTTGCGGGTTTAGCGAGATACGAACTCCAGTTTTCGAGTATACTGAGCTTTTTCAGAGAGGGATTGGCCCGACAACAGATATTGTTGGTAAAGAGATGTTCTCGTTTCTGCCAGATCCGAAAGGCAGATCGGTGACCTTGCGTCCGGAGATGACAGCCGGTGTCATGCGAGCGGCACTTCAAAAAAAGCTTTTTTCGTTGGCCCCTCTTCATAAGCTCTATTATATCGGCGAGTTGTTTCGCAAGGAGAGACCTCAGGCGGGACGTCAGCGTCAGTTTTCACAGTTCGGGGCTGAACTTCTTGGAGTCTCTTCGCCTGCGGCTGTGGCCGAGGTTATAACTCTGATGATGCAGGTTTTCGAATCGCTCGGCTTGACTGGCCTGAAACTCAGGATTAATACTCTTGGCGACACTGAAGACCGGCTTCGGTACCGTGAGGCATTGCAGCTTTATTTTTCTCCCTTTCAGGAGATACTGGACGATGCTTCAAAAGAGCGGCTCGAAAAAAATCCACTCCGGATTCTCGATTCAAAAAATCCCGCAGTGCAAGAGCTTGTTGCCGGTGCACCGAGATTGTACGATTATCTCAAAGCTTCTTCGCTTCAGGATTTTGAGAAGGTGCTTTTCTATTTGGCGGAGCGAGAGATCGCTTATGTCATCGATCATCGCCTTGTCCGGGGGCTTGATTATTACTCCCATACAGCCTTTGAAGTCTCCAGTGCAGAGCTCGGTGCCCAGGATGCCATAGGTGGGGGAGGGCGTTATGACGGCCTTGCACGGGAGCTGGGCAGTTCGGCGGATGTGCCAGCATCCGGTTTTGCAGTAGGAATGGAGAGGCTTCTCATTACAATGGAAAAGCAGGGGCTTTTTGCTGCACTCCATCCTCATGGCCCGCATGTTTATGTTGTTGTTCAGCAGCAGGAATTGGCTGACCATGCCTTGCAGATCACCTGGCAATTGCGCAAGGCAGGGATAAAGAGTGAGATGGATTTGGCGGGAAGGAGCATGAAAGCGCAGATGAGAGATGCAAACAGGATTCGAGCCTCCTATGTGCTTTTTGTTGGAACAATGGAATATTCGACAGGGCTCTATTCGCTGAAAAATTTAGCTACCTCTCGGCAGACAACCCTCTCTCTGGAGGCATTGCTCCAATTTCTGCAAGAAGTTGCGGTAAAAGAGCAGCCAGCCTTATGACAATAAATCGACACAGGGTAACGATATTTGGAAAAAAGGAGTGTTGTCTGTGCGATCAGGCTATTGAAGTACTGCAAAAAGTCAACGAGTCCATTCCGTTTGATCTTGAAAAGATAGACATTTCCGATAATCTGGAGTTGCTTGCCCGGTTTGGGCCTAAAATTCCGGTTGTCTTTGTGGATGCAGTCCAGGCATTCATTTACCGGGTAAACGAAAATCGCCTCAGGGCGTTGTTGAACCGATGCTGAAATTTATTCTTCTGGTTATTTTCATCTTTCTGGCGACTCGCATGGTGATTCGCGTCGTGGTGCGGCTGTTGCGGGGTGGAATTTTTTTCTTCAGAAGAAATGGGGTCAGTAGCAAAGGAAGTTCTCCGTCTACTTTTTCTTCAGGGGATCATCTTGATGAGGCTGATTATGAAGTGATAGAAAGTCACCTTGGCGATAAAGCGCAGGATGTTGGATAAGGCGTTTTGCTGTTGGCAGTTTTTTTCCGTACATTAACACACTTGATTTAAAGAGGTGACGAGTTATCTTATCTGAAGTGGGGGTTCCCCACTTTTTTGTTTTCTGTAAAAGTTTGCAAGAGGTGTTTCAATGCAAGAGCGCATCAACAATTGTGTTCTCCAGGTTATTGCAGAGTCTGTCGGTACGCGAGGTGAAGGTGCCTATTTTATTGATCTTAGGATAAAAGGGAAGGGGAGTGGGCGCAAAATAGAGATACTTATGGATGCCGATATCGGCATTCGCATTCATCAGTGTGCATATCTCAGCAGAAGGATCAGGGAAAAACTTGAAGCTGATGATGAACTTTTGGAGCTGATTGGCGAAAATTTTGATTTGATGGTCTCTTCCCCCGGTCTTGGTGAACCCATTATCATACCCCGGCAGTACATAAGGCATATTGGCAAGCTTTTGCAGGTCAAGTATACTGACTCTCCTGGTGAGCCAGTGGATCTGATTGGCCACCTACAGGAAGTATCGCTCTCTGATGAGGGTGATTCGCGGATTGTCATCATTCCTGAAAAAAACAAGAAAAAGGGGACGCAGCCGAAAGCTGAAGGGATCACACTGTGCCTTAATCAGGTCATTCGTGCAGTTCCTGAAGCGGAGTTATAGCAGGATTATAGGGGATCGTGGAAATTTTCTATTAAAAATGCACAATCTAAAAGAAGAGATGGTCAAAAAGAAGATAAAAGATGAGGGGCAGGAGAGGAGGTTGCAGATCGCTGGCGCTTTCGGTGAAATTGAGCAGTCAAGGATCTTTCTCGATAAACGCACGGAAAGTGCTGCTGTCAAAATGGATATCGCCGATCTTCTTAAGGATATTATCCAGAAACAGCTAAGGAAGGACTACGACCCGGAAGTTGAATCCAATATTTTCATCAACCCTGAACGCGGGGACTTTGAGGTCTATATTCTGAAAAAGATTGTTGATGAGATAGACATTGAAAGCATTGAAATTACCCTGAAAGAGGTAAGGAAAATCGATGATTCTCTTGAAATTGGCGACTATTACGAAGAGGGACCAATCAAACTGGAAGACTATCTGAGCCGCAAATCCATACAGATAATCAAGCAGTCGGTGCAGAAAAAAGTCCGTGACCTTGAACGTCTCATTGTTTATGAAGAGTGCCTCGAAAAGGTCGGCGAGATTGTAGCCGGTGAGGTATACCAGATCCGCGCCAATGAGGTTATTTTTACCTATAACACGTCGAAGGATCACCGGGTTGAGCTGGTGTTGCCGAAGTCAGAGATGATGAAAAAGGATAATCCGCGCCGAACGCCGAGGATGAAGCTCTATATCAAGCGTATTGAACGTGAGAAAACGAAAGTTCGGCTTGATGATGGCAGTATGGTTGAGCGAGAAAAAGCTGATGGCGGAATGAAGGTGATTGTATCGAGAGTTGATGACAGGTTTTTGTACAAACTTTTTGAGCACGAGGTGCCCGAAATTCTTGACGGCCTTATTGTGATCAAGGCCATTGCGCGGGTGCCGGGTGAGAGGGCAAAGGTTGCTGTTGAATCTACCAGTGCAAGAATTGATCCTGTTGGAGCTACCGTTGGATATCGCGGAAAACGCATTCAGAGCATTGTCAAAGAGCTGAATAACGAAAATATCGATGTTATTTATTACGCTGATGAGCCACAAATTTATATTTCAAGGGCAATGCAGCCTGCAAAAATTGATCCACTGACGATTCATGCGGATATAAAAACCCGGAAGGCAAGGGTGATGCTCAAGCCAGACCAAATCAAATATGCCATCGGAAAGAATGGAAACAATATCCATCTGGCTGAAAAATTGACCGGGTATGAGATCGATGTATACAGGGATGTCATCGACAAATCCACTGAAGATCCAACGGATATCGATATTATCGAGTTCCGCGAAGAGTTTGGTGATGACATGATTTACCAGCTTCTTGATGGCGGTCTTGATACCGCCAAAAAAGTGTTGAAAGCCGGAATCGATGAGATTGAACTCTCATTGCTGGGATCGCCAAAAATTGAAGAACAGACGGTCTTTGGCAAAAGTTACAAGAGCGTAGTGAAACCGAGGGAACGAAAAGTGACCGACGAAGAAAAACGCTACTGGAAGAAGATTGCTGAGAATATTTATAAAACCGTCAAGGAACAGTTTTCTGACGCAGATCTGGAGGATCTTTTTGATGACAATATCGACCAGGCTCCAGATGAATTGGTGAAAGATGAATTATCTATTGTCATAGAGTGAACATTGACTACAGCGTAAAGAGTTTATAAATCCAGAGGAGGATGTAATGGCCCTAGAGGAGATGGAAAAGAGATATCGGATAAGTGATATAGCAAGAGAGCTGCAGGTGAGCCCGCAGGACGTATTACTTTTTGTCAAACAGGAAGGTGTCAAGGTGGCCTCTACATCCTCTATGGTCAGTGAAGAGATACACGGCTTGATATTCGGTCATTTCAGTGTTGAGAAGAAAATGGTTGATGAGACCAAAAAAATAAGGGCGGAGAAAGAGAAGCGTTTGTCGAGGCTTGAGGAGCAGTCCCGGAAAAACTATGAAAAAGAGCAGCATCTCAGCGAAACTCTAAGCCCTCCTCCAGCCCCGGTAGTGGTAACTCATGAAGGAAAGAAAGAGTTGATTTCAGTCGCAGTTACTGAGGAGATTCCGGAGTCGCTTTCACCGGCAGAAATTTCTGCTGCTGAAGATCCGGAGGTTGTGGTTGTATCTGAAGAAGTTGATTCCCCTGAAATGTCCAAGTCAATAGAGTCCCAGGAACTTTCCGTACCAGAGCCAGATCCAGAGCCAGAACCAGAGCGAAAAAAAGAGGAACCTACAGTCAACGAGCATCTTGTCTCTTTTGATGCTCCACAGATGATGGGTGGCCTTACAGTGCTTGGCACTCTCGACATACACGCTGGCAGGAACAAGAAAAACAGGAAAAAGAATTTTCAGGAGCAGGCTGAAGCCTTGAAAGACGAGTTTGAGTCCAAGGTATCAGAGGAACCCAAGGTTGAAGAGAAAGTGGTCGTTGCAAAGAAAACGGTTAAGGCCGTTGTGGAAGTAAAGCCAAAGCCTGTGGTTGCCGAGAGTTCTGCCATCAAAAAGAAAAAAGGGAAGAAGAAAAAGAAACCGGAGGTTGACGACAAGGTGATCTCTGCGAATATTCAAAAAACTATCAGTGGTATTGAGGACCGAAGCGGTACGGGTTCACGCCAGAAATTCCGCAAGTTGCGCAAAAACGAGCGTGATCGCGAGAATGAAGAGGATGAGGCGTTTCGTGAGTCACAGCGGATGATTGTCAGGGTTACCGAGTATGCCTCTCCGCATGAACTGGCAGAGCTCATGGGAATCACGGCAAAAGATATTATCCAGAAGTGTTTTGCACTTGGCAAATTTGTAACAATCAATCAACGGCTGGACAAAGAGTCAATCGAACTGATTGCCCTTGAATTCGGCTTCGAGGCTGAGTTTATTTCGGAGGTTGAAGCCACTGCAGTTATTGTTGCGGTAGATGCGGAAGCTGATTTGCAGACACGTCCTCCGGTGGTTACGATCATGGGACACGTTGACCACGGCAAGACCTCATTGCTTGATCATATTCGCAACAGCAAGGTTGTTGCTGGCGAATCCGGCGGAATTACCCAGCATATAGGGGCTTATGAAGTAACTGTCGATGGCAACCGCAAAATCACATTTCTTGACACCCCTGGCCACGAGGCGTTTACCGCGATGCGGGCAAGGGGCGCACAGGTGACCGATATTGTTATTCTTGTTGTTGCTGCTGACGACAGTGTTATGCCCCAGACCATCGAGGCCATCAACCATGCGAAGGCGGCAGGAGTCCCGATTGTTGTAGCTCTGAATAAAATTGACAAGGTTGAGGCCAATCCGGAGAAGATCAAGACACAGTTGTCTGAAGCCGGAGTGCTCGTTGAAGAGTGGGGTGGCGTTTATCAGTGCCAGGAGATCTCTGCAAAGAAAGGCATTGGTATTGCTGAACTGATGGAAAAGGTGTTGACCGAGGCTGAAATGCGGGAGTTGAAGGGCAATTATTCAAAAGAGATTCCGGCTAGCGGCATAATTGTAGAATCAGAACTTGACAAAGGCAAGGGCGTTATTTCCACGGTTCTTGTTCAGCGTGGAATTCTGAAGGTTGGCGACCCTTTTGTTGCTGGTAATACCATGGGGAAGGTTCGTGCACTGATGGATGAACGAGGCAAGAGGATTCCTTATGCCAACCCCTCGCAGCCGGTCAGGGTGCTTGGATTTGAGGATTTACCGCAATCAGGAGATGCGCTGACGGTTATGGTTACCGACAGGGAGGCACGCGACTTGGCGCAGAAGCGCCAGGTGATCCGCCGTGAGCATGATTTCCGTCGCAGCACGCGCGTCAAGCTCGACAGTATTGCCCGCCAGATCAAGGAAGGGCTGATGAAAGAGCTGAGCGTCATTATCAAGGCAGATACCGATGGCTCTATTCAGGCTCTTGCTGACGGACTCATGAAAATTCAGAACGAAGAGGTCAAGGTACAAATTATTCACCAGGGTGTCGGGCAGATTACTGAAACTGACGTATTGCTTGCGGCGGCATCCGATGCCATTATTATCGGTTTCAGGGTACGGCCTAATGTTAACGCCAAGAAGCTGGCAGAGAAGGAAGATCTTGATGTTCGCTTCTACAGTGTCATTTATCATGTGCTTGAAGATGTGGAGAAGGCTCTTGAAGGAATGCTCTCCCCTGAGCTTCATGAGGAGAGTATTGGTTCACTTGAGATACGTCAGATTTTCAAAGTCCCCAAGATTGGCAATGTTGGTGGATGTTATATGCTCGAAGGCAAGATGTTCCGTGACTCCAAGGTTCGCCTGCTCCGTGACGGTGTTCAGATCTACGAAGGTCAGCTCGCAGCTCTCAGGCGCTTCAAGGACGATGTCAAGGAGGTTGATGCTGGCTATGAGTGCGGCATGAGCCTCAGGAACTATGATGATATCAAGGTTGGCGATATTGTTGAGGCCTATAAAATCGTCGAAAAGAAACGAAAACTTTGAACAGCTTATTGTTGATTTATGTCGATACGTACTGATAGAGTTGCATCACTTTTGCAACAGGAGCTTGGAGCAATTCTGCAAAAGGAGCTTTCCCGCAGCGGCCCGATTATTACTGTCGTTGATGTCAGGATTACGAATGATCTGAGCATCGCAAGGGCTTATGTCTCCATTATCGGTACGGTTATTGAGCAGGCTGCCGCCATGGCAGCCCTGCGGGATAAAACAAAGAGCATCAGAAAGATTCTTTCGTCGAAAATCAGGCACCATTTTCGGCGTATTCCGGAACTTGAATTTCATGAAGATCACCTCTATGAGCGTGCAAACAGGATTGAGCAGCTTTTGAACGAAGTGAGAAAAGGTTCTGTTGGAAATGATGAACAGGGAGGCTTGTTGCACCTGTGAGCATGGATGAACAGCGTAACAGAGAGACACTCCCTGATGCGGGCGATTTTCTTCTTATTGACAAACCGCTTGACTGGAGTTCGTTTGATGTTGTAGCCAAAATCAGGAATACCTACAAGCAGTGCGGTCTGAAACGCAAGGTTGGCCATTGCGGGACGCTTGACCCGAAAGCAACAGGCCTGCTTATGCTTGCTACCGGACGGAAAACCAAAGAGATTGCCTCTCTTGAAGTGCTTGACAAGGTCTATGATGGCGCCATAAAGCTTGGTGCAATGACCGAAAGTCATGATTGTGAAACCGCGGAGTACGGACATTGCAATACGGATCACCTGACCGAAAAAGAGCTGAGGTCGGCAGCTTCAGCATTCATCGGTATACACCAGCAGCAGCCACCCATGCATTCGGCAGCGTGGCATAATGGAAAACGGCTCTATGAACATGCCCGCAAGGGAGTGGAGATACCGGAGCGAAAAGCAAAAGAGATTGCAATCTACCGTTTTGAAATTACCAGCATTGAACTTCCCATGGTTTATTTTATCCTTCATGTTTCCAAGGGATCCTATATCAGGGTCATTGCTCATGAGTTTGGTACCAGGCTTGGCGTAGGAGGTTATTTGGCATCTCTCAGGAGGCTCTCGATTGGTACTTGGCAACTGAGCTCAGCCAGCACAGTCGCAGACACAGTTGAAGGTATTCTTCAGAAGGCATCAAGCACCACCCAGGGTGAAGGGAGGCAAGAGGACGCATGCGTATTGTTGAGTACGTAAATAACCAGGTCTACAGTTACGGTTCCTGCACTCCTGTTGATTTCAGATCCTTTCCTTCAGCAGTGACGGTAGGCTCTTATGATGGTGTCCATAAAGGGCACAGGATGATTATTGCCAGGATGGTAACAGTCGCAGAACGCCGCCGGTTGAGAAGCGTTGTCGTCACTTTTGAACCACACCCAAGAAGGATGCTCAAGGGGGGGAGGGCGGCTCCATCAGGTCTATTGACTACGCTTGCTGAAAAAATTGATCTTCTTGCCAGTGAACGAGTTGATCTTCTTTTTGTAATCCGTTTCACCCCTGATTTTGCTTCACGCAGTTCAGACGATTTTATCAGAAATGTGCTGGTCGGATTGCTCTGCGCAAAAAGCCTTATTGTTGGATATGATCATGTTTTTGGTCGTGACAGGAGCGGAAGCCGTAAGACGCTTGAATCACTGGGGTGTGAACTTGATTTTGATGTTGAGGTTGTTGACGAAGTGTTGTACTGCAATGAACATATCTCAAGTACAAGGATAAGGCGACTGCTTGAAAGCGGCATGATTGAAGAGGCCAATAAATTTCTTGGATCTCCATATTTGATTACCGGCACCGTGGGCCAGGGCGACAAACGCGGACGGGAAATCGGATTCCCGACGGTGAACCTGACGTTGTCCGATCCGAACAAGCTGCTGCCCCGTGCGGGTGTCTATCAAGCTCAAACGACGGTGGACGGAGTGCCCTTAAGGGCGATGATGAACATTGGTGTCCGGCCAACGATTTCCTCTGAAGGCAGCAAAACGGTTGAGGCACACATCATTGGATATAGCGGAGACCTTTACGGATGCCTCCTCAGGTTCACTCTGATGAGGTTTATCAGGGAGGAAAGAAAATTTTCGGATCTTGAAGGGCTGAAAATCCAGCTTGAAAAAGATAAAAAAACGGTCGAGTTGTATTGCTAATAATATTATATTGAAGGTCAACTGATTTAACATAACAAACGAAGAGATATGAGTCTGACAAAAGAGTATAAAGCGGAAGTTATCAAGCAGTTTGGCGCTTCAGAAAAGAATACCGGCAAATCAGAGGTACAGGTGGCGTTATACACCCGCAGAATCAGTGATCTTACCGGTCATTTGCAGTTGCATCCAAAGGACAAGCATTCCCGTCGTGGTTTGCTTATGCTGGTAGCCAAACGTAAGAAAATGCTTAATTACGTTAAAAATGTCGATATTGACCGTTATCGTAAGGTGATCGGCGAACTTGAACTTCGCAAGTAAGAGAGATTGTTGCCTGGTTTATGCAGGGTTACGCTCCGCAGTATCTTTTAAACAAGGAATGCAGAAGGGGAAGCTATGTTGGAAAGCATGACCGGATATGGCAGTGCAGAGGCTGTTGAACGCGGTGTTCGTACTCTTGTAGAGTTACGCTCGGTAAATAACCGGTTTGCTGAAATCAGTGTCAAGCTCCCCCGTCAGTTACTCTCTTTTGAACTCGAAGTCAGGGAGCAGATCCGTGCTCATTTTCAGAGAGGGAAGATATCGGCTTTTATTCAGATTCAGATTGACGAGGAGCTGCCAATCTCATTCAGCATAAATGTTGCAAAAGTAAAAGCATATAAAGAGCTGCTTGAAACCCTCAAGAGGGAGGCTGGCCTTGATACCCCCCTTCACCTTGAGCATTTCCTGAGGTTTACTGAAATATTCGATAATGGGGCGACCTCTCTTGACAGCGCTGATCTGCGCTGGCCCTTTGTCAAAACTCTTTTGCTTGATGCCATTGCTCGTCTCAAGGCAATGCGATGCAGGGAAGGGGAAGAACTCTCTGCGGATTTCAGAAAAAGAATTGCTGAAATTGAGAGCACTCTTGCGCTTATAACGGTGCTTGCGTCTGATAATCTTGAGGTGGTCAGAAAAAGACTTTCTGCAAAAGTGGAGGCTGTTGCCGGAAAAGATTTGACCTACAGCAGGGATCGTCTTGAAATGGAGCTGGTTCTTGCTGCCGATAAACTTGATATTACGGAAGAAATCACACGCTTTGCCTGCCATAACAAGTTCTTTCTGGAAGAGTTGAGCAATGACGAGAGTGGCACCGGCAGGAAGCTGAATTTTCTCCTCCAGGAACAGTTGCGTGAAGCAAACACCATTGCATCAAAATCCCAGAACGCTGAAATTTCCCAAAAAATTGTCCAGATCAAGGAAGATCTTGAAAAAATAAGGGAGCAACTGCAGAATATTGAGTAGTTATACTTTCAAAAACGTAAATTTAGGTGCAATGGCGGTTAACCCGGTCGATCTGAACGAATTAAGAAGTGCGCACTCGAATTTGTATGAAACGGTGGTCGCAATTTCAAAAAGAGCAAAAAAATTATACGAAGAAGAGCGTGCCGAACTTGAAGACAAGCTTCTTCCCTACAAGGAGATGATCCGTAACCCAACCAGTGAATCAGAATCGGATAAGGTCTTTCCTGAGCAGATAGCGATCAGCCTTGAATTTGAAATTCGCGAGAAATCCTCGCACAAGGCAGTAGCTGATTATTTTGATCACAAGTACGATTATACGCTGGAAAAACCTGTAGAAAAAAAGATTATTCCAACCGAAGATGATGATGAAACTGACGGGGATTAACCAGATTACCCTTCGGGTCAACGACTTGCGTTTGTCTGAAGAATTTTATAGTGATATTCTGGGTATAAAGCTTGATCACAGGGTGGGTGCAAACATCTCATTTCTTCGTATTAATTCGGATATGTTGGTGCTCGTGAAGGCTGAAACACCCGGTTTGCCGGGCGCAAGGGATATCAGGGTTGACCATTTTGGTTTCAGGCTTGCTTCAGATGCTGAGGTTGATGGCGCGGCCCGTTATCTTGACGACAAAGGGGTTCATATTGTTACCCGTCCAGCCCATCGGCGGGAAGGGAAAGCCTTCTTTGTTATGGATCCCGATGGCAATCTTGTAGAGTTTTATTCCATGCATGAGAGTGGCATACTGCCTGACAGTCCAGATATAGACCTTTCCTCTCCATGTTCCAGAGCTGCCGGAACTCATACCGAAAATGCAGAAGAGAGGGCATCAAAAAAGCCCCGCCGTTCCAGAAAATAGGTTTCAGGCCTTGGCGCCGCAGAGAGATTTATCGTTGCTGAAGCAGTCGTTCGGCTGTATTAAGCTGTTCCGGGGTGTTGATGCCGAGAATTTCATCAGGGTTGTCTGTTTTCCAGGCGCAAACCCTCTCGCCATTTGCAAAGCAGATACTAAATACATCAGTCAGATAGTACTCTTTTTGGGCGTTGTTCGTGTTGATCTGCCCAAGAGCCTCGAAAAGCAACCTTGCATTGAAAACGTAAACGCCGGAATTGATCTCCCTGACGGCAAGATTCTCTGCGGCGGCATCCTTCTGTTCAATAATTTTCAGAACGCAGTCACTGTTTTGCTGTCGAATAATTCTTCCGTAGCCATCCGGGTCATCCAGCACTGCGGTCAAGACGGTTGCCGCCGCATGAGTTGAACGATGAAATGAAATCAGCTCCTGCAGAGTTGTGGTTTTGACCAATGGAGCATCTCCAGACAGGATGAGCACTTCGCCCTGAAAATCGCGGAGTTTGGCCCCTGCCTGCATGACAGCGTGACCGGTTCCCAGTTGCGGTTCCTGAAGTGCAAGCGTTACCTGATATCGGGCGACAGCTTTTTTGACCAGCTCAGCCTGGTGCCCTACAATCAGTACGATTTCTTCGGGGAGAAGAGAGCTGGCGGTATCGAGAACATGGTCGATAAGAGAACGCCCATTGGCTTGATGCAGCACCTTTGGAAGGTCTGAATGCATTCGGGTGCCTTTTCCGGCAGCCATGATAATTATTGCAAGCGCCATTGATCAGATCAGACAATATGATTGGGAATATTGGGGGTTAATTACAGTAACTGCTCAGCTTCTTCGCCTACAAGATGCCTGCTTTTTGGGTTATTTTTCTTGTCGACAATAAGAATCAAAGGTTTATGATTTCGTGCTTCAGCCTCTTCCATGACAGCAAAGGTCATGATGATGATCTCATCTCCAACAAGAGCACACCGGGCAGCAGCTCCGTTGAGCTGAATCTCCCTTGAGCCTTGCGCCCCTTTGATAATGTAGGTTTCAAACCTTTCACCGTTATTGTTGTTGACAACAAGAACTTTTTCGTTAGGAATCATATCGACCATTTCAAGCAGCTCATTATCAATGGTGATGCTTCCTTCATATTCGAGATCTCCGCTTGTTACGACAGCGTTGTGGATTTTGGACTTCAGGACGTGTAATTTCATGAACAAAAGAACTTCATTATTGTTGTATAAATGCCTCTCCGCTTCCCCGGAAAATCCGGTACTTTTTCAAGGCTTGATCACTCTCAAAACCCTCTCCACGAATAGTCTCTCCTGGCCTGGTAATGGTAACAAAGCGGTCTGAACGTATCATCTTCTCTTTGGCGCTTGTTGTGACATACTCAGTTGTTATAACTGTTTTTTCGGCGGATGTCATCACAACCTTGCCCATAGCCTCAATATCCTGATTTTCGTGAATAACAGCTTTTTGAGCTGTTATGATTGTTGCTGGACGGCCTTTGGCATCAAAGAGGGTGACTCTTATACCTCCGTCAAGATGATGTTCGCTACCACTTCTGGTTCTGTACTCCGCTCCGTGTCCTGCCTCAACGATACCGCGTCTAACCCCGGAATCGGTAAGAGCAATTCTGTTTGTCCAGCTCTCCTGGACAAGATGATCGAGACCGGCAGAATCAGTTCCGGAAGAACTGCTTTCTGTCAATGGAGCACCACATCCAGCCGCTACAACCAGAAGGAGAGGAAAAAAAAGAACGACAACTCTTTTCAAATCGTGACCATTACTTGCTATTCAGCTTGTCCAGCGCTTTAAAGGTAAGATCATTTTCAGGAGCAAAATAGACTGTCGCGTTTTTTTCAAGTACAACCGAAAACCCTTCTTTTTGGGCAATTGATTCAATTGTTGCGACTACTTTCTGACGAATCGGTGCGAATACCTCTTGCTGTTTCTTTTCAAAAACACCATTCTGTTCCTGCTGGAATTTTTGCAGAGCCTGACCCTTGATGTTCAGCTCTTTCTCCCGAAGCTCTCTTGATGCTGGTTTCAGTGAAGGCGCCTTCTTTTTGTATTCAGCAACCGCATTCTGAAGCTCAAGGTTTTTGAGCGAAATTTCTTTCTGCAGCGTAGCGGCTGTTGCTTGTAACGTGCTCTCCGCCTGTTTTGTTTCAGGAAGTTGCTGCAGGATTTTTCCCGAATCCACAACACCAATCTTGTTTGTTTCAAGTGCAGCGAATGACGGAGAGGCCACAAAAACCATACCCAGCACAACTGCCACGGTGACACGGTGAGTAACGGCCATAAATTTTCGAGAATGATTCATCAATTTCATGGGTCATATTTAAAGTGTTATTGAAATCGGTACTGGAGAATGTAAAAGCTGCCGGTGTTAACGTCCAAAGGTAATAATTCCCCTGTAAAAAACTATACAAAGCTGAAAAACCCCTTTTTTTGAAGGTGCAGGAGGCTTAAAACGCTCTTTTCTGGAAAAACTGGCCCGGCTGTTGCGATATCGCGGCTTTCAGTTCAAGTTCAAAAAGGTGCACCAGAAGAGTGGATACATCCATGGCTGATGCGGCAGCAAGTGCATCAATGTGAACGGGTTCTGTGCCCATGTAGTGAATAATGCTTTTTTCCTGAATGGTGAGGTGATTCACGGAATTATCCTGTACAGCGCTTTTCGTTGAACAACTTGATGCAAATCGTGGACCGAGTTCACTGATGATATCTTCGACGCTCATGATGGCTTTTGCCGCACCCTGCTGGATGAGCTTGTTTGTCCCCCGTGAGGTTCTGGAGAAGATGCTTCCGGGCACAGCAAAAATCTCCCGGTTTTGTTCAAGGGCTGTCGATGCGGTGATCAGCGATCCCCCTTTCAGGTCGGATTCAATAACGATGGTTCCTGCAGAGATTCCTGATATGATGCGATTTCTTTTAGGGAATTTTCCCGGTGAGAGTTCTGAGCCCAGCCACTCTTCTGAAATGATCGCTCCCTGTTCAATGATTTTAGGCCATACTTTTCCTTTCGGATCGGTATAGATTGTGTCGACCCCACTGGCAAGAACAGCAACGGTTATTCCCCCGTTTTCAAGAGTGGCGGTATGTGCCGCCATATCAATTCCATAAGCCAGTCCGCTGAAAACGACAATTCCGCAATTCACCAAATCCTTGCAGAGCAGTGCTGTCGCCTGTTTGCCGTATTGTGATGCATACCTGGTTCCAACAACAGCGAGTGCGGGAGTATCATTCGCAGGAAGTTTTCCACGAACAAAGAGGCAGGGAGGCGGATCATATATTTCTTTTAACAGGGCGGGATATTCAGAATCAAGAATGGTTACAATGGTTGCATTATAGCGGTGCAGCCCGGCAATCTGCTCTGCAGCAGCATTCTCTGCGGCCTGTTTTGTTGGTATGTGGTGAAGGAAATGGTGAATCTGTCGTGCCAGAGATTCACCGATGCCTGGTACAGTCATCAGATCATTCACGTTGGTATGGAGCACCTCTGCCAGGTCAGGAAAATGACTGGTCATTGCCTTGATTCTTGCAGGGCCGATACCCGGAATAAGGGTAAGAACAAGCAGGAGAATCCTCTCTTCCATCGTTGCAGGGAGTGTCATAATATAGCGAGTTTAGAAATCGCGTTCCATGAGAATGTTTGCATACCCTTTAAGGTATTCGCGCCCTTCTGCATGAGGCAGTCGGTCAATTGCTGTAAGCGCCTCCTCGGTATTACTGTTGATCAGTTCAGCAGTCTCTTCAAGAACGCCGCATCGTTCATAGACAGCTTTCACGTCAGGAACTCTGTCGGGATTCAGTCCTTTATTGATGATGATCGAGTATAAAAGTTCTCGATCAGCTCCTGAAGTCAGTTCGAGAGAGCGGAGCAAGAGGTAAGTTTTTTTACCGTTGATGATATCGCCACCTGCCATCTTGCCGGATTTTCCGTTATCAGCCATGACATCAAGGTAGTCATCCTGTATCTGGAAAGCCCTCCCGATTTTTTCACCAAAAAAAACCAGACTCTGAAGCTGTTCATCCGTTGCATTGCCCGCAACCCCACCGGCTTCAAGTGCAGCCGAAATAAGTCGACCGGTTTTTTTGGCAATCATGTCGAGGTAGTCTGCTATCGTGGCATCTTTTTTCTCTTCAAGTTCCATGTCGAGCGCCTGCCCTTCACAAATCGTGATATTGGCATGGTTGAGAATATGGATAAGTTCAGCGTGGCGGTTGCTTTTGGCCTGCAAGGCAAGTTCGTAAGCATAGGCAATCATCATATCCCCAGTCAGAATAGCTGCATTGACATTCCAGTGCTTGTGGACGGTTGGTCTGCCGTGACGCAGATCTGCCTGATCCATGATATCATCATGAATCAGGGTGAAATTGTGCAAGATTTCAACAGCAAGAGCAACATTGAGTGCGTTTTCAGAAGAACCGCTGACAGCTTCCGACGCAAGCAGGGTCAGAAATGGGCGGATTCTTTTTCCTTTTCCTTCAAGAATATATTTTGCGGGAGCATACAGTGTGACCGGTCTCTCCCTTTCGAAACATTTGCCGAGAGCATTATTGATTTTCTCGTGATAGAGAGAGTATTTTTTTTCAACAAGTTCTTGAGTAACAGGTATGGTCATGATGAAATCGGTCATTGTTTAATGATAAGTCTTTTGTTCCGAAGCTCCTCTATTGTGGCGGCCCCGGTCAGGAACATCACTGCCCTGAGATCGTTCAGCCAGCTATCAATGTTTTTTTCAAGTGCGCTTTCATGAAGGGCTTTAAGGATATATCTCGCAGATGCGGCAAGCTGCGCTCCAAGCGCCAATGACTTGGCAATATCCGTGCCGCACTGGATTCCGCCTGAAGCGATGATCTCAATGTCGCGGAACTCGGGATGCCCCTTTTTAAGTTCCCTGATATCAATCAGGCATTGTGCTGTAGGTATTCCCCAGTTCAGCAGTTCATCGAGAGCTGGCTGGCTGAAGCGGGTTTCATGTCCAAATTGTTTTCTATAGCGGATTTCCTCCACTTTCTGCCAACTGAGGCCTCCCGCGCCCGCAACGTCAATGCCGCTTACGCCAGCCTCAATGAGCTGGCGTGCGGAGGTTGCCGAAATGCCGCATCCAACCTCTTTGACAATAACAGGTACAGAAATGTTATTGGTTAGCAGAGCAAGTTGCTCGATAACGTGTCGAAAATCTGTGTTGCCTTCAGGCTGAAAAAGTTCCTGTGCGGCATTCAGGTGTACAATCAGTCCGTCTGCCTCCAGAAGCTCAAGCATAATGTTAATCTCGCTCTCTGTCAATCCTTTCGCAATCTCCGAAGCCCCGATGTTGGCAAAGATCTGGACTGAGGGTGCGAATTTTCTTGTTACGGCAAAGCTGCTGCGGCAGGAGGGGTTTTCAAGCGCCGGTCGCATGCTCCCAACGCCAAGCGGGATGTTAAAATGTTCAGCCACCTCAGCAAGACGCTGGTTGAGCGAGGCCGCTTCATGGAATCCTCCCGTCATGGAGGAGAGCATCAGCGGAGCGCCAATTTTTTTGCCTAAAAAAGTTGTTGTGAGATCAATGTCAGAAAATGAGAGTTCTGGCAGGGCGTTATGCTCAAACTCAAACCGTTCAAGGCCTGTAGTTTTGTGGCTGAATGCAACATCCCCATTCAGGCAGATCTCTACATGGCTCTGCTTGCGCTCAATTGTTATATTGTTTAACCTGTCGCTCATGCCGTTCGGAAAGATTTCTTTAAGGATTTGTTTATAAATCAGTGCAATAAGGCACAACATAATAAAAATATTCCATAACTTTTTGACCCCCGTATCGAAGCGGTTTCATCATGCTGAAAACATTGTTTGATATAGCTGTGCGTCATCTGCTCGGGCGTCGGAGGCAGACATTGAGCACTATTTTCGGTGTTGCCATCAGTACCATGGTGCTGATTACCACCAACTCCCTCACCCGGGGCCTGCTTGACTCCTTCGTTGAGACTATTGTAAATGTTGCGCCCCATATAACAGTTAAAGGGGAGATAACTCACCCTATGCCGGTCAATCTTCTCGACAAGGAGCGCTTTTCCTCAGTTGCATTCGTTGAAAATAATGTCAAGAAGCAGGAGCGCGAAGAGGTGCGGAACTATCGGCAGATACTCTCCATCTTCAGCTCGCCTGAGTATGCAAAAGAGGTTATTGCAGCTTCACCTTATGTCAATTCGCAGGTCATGGCTGTAAAAGGGAGCCGTAATCAGCCCCTTCTGCTCAAAGGCGTTCTGATTGAGAGGGAGGATGCTATCAACGGTATCCGAAAAAAACTGATCATGGGTGATATTTCCTCCTTTGAAAAGACCGCCAATGCGCTTCTTGTCGGGAGAACCGTTGCCAGGGATATGAATCTCAAAGTGAATGATCAGGTTGTAATCATCCCTGCTTTAGGAAAGAGTCGACAGTGCAAGGTGGTCGCCATCTTTTTTTCGGGTGTCAATGCGGTTGATAACAGTGTTCTGGTCTCGCTCAAGTTTGCCCAGATCATTGAGGAATTGCCAGCCAACAAGGTTTCCGGTATTGCGCTCAAGGTGGCTAATCCGTTTGCCAATGCCCCTCTTGCCAGAGAGCTTGAGCTGATTACCGGCTATCGCTGTCTTACCTGGCAGGAGGAAAATGCAAGTCTCATCACTCTCTTTACTCGAATTGGCTATATCGTTTTCTCTCTGGTGGCTTTTGTCGGTGTTGTTTCGGGGTTTGGAGTAGCAAATATTCTTGTCACTACGGTTTTTGAAAAGAGCAGGGATATCGCCATTATGAAGTCTCTTGGATTCTCCGCAACGGAGTTGGTGGGAATGTTTATTTTTGAGGGGTTTATGGTGGGTTTGGCTGGAGCTCTTACAGGCGGGGTACTCGCGATAGGAACAATCAACCTTCTCGCCAGCCTACCCGTAGAGAGTTCACAGGGCGCATTGACTAAAACGGGGTTCAGTATGTCCTATAACCCGCTCTATTTTCTTCTTGTGATCGGTGTCACGGTTCTGATCAGCACGCTTGCCGCAATTTTGCCCTCGGCAAGGGCAGCCAGGCTTGAACCGGTCAGTGTGCTCAGGGAGAGCAGTCTGTAGGGTTTACTCTCTCTCTCTCTCTCTCTCTCAGAGCGGGAGAGTTTGCTCCGGGTGTTGCAGCAGGTAGAGCTTGTAATAGAGCCCTCGTTTTGCAAGCAGTTCCTGATGATTGCCAATTTCCCTGATCACTCCTTTGTGCAATACAATAATTCTGTCAGCTTTCTGAACAGTCGACAGTCTGTGGGCAATAATAATGGAGGTGCGCTCACTCATAAGGCGGGTTGTTGCCGCATCAATCAATGATTCGGTTTCAGTATCAACCGAGCTGGTGGCCTCATCAAGCACAAGTATTTCAGGATTGTAGAGGAGCGCCCGGACGAAAGCTATCAATTGTTTTTGTCCGGAGGAGAGCCCGGTGCCGTTTTCAAGTACCCTGTACTCGTAACCGCCGGGAAGCTGTTGAATAAATCGGTCGGCCCCGACAACTCTGGCAGCCTCCTGCAGAGCATCATTGGAGATATCAGGATTGCCAAATGCAAGGTTTTCGCGTATGGTACCGGAAAAGAGAAAAACATCCTGCATGACAACGCCGACAAGTTTTCTCACAGAGTGTTCCGCTATTTCTTGCAGCGGAATACCATCAATGGTCACCGATCCTTTTGCAAAGGGGTAAAGCCTTGAAAGGATATTGATCAGCGTGGTTTTTCCGCTTCCCGTTGCGCCGACAATGGCAATTTTTTCCCCATGCCGGATGGTAAATGAGATATCCTTCAGCACCCAATTGTCGCTCTCGTAAGCGAACCAGAGATTCCTGAATTCGATGCTTTCATGGAATGAAGCAAGTTGGTGCAGCCCGGACGGCTCTTCTATTCCCTCCCTCTCATCAAGGAGGCGGATAATGCGGTCTGAGCTTGCAATGGCAGTCTGAATAACGTTGAATCGGTCGGAGAGATGCTGAAGCGGTCGGAAAAAAAGCCAGATATACTGTACAAATGAGACCACCACACCAATGGTGAGATCAGCCTTGAGCAGGCGGATCCCACTGTACCAAATCACAAGCCCTGCCGCAGCAGCGCTTAAAACCTCAATCAGCGGATAATAGATTGAGAAGTAAAAGACAGTCCGGATATTGGCATCCCGGTGGTCTGCATTGATGGCAGCATATTTTTTCGATTCCCGCTCTTCACGGTTAAAGAGCTGGACGATGGTCATACCAGTGAGATGCTCCTGAAAAAAGGTGTTCAGCCTTGCTATATGGGTGAGAACATCCTGAAAAGCAACCCGTACCCTGTTTTTGAAAGCTATGGTGGCATAGATCATCAGGGGAAGAATACCGAGGACAATAAGGGTCAGTTTCCAATCAATCCAGGCCATCAGCACTACAATGAAAAGAAGCTGCAGGAGGTCGCCCAGAATAGTGATGATGCCGCTGGAAAGCATCTCGTTGAGTGATTCGACATCGCTGGTTGTTCGAGTGATCAGGCGACCAATGGGGTTTCGGTCATAAAACCTCGCAGGCAGTTTCTGCAGGTGGGTAAAAATATCCATCCGGATGTCGAAGACTGCTTTCTGACCGATAATCTGAGTCAGCCAGGTGGTGATATATTGCTTTATGCCATCAAGCAGTATTGCCCCCGCTAGAAAAATGCTGATAATTGTCAGTCCCTTGAGATTGCCTTTGGCAATATAGTCGTCAATAGCAATTTTTGTCAGATAAGGCCTCAGCGGGCCGAGAAAGGAGCCTGCGATGGTGATCGCAATGGCCGTGGCGACAAGAGTTTTGTATGGCTTGACATAGGCGAAAAGGCGGGAAACGATATAGCGGTCAACCGAACTTTTTTTCTCTTTTTGCAGGGTATCATCCTGCTGTGGCCGGAAGCTTTTTTTTGTCGAGTCGTTACTCATGGTGGCCAATTTCCGAGACTCTCTTTTCAATTTCATCTCTCAGCTCGTCTGCCAGCGCTTGAGCCCTGACAATAGATGGCGCCTCAGCATAGATTCTTATAATGGGTTCTGTATTTGATGGACGTAAATGTACCCAACTGTCGGCAAAGTCAAGTTTCAGGCCGTCAAGGGTATTTACTTCGGCGGTATGGTAGTGTAGAGCTATATCGGTAATTATTTTTTCCAGTGAAGCCTTGCCTGATTTGCCAAGCACAATTTTCTGCTTTGACATAACGTAGCCAGGGAACTGCTGCCTGAACTGCGACAGTGTTCCGCCGCCATTATTGGCACGCCAGAGGGTGAATGCCTGAACAATAAGCGCTATGCCGACCAAAGCGTCCCGTCCGTAATGCAACTCAGGGAGAATCACTCCTCCGTTCCCTTCTCCGCCGATGACCGCCAGCTTCTCTTTCATTAACGCACTGACATTCGCCTCGCCAACTTTAGCACTGTAACATGCCACTCCGTATCGTTTGGCAATATCATGCAGGGCACGGCTGCTTGAAAGATTGTTTGCCACTGGCCCGCATTTGTGTTTGAGGTAAAAATCAGCGCAGGCGACCAGGGTGTACTCCTCTCCGAAAAGGGAACCATCTTCACAGAGAAGAGCAAGCCTGTCGACATCGGGGTCAACAATAAGAGCAAAATCACAGACAAACTCTTTCAATGACGCGATAGTACCAGAAAGATTTTCCTCAATTGGTTCAGGGTTCCGGGGAAAGAGGCCGGTGCCGCCACAGGCAACAGGTACAATACTCTCAAAACCAAGCCTTTTGCAAAGCAGTGGAATAATCGAAGAGCCTGCCCCTTCAACACAGTCAACAAGCACCCGGAAGCGCTGCTTTGCAATAGCCGCAGTATCAATGCAGGGCAACCGGAGAACTTTTTCAATATGGAGGTCGTCGTACCCGTCCATAAGGGAGATAGTACCAATCCTATTCCATTGAGCGGTGACAAACAGCTCTTTTTGAGCAATGTCAAGAAGTTCATCAACCTCTCCGGCGCTTAAAAATTCACCAAGATTGTTGAGCATTTTCAGTGCGTTCCATGCAACGGGATTGTGTGAAGCCGTAATAATCAGGCCACCGTCGGCATGTTCGGCTGCAACAGCAATTTCAACTGTTGGTGTTGTGGCGATACCCAGATCAATAACATCACATCCACAAAGCAGCAGGGTATTACTGACGAGATCGCCGATTGCTTTGCCTGTTGGTCTGGTATCCCTGCCAATGACAATTCTTGGTTTTTTTTCATGTTTTCGGCGAAAAATCCAGGAGGCGAAAGCCATCGCAAATGCCGTGAGATTTTTCGGGGTCAGGCTTTCGCCGACAATGCCCCGAATTCCGGAAACGCTGATCATCAGGCTCATAGTAGCATGGTTATCATGATTAAAATTTTGCCCAATATAAGAAAATAAGAAGGATGAAGAGCATTGGCGGCAGGGGTTGCGTTTAACGGGATGAGAGAAGGGTAGAGGCGTCAGCACAGCAATCAGCCTCAAGGGAAAAAAGAGAGCCTCTTTAACGTTACCGGTTTTTCTTGCTTGCCTTTTGATTTGTTTCTTTTATATTGCATGCCTTTTGTTATTCAACTAATATTTATACTAACAGTAAGCGTATATGCCTTTACACAAATCGGCTGAGAAAAGACTGCGGCAGTCAGAAAGAAGAAATGCCAGGAACAGATCAAGGAAAAAAGAGCTGAAAGTTCTTGTAAAAACCATGCAGAAACTGATTGATACCAGTGCGGACAAGGCCGTGGTTGAAGTCGCCTACCGCTCGGCGGTGCAGAAGCTTGATCGTCTTGGGGTAAAGAATTATATACACGCCAATAAAGCATCTCGCAAGAAGTCACAGTTGACACGTCTTCTGAACAATTACGTGAAGGCTGGTCAAGAGTAGTCTGTGTGCTGGCAAGGCCACGATTGATCTTCATTGTCTGACATCCGGACTGAATAACCATTTCGGTTCGGGTTTCCATAAATTCGCTCATGTTTGCATATTTTCGCGGCAGGCTGGTTTCAGTCTTGCCTGAAGAGGCAGTTGTTGATGTTTCCGGTGTTGCTTACCGGTTTCTGATTTCCGCAACTACAAACCGCCACCTTCCTGAACAAGGTAGTGAAGTGCTTCTTTTTTCACATCTTTACGTCAGGGAGGATGCCCTGCAACTCTACGGCTTTTCATCCGAAGAGGAGCGCCAACTCTTCCGCTTGCTGATACTTGCAACTGGTGTTGGGCCCAAGCTTGCGCTTGCGGTTCTTTCAGGATTACAGGTGCAGGATATTCATGAAGCTATTCTTGCCAACGCGCCTGACCGTCTTTACGGTATCTCCGGTGTTGGAAAAAAAACTGCAGCAAGGATTATTCTTGAATTGAGGGATAAAATCCTCAAACTTACCCCAGTTGGTAGAATGGCAGCCCCGGCATCGCTTCAGACAACCAGGTTGCGGGATGACGCCATCAATGCCCTTGTAACGCTTGGTTTTTCGAGAATTGCCGTTCAAAAAGCAGTTGTCACTATTCTTGATCAACACATGGGACTCACTGTCGAAGAGGTGGTAAAATCAGCGCTCGTTTCAATTCATAACAGTTAGCATTTAGCGGTGACCTACCAGGAAGCTCTGGATTTTCTTTACCCTTTGCACCGGTTTGGTATTAAGCCGGGCCTTGAGCGTGTTCGTGAACTGCTTGATCTTCATGGTTCGCCATATAAGCGAATGGGCCGGGTTGTTCATATTGCTGGCACTAACGGGAAAGGAACCGTTGCAGCGGCACTGGCTTCGATCTTTAAGGCAAGCGGGAAAAAAACAGCACTTTATACGTCTCCTCATCTGGTCGATTTTACGGAACGAATTCGTCTCAATGGTGAGCAGATTCCGCGTGAAAAAGTTGCGGACTACTGCTCATTATTCAGGGATGCCATTGTCAAAAACCATTCCACCTTTTTTGAGGCGACCACATCAATTGCTTTTGCCTGGTTTGCTGATGAAGGAGTTGATGTTTCCATTATCGAAACAGGTATGGGTGGACGGCTTGACGCAACCAATGTGGTTGACTCTTCCTACGTGGTGATACCATCTATCGGGCTTGACCATACAGAGTGGCTGGGAGGGACTCTTGCCCTGATTGCTGCTGAAAAAGCGGCCATCATCAAAAAAGGGTGCAGGGTATTCACTGCCGTGTCTGCGCAGGAAGCCCTCCTTCCGATACAGAGAATGGCCGAATCGTGCCAGGTGCCACTTTTTCTTGCCGGAAGAGATTCCAGGTACAGTATCGTTTCCGCAGAGCCGGGAATGCTTGAGCTTGAGGTCAGCACAGCATTCAGGAACTACCCGGCACTGAAGGCTCCGCTGACCGGTTCATTCCATGCCACCAATGTCTCTCTCGCCGTTATGGTTGCCGAAGATGCGGGCATTGCGGCTGAACATATTTATTCGGGTCTTGAGTGTTTATTGCAGACGGGGTACAGGGCAAGGCTTGAAAAGGTTGGAGTTTTTCCGACACTACTGCTTGATGTATCGCATAATCCTGATGGTATGCGGGAGACGGTCAATACACTTTGTTCCTTCCGCCACCTCTATCGTCGTGTGTATGTCATGCTTGGCCTTGCATCGGACAAGGATGCCCGGGCGATTGTTCGCGACCTTCTCCGTCTTGAATGCACGTTTGTTTTGGTCAATATCCCATCCGAACGGAGTGTTCCGGCTGAAGTTCTTGGCTTATTGTGTCATAACGAGGGAGCTGAGGCCATAGTATTCAGCAATGGGAGAGAGGGGCTGGGCTATTTGCGACAAAAAGCTGGCATGGCCGACCTGATTCTTGTGACGGGCTCTTTTTATCTTGCTGGCGAGATTATTGCTGCCGGAATCTGAACTGCTCTTTTTTATGGAAATTTTTTATATCTTACTTCAAATGCAGAAATTGTTTGTGTGCGTAAGGGGCATCCCTTATTCTTGGTTTCCTGTTATGATTATCCCATTTTCAATTATAGATATTCTTCCCCTGTCATCTTCATTTTCTGTTTTAATGTTGTATGATAAAGCGTTAACGGTAATTCCCGTTTATGGTTCGCTGCATCGGTCATCTTAGTGTATGCGCCATGCAGGGGTGATGCGGTCGCCCTCCTTTTTCTATAGCTTTTTTAAAAACAAGCGTTGAATACAATTAAAAACAATGTCGAACAATTCAAGTTTTAAAGGCCTGGACATCAATATGCTCCAGAAAAAGAAGGTTTCTGAGTTGCATACGTTAGCCAGAGAGCAGGGGGTTATGGCTGCTGGCTTGCGCAAGGAAGAGCTGATTTTCAAGATTATCGAAGCCCAGTCGCAGAAGAATACCGATTCTGAGAGCGGCAATGTCATGGTCAACACCGGCGTTCTGCAGGTGATACCGGAAGGCTACGGCTTTTTACGTTCAGCCAACTACAACTATCTTTCTTCACCGGACGATATATATGTCTCCCCCTCGCAGATCAAGCGTTTCAATATGCGCACAGGAGACACGGTATCCGGACAGGTAAGGGCTCCCAAGGAAGGTGAGCGTTTTTTTGCGCTGCTTAAAATCAATACGATTGATGGCAATGATCCTGAAATTACAAGAGAGAGGCCATATTTTGAAAATCTCACACCTCTTTTTCCCCATGAGCGCCTCAAGCTTGAGACCAAACAGACGGAAGCATGTGGCCGTATCATGGATATTTTTACCCCGATTGGCAAAGGGCAGAGAGGATTGATTGTGGCTCAGCCGAAAACCGGCAAGACCATGCTTCTACAGATGATTGCCAATGCGATCATCAAGAATCATCCTGAGGTTTATCTTATAGTTCTTCTTATCGATGAGCGCCCTGAAGAGGTGACTGATATGGCGCGCAGTGTCCCCGCAGAGGTTGTCAGTTCAACTTTCGATGAGGATCCTGAGCGTCACGTCCTGGTCGCCGACATGGTGCTTGAAAAGGCCAAACGGCTTGTGGAGGTCGGAAGGGATGTGGTTGTACTGCTCGACTCCATTACCAGGCTCGCAAGGGCACACAATACCATCATACCACACTCGGGAAAAATTCTTTCGGGAGGTATTGATGCCAATGCGCTTACCAAGCCGAAACGGTTTTTTGGTGCAGCTCGCAATATTGAGGAAGGCGGCAGTCTCACCATTATTGCCACCGCCCTTATCGATACTGGTTCTCGTATGGATGACGTTATTTTTGAGGAGTTTAAGGGTACCGGTAATATGGAACTTCTGCTTGATCGAAGACTTTCCGAGCGCAGGATATTTCCTTCTATCGATATTCTCCGATCCAGCACTCGTAAAGAGGAGCTGCTCTTTTCACAGGAAGAGCTTTCCAGGACATGGCTTCTCAGAAAGTATCTTGCCGACAAGAACCCGATTGAATGTATGGAGTTTATGCGCGAGAAAATGGCGGATACAAAGGATAACAAGGAGTTTTTTAAATACATGAATGCCTGATCCTGCCGAAACAGTTTGCAGGTTTGAAAAAATTTCCTATATTATCTGCCTTTAAAACAAGAGGAAAGACACTTACTATATGCCCTGCGGAAAAAAAAGAAAACGTCATAAGATGGCGGTACACAAGCGTAAAAAGATGCGTCGTAAGAACAGGCACAAGAAGCGCCAGAGATACCAGAATAAGTAAGTTCCGGTACTCATGTACCTATTTTTAGGTTGAGAATATAGCTCAGTCGGTAGAGCATCTGCCTTTTAAGCAGAGGGTCGAAGGTTCGAGTCCTTCTATTCTCACTGGGTGCATGCAAGCATTCAGCAATCAGACAAGCCCGAGTGGTGAAATTGGTAGACACACTATCTTGAGGGGGTAGCGCCGAAAGGTGTAGGAGTTCGAATCTCCTCTCGGGCACTTGTTTTTCAGAAAAGCCGCAAGAAAGCGGCTTTTTTGATACTGCGTTGGCAATCAGGAGGATCTCTCTATGAATATTGCTGTATGTGTCTGTCAGGTACCCGATACCGCCTCGATTATAAGATTTGACGTTGATGGTGCCATAGATCTCACCAGAATCAATGAGGTGATGAACCCTTATGATGAGTATGCCCTTGAGGAAGCGGTGCGACTCAAGGAGCGTTTTAAGGGAAGTGTTGTGACCGTTTTTAGCGTTGCGCCAGCTTCTGCAAAAGAGATGCTTCGCAAAGCCCTGGCCTTGGGGGCCGACAGGGCTGTTCTGTTGAGTGACACCGTGGTATCCGATTCCTATCAAACCGCACTGGCGCTGAGCCTGGTTATTTCCACTTTTTATGCTGACGGCTTGCCTGATGTTGTCTTTTGTGGCAAGCAATCAACCGACTTTCAGGCTGGAGAGGTTCCACCGATGCTTGCAGAGCTGCTTGGTATGGCATTTGCCAGCGGGATTACTGCTCTCATAACTTTCGCCGAAAGCCTTCACGTCGAACGAGAAATAGAAGGGGGAACTGAAAGTGTCGAGCTTAATTATCCTGCGCTGCTCAGTGCAGAAAAAGGGTTGAATATTCCCCGCAAAAGCTCAATCAAAGCAGTGCTGGATGCGAGGAAAAAAACAATTGATTTCTTCACGCTTACTCTCAGTGATACACCCTGTGTTGTCACAACTGCCATTAAGCCTCGTGAAAGGAAAAAAAAATGCAAATTTGTGTCTGACGAAAATGAACTGATCCGCCGTCTTCGCGAGGAACGCGCTCTCATTTGAGCGTGTAACATAAAGAATAGCCTGCGTAGCGATGAACAAATTTCTTGTATTTCTGGAACAGAGGGGGGGCACTATAAAAAAAGCTTCTATTGAGACGTGGAACAGAGTCCAGGAGCTTGCCGCTGAACAGGGAGATTCTGCAGTATCCGGCATCCTTGCTGGCCCAGCCGATCTCAAGCAACTTGACGGTTATATTGTTGGGGATGGAGTTATTTATCATGCAAGTGAAGAGTGTTTGGCGTTGTACAATCCAGAGCGCTATGCCCGTCTTGTTAAGGATACGTTGCAACGAGAGGCTTGCACCACTCTTTTTTTTGCTGATACAATACTCAGTCGTGAGCTTGCACCTAAACTCTCTGTGCGTCTTAAGGCTTCATTGCTTTCGGGGTGTGCAATGTCTGATGTTGCCTGGCATAATGGTGGTTGCGTCAGGCCGGTCTATGCTGGTTCTGCCATGGCTTCGTTTCTTCCAGAAAGAACGTTCAGGATTTATACCATCTCTTCATGTGCAACACCCGCCATTTCCAATGCAAGAGGCACTATCACCGTTATTACCCTTGAGCCACACAGCTTCGCCAGTGAGCCACTCTTTTCTGTGGTTCGCCGGAATTTAATGCGTGAAGGAGGGCTGGATGTTGCCGAGGCTGGAATTATTGTTGCCGGTGGCAGAGGAATGGGCGGCACAGAGGGTTTTTTTCTCCTTGAGCAGCTTGCCCGGCTTCTTGGCGGCGCCGTAGGAGCGAGCAGGCCGGTAGTGGATGAGGGGTGGCGTCCCCAATGCGAACAGATAGGCCAGACCGGTAAAACTGTGGCCCCTGTGCTTTATTTTGCATTCGGTATATCAGGCTCACTTCAGCACCTTGCAGGCATAGGGTCAGTCGGTACGGTGGTTGCCATTAACAAAGACTGCCATGCTCCGATTTTTGATGTGGCTGATTACGGGATTGTTGGCGATGTTCACCTTGTGTTGCCTAAATTGCTTGATACCCTGCAGGAATTTTTGAAGAGGAAATGATTAGCACTACTTTGGTGTTTGAAGAGAAGCTGTCTGGTTGTCAGCTTTGGCTTGGTCACAACATTAATATATTGTATCTCATGCGTAAACTTCAGGTAGATATTCTCGGACTTTCCACAAGCCCTCATACCAATGGAGCTTATGCCCTCATCCTCTATGAGCTGGAGGGAAAACGGAAGCTTCCGATTATTATTGGCGGTTTTGAAGCTCAGGCAATTGCCCTGAAACTTGAAAACATAAAGCCGCCGCGTCCCTTTACTCACGATCTTTTCAAAAATATTGCCGATGCTTTTCATCTGCATGTCAATGAAATCATTATCGATGAACTGCATAATGAGACTTTTTATGCCAAGGTTATCTGTGAAGTGAACGGGGAAGTGCATGAAATTGATGCACGTCCCAGCGATGCTATTGCCATTGCAGTACGTTTTCATGCACCGCTTTTTGTAACAGAAGAGATTATGAACGAGGCTGGAATCAGGGAGGAGCAGAAAGAGGAGGGCGAGGTGGATGTAGAGCGGGATCCTGAAGAGATTGTCGGCGGTATACCCACCACCGACACTTTGCTTGAAGAACTTCAGGCCTCCCTCAGTGAGGCGATAATCAATGAGAACTATGAAGAGGCAGCCAGGATCCGTGATGAAATATCCCGTCTGAAAAAAAGCAAATCATAAAAAGAGTTATCACCATCAGAGGCTTCTCTGATGGTTTTAAAACTATTCAGTTGTCGTGCCGAAACTGAACATAAAGTTCCATCCCTGTTCTGTTTTTGCTGGAATGCTTTCCACCGCATCAAAACCGTAACCATAATCAAGGCCGATTTGGCCGATAATGGGAAGGTAGAGACGCAGTCCAAGGCCCGCAGATTTTTTCAGGTTAGAAAAATTAACGGCATGCGCGTCTTGCCAAAGATTCCCTGCCTCAACGAATGTAAGCGCATAAATGCTTACGGCTTGTGACATGGTAAGCGGATAACGCAGTTCCGAGGAGAACTTCGAGTATATTTTTCCGGCATACAAGCCGGTGGTAGAGCTGCTTCCAAGTTTTGAACCGAGGCTTCTGTCGTCGTACCCTCTCAGCGGAACGGTGGGCAGGGTAGACATTCCGGTGCCGCCCATATAGAAATACTCAGTGTATGGTATGTAATCAGTGTTACTAAAGGTAGAGAGGTAGCCGTGCAATGTCGAAATGTTCAGGACAAGGTTTTTTGTAACAGGAAGATACCAGCTTGAGCTCCCCGTAAATTTGTAAAAATCAACTGTTCCTGGCAAAGGTCCGCCAGCAAGTTGCCCGGTAATTGAGTTTTTGCTGCCCCTTCGAGGATAAACAGGATTGTCGATGCTGTTTCGGGTAAGCGTTAGCGTTGAAGAAAACTCATCAGCCTGGTCTGGCGCATTTGGGTCAATAAAATCAACAAAACTAAGGAATCCGCCCCTGCTGTGCAGGTATTTCAGCCTCAGGTTGATAGAGCTGTAATCGTCAGGCCAGGTAAGGCGCCGACCGATGGAAAGCGTTGTGCCATACTGGTCGATGATGGTCGGGTTATCTATGTTATCATCGGTATAGTCGTAGGCACTATGGGTTGTGAAAGCTGTAAAACCCACTGCTGTTGGTCCGCCGAATGCCCATGGTTCAGTAAAGTTGACACTGAGGGTGTTGTAATTGTAGCTGCCGAATTGCCACTGGAAGCCAAGTTGTTGCCCATCACCATGCGGCAGTGGGCGGTAGGCTTCAGAATTAAAAATATCCTTCAGTGAGAAGTTATTAAAGGTGACTCCCAGGGCGCCGGTAACTCCGCTGCCGCTATAACCGACGGAAGCATTGAAGGTGTCTGTTTGCTTTTCAGAGACATTATAGGTCAAATCAACCGTGTTGTTGTCGGGGTTAGGCTCGATATCTGGCGTTATCTGCTCCGGGTCAAAGTAGTTGAGCATGCTGAGTTCCCTGATGCTGCGCACAACGTTTTTGCGGCTGAACATGTCGCCGGGAACCGTGTAGAGCTCACGCCGGATGACATGATCTTTCGTTTTGGTATTGCCTTTTATATTGACACTGTTTAGCTGGAACTGTTCGCCTTCGTGAAAAGAGATGACCAGATCGACTAAATCGGGTTTGATAATTGTCTCTTCAAGATTTGCCTTAAATGAGAGGTATCCACGGTCGAGATAGAGTGAGCTGATGTCGGAATTATCTTGTGAAAAGTTTAGCCTCTCCTGAATCAGTTTTGGGTTGTAAACATCCTCTTTTTTTATTTTGAAAGTCTTTTCAAGAATATCATTCGAGGCAAATTCCTTCGTATTGCCTGACCATGTAATATTTCTGATGTGGTATTTCTTGCCTTCGTCAAGATAAATGTCAAGAAAGAGTCCTTTATTGTCTTTGGTATAACTGATTGAGTCACGCAAGACACGCGCATCGCGGTAGCCATTGCTGCGGTAGAACTCAGCCAGCAGGGTTTTATCTTCAATGAATTTATCGGTCTCCAGTTTTGGTGTGCCAAATATTTTGCGCCACCAGGAATTTTGAGTGGTTTCTTTAAAAACCCCTCTGAGCGTTTTCTGATTGAAAGCGGTGTTGCCGTGAAAGGTTATTTTTTCAATGGATACCTTTGACCCTTCGGTAATTGAGAAAAGTGCTTTTACATGATTTTTGGAAATCTCCTGTTGGTGGAATTCTGCTTTTGCTGTCAGATAACCTTTGGATGCGTAAAATTTTTCAATCTTGTTGGCGGCTGTAAGCAACGACTGCTCAGTTATTTTTTTGCCAGTAACAATGGAGGCACTCTTTTTCAGTTCATCACTTTCTATCTTGTTGTTCCCGTCAAAGGCCACATCGTCAAGCACTGGCAGCTCAGTAACAATGAATTTCAGGAGGACGTTATTCTGCTCAAGATTTTTCTTTTCTACCGTGATATCGCTGAAAAGCTGGAGTTTCCACAGGAATTGCAGTGCTCCGGAGAGTTCTGTACCGGGGATTGCTATCCGGTCACTGATTTTCAGTGGAAGAGTGGTTGTTAACTCTTTTTCATTGAGCGATTCAAGACCGCTGAAGGAGATGGCTGTTATGGTGTAGATATCCTTTTTTGCAGCTGTTACCCTTGATTCTTCCGTAACTTTTGGTTGTTTAGTGGGTCTATTTCCAGCCGCTGCAGTTTTTCCTGTAGTATTGAGGGCGAGAGCAAGCAGAACTAAGGTTATCAGTTTTCGTGTTTCTTTCATGAAATTTGATGGGTCAATCAGGTTAAAGCTTTTTGGCAGGTATAGTTGTTGTATGAATTTGTTCGCTTGTCTGCCCAAACCTTCGTTCCCTGCTCTGAAATTCCCGTATTGAATCATAAAGCTGTGAACGGCGAAAGTCAGGCCAGTAGGTGTTGGTAAAATAGATTTCCGAATAGGCGCTTTGCCAAAGCATAAAGTTGCTGATTCTGAACTCCCCGCTTGTACGTATAAGCAGCTCGGGATCAGGCATTGAGGCAAAAGAAAGGTACGATGCCATTAACTGCTCATCAACTGATTCCGGTTTGACCAGCCCGGCCTCGACATCGTAGGCAATTGCCTTGCACGCCTGCAGAATATCCCATCGACCGCTGTAGCTGAGCGCAATGTTGAGCACAAGTTTGCTGTTGTTTTTGGTAAGTTCCATGGTTTCCTTCAAAACGATCTGTACTTTCTCAGGCAGAAGTCCGAGTTCGCCAATAAAATTGAGACGGATATTGCTGTCGTGGAGTTTTTGGATTTCACGATTAATCACCCTCACAAGGAGCTGCATAAGCGCAGATACCTCCCTTTCCGGTCGCTTCCAGTTTTCTGTAGAAAAGGTGAAGAGTGTAAGATATCTGATGCCGAGTTGCGTACAAGACTCGACCACATCGCGAACTGACTCCACGCCAGCGACATGCCCGTCAACTCTTTTTTTTCCCTTCAGCCTCGCCCACCGACCGTTCCCGTCCATAATGATGGCGATATGAGTGGGAAGCTCGTATAAAGACTTGAGCTCAGCTTGTACCTGTTCATCTTCAGCGTTTGAGTCAGAGGAAAACCAAAGCGGTTTAAACGCAGAAGGAAAATCCTTTATCTTTATGAGTGCCATCTATCCAGTTTACTTCTTATCGTTTGGCAGGCATGCGTGATACACGCTTAAATAATCTTCTATGCACGACACCAACCCAAGTTGAATAATATGCAGTTATTTCTTATTATACAAACTTTCGACGGGATGTAAAACTGTTGGAAGGTAAGTTAAAAAACAGAAACAGAAACTCTTCTCTTAAAATAATTCACAACAGAAGTGCAATTAAGCAGTTACGAAGATCTTCGTTCACAGATTGTCTCGCATGCGATAACCTGTGAAGAGGTTGTGCGTTTTTATCTGGAACGTATTGACACTCATGGAAATGACAATATTTATATAACAGTTTTTCATGAGCAGGCTCTTGAACGGGCAAGAACCCTTGACCGGAAACTCAGTGAGGGAGGGCGACTCGGAAAGTTGTTCGGCATGCCGATGGCCATAAAGGACAATATTTCCGTAAAGGGAAGCCGACTGACCTGTGCCTCTAAAATTCTTGAGCATTACGACAGTCTTTACGATGCAACGTCTGTGCAGCGGCTTGAGGAGGAAGACGCTATTTTTCTGGGTAAAACCAACATGGATGAGTTTGCCATGGGCAGCTCAAATGAAAATTCAGCGTTCGGCAACGTTCCGAACCCCTTTGACAAAACAAGAGTTCCTGGCGGCAGCTCTGGCGGTTCGGCTGCCGCAGTTGCCAACGGTCTTGCTATGGTAGCTCTCGGTTCAGATACAGGCGGCTCTGTTCGTCAGCCTGCTGGTTTTTGTGATATAGTCGGGCTCAAACCTACCTACGGCAGGATTTCCCGCTACGGGCTCGTAGCCTTTGCCTCCTCATTTGATCAGATAGGAGTGCTTGCCCGCAATTGTGATGATGCCGCGCTTGTGCTTGGGGTTATGGCAGGAAAGGACGATCGCGACGCAACCTCTTCATCGCATGCCGTTTCTGATTACTTCTCAGAGATGGGGAAAGTCTGCGTTGAAGGGTTAAAAATAGGTGTTCCAAAAGAGTATTTCCCGGAAAGTCTGAACCCGGATGTTTTTCGTATAGTGAAGGGAAAACTATCTGAACTTCGGGAGCAGGGTGCCGAACTTGTCGATATTACCTTGCCCGACAGTGCATACGCCATAGCGGCTTACTATGTTCTTGTGACTGCCGAAGCATCATCAAATCTTGCCCGTTTTGACGGTGCAAGGTACGGGTATCGCTCCGTAAAATCTGAAGACCTTGCTGCCATGTACATGAATTCAAGGACGGAGGGGTTTGGCCCTGAGGTCAAGCGCAGGATTATGCTTGGCACCTATGTGCTTTCCGCAGGTTATTATGACACCTACTATAAAAAGGCCCAGCAGGTTCGACGGGTGTTTCAGGAGAGGTACCGCGAAGCTCTTGAAAAAGTCGACGTTATTGCAGGGCCAACATCGCCGTTTCCCCCTTTTGGTATTGGAGACAAAACCGGCGATCCTCTCGAAATGTATCTTGCCGATGTTTTCACTGTTCCGGCAAGTATTGTCGGTATGCCAGCAGTGAGTGTTCCGCTCGGTTTTGACAATTTGAAGCTTCCTGTCGGGATGCACCTTATCTGTAATTTTTTTGAGGAGGGAAAGCTGCTTGGAATTGCAAAACAGATGCAGCGCCCGGTATGAGCTCCGGTGATATCACGTTAACCATTAATTATAATAAATTTTTCTTATGAGCATATTAGTCAACAAGAATACCCGCCTGCTCGTGCAGGGGATAACCGGTGCGGAAGGTACCTTTCATACTTCGCAGATTCTTGAATACGGAACCAATGTGGTTGCCGGAGTTACTCCGGGGAAAGGTGGCATTCTCTACCATGGCAACGAAAAAGACAAGTTTTGTCGTCCGGTGCCGGTTTTTGATACTGTTCGTGAAGCGGTAGTGAAGGCGGAAGCCAATGCAACAGTGATTTTTGTTCCGGCACCGTTCGCTGCCGATGCAATCATGGAAGCTGCTGATGCCGGACTGAAAGTGATTATCTGTATTACCGAAGGTATTCCGGTCAACGATATGATGAAAGCCTTTGCCTTTGTCAAACAGAAAGGTGCAGTGCTTGTTGGGCCGAACTGTCCCGGCATTATTACTCCTGGAGAGGCAAAAGTTGGCATTATGCCAGGCTTTATTCATAAAAAGGGGACAATTGGTGTTGTTTCCCGCAGTGGTACCCTTACTTATGAAGCGGTACACCAGCTCACCCAAGTCGGGCTTGGTCAGTCTACCTGTATTGGAATTGGTGGTGACCCGATTATTGGTACCCAGTTTATTGATGTTGTGAAGCTTTTTGCTGCTGATGATGAGACGGAAGGGCTTGTGATGATCGGTGAAATTGGCGGCAGTGCAGAGGAAGAGGCCGCAGCATATATTCAGAAATATTTCAAAAAGCCGGTCGTTGGATTTATTGCCGGTCGTACCGCACCTCCAGGTCGCAGAATGGGCCATGCTGGAGCGATTGTCTCGGGAGGAAAAGGAACCGCTGAAGACAAGATAAAGGCCATGGAAGAGGCGGGCATTCATGTTGTGGACAGCCCTGCAGATATCGGTGAAGCCATGATCAAGGCTTTGGGGCGCTAGGGGGGAATGGGTGTAGGTCAAAGCTTATCATCCTGTCATTTCGACGAACGAAGTGAGGAGAAATCTTGAAGTACAATAAGCAAGATTTCTCGCTGATGCTCGAAATGACAGGATGATATGTTTGGCTCCAGGAATATCCCACGTGATCGCGCAGGAATAAGCACTCCATAGTAATTGATTCCGTAATAAAATAGTCAAGGCACTCATGATTCAAGCAACGACTCAATGCGGAATTACGGAATGACTTTTGCCTAAACGCGTAGAGAGTTTAAAGCACTGGGGGCGTAGCCGGGAGAGATGGGTTTGAGCCAAATTTCTCATAGCCCCAGAGTAACCAAATCGTGAATATGTACCATTCCCACAGGCCGCAGTTCACTGTCGCAGACCAGCAACTGCGTTATGCGCCAGGTCTCAAGAATATCAAGACACTCCTTGGCCATGGTATTGGTTGTGACAGTTTTCGGATTTGCGGTCATGACCGCCCCCGCACTGAGGCTTAAGAACTCCCCGCCTCTCTGTACCAGGCGCCGGAGATCACCATCGGTAAATATTCCTCGAAGATGACCATCACCATCAACAATAGCGCTTACGCCATAACGTTTTGATGTCATTTCAAGGATAAGATCAGTGACCAAGGCATTTTCAGCTACGAGTGGTACCGCATTGCCCTTGGCCATAATATCAGTCACCTTCACAGTCAGTTGTCGTCCGAGTGACCCTTTTGGGTGGGTCAGAGCAAAATCTCTTTGTGTGAATTTTTTTTGTTGCATCAGGCATATAGCAAGGGCATCTCCCATGGCCAGCATAGCCGTTGTTGACGTTGTTGGCGCCAAATCGTAGGGGCATGCTTCTTTTTCTATACCGGTATCGAGTGTGATGTCAGCGTTTTGGGCAAGAAAAGAGCGTTTGTTTCCGGTCAGTGCAATAATTTTAGCTCCGATTTGCCTGAGTGCCGGGATGATAAAATTCAACTCCTCCGTTGTGCCGCTTTTTGAGAGGCAGACGACAACATCATCATGACCAACAATACCCAGATCCCCGTGCGCCGCATCCGCTGGGTGAAGAAATAGGGCGGTTGTGCCGGTTGATGCCATTGTCGCCGCAATTTTCTGGCCTATAATGCCCGATTTGCCCATACCGGAGATGATAATTTTCCCCGTGCATGATGCCAAAAGTTCGACTGCATCTGAAAAACTCTCTTCGAGCCGTCCAGCAATTAGAAGAATGGCTTCAGCTTCTTGCTCAAGGATTTTTTTTCCGGTTGTGGTTATAGGCCTGGTTTGGGATGGCTCGCTCATAGTCTTCTGGCAGAATAGATGCTTCGGTAAAGAAAATACGGGTGGTTACTATTTTGATTAACTGTAATATCGGCTAAATTGTGAAGATATTAGTTTCTTTGCTCAATCATAATCATTTTCCCATGAGTTGGCTCGTCCTTCTTGTTCCCTCGTTTTTAGTTTTTTTTCTCTTTGTTTTTCTTTTTCGCAAGTTTGTGGGCTATATGAAAACAGAGCAGAATCTGGTCATAGAGTCGTTCAGGGATACGCTTATCGACAAGGATAACCCCGTCGGGCTGAACAAGGAGGAGCTTGAAAAACTCAAGCAGCAACAGCAGGAGGCTCAGCGTCATTTGAGCGATGTGATCTCAAGAATTCCCGTCATTCAAAAGGATGGAAGGTTTCAGATTGATGAAGAGGCGATTCGGCAGAGGAAAGCCGCAGCTCAAAGCAATGGAACGTCCGAGATGGTAGCAAATGATAATGTTTAAGGCCCTCTGATTTTTCTTCTGCATGCTCTCAAAATTAAAGCTTCTTTTCAAGGATACTGTTATCTACGGTTCGAGCACTATTCTGGCCCGTAGCCTCAATTATCTTCTGGTACCCCTTTATGCCAACAAACTCTCCACGTTTGATAATGGCATACAGACTATCATCTACGCCAATATTGCTATAGCAAATGTTCTTTTCTCCTATGGCCTTGAGACCTCCTATCTCAAGGTCGTTTCAGATTTGGCACATCGGGAGAGGGACGAAACGCAGCTTTTTTCAACGGCCTTTATCACGCTCTTTGTCACCTCAACGCTTTTTGCCGTTGCCATTGTCCTCTTTGCGCCGGTTATTGCTCAACTTATAGGGCTCTCTTCCGGAGATTTTCTCTTTGTGAGATATGCCGCTCTGATTTTATGGATAGATACCCTTCTGGTTATTCCGTTTGCAGAACTGCGTCTTAAAAGAAAAGCGGTGCAGTTTGCCATCGCCAGGGTCGTAGGGGTGGTCGCGGTAGTTGCAAGCGCCATTATACTAATTGTTCCTTTCAATGCTGGCTTGCCAGGAGTTTTTATTGCAGAGGCATTTGGTTCATTAGTCAGTCTTTTGCTGGTTATCCCGGTTTTTTGTCAGTTCCGGTTTTTCTTTTCAAAAGAGCAGTTGCGCGATATGCTTCGCATCGGGTTACCCTATGTACCCACCGGGATTGCTGGCCTGTTGATTCATCTGATTGACCGGAACATTTTAATTCGCATACCATCTTTCGATATTGAGCGAATCTACGGTCAAGGCTATCAAGCCTCTGACATTGTCGGTATTTATGGAAGGATTGCCGCATTCGGGGTTCTTCTCCAGCTTTTTATCCAGGTATTCCGCTTTGCGTGGCAGCCATTTTTTCTGCAACATGCAAAAGATCCCGATGCGAAAAGACTTTTTCAGCATGTGCTCAGTATTTCAACACTTTTCACCATGTTTCTGGCGCTTGCAGCCACCTTTTTTGTCCCTGATTTTGTTCGTTACCACTATGCTGGAACTTTTTACCTGCTTCCTCCCCGTTACTGGGTCGGGCTCTCAATTTTGCCTTGGATATTTTTGAGCTATGTGTTTGACATGGTCTCAACCAATCTGTCTGCGGGGCTTCTTATCACGGGAAATACTCGCTATCTGCCTGTAGTCACCTTTGCAGGTGCCCTGGTGACCGCTCTTTTCTGCTGGTGGCTTATTCCACGGAGCGGCATGGATGGCGCAGCCTATGCCATCGTTGCCGGTACGGCAGTCATGTGCCTTGTTATGGCTTTGTACTCCTTGAAAGTTTTTCCGGTACCGCATGACTGGCTGAAGCTCTCCCTGCTGCTCGTGGCGGGTATTGTGTTTGCAGTGTTGCAGTTCCACTTTGGAACTGAACTGCCTCTGGCAGAAATTGTTGTGAAAGTAGCCTTGCTCTCACTCTATCTTGCGATTGCCGTAGTGCTGTTTCGTCAGGAGGCAATGCTTGTTGCCGTTAAGGTTGGCAGTAAAATCAGTCGGAAAAAAGTGGTGAAAAGTAACATCTGAGGCAAGCTATGGTCTGTGAATCATTCTCATGGCGTGTTTACGCGTGACCATTCGGTCAAGCACCTGTTTTAAAGAATCCCGTTGTTCAGGTCTGCAGACCTTGGCCAGCTCCTGAAAATGTAGAGCAAGTTCACGCTCCAGGGCAATATGGCGAGAGCCAATACCTGATGCAATAATTTCAAGTTTTGCCTTGTCAGGGTTCTCTTTCAGCGATTCTTCCACCAGTTGTTGTTTCAGCAGTGCAATACTCTCCATCTCGGGTCTGACTTTGAGAAAATGCTGCCGACGCAGTTGACGGAACGAGAGCGCCTGTGACGGGGTGAGGGCCAGAGACTCCATAAACGCCGGATGAACTCCAAATTGATGTCCCCCGGGTGTTGGTTGTACTTTGCAGGTATTCTGCCAGAAGAGCAGGCCGAGCAGTGTCACGTTAAACACAGCGAGGAGAACAAGAGCTGTTGTAACAAGGCGCTTTGAAGCGAGAAAGTTCATGGTGTGGTCAGTGTCAGTTGTTTCTCATTACAAAAAAGCAGGCATTACAGCCATAAGCCTGCTTTTTCATGGACGGTTGTTCAATAAAATTATCTCGGTCTGATGCCTCGATTGCCCCGCAGAGGCAGATCATCCATCATGGTGCGCATGGAATCGCGCTGTTCGGGAGTCAGTATTGCTGAAATTTCTGCAATATGGGTGCTTCTCAGTCGTGCAAGTGTGGCATGTTGTTTGCCAACTTTTTCTGAGAGTAGCTCAACTTTTTTACCATCAGGGTTGGCTTTCAGTGATTCCTCCTGCAGCTCACGCTCCAGAGTGGCAAGTTTTCTTCTTTCGACCGATACTTTTCGGAAATGATTTGACTGCAGCTCATCAATCTTCTCATTCTGTTTTTCATTCAGTCCGAGACGCTCATCCATCATGGTTACTCCGCACCCCTGCCCCCTGCCGCCGAATCCACCCATAGTGGGACACCCAGACACCGCCGAAGCACTGTTGAATCCAAGCAGCAATGCCGACGCAGTGAATACCATCAATCCTTTTTTCATCAGTTCTCTCCTTTTTGTTGTGTGTGTTGCCGTTACATGATAATCATGAGATGTTGAAACAGGGTTCAGGGTTTTTCGGGCTCATAAGAGGCGGTCTGGTCATAGTACCCAAATTCCTGACTGGAATAATCATCACTCTGGTTATCTGCGAGCTGCCCAACAGTTGCCGCAGATTGGCCCTCCTCCGGTTTTATGATCAGAAGAGCTGACGCAAGATTGACAAGCAGAAGCAGCACAATAAACGCCAACCCAAAATCAATGCGTGTACTGACCCGACCTCCCCCTTTCTGTACCAATTCCTCCTCCACTCTTCGCATGAGCCGCACCCTGAAAAGATGGTGAACCTCAAGATGCTCCACATCATCAAGCAACCTCATGGTTTCGGTTACCTCAGTCTCTACCTGTTCATGACACTTCTTCATCATTTTCTCCTGTTTCATTGTATGTGACGACAGGTTTTTGTAAAACTTGCGGTTTCTTAAAAAATCAATGTTCTGCATAGTAAGTGTAGAGCTTGTCGTGAAGGTTTTTTTTTGCCCTGTGCACAAGAGATTCTACCGCCGATACCGAGGTTTTGAGGATATCGGCAATCTCCTGATTACTGTAACCCTCCTGCTTGCTGAGGAGAAATGCGGTTTTCTGGCTGTCAGTGAGGGTATTCAGGGCATCCTGCAGTACTTTGGCGTGTTCGCTTCCGGCTAATGCTTCAGCGGGATTGTAATGAGAGGGGGCGGCAATATCATCTGCCGGATCACTGATACCGATCATCCTCTTGAGCGAAGTGAACCGTTTTTTTCGGTTTCTATGGCGCAGGTGATCGAGGGATTTTGTGACAGCAATCCGGTATATCCACGTCGAAAGTTTGGACTCTTCACGAAACTGCTCCAGCGAACGGAAGAGCTCGACAAAGACATCCTGAGCGAGATCCTCGGCATCTTCACGGTTAAAGACAAAACGATAGCAGGTGTTGACCACCATTTCCTGATGTTCGGCCACCAAGCCCCTGAACAACTCATCCCTGGAGGTCATCCCTGATCGCTTATGCTCGGCACTCTTCTCAGGCAAGCTTTGCTGCAAAGGCAAGTACCTTGTCAACTTTTTCCTGTGAGTCCGCTTCGCAATAGATGCGCAATATTGGCTCGGTGCCAGATGGCCGTATAAGCATCCATCCGCCCTCAAAGTGATACTTGTAGCCGTCGAGATCACTGAACTTCAGTACTTTGTATCCGGCAATAGTTGCAAGTTCTCCCCCTGACGCACGGTCAATAATTGCCTGTTTTCTTTCATTGCTTACACGCAGATCAAGGCGATTGTAACAGAAAAATCCATACTCATCATACAACTCTTCAACAAGCTGCGAAAGAGTTTTATCCCGGCGAGTCATCATTTCAAGAATCAACAGTCCGGTATAGACTCCGTCGCGCTCAGGCAAGAAGGCTGTAATGCCTATGCCGCCAGACTCTTCACCACCCATAAGAATATCGTTGGTGGTCATGAGTTTGCTCACATGCTTAAAGCCGACTTGCAGCTCATGCATGACAAGATTATGCTTGTGGCATATTTTGTCGATCACGTCGGTCAGGGCAAACGTCTTTGCAACCTCACCGGTTTTGTGTTTCTCCTCAACCAGATCCTTGAGAATGATCGCAAAGAGTTTATGAGAATCCACAAATGTGCCGTTTTCGTCAAGCATGCCAATCCGGTCGGCATCTCCATCATTAATAATGGCAACATCCGGCTCCACCTCTTTGAAGAATTCAATAAACTCTCCTAAATACTGCGGCATTGGTTCCGGATTGATGCCACCAAAGCTGGGGTTGATACTACAATGGTAGCAACTGAGCATTGATTCATCAAACAGGCTGGTGAACATATCCTGCCCGGCGCCATACATGGCGTTGTGGGCTATTTTTATTCTTGATTCGCGTATCAGTGGAAGGTCAATGCTGCTTTTTAGATAAGTGAGATAAAAACCCTTCATGTCAACCAGCTCAATCAGTTTTTTGTCACCCTTGATCTCGGTTGCGGGGTCAATGAGCCCAAGGTTCTTCTCAATTTCAGCAATCACTTCAGGGTGTGCAGGGCCACCATAAGAAGCCTTGACCTTGAAGCCATTATAAATGGCCGGATTGTGGGATGCTGTAATAACAATGCCTCCGGCAAGCTGATTTGCTTTCGTAAAAAGAGAGACTGCTGGTGTGGATGCAAAGCTGTTTGACAGATAGACCTTGAGTCCCTGTGACGAGAAGATTTCGGCGGTATACTCAGCAAAATCTTTTGACATGAAGCGGGTATCGTATCCCACGCAGACTCCCTTTGCCCTGTTCGGATGGCCAAGAAAGTAGCGTGCGGAGGCAAGGGCAGCAAGCTTCAGGTTATCAAAAGTATAATCCTTGGCTATAATTGCTCGCCATCCATCAGTACCGAATTTAACTTGCATTCTTTATTGAATTTGATATAATTAAACCTGAAGCTTTCCGCGCAATGATTACGAGAAATAAACAAACCATTATCAAGATACAGATTCCCTGTCGTTCATCCAATTATCATCTTTTTTGATGACAAAGAAGCTTTTTGTATTAGCCGGTGAAGTTTCCGGAGATATGCATGCCGCAGGAGCCATCGCTGAATTATTGAAAGCAAGGCCTGATGTTAAAGTTTTTGGCATAGGGGGTCAAAAAATTAGGGCACTTGGCGCGGATCTGCTCTATGATACCGCTCAGATGAGCATCATGGGCATGGTCGAAGTGATAAAACATTCAGGGTTTCTCCGTCGGGTTATTCGGGAACTCAAGGCGGCTGTGCTTCGTGAAAAACCTTCAGTTGCGCTTCTTGTGGACTATCCGGGCATGAACTTTATCATGGCTCGTTTTTTGCGTGAGCAGGGTATTCCTGTTATCTATTATATCTCTCCGCAGGTTTGGGCTTGGAAGGAGGGGAGGGTTAAGGCAATCCGGCGCGATGTTGACCAACTGCTTGTTATTTTTGATTTTGAGGTTGAATTTTTCCGTCGCCACGGCATTAATGCGGAATTTGTCGGTCATCCCGTTATTGAAGAGCTTGCTGAACTTATATTTCCATCACGGGAGTGTTTTCTGAAGCAGCATTCGCTTGCCCCTGAAGCCCGTCTTGTGGGTCTTCTGCCGGGGAGCCGCAGGCAGGAGATTGCCTATATACTGCCGGAGCTTTTAAAAGCTGCCCGTCTGCTCAGTTGCGATGGGCAGGTGGCTTTTCTTTTCGGGCGTGCTCTGCATCTTGACAGGGATGTCTATAGCGCGTTGTTGGAATACAGTGATCTCTCCATTGTTGAGTGTTCCGCCTATGAGGTGATGCAGTTCAGCGAGCTTGTGCTGGTGACTTCCGGCACGGCAACATTTGAGTCGCTCTGCTTTGGCGTGCCAATGATTGTGGTGTATAAAACTGGCCAACTGAATTACCAGATTGGGCGAAAACTGGTGAAACTAAAGAACATTGCTTTGGCAAATATTGTTACCAAAGGGCTCTTGAGCAGCGACAGGGTAGTCCCCGAGCTGCTCCAGCATGATGCGAATGGAGAGGAGATATACCGCCAGGCACGGGTAATTCTTGATGACCCTGCGGTGGCTGGTGCGATGCGTCGTGAGCTGATTGCGGCACGGGCAAAACTTGCTGAGGTTTCGCCTTCACCCAGAGTTGCTGCTGTTTTGCAGGAATACCTTTAACGAAATAAAAGACTCTCATGGAAAAAACGCTTGCATACCTCACCAGTCATCCGGTATTTTTTGTTCTTGCGGTCATCATATCGGTGATGATTCTGTTCTCTTCGCTCAAAAAAATTGTGGAGCTTCTTCTCATGGTTGCAGCTCTTGTGGTGCTCTATGCAGCCTGGCTCCAGATCACCGGAGGTCATGTTCCGGAACTCTTCAAGAGTCTTGAACAAACTATCGGGAACTGGTTCCACCTTCTTGGTGATCTGTTCACCTGGCTTTTCAGCTTTCTCAAGTTTCCGAAGAAGGGGATGGTGTAAGCATGCTGAAGACTACAAGTCACGCATACATCAACCGCCCCTTTGGTTCCGGCACTGGCCTGCCAAGAGAATGAGCGGTTTCGACCCACTCTTCAATAACTCTTTGAGCATTCGTTACGGCCTCTTCATAAGTCCCCCCATCAGCCATACACCCTGGCAGCTACGGAACTTCAACAATAAAAGCGTTGTCTTCATTGCTCCAGTAGATAATCACTTCGTATTTAATCGACATTAGCATCTCCAAGTCTTCCCATACATGCTCTTCAAACCCGAAACAGATGTGGATCGGAAAACGTCAACACAGCCTCACACAAATCAAGAGTGTTTTCCATCTTCCGACAAACACAATGTTTCAAAAGGAGCTACATCCATCATTACCTGTGCTCCCACTCAATACCCCGCATCTGGTCGTACAGAACACTCAAGGCATTGAAGTTTTCAAGCAAGGTATCATCAATCAGTTGACTCTCACTGTCCATCAACGAATGTTCACACTCCTCTGCCATTAAATATGCCGAGATTTCATCGGCACACAGAGATTGCATATCCATAAGGTCATCAGCCTGGGTCAGAAATCCCTCTATTTGATTGCTGAACACTCCATTCTTGTCATTTTTATGGTTTAGCGAGTCACGTTTTACAACGACTCCAACAGTTTCAGGTAATGGAGATTGATGGTCTCAACAATGGCTTGTTCCCATCAAGCAACACTGCTCTCAATCCCGAAAGAGATCGGTGATTTTTCATGCTGACTCACATGCAATATTGAAAATCCAATAACATTTCCATCACATCTTCATTCTCGGTCTCCTTGTCTCCCAATGTCACCGCCTGTCAGGTACCTCTCGCAGCAACTCCACCATCTCATACCCGGCAAGGAAGGTGTGCATGTCGAGCTGTTCTGATGCTTCGAGCCATTCTTCAACGGTTGTTGCTGGTTCTCGCAGCAGTTCCTGCATGATAAACCATGCCACGAGGACGCTGAAACGCTGTTCACGGAACCACGTTTTGTAGTGGCGCTCATCAAATTGCAGCAGGCGACCAAGATGGTGGCGGTTAGCGTTGCTCAGGGTTTTGATGCCAGCGAGCAGACGCGCTTCGAGCGTTGCATCTAACTCCGCTGCCGGTTTGGGCGTAAGCAGGCAAACGAGCAGGTCAGGCAGGTTCTCGCCAGGAATGCCAATCATGCTGGACTCCGCGTAGATTGCCCGCAGTGCGTCGCTCATCAGCCAGTCGTCAATGACGTTCTGGTTGAGCGAGCTGGCTGCGGTGAGCATCTGTTGCAGCGCATCGAGGATAACCCAATGTTTTGCGATGGTTTCATAAGCCACGCCATCATCGCTGCTGAGTCCAAGAGCGGTCTGGAGTTTGCGCGACTCCGGCGTTTTCTTCAGCGCGTCTGGCAGTAAAAGTGCCTGCTTGTAGAGTTCCGTCGCTTCTGCTGCAAGGTTTTCTGGCACGTCAAGCGGTTTTTCCATTAACTCACTGAACTGCCGGGCAACCGCTTCGAGCAAGGTCGTCAGCGTTGCTTCAAACTTCTCCGCTTCAAAAGCATCAGCTTCAGAGGTAAGCACCGTCGTGATGATGCGGTGGAGCGGCGTGAGGCTCATGGTGAGAGCGGCTAGTTCGATTGATGGAACGCCGCCGCCATTGAGTTCGGCAGCAAGGCGGTAGTATGGTCTCAGCTTTGAAGGATAAACTTCCCTGAAATCAAGGAAGACGTTGTATCTATAACCATCCACAGCAACCATCATGCCGTTATAGGCAATCTCCTGGCAGGAGCGGATAAACTCAAGACCACTGGCATTATCCCTGAAGACAACAAAGGTGTTCTCCTGATGGCTCAGGTTGAGACCGTCGGAGAGAGAGCTTTGCCGAATCTCGCCGTTCTGACGGTAACCAACAGACATTTTGATCCAGCCTGTAGCCTGTTCAAAGCAGTTGTTGAAGATAACAAGGGCAGCTTGATTGCCGAGCCGGTTTGAATAGGCAAAAATATTCTCGTTCACCACTCCCTCTGGTGAATAGAGATCGTAAAGTAGGAAGTTGCGCACCTCGGCAAAGAGTGGGCGCTTTTTCATGATGGGGAAAATCTCGTGATAGTGGCGCCAGACAAGATGATCGTCCGGGCGTTCGTCATAATAGGCTTTGGCGTACTCCATGCCGTACTTTTCAGTAAAGCCTTCCACCTGGCCGTGGCCAAACATCGGCAGTCCCGGCATGGTAATCATCATCATACAGACACCAAAATATTTATCGCCCCGCCCAAACTGGGCAATGGCGGTATCTTCGTCGGGATTGTTCATGAAGTTGACGTACCGCTTCAGGATCTCGGGATCAAATTCAAGTGTATTTTTGATCAGGTTGCGGTAACTGGCATTATCCTCCTTCTTGAGCATGTGCATGAAGGCGCTGTTGTAGACCCGGTGCATACCGAGGGTGCGCACAAAGTAGCCTTCGAGCATCCAGAAGGCTTCAGCAAGCAGCAGGGTGTCGGGCACCTCCTGGTGAATGCGGTCAACCACTTCGCGCCAGAACTCTTTAGGAATTGCCGCGTCAAACTCAGCCATGCTCATGGAGTGGGAGGAGCGTGAAGGGACGGCAGCGCTATGGCCATGCAACGGGAACCAGAGCCGCTGGATATGCCGTTTTGCCAGCACCATGGCAGCATCAAAACGGATAATGGGAAACATTCTGGCAACATGGAGAACCTGTTGAATCACCCCTTCTCGCACCTCGGCGCTGAGGAAATTGAGCTGTGCCGTGTCGTTCCATGGCATGTTGGTGCCGTCATTGCCGTGATAGATGTAGCGGGTATCGCCATTCATATAATCCACCCGCTTGAAGGTAACGGCAGCATCAGAGCGATTCCAGTAGCCATCTTCAAGATAGATGCCGTAGCGCTGATCGCTGCTGAGGTTCGGTCCGTTATAGGAGTAATTATAGTAAGGCGGCGTGTATGTTGACAGAAACCAGTCAGGATTATTGCGCACCAGTTCGGAATCCATCGCCGTGTGGTTTGGCACCATGTCGCTTGCAAGACGAACGCCGCGCTGCTTTGCCCGGTGCATCAAATTCAGATAGCCGTCATAGCCACCGATGTCGTCCGAAATATCATATTTCTCAAGCGCGTAGGCGGAGGCTTTCGCTTCGGGATTGCCATGCAACTGCTTGATTTTCTGCGAGGCGTAGCTCCGCTGCCAGAGGCCAATCAGCCACAAGGCGGTAAAACCGCGATCAGCGATGGCATCAAGCTCCTCATCGGGAATATCCTGCAAGCGGTAAATTGGGCGGTGGTAGAGTTTGCTGAGCTGGTCGAGCCAGACATAGGTGCTTTTTGCCAGCATCACCACTTCCGGCATCCATGATGAGTCAGTCGAGTAGTTGGCCGGAGCATTGGCATCATCAAAGGTGTAATCAGGCACATGCGCCTCTTTTTCAAACTCGTGGCCATCATTGCGGAGCGCTTTTTCGTGTGCAATCTGCTCGAAGAAGAGATATTTATCTTCATCTTCAATAAAATCTATGGCACCGGCAAGTAATCCCCAAAAGGCGGAGTCTTCAAGCAGCTCTGCCCAGTTCATTCGGATGTAGCGAAGCTGGTCAAGGATGGAGGATGGTGCATGTTTTATTGGGCTGATGAGGAGTTCAGCAAGATCAAGATTATCAGGCCCAACGGGACCCATCGTCTGCATAGAACTCCGCATGGTCATGATCAGCTTCCGGTATGTTGTCCCTTTGGTCAGCGGGTCGGTCAAGAGATCAGAAAACTGCTCAAGCGCTGGGTTCTGGTTATTCAGCCAGACCAGAAAAGACTCTTCAAGTACTTCCGTTTTATTGGACTGCTGCTTCAGCCATTCGACGTGAGTCTCTTCTCCTGCGTACAGTTTCTGTGTAGGAAAAGAGGTGATAAAGTGCTTCAGATACTTTTCCGACTGCGCAGGGGAGATCTCTTTCTGAAATGCGCCAAAGACGTTTTGAAGAAAGTTCGGTTGCCGTAACGTGATGGCTTTTAACATAATAGCGTGGAACAGCTCGTGCAGCAGTTTCATGCCGTGGAGTTGTGCCGGAAGGATTGCTTTTACTTCAACACCTTTCTGTTGCTTCAGAAAATTATTAATGACCGCGGTCTGTTTTTCAGATCTTTTCAGACTATCCGTACCTGAGCCGGACAGCAGAAGAAATTCAGGATCAGAAAGATAAAAGAGTGCTCTGGCATTCCGGTTGACATAAAAGTGCTCTTTATTCTGCAACACTGACGGGTTTTGCTTGATGGTCACTGCAAAAAATTTTGAATGTTTTCCGACGGATATGAAAGGGACTGGTCTGAATGCACAACTACCTGAATTTTTTTTCGAGGTAGCGCTGAAGGTAGGTAAGCCCAAGATCCTTCATCGAACGCAGCATTTCAAATCCAATGGAAGAGAGGGCTGTTTTACTTTGTGCTGACATGTGTTGCGATGGAGCGGAATGTTGAGTGGGCTCAACCCGAATGGATGGGCTTTTATGGCCTCTCATTGCTCTGGCGAGAAGCAAGCCAGCAAGAAAGGTCACCCCTGCGGCTTCAAAAGGGTGTTGTCTGACAATGTGTTCGGGTGAAATTTCCTTCATCAGCTCATCTTTCAGCTTTCGGTTTCTTGCCATGATCTGCTCCTCTTTTTCCGTAATGGTGTTATGCAGCTCTTCGATGCGCGCCTGAATGCCAACTAAAGGCTCATTTGTTATAGTCATGGAGGGATAAGAGAATTTTCTGAATCAGGTTTTTGAGGAGTAACGGTCTGAATTTGGTAAAAAACAGAAAGCTCGCAACAAAGATAAAGCTTACGAGAAGGTAACCAAGAAAAGGGTGGCCCAGCAGTTCACCTGTCAACAGCGCAACAGTGGTAACAAAATAGCCAGCCCCGATAACCATGATAACACCGAGCACGACTGCAGCCCCGACCATGGAAATTTTTTCGGTCAGTTCAATTTTGACCAGTTCGATCTTGGCATCAATAATTGACTTGACATCCTCATAGGTTGACGTTGTCGTCTCATCAAGGAGTCTATGGAGCCCGCTGTTTTTGCCCTTTACCGGCTTTTGGCTATCACTCTCTGCTTTCTGGCGGTTCATCATGGTCTCTGAAATCAATGCTTGTTAACGCTTTCTTTTCATCAAAAAACCGACCAGGGCACCCGCCCCCAGTGTCAACAACATCGCCCGGGAAGGATTTTTTTTGATATACTCCCTTGCTTTTTCAGTACCCTGCTGAATTGTGTGCCAGGATTCACTTTCCCTGAAGCACGACAGCGCCCCCGCAAGCACCTCACTGATCTCTGTTACCTGCCCAGGGATGGGCGCCTCAACCCGCGCCCCTTCCTGAGGCTCTTTTGGCTTACTGCCATGTATCGTAACCGGTACTTCCTGTTCCATAAGAGTTCAAAAACGATTAATAAGCCAGCACACCTTTACTAATAATATATAAAAACAAAATGGTCTTTTCATGGCTCTCATGCTTTGGCACTTACTGAAGTAGCCTTCCTCCGTCAACATTGATGATTTGTCCGGTGATATAGTCGCTCTCCATCAGAAAAAGAATAGATTTGATAATGTCAAGCGGGTTGCCCGGTCGTTTTAGCGGGATTTTGTTGATTATCTCTTCCATGGGATTCATATTCTCGTCAGGATTGATGGTAATGGTGCCCGGGGCGATAGCGTTTACAAGGATGCGGGGCGCTAACGTTTTCGCAAAAACTCTGGTCAGATGCTGAATTCCTGCTTTCGATACGGTGTAGGGAGCAAAGTTATGCCAAACCAGGTCGGCAGAGATATCGGTCATTGAGATGATGCGTGAAACGAACGACTGTTTCTGCATGATTCTGACCGCCTCCTGCATGGTAAAGAAGGTGCCCTTCAGATTGGTGTCGACCAGAGTGTCCCATTGCTCTTCAGTAACATCAGGCAGTGGAGTGCTGAAAAAATTCGATGCGCTGGTGATGAGCAGGTCAAGCCGGTCAAACTGCTCCCGAAAAGCCGCAAAAGCGCTGGATATATCGTCGGTTTTAGAGACGTCACACCGGTTCATTTGCGAATCAGGGCTTATCCAGCGAATTTTTTCAAGGGTTTGCATAGCTCTTTTCTCCGATGAGTTCCAGGTAAAGAAAATATCATACCCTTGCCCAGCCACCGAAATCGCGATTTCGCTCCCAAGTACACCCGAAGCGCCGGTCATGAAACATACTTTTCTTCCAGAAGGAGTCATCGCTGCGATGGGTTTTCCAGTATCCAGGTTAAACGCGAAAAAGAAAAGATAGCTGATTTTTCCTGATTTTTCCATAGCTTCGCTCATTATTCCGCATTGTCGCCAACCCTTGTTGATGGTGGCAGCATGACGGAGCCGTGTGGTAGTATCACTCATTTTCATAAGTTAAAAAGGAGGAGTTGTATGGCGCAGGCTAAAAACGGGGATACGGTAAAAGTTCATTATACAGGAACGCTTGATGACGGGACACTGTTCGACACATCGGCAGAGCGTGAACCGTTGAAATTTACGGTTGGGGGAGGAGAGGTCATAGCCGGGTTCGACACGGCAGTCATTGACATGGTTCCCGGGGAGGTCAGGATTACTGTTATTCCAGCCATGTCGGCTTACGGCGAGCACAGCAAGGAGCTGGTGACCGAGGTAGACCGCGATCGGTTTCCGGCTGACATGGAGCTTGGGCTTGGCCAGCAGCTTCAGGTAGGGCTGGAGGATGGCAATCAGGCTGTAGTCATGATTGTTGATCTGTGTGATACATCGGTGACGCTTGATGCCAACCACCCACTTGCAGGTCAGCAGCTCACCTTTGAGATTGAGCTTGTCGAGATTCTCTGAGTTAGGAGGGCAGGGGAGCCCGCCATGCCTCCCTGCCTTTTGGTTGTTCCCCTGGATTCTTCAGGTGCTTAATGTACCGAGCAGGAGATACAGGGGTCGTAAGAGCGAACCATCATCTCACAAAGTTTTGTAATCTCCCCGTCATTTTTTCCCTTACTGAGCGACTGTTCAACCAGTGCCCGCAGATCATCATGGATGTTTCCATTATTCTGCGTCGTTGGAATGATGCAGTCTGCCTTTGCAACTTTTCCCTTATCATCAATTTCGATATGGTGATAGAGAACCCCGCGTGGCGCTTCAACAGCTCCGGTGGCTTTGCCTGCTTTTGGTGTGTAAGGCGTTTTTATCTCCGCAAGATTACTCTCAAGAAGAGAGTTAACAAGCTCCCCTGCATCCTCAAGAATATGAACGCACTCAACAAGCTGGGCGATATTGTTCATGAAAGGGTTGTGGCACACTGGCTGAAGCCCTAAGTTTTCGGCGCACTCTCTCGCTTTGGGGTGTAGAAGATGGTAGTTGTTGTTGAAGCGTGCCAGCGCTCCTGCCGCTGAGGATTCCCTGCTAAGTCGGGTGAATTTTGAGGTGGAGAACTCCCTGGTGTACTCTTTGGTCATCTGGAGATAGTCGTTCTCATCGCGGTTTATGCCGTCTGTCGAGACAAGGTGTCCGCCAATTGCGGGGTAGGTTGAGCCGTTCGAGAGTGAGATAAATTCGGTTTCACGGCAAAAATCAGGGATGGTGAGGGAGTGAAAATATGAGCAGGCTTTGTCAAGCGCTGGTTTTCTCTCCTGAATCATCGTCCGCAGGTGTAACAGCGCCTGCTTGTCAGGTGCCTTGCTGAGCCCACCGACCACGAGGCTGACCGGGTGGGTGCAGCGTCCGGTTGTCACCGTGCTGATTTCGTTGCCGAGTTCTTTGAGCTGAAGCCCCGCCCTTATCAGATCAGGGTGTGACTGAATCAGCGGCAAGACACTGGATGTACCAGCGAAATCGGGGAGGATGAGAAAAAAGAGATGCAGGGCATGGCTCTGGAGGGTCTCGCCGTGCATTGCCAGCAGCCTTGTCTTCTCTGCCACAACAGGAGCCACAATGTCCATAGCCCGCTCAACCGCCCTGATGCTTGCAAGCGAATGGCTGATGGAGCAGATACCGCAGATTCTCGATGTCAAAAAAGGAACTCGCTCGGCGCTCATCCCCTTGAGCATTACCTCAAAAAAGCGTGGAGTCTCCACAATAGCCCAGCGGGCATCAACAAGCTGACCATCCCTGACTTTGATCTGGATATTGGCATGTCCTTCCACTCGGGTCAAGTGATGGATATCAAGCGCAAAGTCACGTTTCATCGGTAGCGAGTGGCTCAAAGGCGTTATAAAAGGCAAGTTTTTCGTGCAGGTCGTCGAGGCTCAGCCCCCTCTCTTTTACCAGTTCAAAAAAGGCGGGCATGTTAAGTTCCTCCGCCGGACCACGGCATCCCAGACAGGCGGTTTTTCCTGTCGGGCAGACCGCATTGCATCCAGCGCGGGTGATTGGCCCCAGGCAAATTTCGCCAAGGTCGAAGAGGCAGGTGTTGAGCTGCTGCTTGCACTCCACGCAAACGGGGTAGTTCGGAAGCGTTGGTATCGAATCTGTGGCGAGGCTCACCATAATTCGTTCAACCTCCTCCTTGGCAACCGGACAACCGGGTATTGAGAGGTCAACCTTTACCAGATCACTGATCTTTCTTACTGGCAGGGTTTCAATTGCCATATTGCCATAAACCTCTCTGACTGCCTCATCCAACTTGAATCTGTTTTTCAGGCTGTTGACTCCACCAAAACAGGCGCAGGTGCCGAAGGCCACCAGCACTTTTGCCCGCTCACGTATCTTCAGCAGTCGTTCCACCTCATCCTGACGGCTGATGCTCCCTTCAATAAACACGATGTCGTAATCCTCATGCTTTTCCGACAAGATCTCCCTGAAGTTTCTGATGTTGAGCAGCTCAAGAAAGTCGATGAGCGTTGATTCCCTGTTGGCAAGCTGCAACTGGCACCCTTCGCAGCAGGTAAAGTCGAACGAGGCGATTTTCAGCGTCATAAAAAATTAAGCATATTCTTCACAAATAGTTGCAATAATGTAACGAAATTCAGAGCTTCTTGTCATAACAACTTTGCTGACACATCAGGTTTAATTCTTTTGGAGCCATATACTCGTGCCATGAAAACAGCCATTCCAGCACTTGCAGCGTTAACCCCTGCTGAAAAGCTTCAGTTGATTGAAGAACTTTGGGAAGAGTTATCAGCAACGCCTGAAGAAATTCCTGTTCCTCAATGGCAACTTGACGAACTTGATCGCAGAAGCGCTGAATATGCTAAAAACCCCTCTTCAGGCATTCCATGGGAAGAGGTAAAACGCAACATATTATCCCGCCATGCAAAATAATATAGTTTTTCTTTCCAATGCTCAGGATGATATGATGAATGTATTACCACTCAAATAACCATGAATCCAAGAGTAAAGAGTGTATCGATACTCAACGATTATAAGTTGTCGTTGGTATTTACGAATGGCGAGAAAGGTATATACGATTGTTCGGAGCTTATAGGATTTGGTGTATTTAAGGAATTTAAGAATTACGGTTATTTTCAATTAGCTAAGGTGGAGCATGATACTGTAGTTTGGCTTCATGGGCAGGATATTTTTCCTGATACACTGTACCTGGATTCTGTAAAAATCAGTGCGATGAATAAAGTCAAGGGCAAAAAGCTGCTTTAAAGCAATTCTAGCAGTATTGTGTGTGCTTTTAATTTGGAATATTTTGAAATTGATCGCTCATCCTAATTGTTTTTTCGGTTGCAGTTAGTGGGGAGTGATGATTTGCGATATTGGATGTGCTGCTGTTCATGTCCTATGATATTTTTTAATGAAGGTTAAGAGTGAATAATAAATGGAGAAAAAAGAAATGAGTACACGTATTTCTCGCTCTAATAACGAGCCAATAAGAAAAGATCCTTCATTTTTTGAACGTTGGCTATGGTACAGATAATGGCCTCATAACATGCTGGGAAGTTGGACGAATAAACCGCATAAAATCGCCTGAATTGGCAGCCCGTGCCATGAATGGCGAGCTGCCGGTATTACCTTGGAAGGGCGGTGTAGAGAAAAAATTAAAAAAAGAAAAATATGGTTCTCTTTACTACTTGGCACAATGGCAAGGTTTACGAAATGAGGATTTAGATATTGATACGAGTGAAGAAAGACGTATCACTTGTATAAAAACAGGAATGACTGTTATATATACAGGTGATGCCTCAAAGTATGTTGAACCATAATTTTGGAGGTACTGACTTTTGAACTTTGTCGCCATTGACGTTGAAACAGCAAATTCTGATATGGGCTCAATTTGCCAGATTGGAATAGTCAAATATGCTGATGGTAGATTAGTTGAAGAGTGGGTTTCATTGATCGACCCTGAGGATTATTTTGATTACATCAACATTTCTATCCATGGTATCGATGAAGATGTTGTTAAAGGATCTACAACTTTTCCTCAGATAACTGAAATATTAGCTGCATTTCTGAATAATGCAATTTGTGTTAGACAAAAAATCAGAATTATTAAGGAAAGTGACTTTAAATTGTTGCTTCAAAACGCATAAAAAATTAATGGGCCATCTGCTTAAAAGGTACATTCAGAATAACTTTGAAGTTGTCAATTTATCAGCATTTTCGAATTAAACTGAACGGTCTAAACTATGTGAAAAAGCAGGAAATACTTTATGCACTACATCGAACCAAGCATTGACTGCTCAAAATGCAGAACAGCTTATCCTCGAAGAAAGCTTAAATGCCCTTCTTGTGGTCAAGTCGGGGTTGCCAAGATTTACAAGTATGTGCCGTATAGTGAGCGCTCGCTATCAATACTTATAAATAAGGAAATATGGTGCCCAAAAGCCAAGTCGTTGAATGATCCATTCGAGTTTCATTTTGATTTAACTCAGGATAATATTGATGGAATACCAATTGATGAAAAATCCGTCGAAAATGCACAAGAAATGGCAAAAGAAAGTGGGGTCATCTGTTTTAGCGAGATTAATAATGATATTTTGATGTGGTCACATTATACGCCTCATACTGGATTTTGTATTGAATTTGATCGTAATGAAGAAAATGATCTTGGTAACTGGGATTATTGCGTTCCTGTTGTTTATAATTCTGACAATCGTGTATTGACTTTCTCCACTCTACAAATTCAATAGCGTAAATCATTTACGAAAATTGCAACCTCCAAGTCCCCAAGTTGGCGATATGAAAGAGAATGGCGCTTAATTATCGATCATAAAGTTGCAGATAAGCTGATTTCCTTACCAGCACCTATTTCCGGAATCATTTTTGGACGTAATATGGTTATTAATCATCGCAAAACGATTGCTCGTATTCTTGGTGCCGATTTGAAGTATGCGGAAGCTAAGAAAAAAAGAAATGAGTTTGCATTGAAAATAATACCTGTTGGATTTGATGATATAATGAATGCTTTTGTGATCGGGTGAAAATTGCTGTATGCTAGCAGCTCGGAGTTCACCTCTAAACCTGCATATTGACACGTTTATTAATCCGACAACTGACTTGTCGAACGGCTCTTGGAATATTATAGTGGAAAGGTGGAAGAAAAGCGTATCATGATGCATTTGAATTTATGCAGAAGTTAACCACTCATTACCACAGCCTTTTACGTCTTCCCTTGAC
>CAJEXQ010000012.1 GCA_903994635.1 uncultured Chlorobiaceae bacterium
TGATCACCTCTTCCCATTCCGAACAGAGTAGTTAAGCCCTGGAGAGCCAATGGTACTGCCTAAAAGCGGGAGAGTAGGTCGTCGCCGAGTTTTTATACCAAAAGCCCATCCCTCATAAAGATGGGCTTTTGTGTTTCCGCTCGTTTATATCTCACACAGGTAATGGCAGCGGATATAGTTCTTTTCCATGCGTATATCCGCCTTGATTGTCGTCTTCGGGTTGACCAGCTCTTGCAAAAGGGCGGTGAAGGTGCCGAGGTAGAAATTGCCGACGACGGGCCTGGTCGGAAAGGTGACTTTGACTGTTATTTCAGGCGGGCGGTTCATGCTATAGGCGAACTCTCCGCTTCCAGCGAAGGTCCAGGCATTTTTGCTGATGGCGAAGAGAAAAAGTTTGAATGCCAGTCGTGGGGGAAGAAGCTTCACGAATTTCTGGAAGATCCAGGGAATTCGAACTTTCAGCAGGTAGCGCGCTGTCCGCTCCCCGGACTCTTTCAGAATACCTGAAGTGGCGGTATCACCTATCTCTTTTTGCAGTGCTATGACCAGGGAGTGAAATTTTGCCTCTTCAACCATCTCTTTCGGGAGGTTTTGGACAAGGTACCCCTGACCGATTTTGCGCAGCATGGTTTCAGCTTTGGTTTTACCGTACGTCGCTTCGAGGGCTGCCACAGTCTGGATAATGGAATTGGGCCCTATTCTGGATGGTGTGTTCATCAATTAATGGTTTTGGTTATGGGTGGGAACTTTTGACTTGAATATCGATATGTTCTGTTGCCCATCGCGCCCGTACGGTTACTTTTTCGGCAAAATATCCGAAGGGATCGGCGGGTAGAAACGGGTCAATGGAGCCAGGGCTCCATTGTTTTTTTGAATCAGTCTGCTTGCTGCTCGAGGGAATGTATGCACTGATAGTGTAGCTGCCGGGAGGAAGTTCAGGGAACGAGTAGTGCAATATTCCTTTCTTGTTGCCGAACGCTGTTACGCTGTATGATTTCGTTGCATTTGACGCATTAACAATAATGTACTGCCCGGTTGTAAAGCATACTCCCGAGATGCTTCCTGTTTCATAAGGATGTGGCACCTGGTTGGCAGCCAGGGATAGAGTTTCATGGTTCATTCTGTAAAGTCTGAAGAGCAAATCGGAAGTGCCGGTCGCCACAACAGCTCTGCTGCTAAGGCCGATCTCTTCTGTTTCAGGGTTATACTGGCCGTCATGGTTTCGATCGTTAAAGGCAAAAACCCTGTACGATCCGGAGGAGATATGATTGAAAGTGAAGGAGCCTGATGCCTCTGCCTGAACAAGGTAATCCGGAACTCTGCTTAAAAGGCTGCCTTTTCCGATATTTTCATCGGGTTCAGCAAAAGCGACTATCAGCGCGTTTGTGGCGGGCGAAAAATCTGCATTGATAACCTTTCCACTGATGGTCGCGTTATCGATAACCGCTCCTGTGGAGAATGCCATGGTATAAGGTATTGCAAGGGGCTCTCCCCAGTTGCTCTCGAGGCTTTTATTGATCGAAAGCACATAGGTTTGGTTTTTTTTAAGAGGGCGTTCCATTCTAATTTCTGCAAATCTTCCTTTAATCGCAATATCGTACTCTCCAACAGAGGGAGAAATGATGAGCCCTTTGAGTAATTGCCGGACGGTTACATAATTGTTAAAAGTCAGGTGGATCGTCTGCGTTGAAACATTGACGCTTGATGGCAAGGGATCTGATGATATTACTTGCACTATGGCGGGTTTGGCAGGCCCCCCTGAAGGTGGGCGATCTGAGGCGCAGCCTCCGGCAAGGCCTGGCAGGAGCACGAGGAATAGAGTAAGGATGCGGGAGGTACTCTGCATGTAAAATCCTTCGGATTCACGGTGAGAGAGGCTTGATTGTATCTGACGGTGAAAATTCGTAAATTAGAAACTTATACAGTTCTATAAAAGTTTTTCATGAAAAATTATCGATTGAGTGCCATATAGATGTCCAAACGAAATTTTAAAGTTCTTTATGTCTCCGGTGAAGTCTCTCCTTTTGCAAGAATCAGCCCGCTTGCTGATTTTATGGCATCTTTTCCCCAGGCGATTGAGGAGGAGGGCTTTGAGGCTCGTATAATGATGCCGAAGTATGGCACCATTAACGACCGCAAATTCCGGCTACATGATGTTCTGCGCCTCTCCGACATTGAGGTTCATCTCAAGGAAAAAGTTGACGTGCTGAATGTAAAGGTAACAGCGCTGCCTTCAAGCAAGATTCAGACCTATTTCCTTTATAACGAAAAATATTTCAAGCGTAACGGTCTTTTTACCGATATATATAATGCCAGTGATTTGAAGGGAAGCACCGACAAGGTGGTTTTCTTTAATGTGGGTGTTCTTGAAACTTTGCTCCGGCTTGGCTGGAAGCCCGATATCATTCATTGCCACGACTGGCATGCATGCCTTATTCCCCTTCTCCTTAAAACCGTCTATGCCTCCCATGAGTTTTTCAGGGATATAAAAACGGTGTTAACGATTCACAATATATACCGGCAGGGGATGCTGCCTCTTAAGGCTTTTCAGAGGCTGCTGCCTGATGAGGTTTCCGCTGGCTTGCATTGCGTCAATGATGACGTTAATCTGCTCTATACCGGTCTCGAACATGCCGATCTTCTCACGACGACTTCGAAACTCTATGCCGACGAAATTGTGCGTGATGGATTGCAGACTTATGGACTTTCCCGTATTCTTGAGGAGCATCACTCAAGGTTGTATGGTATCGTTAACGGTATTGATAGCAGGCAGTGGAACTCTTCAGCCGACAAGCTTATCAAGAAACGGTACAGTATTGAGCATTTAGAGGGCAAACTTGACAACAAAAAAGCACTGCTTGAGGAGACTTCTCTTCCCTTTCGTGAAGGTATTCCTGCTGTTGGTGTTATTGCCAATTTTGACGAGTTCCAGGGTGCAGCTCTTCTCCAGCAAAGCCTTGAGTTGCTTGGATCACTCGATATTCAGCTTATTATCATTGGATCAGGAGATAAACAATATGAAAAGGTATTTCAGGATTTTGCCCTGGAGCATTCTGAACAGGTGAGTGTTCAAAATGAGTATTCTGATGCTTTTTTCCACCTTGCCATTGCGGGTCTCGATATTTTGTTGATGCCTGCCTTGATTGAGTCATGCGGCATGATTCAGATGTTTGCCATGAATTATGGCACCATCCCTGTGGCTTATGCCGGTGGCGGAATTGTGGAAACCATTGTAGATCATGCTGCTGCAACAGGTTCAGGATTTATTTTCCATGAGTATACGCCTGAATCGCTTGTTGAAAAACTTGGGGAGGCTCTCAACTGTTTCCATGATGAGGAGTGTTGGCCGCAGATCGTCAATGAGGCTATGACGCGTGACTTTACCTGGAAAAACTCGGCTGAGGAGTATGACCTTTTGTACAGAGAACTTATAGAACAATAGGGGATGATGATGCAGACAATAAAGGTTCTCTTTCTCGACAGGGACGGCACCATAAATAAAGATACAGGCTCTTATATTGCGACCAAGGAGCAGTTGCACCTTATTGACCGGGCGGATGAGGCAATTGCGCTGGCAAGAAAAGCTGGCTTCAGGATCGTTATTATAACAAATCAGGCGGGTATTGCCAGAGGGATAGCTACGGTTGAGCAGGTAGAGGAGGTGAATCGCTATCTCAATGAACTGCTTTTGGCGAGAAATGCCGGGTTTGATCGCTGCTATTATTGTCCCTTTCATCCCGAATATCCTCATCCGGATTATGACCGTTTTATAGATTTCCGGAAACCGGCGACCGGTATGGTAGAGCAAGCCATTAATGAATTTTTTGGTGAAGGGCTCGTTGTTGACAGGGCGGCTTCTTTTTTTGTAGGGGATAAAATGCTTGATGTTGAGTGTGGTCTGCGTGCCGGGCTCAGGCCGGTGTTGGTAAGAACCGGACATAATGAGGAGGATCTCTGTTTATTGCGGAACATTGTTCCTGAATATGTGGCTGACGACCTCTACAAAGCGGTGACGGAGTATATCCTTGCTTTCTCCTGACCCGCACCAGCTTGTTCATGTCAGCCTCTTCTTTTCATGCTGAATCTCTACCTGCATATTCCTTTCTGTAAAGCTCGTTGTCCCTACTGTGATTTTTATCTTGTCACCCGGCAGGAGCAAATCGGAGCATTTTTCAGGGCACTCTCTTTTGAAACCGCTTTACGTTCCGGCGATCTGAAGGGAAAGAGTGTTGGTGCTATTCATTTCGGTGGTGGGACTCCATCGCTTGTGCCGGTGCGCTACCTTGCCGGATGGCTCGACGAGATTGCCGCACTCTGCACTTTTGCTCCTGATATTGAGATAGCGCTTGAAGCGAACCCGGAAGATCTCAGTGTTGAAACTATGGATGAACTTCGGGCGGCTGGGGTAACGAGGCTCAGTATTGGCGTTCAGTCGTTTACCAACGAAAAGCTGCGGGTCCTTGGTCGCGCCCATACCGCGCTTGTGTCGCAACAGGTAACCGCAGGTGCGATTCAGCGGTTTGATTCGGTGAGCGTAGACCTGATATGCGGAGTTCCTGATGAAAATCCGGCGATGTGGGAGGCCGATCTCCATGCTGCTCTGGCGCTCTGCCCCCATCATCTGTCGCTCTATATGCTTTCGGTTGAGCCAAAGACTATGCTGTACAGGAAGATATCGAAGGGTCTTCTTACCGTTCCTGACGATGCTGTGCAGGCATCTTTCTATGAAAAAGCTCTTTCGGAAGTGGCGCTTCATGGGTATTGTCATTATGAAGTCTCCAATTTTTGTATCCCTGGCCATCATTCCCGATATAACCTGGCAAGCTGGAAACGAGAGCCATACTTCGGTTTTGGTCCTTCGGCACACAGCTTTTTTGTTTCCGGAGAGAACGAGATTCGCACAGCAAATGTTTCAAGCCTGACCCGCTATATTGACGCTCCCGATAAGGCGGAGCAGTTTCGGGAAGAGTTGTCGGCAGAGGAGCGGTTTACTGAAGAGGTTTTTCTAACGTTGCGAATAAACAGTGGTCTTGATGTTGAGTTTTTGCGAAAAGAAAATAAATTGGGATATCGTTTTTTAGAGAGCATTGAAAAATTTGAAGAGAGAGGATGGATTCGGCAGCAGGGGGGGAGTCTTTACCTGACCGATCAAGGTTTTTTGTTTGCCGACCTTATTGCCTGTGATTTTATTAACGGGTAAGTTCAAATTACAATCAGAGCATGTTTCACCTATGACACACCGGACGATTAACCGCACACTTGCTGCTCTCCTTTTTCTTGTCGCTGAAATTTTATATCTCCGCACCATGGCACCCACGTTTTCGTTTTGGGATTGCGGGGAGTTTATTGCTACAGCCTATACACTTGGAATTCCTCATCCGCCTGGTTCGCCACTTTTTCTGCTGCTGGGACGTCTTTTTTCAGTGATCCCTTTTTTCAGTGATATCGGCGCCCGGGTGAACCTGATCAGTACTCTCGCAAGTGCTGCAACCATCATGTTGACCTATCTTGTAACGGTTCGTCTGATTATGCTCTACAGGCACAATGAGCCCGATATATGGAGCCCGGCAGAAAAAATTTCAGCTTATGGCGGAGCCGTTATCGGGGCGCTTGCCCTTGCCTTCTCTGACAGTTTCTGGTTTAATGCGGTAGAAGCGGAGGTCTACGCTCTCTCTTCACTCTTTACGGCTTTGGTTGTCTGGCTGATGCTTCGCTGGCATGAAGAGGAGCCAGAGCTCGGCCATGAACGGTGGCTGCTGCTTGTCATGTACATTATTGGGCTTTCAATCGGGGTACATCTCCTCAGCCTGCTTGCTGTTTTTGCCGTTGCGCTGCTCTATTACTTTAAAAAGTATGAGGTAACCTTTAAATCCTTTGCTTTGCTTGTTCTTGCTTCGTCAGGGCTCTTTTTTCTGATCTATATTGGCATCATCAAAGGGCTTCCTCTTCTGCTGCAACGTACCTCCTGGTGGGGAGTTCTTCTCTTTCTTATTGTTCTTGCTTATGGCACATGGTATGCACACAAAAAGCGGATGGCGCTTCTGAATACCCTTTTGGTATCCCTGTTTCTCATCATTATCGGGTATACCTCCTATGGCATGATTTTTGTCCGTGCAGAGGCAGCGCCGCCCATCAACGAAAATAATCCTTCCTCGTCCGAAACCTTTTTCTCTTATCTCAATCGTGAGCAGTACGGGGATATGCCGCTCTGGCCGAGACGCTGGTCGCCTGAGCCAGCGCATCAGTATTTTTACCAGCGCTACTCCAGTGACCTCGACTATTTTCTTACCTATCAGATGCAGAAGATGTACTTCCGCTATTTTGGTTGGCAGTTTATCGGACGCGAGCATGATATGGAGGGGGCTGGAGTTGACTGGTCGGTGCTGTGGGGAATCCCTTTTCTTGTGGGGCTTGTTGGAGCAATAACCCATTTCCAGCGGCAATGGAAGATGGGACTGGTGGTTACGGCGCTCTTTGTGCTGACTGGCGCAGCGCTGGTTATATATCTTAACCAGACAGAACCTCAGCCGAGAGAGCGGGATTACAGTTATGTTGGCAGCTTTTTTGCTTTTGCCCTTTGGATAGGGATTGGGATCGAGAGTATCTGGCAGTGGCTGGGTGAAAAATTAAAGCTTATCGGAAGCCGGAACTCCAAGTTTTTAGCTGGATTGACGGTTGCTGTCGGGCTGATTCTGATTAATGGCAGGATGTTGCAAGCCAACTATCGTATGCACGACCGTTCGGGCAACTTTGTTCCGTGGGACTGGGCCTGGAATATGTTGCAGAGCTGTGAAAAGGATGCCATTCTTTTTACCAATGGAGATAACGACACTTTCCCCCTGTGGTACTTGCAGGAGGTTGAACGTATCAGAACGGATGTACGTGTTGTGAACCTGAGCCTTGCCAATACAGGGTGGTATCTTGACCAGTTGAAAAATAGCAGTCCGCGCGGAGCGAAACCGGTTGCCTTCAGTATGAGTGACGGAGAGATTGCCGCCATTACCTATGTTCCCATTGATTCTGTTGATGCAGTCCTTCCTTCGCCCCTCGCTAAAAGAGAACTGATGCAGGAGTCACGACTTCACGGACTCTCGTTGCCAACGGAACCGGTTGACACCATGACCTGGCTGCTGAAACCGGGATTGACCTATAATGGGCAAAACTATCTCCGTCCGCAGGATATTGCGGTTTATGAAATTCTGATGAACAATTTTACTCAGCGTCCCATCTATTTTGCTCTCACCGTTGATCCGGAAAGCATGATTGGCCTTGAAAGTCATTTGCGTCTTGATGGTCTGGCTTACAGGGTTGTACCCCTTAAAAGCGCTGATCCGATGAGCTATGTTGATCCGGTGCTGCTCTACAGAAACCTTGTGCAACGTTACCGCTACCGGAACCTCAATAACCCCCGGGTTACTCTTGAAGAGACTTCAAGAAGGCTTTGTGGCAACTACACCCCTCTTTTTGTTCGTCTTGCCCTTGAACTTGCCGCTGAGCCATCGGGAGTGATTCCAATACCTGATGCTTCCGGGGCAGTGCGGAGGGTCAGGCGTGGAGACCTGGCACTGCAGGTGCTTGATACTTCAGCCCGACTTCTGCCTCTTGAGCAGTATCCCCTCAATCCGGAACTTGCAGGATCGGTCGTTGCTCTTTATGTTCGTCTTGGTGAAAAGCAGAAAAGCTCTTTGTATATTCGTTATCTTGAGGCGTTGGGCAGTCGATCTTCGCCAGCCTCTGATCCGCGACTCTATTATGTTCTTGCAAGGGTGTATCAGGATGTTGGCAGGCGAGAGGATGCTAAACGTATCATTGAATCGCTTGCAAGGGAACTGAAGGAGCCTGGGCTCATCAACGATTTTGAAAAAAATTAAATACTATGCAGAGCACTATTCATCCAACCGCCATTATTGGCGAGAGTGCCATTCTTGGAGAGGGAGTTTCGGTCGGGCCCTACACGGTTATTGAGGACGATGTTGAAATAGGTAATGGTACATCAATTTGGCCTCATGTTCACATTGCCTCTGGTGCCCGGATTGGAAGCGATTGCAGGATTCATTCCGGCGCGGTGCTTGCCACTGCGCCTCAGGATCTCAAATTTTCAGGAGAAAAGACCTGGCTTTATGTCGGCGACAGAACGGTTGTGAGGGAGTGTGTTACCCTTAATCGTGGCACCAGGGCGAGCGGAAAAACAGTGATTGGTTCTGATAATCTCTTTATGGCTTATTCGCATGTAGGGCATGACTGTGTCATTGGTAATCACGTAGTTGTCGCAAATTCTGTCCCGTTTGGAGGCCATTGTGTGGTTGGCGATTATGTTGTTGTTGGGGGACTTACGGGTGTGCACCAGTTCGTAAGGATTGGTCGCTTCTCAATGGTTGGGGGGCTTTCACGATGTATCGTTGATGTTCCGCCTTTTGTTATGGCCGCCGGGCATGAGTTTTTTCGGTATGAGGGTCTTAACACTATCGGCCTGAAACGGCGGGGCTTCACTTCAGAAAAGATTACCCTCATTAAAAATGCCTACAGGATTATTTTTCAATCGGGGCTTCTTCTTGCCAATGCCCTTGAAAAGGTGAAGTCGGAACTTCCTCCCGAACCCGAAATTATTGAGATTCTGGATTTTTTTGTTTCAGGCTCTCATGGCAGAAAATTTATCAGACCATTCAGTCATTAATCATTGTTAATATAGCAGTATGTCTCGATGGGCAATTGGTATAGATTTAGGCGGTACGGCCATAAAGGCCGCAGCCGTTGGATTGGGGAGCGGGATTCTGATTGAGAGCAGGGCTCCCACCGATACGGCATCAGGCCCTGTCGGGATTGTGGGTCAGCTTGCGACAATTATTGCTGATCTTTATCGAGAAGCATCCATGATCGTCGGCCCCGACGATTTCGCAGGGGTTGGAGTGGGGGCACCTGGAGCTGTCGATTCAGGGAAGGGCATATTGAGTTATCCTCCAAATCTTCCGGGTTGGACGATTTATCCCTTGCGAGATGAACTGCAGAAGTGCCTGAGGGAAAAACATGAGCTTTTGATTCCGGTTTTTCTCGATAATGATGCCAATGTTGCGGCGTTCGGTGAAGCGGTCTATGGCGCAGGGCGGGAGTACAGGGATTTTCTTATGGTGACTCTTGGTACCGGTGTGGGTGGCGGGATTGTTCTGGAGAGGAAAATCTATCGTGGAGCGCATGGTACGGCCGGTGAGGTTGGGTTTATGATTCTTGATTTTGAAGGCCCGACTGTTCATGCCGGTATACGGGGTACACTTGAGAGTCTTATTGGCAAAAAGGCTATTATTGCACTTGCTCTCCGGATGATTGACGCAAGTTCTTCAGGTTCCTCTGTCGGCAAGCTGTGTGATAACGACTATACAAGGCTTTCGCCACGCCATCTTGAACAGGCGGCCCTTGCCGGAGACGAAGTTTCCCTCGCACTTTGGCAGAGGGTTGGTTCTATACTTGGCGTGGGACTTGTCAATGTTGTGGCTCTCATGGATATCAGGAAATTTGTCATTGGCGGCGGGATTGCTGGAGCAGGAGAGCTTGTTTTTGCTTCGGCACGTGTTCAGCTCAAGCGATCCATTCACCCATCCATGTACGAAGGGGTTGAACTTGTTCCGGCGCTTCTTGGCAACAAGGCGGGAATGAATGGCGCTGCAGCACTCTGTTTTGGTGAACCATCATGAGCCTTAACCATGCGAGAACAACTGCTTCATCTTCTTTTTCCCCATGTCTGCCTGGTTTGCAACAAGCTTCTGCAGCCAGGTGAAGAGTACTTTTGCAGTTCCTGCATGGATACATTTGATTCGTTCAGCACTCCTTTGGAGGCAGAAGAGGCGCTGCATCAAACCATTACCTCTCATTTTGGTCTCCATTTTTCCTTTGAACGGGGTTGGTGCCGTTACCAGTTTCATAAAAACAGTGCGCTGCAGCAACTCCTTCATTCCATGAAGTATGAGGGGATCTTCAATCTTGGTACAAGTTTTGGATGTCAACTTGGGGAGTGGATGCTTTCTGAAGGCAATACCTGCGAGATCGACTGTATTGTGCCTGTTCCGCTTCACCGGCTTAAAAAAATTGAACGCTCCTATAACCAGTCCGAAAAAATTGCTGAAGGAATTGCTCAATTGTTGTTAAAGCCCGTAAGGGCAGAGCTCCTTGTCAGAAAAAGGTTCACAGTATCACAGACCGGGCTTTCTGCCCAGGCACGGAAAGAAAATTCCGAGGGGGCATTTCTTGCCGCAAAAGGAGTGAGTGGCCTTCATCTGTTGCTGGTTGATGATGTTGTAACAACTGGTGCTACCATGGCTGCTGCTGCAGCGGCTCTTCGCGAGGGTGGAGCTGCAACAGTCTCCCTTGCTGCAGTCGCCTTGGCGGCAAAGGAGTAGAGAGGTTATGGAGCTTTTTTACACTTCTGGAGAGAACATTGATCTTTGTGCGCAGAAGCTGGTTGTTGATGGTGATGAGTTTCATCATCTTGTGCGGGTGCTGCGAAAAAAAGAGGGAGATCAGATTCAAGTAACCGATGGCAACGGGTTGCGCTGCGGGGTGCGGATTGTGGATATTTTCAAAACTTCACTGAGCGGTGAAATTCTTGCACTCGGCCGTATTGAACGACCAAAGACGGAAGTTACCGTGGCAATTTCTCTGCTCAAGGCACCACAGCGGTTTGAGCTTTTTCTGGAAAAGGCCACTGAACTTGGGGTATCTTCCATTATTCCCATGATCACGGCGAGGACGATATCCCAGCCTTCGGGTGAAAAAGTTCAGGGCAAGCTCAACAGGTGGAGAACAATCATGCTCTCTGCTGCGCGACAGTCAAAACGATTTTACCTCCCGCAGCTTCATGAACCACTCTCTTTCAAAAAGGTTCTTGAACTTCAGGGATACGATCTCAGGCTGATTCCATATGAGGGTTCAGAGGTGCCGCCCAAAGTGAAGTGTGCTGGTAAAAAAACTCTTTTTTTGATCGGGGGTGAGGGTGGTTTTACGACGGGTGAAGTGCAGGCCGCTGAGGTTGCGGCATTTGCCCCCATCTCTTTTGGAAAAACAATTCTCAGGGCTGAAACGGCTGGACTTTTTGCTGTAGCCTATGTTCGTTCGCAGCTCCTTGATGAGGACTCTGCGGAGTGGTTTTAAGTTTTTTTGAGGCTAATTATCAACGATCATGAACAGAATCACATCAAATCAGGCTATTCTTCTCCTTCTTCTTCTGTTCATTTCGGCGATTTTTTTTGCCATGATTCGTTATTTCCTCATGGCTATTTTTCTCGCGGCACTCTTTTCAGCCCTCGCCATGCCGGTTTTCAGCCGTTTTGAGCGTTGGTTCAGGGGAGGTAAAAGCGTCAGTGCAGCCATGACTATGCTCACCCTGCTGCTGATTGTGGTGCTTCCTCTCGCAACGCTGCTGGGTGTCGTTGCCAAACAGGCTGTCCGTATCAGCTCCATTGCCGTTCCCTGGGTTCAGCAGCAGCTTGTCGGCTCAGCCACCTTTGACGAACAACTGCGTGCGCTCCCTTTTTATGACCGGCTTGAACTCTATCGGGAGGAAATACTTCAGAAAGCAGGAGAGCTTGCCAGTAACACCGGATCAATGCTTTTTAATTCCATCTCCTCATTCACCTATTCAGCGGTCAACGATCTGTTCCTGCTCTTTATCTTTCTCTACACCATGTTCTTTTTTTTACGGGATGGAAAAGTGCTGCTGGCTAAAGTGCTCTTTTTTCTTCCCCTGACGCATACCGATCAGCATCGGCTGCTCGACAGGTTTTTGTCGGTCACCCGTGCGACGATAAAGGGAAGCATGGTGGTCGGGATTGTGCAGGGCTCTCTTGCCGGTCTTGCTCTCCATGTTGCAGGTATCGACAGCGCTCTTTTTTGGGCCACCATTATGTCGCTGATTTCGGTGGTGCCGTTTCTTGGCCCCCCGCTTGTCTGGGTTCCGGCGGTGATCTACCTTGCGGCAACCGGGCAGTATCCCCAGGCGATCGGAGTGTTCCTTTTTTGCAGTATTGTGGTTGGCCAGATTGACAATATTCTTCGTCCTATCCTTATCGGGCGCGATACACAGATGCATGAGCTGCTGATTTTTTTTGGAACGCTGGGAGGTATTGGTCTCTTCGGTCTGTTCGGATTCATTATAGGCCCGATTGTTGCCGCTCTATTTATGACAATATGGGAGATGTACGGGGAGAGCTTCAGCGACTATCTCACCGAGCTGAAAAGTGACAAGCCATCCGGCCTTGAGTGAGGATGCCCCCGGGCACCCTCACTCAAGGCCGGTTTTGTTGAGGATGCTGCCATGATCATGCACGACAAGCCATAAAAAAAGCGACCTTACGATCGCTTTTTTGCTGTTCAACTTCTGTAAAGCTTAATTGCCTCTGACAACCTCTTCAGTCGAGAAAAAAAATGCAGCTTCAATGGCGGCATTCTCGTCTGAGTCAGAGCCATGGACAATGTTCTCACCCTTGCTGTCGGCATAGAGCTTGCGCACAGTGCCTGCGTCGGCCTGGGCCGGATCGGTGGCACCGATCACCGTACGGAAATCAGCAACAGCGTTCTCCTTCTCAAGAATGATCGGCACACAGGGGCCGGAAGACATGAACTCAACCAGCTCACCATAAAAAGGGCGCTCACGGTGCACCGAATAAAATTCTCCGGCAGTCTCGGTGGTGAGCCTGATTTTTTTCATCGCTACAACGCGAAAGCCAGCACGTTCGATGTGGTTGATGACAGCGCCGACAAGATTCTTGCGGACACAATCGGGTTTCAGGATGGTCAGTGTTCTTTCCATAATGGTAAATGCAATGTTGAATGTTACTGAAGCGTACAAGTTTGTGGGCGAAGATACGGAAATGCAGAGGATTAATGAAACGTGCTCACTTCTGCTCTGACAATGCAGCGTCAATCTTCGCCAGCAGATCCTTCATTGGCTGATAGAGTATCGGCAGAAAGTCGCTGTAGGCAAGCAGCACCACTCCAGCTTCATCAACAAGCACGTAGGCGCGTTGCGACATGCCCAAGAAGCCGAGGGCATCGTAGGCTTTTGCCACTGTTTTTTCGGTGTCGCTCAAAAGGGTGAAGGGGAGCTGGTTGCGCTCGGCAAAGCTTTTGTGTGAGGCGGCGCTGTCGGAGCTGATGCCGAGTACCACAATATCGCGTTTTGTGAATTCGAGAACATTGTTCCGGTAGTCGCACAATTGGGCGGTACAGACGGGAGTGTCGTCGCCGGGGTAGAAGATGATCAGTACTTTTTTTCCGGTGAAGTCGGAGAGTGAGATGCGCTTTCCATCGCCATCGAAAAGTGTAAATGCTGGAGCTTTTGTTTTTTCTGCTATCATGGTTGATTTCTGTTTTCGTGTTAGCCCTTGATTTCCTTTATATTCAGGCATAACATACTATTAAATTCTTGAAAAGGGAGCTGGGGGCTCCGCCCTATGAAAATTCATTTCCTGCGGCTCCCGTCAGGAATGGTGCTTGTTGCCCTGTTTTTTCTTTTTTCAGGTTGTGGGGCAGCCGATCAGGCAGATCAAACTCCGGAGGGGCTTTACAAGCAGGCTGCCGTCTTTAATCGCAGTCGAGACTATCTGAAGGCACTTGATTGCTATAATCGGGCGCTCGCCATTGATACGGTGCAGGTTGCATCTCCGAGGGTGGCCAGTGCGTTGTTTGAGAAGAGGCATCTTGAAGGGCTGACAGGCGAATATTATGAAGCGCTCAGAACGTCTGCGCGTCTTGAAAAGCTTCCCGCCGGAGCGCTGCCGGATTCACTCCGTGGACCACTTTTTTCCGAGAAGGCGATCTTGCTTCGTGAACTGGGCAATTTCAGTGCCGCCGCCGCCTCGCTTGAGGGTATTGCTTCACCTTCGCCGGAGGTTCAGTTCGAACAGGCCACCCTCAGCCAGGAGAGCGGCGACTATGCAAAGGCGACAGCGATTTACAGTAACTACACCGGTACTGAGTCTGATCCTCTTACAAGGATAAGAGCTTATGCGGGCCAGCTCCAGTGCAAGGTGGCTCAGCCGGAGCTTGGTGTCGAAAGTGCGGAGACAATTGCCGGTAAAATAGCGGCTGAGTCGAAAAGAGTCTTCGCAAGTGATCAAGAGCTGGAGTTGCGAATCCAGGCAATCAGAGCGGCAGCCAGTAGTCTTCTGCTCCTTGAAAAACAGCGAAGAAATGCCAGCTATCTCCTTTTCAGGGCTCTCATGCTTGCCGAGGAGTCACAAAACCAGTTTCTTGTACAGGTGCTTCGTCTGGAATCGAATGCTGTCATTGTGCGTAAAGCTGATCCATTTCGTGAGGCCGCAGACTATTTCCGGATGAATAAACTGCAGTATGCGCAGGCAGCATCACTCTTCAGGCTTGCCGAAAGCAAGTCGCTCAAGGCTGATGAGCGGATTGCTGCTTTGCAGCAGGGTTTTGCTCTTTGCAGGGATTTTGCTCCGCCCTATCCGACAAATGATCTCGCACAGCTCGAAAAAAGTTCAGCGCGCCGGTTGACCGGGCTGCTGCTGGAAAAATCGAGAATTTTTGAGCTTTTCGATGCGGGAGAAAAAACAGGTACGCTTGAGCTGAAGCGCACCTTGCAGCGATACCCGAAAAGCTTTATCCTTGGAAAAGGTCATGAGGCTCTTGAGGCTAGGGTTCGGCAATTGCAGCATGAAACAGCGGGCCTGCTTCAGCGGAAGGCGGATATTTTTATTCGGGCTGAAGGAAATGAGAGAAGCCGACAAGTTGATCAGGCCCTGAATATCAAAAGAGGCAAGATGCAGGAGCTGCTTTCAGAAGTTCGACTTGTCAATCCTGCAGCAGCCGAAGCAATTCAGTTTATTCCGGTAACACTTCGCACGGTTCAGGGTGCCTTGAAAGAGGATCAACTCATTATCAAGCCATTGCTATCCGACAGCCTTTGTGGTGTCATGCTTATTGGCAAGCGGCAGTTGCAGATTGCCGGAAGCGATCTCTTTTTTGACTCGATGCACACTCCGCAATCAGCTCTTCGTACCCTTCGCAGCGATATGGCATCATCATCAGCCTCTCCGATGCCTGAAAGTGAACAGGTTTGGTTAACAAAAGCATTATATGACCCTTTTGCAGGTTCAATCAGTGGTGTCAGGAATTTTATTGTAATTACCGACGATCTTATTCCATACCATATTCTGGGAACTCCTCAAATTTTGCGCCCTGAGCCGCGTTATTCGTTTATGCAATCAATCAAGGAGTTTGTCCTGTTATCCGGGAACCGTCAGCCAATTCCCGGTTTATCCCGGATTTTTTTCTATCGTATTGATAATGTCTCTGGTGCCCGTTTGCATAAATTGTATGCCCCTCGTGACAGGATTTTTCTTCTCTGGAAAAGTTATAGTCCAACCGATCTTGAAATAATGCGTCAACAAATTGGCCAGGTGATGAAGGGAACAGTTTCGGGTTCAGAGGCGCTTTTTGTTCTCAGCCAGAAAGCTGATAAAAGTCGGGATCCATGGAGGTATATCTCTTCTTATGGATGTGAGTAACAAGAGCTGCCATCGCCATCAGGGTTTATTGCCCTTTTTGGGATGTTTTTTGTTTTTCTTTTAGTAGTCGGACAAGAAAAGTCTTATTATAAAGATCATTTGTGTTGAAAAGTCATTGCTAAATGCAATATTCAGTGCAAAAATGAGTGTCGAATGAGTGTCAAAAAGGGGGAAACGCTCCAGAAAGAGCAGAGTTAGCAACGAATTCATCATTAATGGCTTAATCCAGGCCGCAATCACGCAATATTGAACTCTTATGGCAGACATGAAGGTTTATTTTGATCACAATGCCACAACACCGCTTCATCCTGAGGTGAAAAAGGAGATGATTGCCGGGATGGAGATGTTTGGCAATCCATCGAGCATGCATGCTTACGGGCGTGAGGCGAGGGCAAACGTGGAGGATGCGCGTCAGAAAGTCGCCGATTTTATCGGGGCGCGTGAAAATGAAATTATCTTTGTCGGCAGCGGATCGGAGGCAAACAATACAGTGCTTTCGCTTTTTGTCTGTTCATCCAGCCAGTGTATTCCGGGCTCAAGGCGAGGCACCATTATTACCACCAAAATTGAGCATCCCTGTGTGCTTGAGACCTCAGAGTGTCTTGCTCACCGCGGTGTGCGGGTAAAATATCTTAATGTTGATCGCTATGGTAAAGTTGATCTTGATCAGCTTTACGGGATGCTTGGTGATGATGTTGGTCTCGTTTCGGTTATGATGGCCAATAATGAGATTGGGACTTTGCAGGATATTGAAGCCATTTCAAAAATGGTGCATGAAAGCGGCGCCTTTATGCACACTGATGCGGTGCAGGCGGTAGGCAAGGTGCCGGTCGATGTCACCAAACTTGGTGTCGATTTTCTTACCATTTCCGCCCACAAAATATATGGCCCGAAAGGTGTCGGAGCGCTCTTTGTGAAACAGGGTCTTCCCTATTGCCCGTTAATCAGGGGGGGGCATCAGGAGCGTGGCCGGCGTGCAGGAACCGAGAATACTCTGGGTATTCTTGGTATGGCAAAAGCGGCAGAGATGAGGGTGGCCGAAATGCCGGAGGAGGAGGAGCGGTTGCTTTTGCTGAAGCAGAGGCTGCAGAGGGGTATTGAAGAGAGTATTGCGGATATTTACATTAACGGTCATCCCACTGATTCGCTTGCAAGTACACTCAATGTCTCTTTTACGGGAGTTGAGGGCGAGGCTATTCTGCTCTATCTGGACCTTGAAGGTATTGCGGTCTCTACCGGATCTGCCTGTGCATCGGGTTCTCTTGATCCATCTCATGTGCTTCTGGCAACCGGTGTCGATGCTGAGCTTGCTCATGGTTCGATCCGGTTTAGTATGGGACGGGGAAGTTCCATGCAGGAGGTCGAGTACCTGCTCGAAGTTTTACCACGAACAATTCAACGAATCAGAAATATGTCAACGGCTTATGTAAAGGGAGGATCGCATGCTGCAAGGAGGTGAATGGGCTTATAGTGATACATTGAAGGAACATTTCATGAACCCGAAAAATATTCTTCAAGGAGAGAATACCGATGACTTCGATGGTGTCGGGATGGAGGGCAATCTGCAGTGTGGCGATCAGATGATGGTTGTTATCAAGGTGGACAAGGAGAAGGATGTGATTACTGATTGCCAGTGGAAAACCTATGGTTGCGCCAGTGCTATTGCCAGTACTTCGGTACTTTCCGAAATGGTGAAGGGCAAGACGCTCGATCAGGCATTCCATATCTCCCCCAAGGAGGTGGCCCAGGAGCTTGGCGGTCTGCCGGATCACAAAATTCACTGTTCGGTGCTTGGCGACAAGGCTTTGCGTGCCGCTATCAACAATTACTATACACGCAATGGCAAGGAAGATAAAGTCAAGCAGGATCAGGTCAAGGTGGTTTGCCAATGCATGAACATCACTGATCACGATATTGAGGATGCGGTGCTTGAAGGCGCTCGTACTTGGTTTGAACTGCAGGAGCGGACCAAGATAGGCACGGTTTGTGGTCAATGTGAGGATGAAGCCGGAGTGCTTCTCGAAAAGTTCAAGCACATTCATTTTGGCCTCTGAAATGATGGAGGCAGGAAAATCGCACACCTTCTTTATCCATACCTTTGGCTGCCAGATGAACCAGGCAGATTCGGGGATAATAGCGGCTCTTCTGCAGGCCGAGGGCTATCTGCCAGCAGAAAATGAGGCGGAGGCGGGGATTATTCTGCTTAATACCTGTGCGGTCAGGGAAAATGCTGTCGATCGTATCGAGCACTGTCTGCAGCATCTCAAGGGGTTGAAAAAAAGAGAGAAAGGGTTGATGGTCGGAGTGGTGGGCTGTATTCCGCAGTATCGGAAGGAGGAGATGTTTTCACTCTATCCTGCCATAGATTTTCTTGCTGGCCCGGATACCTATCGCACTCTTCCATCGCTTCTGGAGCAGGTTCGCAGTGGCGGAAAGCTTGCTTCACTGGAGTTCAACGCTCAAGAAACTTACGAAGGGGTAGAGCCTCTCAGGCAAGGCGCAATCAGCGCCTTTGTTCCAGTTATGCGGGGGTGTAACAATAGGTGCGCCTATTGTGTGGTGCCGTTTACCCGTGGCCGTGAACGCAGCCAGCCCTTCAGTTCGGTGATTCTTGAAGTTCGAAAGCTTGTTGCTTCAGGGTACAGGGAGATTACCCTGCTCGGCCAGAATGTCAACTCCTATTGTGATACTGAAGAGGGATATAATTTTGCTCTACTGCTTGACGCGGTCAGCCAGGAAGCGCCTCTGGCAAGAATCCGCTTCACCACATCGCATCCCAAAGATATCTCCGAAGCGCTTGTTCGTGTCATTGCAAATCGTCCTAATATCTGCAATCATATACATTTACCGGTGCAGTCAGGCTCCTCAAGAATGCTTGATCTCATGAATCGCGGCCACAGGATTGAGGAGTACAGGGAAAAAATATCGATGATCCGGTCGCTTATTCCTGATGCCGCACTTTCAACCGATATTATTGCGGGATTCTGCGGGGAGCAGGAGGCAGACCACCAGGCCTCGCTTGAGCTTCTTTCCGATATCCGCTTTGATTCAGCCTATATGTTTTTTTACTCAACCAGACAGGGAACAGTTGCGGCAAAAACTCTTGCGGATGATGTGCCTGAAGCGGTCAAAAAACGGAGGTTGCAGGAGATTATCGATGTCCAGAACCGTATTTCAGGTGAACTCTTTCAGGGGGCTATCGGCTCAGTGATCGAAGTTTTAGCCGAGTCCGAAAGCCGTCGTTCCTGTGAGCAGCTTATGGGGCGCTCGGCTGGAAACAGGGCTGTGGTTTTTGATCGTGCAGACTATAAACCCGGTGACCTGCTGAATGTGGCCATCACCGGTGCCACTTCCGCGACTCTTATCGGCAGGCCTGCACACCATGACACCCGGGCGTAATCGGATATCAGCCACATTCTGTTTATTTCATAGTTTTTTATCTGGAGTGGTATTTGTAAATTGGGCCCGAAGACATTTATCACATAAGCGGCCTGTATATTGGCCCTGGAGAGAATTAACGTATGCCAACTATTGCAAAACTCAGGTTGATCGATAAAGTAAGAGCGCATCTTGAACTGCTTGATCCTGTTACCTGGATCAGTGTTTTTCCCTGTCTTGCCGGTGGAGTTATGGCATCCGGTGCAATGCGGGGCACGGTTCACGACTATCTTCTTCTCCTTGCGATTTTTCTGATGTTTGGGCCTCTCGGCACCGGCTTCAGCCAGTCAGTCAATGACTGTTTCGATCTTGAACTTGACAGGGTCAATGAACCTTCCCGTCCAATTCCTTCAGGTCGCCTGAGTGAAAAAGAGGGGTTATGGAACAGCATTACAGCATTGTTACTTGCCATTGGCTTGGGAGTGTTTCTATGGCTTCATATTGGTGGAGTTCGAGGATTGGTCATTCTCAGCTCAATACTCGCAGCTCTCTTTGTTGCATACATCTATTCAGCACCGCCTCTGAAACTGAAAAAAAACATTCTGACCTCAGCTCCAGCAGTAGGCTTTTCCTACGGGTTTGTTTCTTTTTTATCAGCCAATGCTCTCTTTGGTGATATACGTCCCGAGGCGCTCTGGCTTGCCAGTCTGAACTTTTTTATGGCTGTTGCGCTCATTATTCTTAATGATTTCAAGTCGGCAGAAGGCGACAAGGAGGGTGGCCTTAAGTCGCTTACCGTGATGATCGGCGCCAGAAAAACTTTCTTTGTCTCGTTTATGATTATTGACTCTGTTTTTGCCGTTCTGGCCTGGCTATCCTTTACATGGGGATTTATCATCCCCGCATTTTTTGTCTTGCTTGGTCTTGTTTTAAATATGGTGCTTCAGGTGCAGCTTTTGCGTGACCCGAAAGGTGGCATATCTTTTATGAAGGGCGCTGTTGAAGATGGGTTTGGCAATGCCATCGGGAAGAGTGATGTCCAGGAACACAACACGTTTCTCCGTTTCCAGGTTGCCAACAACATCTTGTTTTTAGTTAATAATCTGCTTGTTGCGTGGATGGTTGGCACGAAATACATGCAGAAATTCTGATTTCCTCATTTAATAATTCTCTGTTTACGGGTGTAACTTTAAAATCATCAGTATGGCCATGGATACTCTTCACCCCACTTTTTTTTCGCTTCCGGTGGTATGGCACAATACTCTGGTTACCCTGCTGACCTTTGCCTATGTTTTCAGTGTCCCTCCTCTTATGGATTACCTGGTAACCAACCACTCTCTTCCAAGGGATATCAGCCGAAAAATTACCCATCTCTGCGCAGGTTCCTCCATTATTTTTCTTCCTCTTTTTGTGGATGGTCACTGGTCGCAGTACCTGAACATTACCGTTTTTGCTGTATGGACAGTGTTGCTTGTACAGAAAGGACTTTTTGCCGCAGATGATGATCAGGCAGTGAAGACTATGACCCGTACCGGGGAGAAGCGTGAACTGCTCAAAGGGACGCTCTACTTTGTGATTGTTGCCATGATTTGCGGTACCATTTACTACAAACAGCCAGCAGGGATTTTGGCCATGGCAATGCTCGGCTGGGGTGATGGCCTGGCACCGATCATAGGTATCCGTTACGGGAAAATGAAATATTATGTACTCAGCGATAAAAGTGTTGAGGGGAGTCTTGCTTTTTTTGTTGGCAGTCTTGCAGCCGGGCTCTTTTTTTCCTGGTTGATTGTGCCGGAATCGTTTCATGTCGTAAAAATTTTGGTTATTGCACTGGTTGCAACCATTGCTGAGGGAGTGAGTCCGAAAGAGGTTGATAACTTGACCATTCCCCTTGCTGTCATTGCAGCCTGCTGGGTTTTGTAGGATGGAGGGTATTTTTTTTATCAGTGACATCCATTTAGGCCTTCAGGACGAACAGAGCGAGCGGCTCAAGCTTGATAGCCTCGAACGACTTTTTGCCATTATCAAGGCGGAGGGTAGTTCACTCTATATGCTTGGCGATATTCTCGATTACTGGCTGGAGTTTCGCCATGTCATTCCAAAGGGGTTTACCAGATTTTTTTCTCTCCTGTCGGATCTTGTTCGCCAAAACATCAAGGTTTTCTATGTTGCGGGAAACCATGATTTTTATCTTGGCCGTTATTTTGATGATGAGCTTGGGGTGAAAACCATGTACGGTATGCATGAGCTTGTTCTTGATGGTCGCAAGATAGTGATTGCCCATGGCGATGGTTTAGGAAAAGGGGATTTTGGTTACAAGGTCTTCTCTCGTCTTGTCAACAACCGATTCAGCCTTGCACTTCTGACGGGTTTTCAGCCCGATCTGGCTATTGGATTGATGAAAGGATTATCACAACTGAGCCGTACACATAAACCAGTCAACCTTCTTTTCGAGGTTGACCGGCTGTTAAATTTTGCTGAATTATTGGCGACCGAAAAGGATTTCGATTATTTTATATGCGGCCATAACCATGTGAAGGGTGTTGTAGAGCTTTCTGAGGGTTCCGGCAGGTACGTCAATCTTGGTACCTGGATTGAGGGCAGTTCGCCTTATGGCGTTTTTTGCAATGGCGCGGTTCAGCTTAGGGAGTTATAATGTTAATATTTACAGACAGTTGTTGTTATGAGTAATGTAAACAAGGTGCTGAAACTCGGATTGCCGAAAGGAAGTCTGCAGGATTCAACAATCGATCTTTTTGCACAGGCAGGGTTCCATTTTTCGGTTCAGAGCCGATCCTATTTTCCCTCTATAGATGATGATGAGCTGGAAGCTATTCTGATAAGAGCCCAGGAGATGGCCCATTACGTCGAACTCGGTGCGTTTGATGTCGGGTTGACCGGCAAGGACTGGATTATTGAAACTGATGCTGATGTGGTTGAGGTTGCCGATTTGGTCTATTCGAAAGCCTCCATGAGGCCAGTGCGATGGGTGCTCTGTGTGCCAGAAAATTCTCCGGTCACGTCGGTTAAAGATCTTGAGGGGAAGCATATTGCGACAGAAGTGGTTAACATTACAAAAAAATATCTTGCCAAAAACGGGGTAAATGCTCTGGTGGAGTTCAGTTGGGGCGCAACAGAGGTCAAGCCGCCCGACCTTGCCGATGCCATTGTTGAGGTGACTGAAACTGGCTCGTCGCTCAGGGCTAACAAGTTGAGGATTGTTGATACAATTCTTGAGTCCAATACCAAGCTGATTGCCAATAAAAATTCATGGAATGATCCGTGGAAGCGGGAGAAGATCGAAAGCATGGCTCTTTTGCTGCTGGGAGCAATCAATGCCCATGGCAAAGTAGGACTGAAAATGAATGCACCCAAATCTTCGCTCGACAAGATTCTCGCCATTATTCCAGCCCTGCGTCAGCCCACCATATCCAGTCTGGCAGAAGAGCTGTGGGTGGCAATTGAAGTTATCGTTACGGAAAAAACAGTGCGCAAATTGATTCCTGAGCTGAAAAGGGCCGGAGCAGAGGGTATATTCGAGTACAATATCAATAAACTGATCGATTGAGAGAGTTCCTCATACTCATAAACCATCCAGGCTGCCCCGAAGGGCGGCCTTTTTTATCGCAGCCATGCTCATCTATCAGATAGTTGTACTGCTCTCACTTCTCGTTTTTTTGGGAATTGTGCTGAGAAACCTGATTGACCTCCCTGTAATGCCTGCCGATGCACCTCGTGGTGGGCCCTTAGTTTCTGTGCTGGTTCCGGCTCGTAATGAAGCGCTGAATATTGAACGATGTGTCCGGTCGCTTTTGCAGCAGGATTATGAAACATTTGAGATTCTTGTCCTGGATGATGGTTCAACTGATGCGACTCCGGAGTTGTTGCTTTCCCTCGCAAGTGAGGCAGGCGAGCGCTTGCGGATTCTTCAGGGTGAAGCGCTTCCCGACGGATGGCATGGCAAAAGTTGGGCCTGTTCTCAGCTCGGGCGGCAGGCAAAAGGTGAGCTGCTGCTCTTTACCGATGCCGATACCATGCACCAGCCGGATGCTCTTCGCCGCTCGGTCGGGGCGTTGCAGAGATCAAGAGCAGACATGCTCTCTTTGACGCCACGCCAGGAGCTGGGATCATTTTGGGAAGCGCTGGTGGTGCCGCTGGTCTATTTTATTCTGCTCTGTTTTTTGCCGATCAGGCTTGTCCGCACAAGTCGAAATCCGGCCTTCAGTTTTGCCAATGGCCAGTATATCCTGTTTCGAAAAGATTTTTATGAACGCATTAACGGTCATACCGCCGTTAAAGATGCCATTGTTGAAGATGTCTGGCTTTGTATGGCGGTCAAGAAAGCTGGTGGAACGGTTGCGGCCTATAATGGTACAGATACGGTCAGTTGCAGGATGTACCGCAGTCGGACGGAAGTATGGGAGGGTTTTTCAAAAAATCTTTTTGCAGGCCTTGGCTACAGTATGCCCGCTCTTTTTGCAATGATCGTGCTGACCTCTTTACTCTATATTGTTCCTTATCTCTTTCTTTTTTATTCGCTGTTGAGGGGAGAATTCAGCTTTCTGCTTTTCTGGTTTCCACTTATGCAGATTTCGGTAGTCCTTTTCAGCCGGCTTATTATTGCATTTGTATTTAGTCAGCCATATTTTTTTGTCTTCCTCCATTTTTTTTCATGGGTAGTGCTGCTTGCCATCGCCGGCAACTCATTTTACAGCATTAAATTCGGCAAAGGGACACTCTGGAAAGGACGAAACTACAATTTCTCCTGATGGCAGGCAGAATTCGCGGAAGGTGATAATTTTTGTTAAATTGCCGGTTGAAAATCAGTATTTCCAGTTCGGCGATCTGTTGCTGCAGAAAGAGTATCGAAGTATCAATTCAAACAAGAACAGTGCTTATGGGTTTCTTATCGAAAATATTCGCAAAAAAAGAGGTCGAATTCAAACTTCCGAAGGTTATTGAGGATGTCAATCTGATAAAGACGTTGGAAGGTCATCTCGACCGGGTGCTTGGTGTAAAATTCAGCACTGATGGCAAAAAGCTTGTCAGTGGCAGTTTTGACGAAACGGTTATGCTTTGGGATGTGGAGTCCGGTCGTAGCCTGCTTACCATGAAAGGGCATGATACCTGGGTTGAGTGCATTGATTACAGTCGCGATGGCAGACGGCTTGCCAGCGGAAGCACCGACAGTACGGTAAGAATATGGGATGCTGCTACCGGCCAGTGCCTGCATGTGTGTAAAGGGCATGATACGGCGGTGCGCATGGTGGCGTTCAGTCCCGACAGCAAGATTGTGGCAAGTTGTTCACGTGATACAACAATCCGTCTCTGGGATGTCGAGAATGGGAAAGAGCGGTCAAGATTTCTCGGTCATAAATCATATATCGAGTGTCTTGCCTACAGTCATGATGGTACAAAAATCGCAAGCTGTGGCGAGGAGACGGTCATAAAAATATGGGATGTTGCAACCGGCAAAAATGTTGCCAACTACAAGAGCGACGACAGACTTTCACACGCATTGGCCTATAGCCCGGACGACAAGTTTATTGCTTTTTGTGGACGTGATGCCCTGGTTAAGATTCTTGATGCAGCAACAGGAGAGATCGTCAAGGTGTTTGAAGGTCATGGAGATGCCGTGCGCAGTGTCTGTTTTACCCCTGATGGCTCAAAAGTTGTCAGTGCAGCAAACGATGAAACCGTCAGGTTGTGGGATATAAATACGGGCAAGCAGCTCCATCTTTATCGTGGTCATGTGCTCGAAGTGCAGTCAGTCGATGTTTCTCCTGATGGCAAAATAATTGCCAGCGGAAGCGATGATCGGAAGATAAAACTCTGGGGAATCAAGTAAAGAATTGCTCAGCAAGATGTTACGAGCTCTTGATGCACTTTTTTGGCTTGATGCTGTTTTGTTTCAATTATAAAAAAGTATCCCAAATCTAAGAACTTTCTTTTTGAATTGGCATAAAGTAAGTAAATTGCGGATGCGTTAGGTTAATTAATTTTTGGGCGCTTCATGTCGGGGTTTGCTCATAGTAACGCCAAGTTTAACTGGCAAAAATAAAAAGAGGTAGGTATGGGTACTCAGGTTGAAGGAACTGTCAAATGGTTCAACGAAGAAAAGGGTTACGGCTTTATCGAACAGAAAGGCGGAAAAGATGTTTTTGTGCATCACAGTGCTATCAATGGCTCTGGGCGCAAAACGCTTGTTGAAGGCCAGAAAGTGACGATGGAAGTAACTCAGGGAGCAAAAGGCCTTCAGGCTGAAGATGTAACTCCTCTTTAAATTGTTGCCGTATCTTCCAGGTAACTGGCGGACGTTGATAATGAGAAAAAAACAGAGGGCGCACTACCATGCGCCTTTTGTTTTTATAACATGTTAACCCGGAACTGAGAGTAATGGCCGACGAACTCCCTTTCCCGGATGCACGGCCATTTATTCGTCCGGGACTTGATGAGTAACCCCTCATTCATTATATGATCAACACCATCAATAAAAAGTTATGCTGAAGACAAATGAAACAAAACTTGTAGAGTTTCTGCTGCAATGCCAGCCAGGACAGCCAAAAACCAGAGGTACCTGGGAAGTTGACCACCAGGGAATCCCCTTTCTTCTTCCCGCAATCGGAGGTATTACCCTGAACGTGCAGGCGGGTGACCCCGCATTTGGCTGGGCGGGTGACCATATAGAGCCAGGCGTAAGCTGCACCGCCGATACCATGAAGCCTTTCGAACATCCCAATGTTGGCCTGCAGATATTCTCCTGCGCAGGCAACACGGCGACAGTTGCCACTGGCGAGGCGAAAGGGGCTCAAGGACGTGTTCTTGGTCATCACGGAGGATCGGAGCATGTGATTGTCAATTTTGAACGCGACGACAAGGAGAAGATGCTCTACAGTGACACCATCATTATTCGTGGCAAAGGGCAAGGGCTGAAACTTTCCGATTACCCCGATATTGTTTTGTTCAATCTCGATCCGAGCCTGCTTCGGGCCATGAAGATTCGTGAAGTTGAGGGAGGCGTGCTTGAAGTGCCTGTCACCACAATTGTGCCAGCAGTCTGCATGGGTTCAGGCATCGGATCAGCGCATGTTGCCAAAGGGGACTACGATATCATGACCAGCGATGCTGATACGGTCAAAGAGTATGGAATTGACAAAATACGACTCGGGGACTTTGTCGCCCTGCTTGATCACGACAACCGCTATGGCAGAGCATACCGCAAAGGAGCCATCACGATTGGTATCGTTATCCACAGTGACTGCCTTGAAGCCGGTCATGGGCCAGGGGTTACGACGCTGATGACCTGTGCGTCGTCGCTTATCAGGCCGGTGATTGACCCGGCGGCCAACATTGCCGATCTGCTTGGGATTGGCACGACGTTGAAGGGTAATAATTGAGAGAGAGTTTGTTTTGGCCAGATATAGAACGAGGGTGGTTGTGACTATCATTCATCATGAGCAAAAACAACATATCAGGCCGGAGAGATGAGATCAGGATGCTGGAGCGTGTTTTAACCTCTGCTTATTTTTTCCCGCAGTCATTTTCTGTTTTACCTGGATTTCCTCTTCAGTCAATATCCCATCACAGTGAGACGTGAAAATATTTTTATCTGGATAGAAAAACGCTATTTTATCCGGATAAAATTCTGTTTATGAATTAACAAGGGGGGATGGAGATGACCGGTCAGGCGAGAGAAGCGTGCACAGCGTTTGAAGGGAGTCGTGCTCTTGCGTCAGGAGAGCTGGCGCAAGTTGCAGGTAAGGTGAAAGAGATGATTGATCGGGGAGAGGCGTTCTCGGCGCTGATTTTTGACGATCTCACCAGTGAGCTGATTGAGGTGGATTTTCGGGGTACGATGGAGGATGTTCTGCTTCGCCTGAAGAAACCGGCAGTGACAGAGGAGCCGGCTCACTCTCGGGGGCCTGGTCGTCCGAAGCTTGGCGTTGTTCCCCGTGAGGTGACCTTGTTGCCTCGTCACTGGGAGTGGCTCAATACCCAGCCGGGAGGCGCTTCGGTAGCTCTGCGCAAGCTTGTTGAGGAGGCGCGGCGGGTGAACAGCGAGCGCGATCTCCTGCGCTCTTCACAGGCTTCGCTTTACCGCTTTATCTCTGCAATGGCAGGCGATTTTCCCGGATTTGAGGAGGCATCGAGGGCGCTCTTTGCAGGAGATTCAGAGAGGTTCAACCAGCACATTGCTTCATGGCCGGTTGATATCCTGAGTCATGTTCAAAAACTTTCCTACAATGCTTTTCGCAGCACAGGAACAGAAGGGTAGTATTGCCCAGGGCCTTGAGCGGCTGATCTGATCTGCACGGCCTTGAGCGGTTATCCCTGTGATTCGGCACCGACAGGAGAAATCTGCTCTTCATCCTCGCGCCATAAAAAGAAAAACCCCCCGCAAGGCGGAGGGCATTCTTGTGTCATTTGAAGAAGGCAGAACTCAGCAATTACGCACAGTCGAAGAGTTGCGATCCTTGATGGTGCTCTCGTCGAACTCGTCCCAGTTGTGCTCGTCGTGCTCACGCTGGTAGCCAGCCTCTTTCAGACCGAAGCTCATGTCGGCGACCATTTCAGGCCTCAGCTCCTTGAGGTTTTTCACCTCGGCCTCCGTCAGAATCCTTGACTTGTCGAAGCCAAGATCGATCTCAATCTTGCGGTTCTTGGTCTTGACGCGGTCGATGTCGTAGAAGCGCTTGGTAATGGTGGTCTGGGCAAACGCCTTCAGACAGCCCAGCATGTATTTGCGGACATAAGGATCCTTGATCCATGGGTAGCCAAAGAAGGTTTTGCGTGCGTAGAAGCGTGCATAGGATTTCAGCACAAGCTTCAGCACATCTTCACGCTCCATGTTGTCGGGCTTGATGATCGGTGTGACAAAGTTGTACTTGGAGTAGTCGCGCACCTCCACCCTGTCGCCAAGCTCCTTGAAGAGATCGGAGAAAGGCCATGGTGTATAAATGGTCCAGTTGGCCATATCGGGATCCCAGTCTTTGCAGAGCTGGTAGGTCTCTTCAATGGTTTCAGGAGTTTCGTGCTCAAGGCCCATAACGAACTGTGCCTCTGCCACAATGCCGTTTTTCTGGAGCAGCTTGATGGCAAGCTTGTTTTCCTCAATGGTCGTCTCTTTGCGGAAGCGGTTCAGGTTCATCTGGCTGGCAGCTTCTGTGCCGAGAGAAACATGGACGAGGCCTGCCTTGCGGAAGAATGGCAGCAGATCGGCATCGCGCATGATGTCGGTTACGCGGGTGTTGATACCCCAGGTAACATTGAGCTTGCGGTCGATAAGCTCCTGGCAAAGCGAGACAAACTTCTGCTTGTTGATGGTCGGCTCTTCATCAGCAAGAATGAAAAAGCCCACCTTGTGCTGTTTGACCAGTACCTCAATTTCATCGACGAAAAGCTTGGGACTGCGAGCACGGTAGCGGCGCCAGAACTGCCACTGTGAACAGAAGGTGCAGGTAAATGGGCAGCCTCTTGCAAAGTTAGGAACAGCAAGGCGGCAGTTCAGAGGGGTGTAAATGTATTTATCCCAGTCGTAAAGGCTCCAGTCGGGGGAGAGTGTATCAAGATCTTCAATAACAGGATGTGCCGCAGTGGCGAACACTTTGCCATCGTTATCAATGTAGGCGATACCGGTGATTTCACCTCTGTTTTTCAGGTCGGTTCCAGCGGCAATCTCCTTGATAAGGTTAACGGTCACCTCTTCACCTTCACCACGGACAATGTAGTCGGTTTCAGGCGCCTCGCTGAGTACTTGCGGGTACATGAACGTTGAATGGATACCACCCATAATCGTTCTGATCTTCGGATTCACCTTTTTGGCAAGCTTCATGATTGCCTGCGCCTTGAAAATCGACGGAGTGATATTGGTTACCATCACCACATCCGGGATATTTTTGCGGATGATCTCTTCAATCTGGTCGTCAGGAATGTCGTCGGCCATGGCGTCAACAAATTTAATCTGATCGAATCCAGCTTTTTTCAGGGCACCACCAATGTAGGCTACCCAGCTTGGCGTCCAGTTACCGGCAATTTCGGCTCCACCTGAATGATAATTTGGTTGAACCATCAGTATTTTCATCGGTCTCCATCCTCCAGATATGTTTTTTTACAAAATAGGGATTGCAGTGCTAAACAACAGCCATCCCGTATAGATTCAAAAAAAGTCACGAACTACCAATTTACAATTTATTTATAAAAAATTCCATGGTTTTCATCCCCCGTTACCCCGATGGTAATCGAAAAAAATACCCATCACTGTTTGTGTTGCAACTATCTTATTTTTCGGAACGTTAGCGACGGCTGGCGTTCATAAGCATGGTGTGATAAAACCCAAAACTTATTTTTTCCCTGCTTTTCACCTGCATACCATTTTTTTTCATAGCTCTTTCCATCTCCTCGTCGCGGATCATCTGGATGGTTGTGCGACGCTCTTTTTTTGGAAAATAACCACCAACCCAATGCATGAGAGCAAGAAGGTTATTGTAAGGGGCGTAGGTGAAAATAATCGATCCTTTGGTAAGCCGGCTCAGGTTATTGAAGGCCTGGGCAAACCCTTCTGCCGGATAATGGATAAGCACGTCGAAACAGACAACGGCATCGTATTTCCCGCTTACAGACTCAATGGTGTTGACCTCGAATTCGATGTTTTTCTCTACACCCTGCTTGATGGCTTCAGTTTTTGCCTTGTCAACCATCTGTGATGCAATGTCAACAGCCTTTACTTTATAGCCAGCTTTAGCCAGCCTGATACTGAAGAGTCCTGTTCCGCAGCCAGCATCAAGCACGGTTGCCCCTTTTGGCAGTCCCAGTTTTTGAAGCCAGTCGAATGCCTTGTCCATCATGACGGCGTGGCCCTGGCGGACAGTGTTGCGCACGGAAGAGAGCTTGTCGTCTCCGTAGATTGATGCCCATCTCTGAAAGCCCTGCCCGTTAAAATAGGAACGGAGCATTTTCTTGTGTTCTTCAGCATTGAAAGAGCTGCTCATGGTAAAAGTTTTGACGTTTGCGTTGTTAGCTTTTCTGTATGGTTATCGGGAATATCGAGAAATCTCTTACACATCAATCCCCTCAAGGCGGTCTTCAAGGTCGGAGTAAATCTCCTGAAGCTTTTCGATCATGTCGGGGTCAGCGCTCCACATGCCGCGTCCACTCGCTTCGAGCATACGGCCTACAATGTTTTTGAAGGCTTTTGGATTTACCTTCATAAGCCGCTCACGCATTTTCGGATCCATGGCATAGGTTTCAGCAGCCTCCTTGTAGACCCAGTCGTCAACGCCCTTGGTTACGGCATCCCAGCCAAGCATGTAGGTAAAACGGTTGCTGATTTCGGCAGCGCCGCTGTGCCCCTGGTCGAGCATGGTCTCGAACCATTTCGGGTTGAGCAGTTTGCTGCGGAACTCCACCTTCAGTGCCTTGTCGGCATCATCAATTTTGACATCAGCCGTAAAGGTCTCAACATAGTTTAGCTTTACATTGTCTCCCTTCGGGTTGCGGCGACGGGCTGAAAGCTGGAGCGCTCCCGATGAGGAGAAGTAGCGGTCAATATCGGTAATGCCGAACTCAGCCGAGTCGACCTGCTGTACAACGCGGTCGACGGTACTGAGCAGTCCTTTCAGAATGTCGGTCTGCTGGTCGCCGTAGCGGTTGCCACCGTAGGCGAAACCGGTTCGTTTGATGAACATGTTGTCGAGATCATCTTCCGATTCCCATGCTGAATCTTCAACCAGCTCCTCTACCTGTGAGCCGTAAGCACCCGGTGCCTGGGTGAAGAGACGCGATGTGGCGCTCTCAAAATCCTTGCCCTCTTTCAAGGCGGCATCGACATGTTTTTTGATATGGTTCATCTCGTGGGGCTCAATGGCTCTCGCGGCATCCTTGACCAGTTTGTCGAGATGATCAACAAGGACGCCAAAGGTGTCGCGGAAGATTGAGCTGATCTGGATAAGCACATCAATTCTTGGACGACCAAGCTTTTCAAGGGGTACGAGACGGTAGTGGCTGATTTTGCCCTGTCCATCGTAGGCTGGTTCAGCGCCCATGAGGTGAATAATCACGGCAACCGCTTCGCCCTTGCTCTTGATGGTATCAAGTCCCCAGAGCACCTGGGCTATTGTTTCAGGATATTCACCGTTATTCTCCTCAAGGTGGCGGTTCAGGATGCTGTCGCCAATCTGCTTGCCTCGCTTGAAGGCTAGCTCAGAAGGAATGCGCCATGGATCAATGGCGTGGATATTGCGGCCGGTCGGCAGAATGCCCGCGCCGTCACGCACCAGATCGCCGCCTGAACCCGACGGAATGTATTCGCCGCAGAGGGCTCTCAGGAAGCCTTTCATTTCATTGCGGTTGTCTTCAAGGGCTTTTTTCAGGGCCTGGCCATCATGCAATGCAGCGTTAATTCCCTCAACCATATCGGGCAACAATTTTGCGCCGTTGGTCAGCTTGTTAAAGAGGTTTGCAGGGTTGCTTTTGCCAAAAATGGTCTGCTCAATGAATTCTTTGGTATGCTCGTCCACTGTTTCGCGGGCTGTCATTGCCTGCTGTTCACCCTTGCGGGCGCGAGTGGCCAGTGATGCGTAATCGCCATAATTTTTGTCTTCACCGATGGCCTGCATGATAATCGAGGGGAGCGATTTTTCATTGCCGCGAACCTTCAGGTACTCGGTAATGGTGGTCACCTGGGTTTCGAGCTTCGGTGTTTCTCCAAAGATGTGCAGTGAGTTGGAGATCAGGCGTCCCTCAAGTTCAATCATGTAGGTGTAGAGACGGCTGATATAGTTCTGGAACTCCTCCCCTTCAACGCGAGGACAATCATCGGTCAGGTTGAGCTGCTGTGCCTTGGTGATAATGACCTCTTCAGTCTCGGCATCCGCCGTACTTTGCAGTCCCCGTTCGCGATAATCGTTCAGCATCTCCTTGAATGCGGGCAGCTCCTTGTAGAGTCCGGCGCGTGCCAGAGGCGGGATGTTGTGCGAAATCATGGTGGCGTAACCGCGTCGTTTGGCAATATTGGCTTCGCTCGGGTTATTGATTGGGTAGATATAAAAATGGGGCACCTCGCCGAGCAGCGCATCTGACCAGCAGTCGCCAGTAACGCCAAGCTGCAAACCGGGCATCCACTCAGCCGTACCGTGCATACCGATGTGTACCAGGGCGTTGGCGCCAAAAATGCGGCTGATCCAGCGGTAGAAGGCGATATACTGATGGTGAGGCGTGTTCTCCCTGTCAAAGAGTAGACGCATCGGGTCGCCCTGAATGCCAAGACGGGGCTGAACGCCGATAAAGATGTTGCCGAGAGTGAGTCCGCCGATAAAGAGCTTGTCGGGCTTGATTGGGGCAATTTCACCGGGGAAGCCGCTCCAGCGTCCTTCAATGCGCTCGCGCTCCCTGCCGGAGGTGATGCTGTTGAACTGTTCGCGGTCTATGGTAAAGCACTCCTGCTCGTGCGCCTGTATTTCGTAATCGGTGGCTTTGTCGAGCATGGCAAGCAGCGCTTCAGGGGATTCCGGCAACTCTCCGACGTTGTACCCTTCGGATCGCAATGTCAAAAGAATATTATAGATGCTTTTCGGTACATCAAGCAAAGCTGCACTGGCCTTTTTGCCCATGCCCGGTGGATAATCGTAGACCACCAGTGCAATTTTTTTATCCTTGTTGGGAACCTGGCGCAGCTCTGAAAACTTTATGGCAATTCCTGCCAGCCTGTCGAGACGATCGGGGACGGTCTGCAAGCGTCCATCCTTGATGGCTCCGAGCACTACCGGGCATACTGCGCCATCCATCTCAGGCAGCGAGTAGGTCATGGCCGATTGCAGCGGAATAACGCCCTGCAATTTCCATGAGGCAAAATCCTGAATAAAGAGTGGCTGTGAAACCACATAAGGCGCATTGATTTTGCCAAGAATCTCTTCTCTTGCGGCTGATGAAGCGCCAGGTGTGGTTGCGCCTGCAGGGCCACCTACAAAGCCAAAGCCCATCATGTTGATGAGCATGTCGATGTTGTTGTGGGTAAACCACTCTCTGGCGGCAACGTGACCTTCAACACCCATCACAAAGACTGGCAGGGGATTGAGCCCCTTGGCCGCGATGGCACGAATGGTATTGTCGATATATTCTTTTTCCTGCAACAGATGCTTGCGGAAGAAGAGCATTCCGATATTGCGCTTTTTTGTGGCGTTTCTGTCGTGTTTGTGTAGCCATTTTTCGTAATGGTGCAGATCTTTCAGGTACTCTGGAGCATCCGGGTGATAGAAGCCCATGGTTGGCACTTCCTGAACTTTCTCAACCTTGATGCCAACCTCGAAATATTCTGCCATGATGTAGTTGAACATCGAAGCCAGATTGTCGGTGGTCGGGTTCATCCAGTAGGTGTACACCTGCATCCAGTTCTTGAAATCTTTTGCCTTTTTCGGGATCAGCGGCAACATGGTGCGCATGATTTTAAGCAGCTTCATGTAGCCGTAGAGCGCATCCTCGTCGCGTCCTTTCACCAGCATTTTTGCAACTTTCTTGACAATATCAGGCATACCGCTTCCGTCGCCCGACACCACATAATTGCCGATTTTTGTCATCTGCATCACTTCAGGCATCGATTCGTAGGCAAAGACAACTTTTACCTTCGACTTGTCGACCTGCTCCTGCAGCCAGTCAGCCTGTCCCTTGAACTGAATAAGTGTGGTAAAAATACAGTCGGCATTGTGGATAGCTTCGGCAGCTTCAGGGTTCTGATGCTCGAGATCCTGGTCGGTCCATTGGGTTAATTCGGCATGATCAGCAATTTTGGAGGTTACCTCGCGCCATACCCGCTGGTTGCATTGTTCCATCCCGACAATAGCGGCAATTCTGATTTTATCGTGCATAGAAATACAAAAGATGTACGTTTGTTTGTGGTTTTAACAAGACTGCGAAATGTATTAAAATCTTACGATGTAAACTAACGATTAAAAAAAGAGCCAGCCCTTGATGGTACAGGGGCTGGCAGGTCTCATAACCACTCATTAATGAAGAGGTTATATTAGAATGTGAAATCAACACCAGCGACATAGCTGCGTCCGGGTGCACGGAACCACTCAGCTTCTTCATACTGTACGTTGCCGATATTGCGGCAGAGGAGGCTCAAAGAGGCTGTTTCAGCGACCTGGTACTTTAAACCAGTGTTGAAGACAATGAAGTTGCCCGGATAGTTTGTCCCTGCGGGGTTTGTGTAGTAGTTTACAGCCTTATACTTGCTGACATACCGTCCATTCAGGTTCAGTGAAAGCTTGCTGGCGGCTTTCCATGTTGCACTTGCTGACGCGGTATGATCGGGGCGCATAGGCAGCCATTCAGGATCAGGATTATTATCAAGCATGGTATTGACCCCCTTGACATAGTTCAGGTTTTTCGCATTCATGTAGCTGTATGAAGCGTTCAGTGCCCACTCGCTGGTCGGTTTGTAATTCAGGCTGGTTTCAATACCCCAGATGCGGGCCTTGGTCAGGTTTACATATTTGAAGTAGGATGGGGTGAAGGTGTACGTTGCAAATGGCGGGAACGGGGCTACGACATTTACTGGTGTTCCGGAAGAGGTGATAGATTCTATCAAATTGTCGTAATTGTTCACGTATCCAGCAATATCAAATGAGACCTTCTCGGAAAGCACCTTGAACATACCGAGTTCATAAGCGGTTTGTGTCTCCTTGTCCAGCGCCGGGTTTGGGATACCTTTCAGGATTCCGGCATCCCGTACAAATCTTTCAGCAAGTGTCGGAGCACGGAAGCTCCTGCCCCAGGAGGCACGGAACGACAGGTCTTCAGCCGCTTTGTAGTTAAGAGCAATACGAGGGTTGAGTGCATCAACTGAGGGATTGCTGATGGGAATACCGGTTTTGGTCGTTCCGAATGTATACGTTGCAGTTGTAATGGTATAGCCGGTAGGGTTTACATAATCAACATAGCTTACTGCATCCTTGTTAATACCGCTCCAGTCATACCGCAAGGAGAGGAAAGCAGTAAGCTCGTTGCCAAGTTTCCATTCATCTTGCACAAATGCAGCCGCATTCTTTTCCTGAATGCTGGTGAGTGCATTTTTCACAGGAACATCAGCAGTGTATTGAGTTGACTGCATAAAAGTGATATTTCCGTCCAGACCAAAAAGTAGTCTGTGCTGATTTGCTGCTCGCCAATCAAACTTTACTCCGCTGCCATAACGGTTTGAATTCGTTTCATTGAATTCGCCGGGAGTTCTTGTGACCCCGGTTGCATACTTTTGATCGCTAGCGGAACTGTTATAATCAATTCTGGTGAAATTGTAGGTGTAATAGATTCGAGAATCCAGGCTCAGATTATCATTTAAAAGATTGACATAGTTAAGTCCCGAAAGAGCGTTTTTACGCTTAATAGCATCATCAATGTAAACGGTCTTTGGTGTATTTGTGATTCCTCCGGGTGAGGTAGTATTCACTGTTACTTCATCGAAAGGATATTCTGGATGAGGAGTGAATGTTGCAGTCAGAACATTGTAATCGTATGGCCAGGTATAGGCATATCCGCCTGTGCTCTCATTGTAAAAGGAGCTTAGCTGCAGGTACTGTTTTGCATTGATATCGTAGCGAGCCTTTAGTTTTACGTCGTTCAGTTCTGTTTTTGAGTTCTCTTTATAGCCGTCATCATTGCTTTTTGTATAAAGCACGTTATAATTCCACGGAGCGCTTCTATTCCCCATGCCGACATAGCTGTTCCTGAACCACGGAGTATTCCCAACGCGATACGTACCTTTATCGCTCGAAGGGGGAGCATCATAAAATCCACCGTTAACGCCAGCCTTTACCTCAAATTTTTCAGGAAGGCGACCAAAGGCGTTCATCACGCCTCCCATTGCGCCTGATCCATAGAGGGTCGCCGCTGCACCTTTCAGGATCTCGACCTTGTCAGCAGCATTCATGTTGACCGAAGACCAGACCACCTCTCCTGTTTCAGGGGTGTTGAGGGGAAATCCGTCATAAAAGCCCTGTACGCGGGTGCCGATAGCGCCTCCCTGATAGGTATTGGAGCCTCGAATCGATACTGTCGAAGTGGTCTGCCCGCCAGCGCGGTTTACAAGAACACCCGGGACATCTTCAATAACCTGATCAAGCGTCGGGTTGGGTTGCTGCCTGATTCGCTCCTGCGACACCACATTTGCGGTAACTGGAACATCAAGGCGGTCCTGCTTGTAAAGCGATGCACCAACCACAACCTCGGAAGCCATGATGGTGGTCTGGCCAAGTTGCAGGTTCACCACCGTGGTCTGGCCGGTAGTGACAGAGACAACCTGGCTTGCCGGTGTGTAACCAACGATTGAGATAGAGACTTTTTGTTGTTTTGCGGGAACATTCTGGAGGGAAAAGTTGCCGTTCAGGTCGGTTGCTGTGCCGATAGTGCTTCCGGCAACGGTAACCGAAGCGCCGTAAATGCCTTCACCATCAGCCTTGTCGATGATTTTGCCCTTGACTGTGCCGGTATCGGATCCATAGGATGGGAGAGGAACCAGCAGTGTCAACAGGCAAAACGCTGAAAGAACAAAACGGACGAAGCGAAACGCCTGTATTTGTTTTGTTTTCATGATTGTAATTGTGGTTTAATTTACAGTGATTCGGACAAAGTTAAAAACAAAGCTGTCTGCTTTCGTTACCGCGATTGTAATGGCCATGAGAGCATTAAAAACTGTTGCAGAACTTAAAAAACGACATCTCCCACCGCACCGCGACCGAAATCTATAAAAAAAAATAGAAATATTAACGGTGGGAGCAAAAGAGTGGTTTCGATTGGTGACTAGTGCAATTATTTAAAAAAAAACTCCCTGGTGGTTGCCGGGGAGTGTAGAGGGAATGAAGAAATACTTTTCCTATATGACACCAAGTTCTCTGCCAATAGTGCAGAATTCAGTGATGACTTTATCGAGGTGTACTTGTTCGTGGGTTGCCATAAAACTGGTGCGAAGCGCCTCGTGGCCAGGCATTACCCCTGGTCGGATAAATGCGTTGACGTACACTCCTGCATCGAAGAGTCTTTTCCAGAAGAGAAGGGTTTTTTCCTGGTCTTTGATCAGCACCGTGACGATCGCTGTCCGCGATGGCATAAGGGTGAATCCGGCTTTGAGCAGTGCCTGACGGACGTAGTCCGTGTTGGAGACAAGGCGTTCCATGAGCCCCGGTTCTGTGCGGATAATGTCGAGTGTGGCCAGAACAGCAGCCACACTGGCTGGCGTTGGTGATGCGCTGAAGATAAGTGAAGATGCGTGGTGTTTGATGTAGTTGATAACGGCGCGGTCGGCGACGACGTACCCTCCAAGTGAACCGAAGGTTTTTGAAAATGTGCCCATAATGAGATCAACCTCATTGACAAGGCCAAACTCCGATGGTGTGCCTCGGCCCATCTTGCCAATCACGCCTACGGCATGAGCATCATCAATGAGTATGCGGGCACCATATTTTTTTGCCAGCTTCACAAGGCTTGGAAGATCGACAATTTCGCCGGAAACCGAGAAAACTCCGTCAGAGACGATCAGGCGGCTTGCCGTTTCGGGAATTGTTTGAAGCACACGCTCCAGATCTTGCATGTTGTTGTGGTTGTATCGTACCAGGTTTGCTCCCGCTCCCTGTGCCATTATGGATGCTGCCACAAGGCTTGCATGGTTGTCGCGGTCGGATACGATGTATTCACCACGCTGGACAAGCGTCGGGATAATGCCCTGTCCGGTCTGGTAACCGGTGCTGAAGAGCAGGCAGCGCTCCTTCTCAAAAAAGTCAGCAAGTTTCTCCTCCAGTTCGACATGCAGATTTACCGTTCCTGTCATGTATCGGGATCCGCTGCAGCTTGTTCCGTATTTGTTGATTGCGTCGATTGAGGCAGCTTTAACCCTCGGATCTGCGGTAAGGCCGAGATAGTTGTTTGAGCCTGCCATAACCAGCTTACGCCCTCCAAAAGAGACAACAGGGCCTTCATTTTCGTCTATTGGATGAAAAAAGGGATATATGCCTTGAGCCTTTACCGCGTCGGCAATGGTATAGTCAACGCACTTCTTGAATAAGTCTTTCGTTTTCTCCACAGGAATGCAATTTTTACTTCGGTTTTTTAAAAAAACCGGAATTTCTTGTTTTTACCGAGTAAGCGGATTTCGGTTAGGAAACGAAATGTATTAAAAATTTTATATTTTTTTTTGTTAAAACAGGTTTCGGCTTTTTGCGGCAGGTGGTAGTTGTGTGTGGATGTGTCGTCTAAGTAGCTTGATAAATGGAGTGATGAGGGTATGTGTGAAACCATATTGGTGACGGGCTCCACTGGGTTTATTGGTGCGAGGGTGTTGTGCTTTCTTGCTGAAGAGGGGGTGAAGGCAAGAATTTTTTTGCGTATGGAGAGTACAGTTTCTGACCTGCCCGAAGGGGTGGAGGTTGTTCGTGGCAGTTTTAGCGATCCCGAGTCGCTCAAACGGGCGGTGCGAGGTGTTGACCGTATTGTGCACCTTGCAGGAGTTACCAAAGCGCTTGATGAAATGGCCTTTGATGCCGGTAATGTGATGCCCCTGCAAAACCTGCTTGATGCTGTCAGAAAGCATAATCCGGCTCTCAAGCGCTTTCTTTATGTCTCGTCGCTTACAGCCGCCGGGCCATCTTTGGAGGGTATTTGCGGAGTAAGGGAGTCTGACCCGCCCCATCCAGTGAGCGCTTACGGGCGAAGCAAGTTACGGGCTGAAACTCTTTGCCTGGAGTATGCTGCGCAGATTCCGGTTACCGTTGTGCGGCCTCCGGCTGTTTATGGGCCAGGTGACAAGGATGTACTTCAGGTGTTTCTTATGCTTTCCAAAGGCCTTTTTGTCTCGGCAGGAGCTGCGGAAAGGCAGCGTTTCAGCATGATTTATGTTGACGACCTTGTTGCAGGAGTGATGATGGCGGCTCGCAATGAGCGGGCTGTTGGTCGTGTTTATTATATAACCTCACCCCGTTCATGGTCATGGGATGACGTGATTGCCGCAGCGAAACCGGCGCTTGGTTTCAGAAAGCTGATCAGGATTTCGCTTCCTCAACCGATGGTCTTTTTTGTTGGTATGGTGATTGGCGCTGTGGGTACACTGCGGGGGGTACCCGCGCTCATCAACCGTGACAAGGCCAATGAACTTGTGCAGGACTATTGGGTTTGCTCGCCTGAGCAAGCTGAGCTTGAACTTGGCTTTACAGCCGGAACCACGTTGGATGACGGGGTGGCAAAAACGATTGCCTGGTACCAGCGCAACAGGTGGTTGTGAATCAGTTTATCCGAGCAGTTTTTGCATAAGCCTCAGGAGCAGGTATTTTTCGTCAGGGTAAGGAACCAGCCCCTTGAGCGCGGCATCGGTCTCCCTCAAGGCACTGATAGCCCGCTCTGTCTCCTGAAGCGAAAACAATTTCGTGTAGCCAAGGTAGCTCTTTACGAAGTACTCTTGCTTGCCAAACATACCCAGAATTTTGGCTATTTCAGCCGGAGGTTGTTGCCTTACCTCAGGCAGTGAGAGTTTCCACAGCCGGATATAAAAAGTGGTAAGGAAACGGACGATGTTTCCAAGTCCCTCTTTCTGTCCCTCCTGATCCATAATCATAAGCGACATGCCGCTGCAGAGTCGCAGGTTGTGTTCGGCAAGAGCTTTTTCAAGCTCAAAAACGTTATAAGTGCGCGAGATTCCGACGCAATCATAGACATCGGGCGCGGTGATATGCTTTTCACCGTTTCGGGCAGAAGCGTACATGATGATCTTTTCGATTTCATGGCATATTTCCCTTGCTGATGGCTGGATATAGGCGGTAAACGCCTTGAGTGCATCTGCGTCAAATTCCCATCCGGATGCCTTTGCCCTGTTATAGGCGAAAAGGTCGGGAGCCTTGATAACAGGGAAATCATGACGGTATTTTTTCAGCGTGATGAACGGAAATTTTTCAATATCCTTTTTATCGATCTGGTCGGCATCGACAACCAGGACGGTAAATTCAGCCGGGTTCGCAAGGTAGCGCCCAAGTTTATCATCGAGCTGTTTCTGTTGCTCCTTTGTCGATGGTTTTTTTATTTTTTCAAATTGCCGAACAACGATAAGCTGTTTGGGGGTGAACATCGGGTATTCGGAAGCTTTCGATAGCAGCTCACCCAGAGTCAAATCGGCGCCGTAGAGGATATGCGTATTACATGCAGCTTCGCTTTCGGAGGAAAAAATTGCGGTTCTGATCAAGCCAGCCACCTCCTCCTTGAGATAGCTTTCAGGGCCGTACAAGAAATAAATCGGCAAAATAGTCCCTGCACTAATATTTTTTTTCAGCTCATCCATGAGAGATGTCAAACATCACAGGGCGTACCAAGGCACGCCCTGAAGGTTAAAAAGTCAGAAAGGAAGATCATCCTTTTCGTTTTCAAGCATTGGCACTGAAGAGTGACTGGCTTGTGCTGAACTGCCCTGCGGATATTCATTCCGGGGCTGGCTCATCTGCGGGCGTTCATAGCCCTCTGAAGCGCCATCATTCCCGCCTGCCTGTGCGCCATTCTGATCCCGCTGCCCGCCAAGCATCTGCATCTCGGAACAGACAATCTCAGTGGTATATTTTTTTTCCCCGCTTTTGGGATCGTCCCAGCTCCTCGTTTGCAGACGTCCTTCTACATAGACCTGTCGCCCCTTTTTCAGGTATTGGCCACATATTTCGGCAAGTTTACCCCAAACGACAATTCGGTGCCACTCAGGTTTTTCCTGCCAGTTACCGTCGCTGTCCTTGAAGCTTTCGGTTGTCGCCAGAGTAAAATTGGCTTTTGATTGCCCGGAAGTCATTACTTTTACTTCGGGATCGCTGCCGAGATGGCCAATCAGCATTACTTTGTTCAGTCCTTTTGCCATGGTAGTTGGATGGTTCGTTGAAAAAAAGCTTTCGGGAATGCCTCTCCCCTACATGCCCACGTTTTATACTACTAATTTACTTTCATATTTGCAAAAGTTCCGCATTGATGACGGGGCCTTCCTGGCAGAGCAAGATGGTTCTGCTGCCTCCCGCCGGATTGCTGACTTCGACGCAGCATCCGTAGCATATTCCAATGCCGCAGCCCATCAACGATTCAAGTGAAAGGTCGCAGGCCAGCCTGTGTTCATGGCAGAACCTGGCAAGTGCTTTCAGCATGAGGTTTGGGCCGCATGCAAAAATCTTGAGAGTGCCATTTTTTTTGAGATCGGGAAGCTCACTCTGGAGCAGTTGCACAATAGTGCCCCTGAAACCCACAGAACCGTCATCTGTCGCAAACCTGCAGTTGGCAAGGTTTTGGGCCAGCAGGTCATTTTTTGTTCTTCCACCAATCAGGTTGATTACCTTTTTCCCTTCTCCGACAAGCGTTTTTTCCAGAAAGAGCATTGGAGCGGTTCCGACTCCCCCTGAAACAAGTATGGCAGTCTGGAACGGCGTGCTTGACCGGTCGAAGCTGTTCCCTAATGGGCCGAGCACCATCACGGACGATCCCACCGGGGCATTGCAGAAAAGGGTGGTGCCGCATCCGATGGATTTGACCATGAGGTCTATGAGGCTTCCCCGTACATGATGTATCGAAAACGGTCTCCTGAGCAAAGGTTGTGTTGCGTCATTAATCTTGATGTTAACAAAGTTTCCAGGTTTTGCCGATGCGGCAATTTCGGAGCACTCGAGGGTGATGATGCTGACACCGAGGCTGATGCTGCGCATCTGAACGATTGTTGCCCGGATATCGACAGGGGAGTTAGTTTCGAGCATAGCAGAGCTCATCCAGAATTGGTGATGGATAATAAATTATAAGGAAGAGCTAATTAAACGAGCTGAACGTTCATTTGCAAGGTGTTTTCGGGTTATTGCTACCCGAGAAGCAATCGTCCAACGAATGAAGCGGATTTTTTTTGGCATCAGAGAATTAAAAAATGGAGGCGATAAATATTTTGAACATTGAATGAAGTGTGTATGTTAAGAGATCTTTTGTAGTGTCAGTTCGGAGTTATATCTTTAACCTCTCTGGCCGATGTTTTTCTCAGCATTCCCAAATCCAATGTCTCGGTTCATGCGTATATTAACTTTTACAGGTAAAGGCGGGGTAGGCAAAACAAGTGTCTCAGCGGCTACGGCTGTTCGTTTATCGCAACTTGGCTATCGTACCCTTGTTCTTTCGACAGATCCTGCGCACAGTCTATCGGATTCGTTTAACCTGCCACTTGGCGCTGAACCCACAAAGATAAAGGAGAACCTTCATGCCATTGAAGTTAATCCTTACGTTGACCTCAAACAGAACTGGCAGTCGGTGCAGAAGTACTACACAAAGGTTTTTATGGCCCAGGGAATTTCTGGCGTCATGGCTGATGAAATGACCATTTTGCCCGGAATGGAGGAACTTTTTTCGCTGTTGAGAATAAAGCGCTATAAAGCCTCCGGTCTTTATGATGTTCTTGTGCTTGATACAGCTCCGACAGGCGAGACACTTCGTCTCCTTTCCCTCCCCGATACCCTTGCGTGGGGTATGAAAGCGGTGAAGAATGTCAATAAATATTTCATCAAGCCGCTGAGCAAACCACTTTCAAAAATGTCAAATAAAATCGCGTTTTTTATTCCTCCGGCAGATGCGATTGAGTCTGTTGACCAGGTTTTTGATGAGCTGGAGGATATTCGCGAAATTCTGACAGATAACAAAAAATCAACAGTGCGCCTGGTCATGAATGCCGAAAAAATGTCGATCAAGGAGACCATGCGAGCCCTTACCTATCTGAACCTGTATGGTTTCAAGGTGGATATGGTGCTTGTCAACAGGCTGCTGGATACAAAAGAGGATAGTGGATATCTGGAAAATTGGAAAGCAATTCAGCAGAAGTACCTTGGAGAGATAGAGGAGGGTTTTTCCCCTCTTCCGGTTAAAAAACTAAGGATGTACGAGCAGGAAATTGTCGGACTCGCCTCCCTTGAGATGTTCGCCAAAGACATGTATGGTGATACCGATCCATCCGATATGATGTATGACGAACCGCCGATAAAGTTTGTTCGTAATGCGGATGTCTATGAAGTACAGTTAAAGCTTATGTTTGCCAATCCTGTTGATATTGACGTATGGGTAACCGGGGATGAGCTGTTTGTACAAATTGGCAATCAGCGTAAAATTATTACCCTTCCGATCAGCTTGACGGGTCTGGAACCGGGGAATGCTGTATTCAAGGACAAATGGCTTCACATTCCTTTTGACCTTAATCGTCAGAATCATACTCGCTCGCCAAAAGAACAGAAAGAGTATGAGAGGGGATAGCTCGCCTTCTGGTGAAGGTATTTGTTTTGAACGATATTTATTTTAACTTTCTTGGAAGTAGTTTCATTAATTTATAATAACAGGGGCCTCGTTTCAGCAGCCTCGAATTGAACCGGAGAAAAATATGTCGGAATCGTACCAGAAACTGCGTAAGGACTTTAAGGATCTTGAGTTTACAGATCGCCTTACCTTTCTTGCCGAGAGTGTTCTCTTGACGGGGCAGAGTGCCGTTGTCGGTGGTCTGAATCTTGCTGGTAGTCTTGTTGACACAGTGATCGGCACGGTAGGTGCTGTTATTGATGCTTCAGGTATCGGTAATCTGCTTGGTAATACGGGTGGGGTCGTTGGTGAGACTATTGACAGGGTTGCCATTACGGTCAAGGATGCTTCACGGACAGCCAACGAGTTGTATATCAGCGCGGTTGAAACCGTTGAAAATGCAACAGGAAATGCTGCAACGGCGGTTGGTGATGCAGGGGTATCTGCCTCGGAAGTCGTCCGTAATTTTGCCGGCTCTTTTCAGAAGGGTGTGAAAAAATAAAACAATTAGTTTTCAGGCAGCTCGATTCTGTCGATGAGTGTGAAATCTTTTCTTTGTTTTTTTTATTGATTACTGTAAATTGGGAACGACAATACTGTTTTGAGTTCGGAGTAGCTTTCTAATAATTAAATTCCAAGGGGGAATTATGAGTGTAAACGGTGGTGGTGTATTTACCGATATCCTGGCGGCAAGTGGTCGCATTTTTGAAGTGATGGTTGAGGGTCATTGGGAAACTGTAGGTATGTTGTTTGATTCTTTGGGTAAAGGTACCATGAGAATCAATCGTAATGCTTATGGCAGTATGGGCGGAGGCACAAGTCTTCGTGGATCTTCACCTGAGGTGACGGGTTTTGCTCTTCCTTCCAAGGCTATCAAGTCAAAGTTTGCTGAGTAAGCGTACTTGTTATTCTCTTTGCGCAGGCAGTGAAAAGCTTCAAGGGTTTTCACTGCCTTTTTTTTTACTCAAAGCTGGTATCATACGTGCAGTCGTCCCTTCCCTGCAGATCGTGCGATTTTCGTTTATAATAAAATTTTCATAGATTCGGGTTCTATCTACTGACAAGTATTAAGCTGAACGGGTGTATGGGTAATGGCTAATGTATCTTTGTATGTTTCGGGACAAACCGAACGGAATGATGTAACCGAATTTTTTCAGAAAGGCCTCATGAGCGCCGGCGAGAATCCGATCGCATTTTTTGAAGGGGTTTTTTATGAATCACATCAGGAGCGTGTGGGTAATATTGCCTTTCAGGATTATTTGATCTATTCAGACAAGGCCGTGTACCTTTGGGCAAGAGGCGCGGATAAAGATTATCTTGATCGATTCAATCTTGGTTCACTTTCCGTCAACAGCCGGAACAAAGATCATGATTTTTCGACACTGAATCTCAAGGTTCGCCGCGAGGATAAAGAGCCTGTCTATGTGATTTTTGATATGGTCGAGTTGCGGGAAGCTGAATTGATTACCAGACTTCATACCGTCATTGAGTCGATTATTGAAGAGAATCTCGGTCTTAACTATCGTAAAAATCTTCCTGACGAAGTCTCTGCCCTTATTTTGGAAGGTTCGAGAAGTGTTTGTCTGCCACAGTCGTTTTCCCTTCGATTTGAAACTCCAGACACTGCCCAGCAGGAGAGCCATATCGGTTATGGCCAAGATCTTCTTGAGCAATATAAGGCGAGTCTCGGCTATCCTCCTGATGAACGACAAAGCCAACAGGGCAGAGAACAGAGGCCTGAAGGATTTTCTGCCGCCGATGCTCTTAAAGGAATTGAAAATCTGCTTCCTGCCGATCCAGCTTCTTTGAAAAGAGTTGCTGAATCAATAAAAGGGATTATCGGAGATGTGCCGTTCAAGATTCGTGATCAGGTGAAGAGTGACCTGCAACATGTTCCCGGTATGCTTACGGCGCTCAGTGAGCTGTTGAACAGCATCGCAGATAATCCGCAGACAGAGCGCCTGGTTATCAATATTGTCAAAACCGCAGTCCGCAATGATGGTCTGATCGGATCGGTTGGAAAGCTTATACGCCTTTCCTCAAATTTTGGAGACAGTTCGAAGAGGAGGGGGGAAAGAGCGTCTTCCAAATCGGATAACCGCGAATACAGGCATGACTCATCACAGTCCAGAGAGCGCGATTTCAGAGAGGATAACGACACCGCTAGCGTACGAAAAAAAATTCAGATAAATAGTGATGATGACGCGACGCTGAATGACGATTGTTTCAGCAGCAATGATTCCTGTTCTGAAAAAAACAGGGTCTCCGCGACATCCGGTGCATCTGGCAGCAAAAAGCGGACACCCAACGAACCTGGAGATGAAGCTGCTCCTGGCCGCAGGAAGATTTCGATCACATCTGTAGATGAGAGTATGCCATCTCTGGTGAAAAATATGATGAGCATGGATGATTTTTCTCTTGATTCTGCGAGTCCAGTTGACCAGGTTCAGGGTGCAGATGCTGTGGTTTCAGCGGGAAAGAATGGGGACGCATCTAAAGCCGAGAATGTTAAGCAGCAAAACAAGGTTGTTTCGCTGCCGCAGTCAGATAATGGAGAGGATAGTCAGGGAGCAAATTACCGGTAACAATCGTTCGTCCGAGATCATGTTTACTCAATAGTTTTATTATCAACATGAGAATTATTCTGTATTTGGGTAAGGGAGGGGTAGGTAAAACTACGGTTTCAGCTTCGTCTGCAACAGCAATAGCCCGGAGAGGGGAGCGGGTTTTGATTATGAGTACTGATGTGGCTCATAGCTTGGCCGATGCCTTGAACGCGGAACTCTCTTCAACGCCGCTGGAAGTTGAAAAGAATCTTTTTGCCATGGAGGTCAATGTTCTTTCTGAAATCAGGGAGAACTGGACGGAGCTCTACTCCTATTTTTCATCGATTCTGATGCATGATGGTGCCAATGAAGTTGTTGCAGAAGAGCTTGCGATAATGCCCGGCATGGAGGAGATGATCAGTCTTCGCTATATCTGGAAGGCGGCGAAGTCGGGTAATTATGACGTTGTTGTTGTAGATGCTGCACCAACAGGTGAAACCATGCGTTTGCTTGGAATGCCTGAATCTTATGGGTGGTATGCAGATAAAATTGGTGGATGGCACTCAAAAGCGATTGGTTTTGCAGCTCCTCTTCTCAGCAAATTAATGCCGAAGAAAAACATCTTCAAGCTCATGCCGGAGGTGAACGATCACATGAAAGAGCTTCATGCCATGCTTCAGGATAAAACCGTCACTACCTTCAGGGTTGTCCTTAATCCTGAAAATATGGTCATCAAGGAGGCCTTGCGGGTGCAGACCTATCTCAACCTTTTTGGTTACAAGCTGGATGCCGCTATTGTCAACAAAATTCTTCCTCCAAGCTCCTCCGACAGCTACCTTCAGAGCCTCATTGATATTCAGAGTAAATATCTCAAGGTGATTGACAATTGCTTCTACCCGGTGCCGATTTTCAGGGTCAAACAGTCTACTGCCGAAATTATCAATACCGACAGGCTCTATGAACTGAGCAAGGAGATGTTTGGCGATAAAAATCCTTCCGAAATTCTCTACACGAGCGATAAAACCCAAACACTTGAGAAGGTGAACGGTAAATATGTGCTGAGTCTTTACCTGCCGAACGTTGAAGTGAAGAAGCTTAATGTGAATATCAAGGGCGATGAGTTGCTGGTCGATATCAACAACTTTCGCAAGAGCATTATTCTTCCCAATGTTCTGGTTGGTCGAAAGACTGAAGGAGCCGATTTTGATGAAGGCAACCTTAATATCACCTTTACCAACTGAGAGAGTCGCACCCTCTTTTTCTGGCTGACAATTGCGTGTATAATGCGGAGTGCCTTAACGGGCATTCCGCTTTTTTATAAGTGGGTAGCAAAAAGTCATTCCGTAATTCCGCATTGAGTATGGCTCTGAATCATGAGCGTCTTGGCTATTTGAATTATGGAATCAATTGCTGTGGCGTGCTTATCATGATGTTCTCTTTTATTTTTATAAGTACCGACCGGTCTTCACAGCGGTCAAGAAGCTTGCTGATAGTCTCTCCTGTTGCTGGATGGAGTGGATTAGCAATGTCGAGCAGAGGGATGAGAACAAATTTTCGGTGGAGCAGTTCGGGGTGTGGTATTGAGAGGGCATCTGTGTCGATGCGCAGGTCATCATAGAGCAGAATGTCGAGGTCGATTACCCTTGCACTCCAGCGCGGATAGCCTTCAGGTCGTCCAAGCTCCTGTTCGATCGTTTTGCATTTCAGCCGGAGCTCTTCAGGTGAACGTGTTGTTTCAAGCAGAATAACACCATTATAAAAACGGTTCTGTTCAGTTTCACCAATTGGTTCAGTCATATAGATGGATGAGACCGCGCACACCGATGTGCCATCCATTTTCATGATCAGATCAATGGCTTCCTGTAGATGGATGAGACGATTTCCGATATTGGAGCCTATTCCAATGAATACCTTGTGCATCGCCATATTTCAGAGACGGGTGGTGGAGTAATCGGCCTCCGCATAATCGCAGATACCGTCAACGGGAGGGTTGCGTTTGCGAACCCTGATGGAGACCTGCTCGATAATCGGAAAATCATGAAGAAGGTCGTGAGCAATTTCACAGGCGACCGCCTCAATCAGGAAATACTTTTTAAGGGTCAGTGCTTCCCTTATCTTCTTGTATACTGAGCCGTAATCAACAGTTTTCGTAATATCGTCGTTAGTTGCGGCATCGGTGAAATCAAAGATAAGCTCAGCATCGACCTCATATTTGGCACCTACGGTATGCTCCTCCTTGAGCACACCGTGGTGCGCATAGAAGACCATGTTAACCAGTCGGACGCATGAGTGGCTGTGCTGTCTCATATAACTCCTCATTGTGGTGAATTCAACGTCGCAATATAGCAATTCTCGCACTCTCTTTTTTCCTTCCTTGAGCGTGTCCTTACTATGTAGAAAAATCGGGGTATTATCAGAAGAGGTGCTGTGGCCTTGAATAATCTTTATAACAGAGTTCTTCTAACAGATTATATTTTATAACTTCAACGGTAATAGTAAGAGGTAACTTTTTGAAACGCATTATCTATGGCTCTTGAGTTCAGAAAAGAGGCGCTTAAAAAGCTGAGTTCGCCCGATGACCTTGACAGGTTAATGCCTGTTACTGATTCTCGAGGCTGGATTGCATTGTTTGCTGGTGGGGTTTTTCTCTTTGCCGTTCTCATCTGGGGTTTTTATGGCAAAATACCTGTCACAATTCCTGGGGAGGGTATTACCATGGTGACGGGTACCATAGACGCTATTTATTTGCGTACCAGCGGGGTTCTCAGGCATTTTACGGTGAAAGGTGGTGATGTTGTTCAAAAGGGTCAGGTTATTGCTGTTGTTGAACAGCCTGATTTGAGCCAGTCCGTTGAAAATGCCCGTTCAGAAGCGGAGTTTGTAAGCCTGCATCAGAAAGAACGAGATGCTTTTCTTCAAAAGACAATCCTTTCTCTGACCGAACGGGTAGATCGTCTCAAAGGCTTGTTTAAGGAAGGTCTCGTTGAAAAAACGCTTGTTACGAGTGCCGATCAGGATTTGATGAATGCCAAAAATGAACTGTATAATGCTCAGGAAAAGAATACGGCAATTGACCGACGTTATAATATTACACGTTATAACTATAAGTGGCAGACTGAGTTGATAGCTCCCTACACGGGTAAGGTGACCGAGGTTCAATATAATAATGGCGATTTTGTCAGTGCTGGCAGATATTTATTGTTGCTTGAGCAGACGGATGCAAGTGGAAAGTCACTGGACGGACTTTTTGTTTACTTGTACGTCACGGCTGAGAATGCCAAAAATGCGAGGAAAGGCATGACTGTTTATGTCTCCCCATTAACAGTAGCGCCTGAAGAGTATGGCCATATAGTCGGCGATGTGCTCAGCGTGAGCGAGTACCCCGAGACTCAGGCTGCGATTGAAACCGATATCAATGAATCTTTGGCCCAGAAATTTTCTGCGATGGGGCCTGTCTACAAAATCATTGTCAAACTTCGGAGAGATCCTTTATCGTACAGTGGATACCTTTGGACATCGGGTAAAGGCCCACGAATATCAATTACATCAGGGACAATCTGTAAAGGGGCGATTAATGTTGAAGATAATCGCCCGGTTGATCTTGTTATCCCTGTATTCAAAAAATATATCCTGGGTCAGACCCGTTAAGATGCCTTACATGCGTTATTCGGATCGACTACTATCACTCCTTGAGCCTTTCAGAGGAAAAGCAAGTCCGATTTTTTTCGGTATAGTTGTCATGGTATTGTTGCCTTGCAGGGCATCGGCATCGGTCTCTCTTCTTGATGTGGTGCGAACCGCACTTCATCAGGCACCTGGAGTGCAGTTGCAGAGAGAGAATCTGCGGAGCTCGGAGAGTGACGTGCTGGCTGCTCGTTCGGCGTTTGACCCACAGGTATCACTTTCTCTTGGTTACCGTCATGATGCATTCTCTTCTCTTTCAGGAAGTGAGCTGAAAAGCGTTACTTCTACTCTCTCGTCAAGCACCTTGCTTCCTTTTGGCTTGATTATCCGCCCGGAACTCTCTGTTATAGGCTACACACCTTCAGGCTCTCTTTCGAGCAGTCAGACATCGACCGGCATTACTTTTACCTTGCCCCTTATGGAGGGACTTGGGGAGAGCTCTTCGTTTAAAGCACTTTCTGCGTACCGGAAGGTGTATCAAGCGGAAAACTGCTCATTACAGCACACTGCTTCTTCCACTATTTATGGTGCGGCTCGCGCTTACTGGAATTATCTCTATGCGTACCGGGCTCTGAAGCTTGACCAGCAGCTTCGTGATAAGGCTGAGGAGAGTTTCAGTGCCACCAAGGCTCTTGCCGGAGCTGGAGAAATTGCCATGATCAGAGCTGACCAGGCGAAGGCCTACCTTCAGCAGGCGGCAGTTGCAGAGCTCAGTGCAAACCAGTCGCTTCGCCAGGCGTGGAGCGCTCTTTTTCTTGCCATGGGCAACTCCATTGCGGGGCGTGAAAATCCTGAAGAACCAGTTGACCTTTTTCCGGTTCCAGGCGGGGATCTCTCTTTGCTTGACAGCGTTGCAGCATTGAAAGCCCAGGCATTCTCTTCCCGTTCCGATCTGCAGGCGCTTCGACTACAAAGTGATGCCGCTAATGATCTTCTTGCTGGTAGCAGGAACAGAATGAAGCCTAAAATTGATTTTGATCTGTGGGCAGGATACCGTGGGCAGCATAATGGATCGGCGATTGCGGATTATCTCTCTTCGATTGCCAGCGAGGTTCCGGGTCTCAATGTTTCGGCAACCCTCCGCTATATGTTCGCAACTGGCAACTACAGTGATGAGGCCGCCCTTATTCGCAGTCGTTCACTGTATGAAAAATCGTTGATCACTCGTGATGATCTGGAGCGGAACATTACCGGCAGTGTGGGGCTGGCAGCAGCATCGATAAAAAATGCGGCAGATGTGTATTGGCTCAGCATGCAGAGCGCCAGCACCTATCGTCTTCTTGATGCAGCGGAGCTCAAAAAATACAGGATGGGTATGTCAGACCTTTTCAAGGTGCAGACGGTCAGCACCGATCTTGCTCATGCTGAAAAGCAGCTTCTTTTTGCTGAACAAGCCTATGCAATCTCACTGCTCACTCTTCGCTTTGAGGTTGCAGCGCTCGTGCGTGTGCAGGATGGCGGCTATAGTGTTGAGCAGCAAGATCTTGTTACCCTTCCGCTACTGAATAACACCAGTAACAAACCATGAGAGCGCAAAAAGAACAACTGCCCTGGAGAGAGGCACGCTTCAAAACCCCAACGGTGCTGCAAATGGAGGCGGTGGAGTGTGGCGCTGCATCTCTTGCCATGATTCTTGCCTATTATGGCAGGTTTGAACCGCTTGAAAAGTTAAGGGAAGCTTGCGGAGTTTCGCGCGATGGCAGCAAGGCAAGCAGCCTCATCAAGGCTGCACGAACGTATGGTTTTGAAGCCAAAGGGTTCCGTATTGAGCCGGAAGGGATTTTTGAAAAGCAGCTTCCGATGATTCTTTTCTGGAACCTTTACCATTTTGTGGTACTGGAAGGGTATAAAAATGGCATATACTACATTAATGATCCCGGTTCAGGCCCACGAAAGGTAACGCAGGAAGAGTTTAGTGACTCATTTTCTGGCGTTGCTTTGACCTTTTCGCCAACACCAGATTTCAGGAAAGGCGGAAAACCTTTCAGCCTGGTGGATGCCCTGAAAAAGAGATTGCCTGGCCTCGAGCGAGCGCTGGTCTATATTGTGCTTGTCTCTCTTTTGCTGGTGATTCCTGGCCTTGTAGTGCCCTCTTTTTTACGGATCTTCATTGACTTTATCCTGGTAAAAGGGATGACTGGCTGGATCAAGCCACTGCTTGTTGGCATGGTTGTAACAGCCCTGTTACAGGGCGCTCTCTCATGGCTCAAAGAGTACTATCTGCTCAGGGCTGAAACGAAGCTGGCCCTTACCTCGTCGACGAAATTTTTCAACCATGTTTTTGCTCTGCCAATCAGGTTTTTCTCCATGCGCCAGGCAGGCGAAATATCCAATCGTGTTCAGTTGAACGACAAGGTCGCAACTCTTGTGGCCGGTGACCTTTCATCAAACGCTCTGAATATACTGCTGATTTTTTTCTATGCCCTTCTGATGTTTCAATATGATGTTGTGTTGACTGCGGTTGCCATTGTGATTGCGGCAATGAATGGTGTCGCGCTCAAATATGTCTCTCGCCGTCGTATTGTGCTGAACCAGAAGTTCCAGCAGGATAACGGCAAGCTTCTCGGCACAACATTCTACGGTATCAAATCTATTGAAAGCATCAAAGCTTCCGGAGCAGAGCAGGACTTTTTTTCTCGCTGGTCGGGGCTCTACGCCAATATGGTAACGGGCCGTCAGACACTGGAAGTTTCAACCGTTTTTCTCCTCGCTATTCCTCCATTCCTTCAAACTGCCGGCAACATTGTGATTCTTGCTGCCGGTTCGCTGCGGGTGATGGAAGGTGCACTCACTATGGGTATGCTGATTGCCTTTCAGAGTCTTCTTTTTTCTTTTCTGGCTCCTGTTAACCAGATGGTGACCCTTGGTCAGAAATTGCAGGAGGCAGAGGGTGACATGCAGCGCCTTGATGATGTCATGAATAATGACGCTTCACTTGCTGAAGATGATGATGAAAGCCTCACTCTCAACAACAAAACCGGGCTGCCTCTAAAACTGGCAGGTTTTGTAGAACTCAGGAATGTAACTTTTGGCTACAATCCTCTGGAACCTCCGCTGATCACCGATTTTTCTCTCAAGCTCATCCCGGGTTCACGAGTGGCGCTTGTTGGTGGCTCAGGTTCTGGCAAGTCAACCATATCCAAAATTGTTGCGGGTCTTTACGAACCATGGAGCGGGGAAGTGCTCTTTGACGGTAAACCAAGGAGCGAGATTTCTCGAAGGGTCATGATAGATTCTCTTGGGATGGTAGACCAGGATATAACGCTCTTTGAAGGTACTATTGCCGAAAACATTGCCATGTGGGATAGCACCATTCCGCAGCAAGATATTGCCCGTGCAGCCGAGGATGCTGCAATCCACGATGTTATTGTTTCCCGTACTGGTGGTTATCAGGGGCTTCTGACGGAAGGTGGCAACAACTTCAGTGGAGGTCAGCGTCAGAGGATGGAAATTGCCCGCGCTCTTGCCATTGATCCCTCCATTCTTGTGCTTGATGAAGCGACCAGTGCTCTCGACCCGGCGACTGAAAAGGTAATTGATGGTCATATCCGCAGCAGGGGATGTACGTGCATGATTGTTGCACACCGGTTGAGTACCATTCGTGATTGTGAAGAAATTATTGTGCTTGAATATGGTCAGGTGAAAGAGCGGGGGACGCACGCCTCTCTTATGGCGGCAAATGGTGTCTATGCGGCTTTGATCAAAACGGGGTAGTATCCAAACATGCTATGGATAAAGATGTAAAAAAAGTCGACACTGGCAGCTCATTCGGCGAGAGGTTGACTCTGAAAGCCCGCGCTCAGCAAAAAGAGTACCTCTCCGCGCTGGAGGGTATCACCCTTATGATGCGGAAACGGAACAAGAGAGATGAGCTGTTGGCCGATTCCGATCCCCTGTTTGCAGCTTGCGCCCTGGCGGGGAATGCTGCGGGTATTTGCTTTCGCAAACCCTATGGCGATCTCCTGAATTCGCACGAAGATCCGTTACAGCTCATTTGTCGTTTTTCGGGTATTCGAGCACGAATGGTAACTCTTAGAGCGACCGATACGTGGTGGCGCCAGGATAATGGACCAATGCTTGGCTTCAGTAAAAAAGAGCAAAAGCCGTTTGCCCTTCTTCCTGGAGGTCGCTCGGGGTATCGGTTGACCGACCCATCATCTTCTGATACTGTTGAGCTTAACGAGGCAGTTGCGGAAGGAATAGCTGAACAGGCGTGGATGTTTTATTCTCCCTTTCCAGAAAAGCCGTTACAGGGAAAGGAGATCCTTCAATTCGGCATGTTCGGGTGCCGTGAGGATGTGATACGCCTGATCCTGCTTGGTATTGCTGCGTCACTTTTTGGGCTGTTGACCCCTGTTTTGACAGGTCAGCTTTTCGGAACAGTTATTCCCCAGTCAAATCGCGGACAGCTTTTGCAGTTGGTCTTGATTCTTCTTGCCAGTGTCATATCAGTTACCGGATTTGATCTTGCCAAGCAAATTGCGGCAATGAGGATGCAAAATAGAATTGACATGCGGATACAACCCGGGCTTATTGACCGGTTGTTGAATCTTCCCAGTAACTTTTTCAGGAATTATTCTTCGGGCGATCTTGCTGCGCGGGTTATGGGCGCTACCCAGATCAGGGAGATACTCAGTAGCTCTGCCGTCAGTGTACTGCTTGGCATGATGTTCAGTCTCTTTTCACTTGCGTTGCTCTTTTACTACAGTTGGAAGCTTGCGCTTGTTGCACTTCTCCTTTCGTTCATTATGGTTGCAGCAACCATCTTCATCTCTTTTCGTCAGCTCAAACTTAATCGGGATGCCCTTACTGTCCAGGGCAAGATTTCGGGCATGCTTGGCAACTGGCTGGGAGGTATTACAAAAATACGCATTACTGGTACCGAAAAAACAGCATTTTCAAAATGGGCAACCCTTTTTATCCAGGAAAGGGGATTGATGTTTGATGCAGGAAAACTTCAGAATACGCTCTCGGTGGTAACCACATCATTTCCGGTAGTAGCTATGGCTGTTATTTTTTTTTCCGCCATCACCATCATGCAGAGCGATAAACTTAGCACCGGCTCATTTATTACCTTTACCACTGCTTATACCACCTTTCAGACGACACTCCTGCAGATGGTCATGACCGTGATAGCAAGTCTCAATGTTGTGCCTCTTTATGAAAGGCTCAAGCCGGTGCTCGAAACGATGCCCGAAGCTGATGAAACAAAAAAATACCCTGCGAAACTTTCAGGAGAGATCGTTCTTCAGGATGTGAATTTCAGCTACAGCAGCGATGCTCCCCAGATTTTGTTTGATATCAATTTATCAGTCTCTCCTGGCGAATTTGTTGCCCTTGTCGGTGGCTCCGGCTCTGGAAAATCAACCCTGCTCAGGCTGCTTCTCGGTTTTGAAAAAGCAGACTCAGGGACGGTTTACTATGGCGGAGAGGATCTTGCTTCACTGAATGTTCAGGCTGTTCGTCGTCAAATTGGTGTTGTTATGCAGAACGGCCAACTTCTTCCAGGTTTTATTTTACAAAACATTATTGGTTCATCCATACTGACGATTGATGATGCCTGGGAAGCTGCCAAAATGGCTGGCTTCGATGAGGATATACGGCAAATGCCAATGGGAATGTACACCGTGATCAGCGAAGGGAGCGGCACCCTTTCCGGCGGACAGCGGCAGCGGTTGCTGATTGCCAGCGCTCTTGTACGCAAACCGGGCATCATCTTTTTTGATGAAGCAACCAGCGCTCTCGACAATCGTACGCAGGAGGTAGTCAGCAAAAGCCTTGAACAGCTTCAATCCACCCGGATTGTGATTGCCCACCGTCTCAGCACCATCCGTAAAGCTGACCGTATTTACTGTCTTGACAAGGGCCGGATTGTTCAATCGGGAAGTTACGAAGAGCTGATGGCCCAGGAGGGTTTTTTCAAAGAGTTGGCCAGTCGGCAGATAGCATAAGCGCTTACGGAACACTCATCCTTCACTGTCAGTATGGATGAAGGTGGCCGAGCGATGATGAGGGTGCCGGGTGGATATGGCTGGTATAACTTCAAGTCGCTGGATGTTGACTTTGAGGGAGCTGGCATGGTGACCAACGGCTATCTGCTCGACAGCAAAAAGATCGCCCGGCTCAACGACCTCAAGATCAATTCCACTTTAGTGGACTCTTTTAAATCGAGGTATGAGGGCTTTTACGCCAGCGTTCTCTATGCTTTTTTTGCCAGTATCATGGAGGACATCATCGCTGAAGATGTGAGCAACAAGGACAGTGATCAAGGAGCTCTCGCGGGAGTTAAGTAACAAAGAGCTTGACGCTGTGGCTGGCGGAGTGGGGCCAAGATTTCCAGGCGATAGTATTCATACCAATTTTAGATAATTTGCCACATGCAGACTGAACGTTATTCAAGGAGAGAGTTCCTTGCCAGGGTATACAGGTATTCATCTCTTTCCATGATGGCACTGTTGTTTGGTTATGATCTTTCGGCACACGAAAAGGATTTGGGAAAATCTACGGCTTTGCTCTATGCGACAAGATATGGCGCCACAAAGGATACCGCTCAGTGGATACAACATGGTATGCGCACTCCTGTTGACTTGCTTGATATTGAACGGGTATCGTTTTCTGACGTCCTGACCAGGTACGACCGGTTTATTGTTGGTTCTGGCATCTGGATCGGAGGAGTGCATAATAAAGTTATTGAGTTCCTCGAAACAGGGCAGAACTCTCTGGATGGCAAAATTCTGGCGACCTTTCTTGTCTGCGGCACGGAGGAGAGTACTGACAAGGGACGTGCAGGGATTGAGGGCTACTTTAACGTCATGCATGCCTCGCTGGCAACTAAACCCTCCATGAGCAAGGCTTTTGGTGGTAGAATCATTGTTGAGAAGCTGACTGATGATGACAGGAAAGCGCTCACCGCTTTTTACAACACGTTTTTGCACGAGCAATTACGAAGCTGGGATCGTACCGACCCCGAGAAAGCCCGGCATTTCGGAACGGATGCCGAATATAAGATCGAAAACACCCTGCTTGGCTCTGTTCAGAAAAGCGTATAACCTAAAGCACACCTGCGAATCAAGGTTCAAGACGATTGCAGCAATGCAACCGGCACACCTGCAATCTCTGCGGCTTCTTCAGCACTCATCCCGATCTCTACCAACCTCTTGGCAACCTGAAGCTTACCCTCTTCAATACACTCAACCTTACCCTCAACCTTCCCTTCAGCCTTGCCCTCATCATAGGCCGTATCAATAACATTTTTCAAGTCACGATATATCTTGAGGCTTTCTTCGTATGCCGCAGCTTCAGCAGGAGAGTATTTCGCTATCTCTGCTATTTCGAATACTTTGCTGAATACTTTTTCCTGCAGCCGTTGTGGACGATCAGTGAGTTCCGGCAGGTGGCGAAGCAGATAGCACCATTTATCAAAATCAGTCACCAGTTCGTCAACATTTTTGCGAAACTTTGGCAGTTCAAGATAAATAAAGGTGAGTTTATTATAGAATACCTGGCCTGTTGAACGATCGAGCAGCTTCACTTCATGATGAACAACATCACGCGACGCTTGATCCTCATCAAAGATAAAGTCAAGAATCCCGACCATATAGACTGGTTTCAGGCAAAAATCCCATGTGCCTTTTTTTGCTTGCTGCTGAATGGGAAACGAGGCGTAAAAGACCGAACGATCTTTAAAATAGTTCTGCTTTGCCCGCTGCATCTCGACAATAAAGGTGTCGCCATGCTTGTTCTTGCAGTGCAGGTCAAAAATAGCGCGTCGATCATATTCGCTGCGGCCGGTCTGTTCTGTGGGCATAAATGAGAGATCTGCAATAATGCCGGCATCAACGGGCAGCAATGAGTTCAGAAAAGCGATCAAAAGATCTTTGTTTACCTCCGATCCGAAAATCTTTTTGAAGCCAAAGTCGGTGAAGGGGTTGATGTAGCGATCTTGCGTCGTCATGGTATGATGGTCAAATTGTGCTGATAAACATAAGATGCGCAACCAAAAGGCATGCTTGCTGTAATTATACAATTTTTAACCAAATTTAAACAGCCTTTGCGCTGGTACTGCAGGAACTGGTAAATGTTAAATCGCCTTACGGTATCTTCATCGACGGGATTATGTATGCCGCACGGTTGCCGTTAACATCACTCTCAACATCGCCTTTACTAAGAAGTGTTGGCTCTTCGACAGGTTAGTTGACGGATTTGGTTTAGAACAACACGGCAGGGTCAACTAAAGCTTTTCAGAAGGGGTTAAGGCTGAAAGAGCAAGAATTGCTGCTCAATAGTGGGTCTCTGTTCTGAAACATCTTCACATCACCGGGGCCACGGTTTAATCCTTTTGCCGAAGCGGTTTATGACCACTCCGGCAGAGCAAAGGTAACCTGGCAAAAACATATCCCACGATCGGGGTTTACCGAAGGTGTGGACTACTCTCTAAAACTTTAGCATGTATTTCGCCTACCTGTATATGCAGTAGTACATGCTGTTTCCCCGCCTGCTACCTGGTCTAACTCATCGTATGTTAACTCGCTTTGCACCTCTTTAACCTCTGCTTCGGTAACCTGAAATCCTGCGTCCCTGGCCGCAGCCAGCCTTGCATCAACACCTTCAATTGCTGTGATGCGATTCCTGAATGCCTCGTCCGACTTCATCTTCTCGATGAACGCTCTTGCTTGATCTAATGACATGATATTCTCTATGGGTTGGTGGTTGAAAAATGATCTCACCACTCGGAGGCTATGCGTTTTCGAGAGCAATTGCAATAGTTGACAAGTATAAAAAGTAGAACAAACAGACCGGAAGAGTTAAAGGTAAAAGAGGGGCTGCGTCTTTCTGCTGCTGCCCTGCTCAGCTCTCGCTCATTTGCAGCAACCGTTGCTTTGAGATCGGCAATTATCTTTTGCTGTTCCTTTCTTGTCAGTCTGCTCTTTTTCTCAGGTGGTTTTGTGATGACGGTAAGAGGGGCGAGATGACCCCGCCCCTGCAGGGTGCCAGCTTGCCGCATGTGAAAACTGAGGATACGGACGCATTAGTATGTAACGGGACGTAGACGAATGATTTGTTTTTGATATTAGTGGAGATTTCGGCTATTTTTGGCAACGTATCCGATAACAACAACAATGAACGGGGAGGGTATGGAAAAAACGACAGCTTGGTTAAACGCAAGAATTGCAGGGGAACCCTTTCACCGGAACGCCGTCGGGAAGGGCATGAGGAAGGCACTCACAACTCCACCAGAGAGTCTCGCCTCGATAACAATTGAAGGGGAAGTTTTCAATTGTTTGCAAGAGGATGGATGGGTTATGATAACACACCCGAAATGGTCAATTATGGGTGTTGGTGAGGATGTAGAAGCTGCCAGAAAAGATTTAAGGGACACCGCTTCAATTGTCGTTTCCGATTACGTCGATGAAGAAGATTTAAATTTGACATCTGAAGCGATCAAATTAAAAGCATTTCTCATTAAATATCTCGGCTGACGTGAATTTTAAAACATCCAGGATCAAATCAGCGTTGGTGAAAAAAGGTTTTGTCGAGACAAGCGGCGCCAATCATGACAAATACATCTACTACACACAGGAAGGGAAAAAAACATCAGTTTTTACTTTTTTTTCAAGAGGTTCTTCGCTCAAAGAATACGGTGAGAGCTTGCTTGGGCCCATGCGATTACAGCTTAAAATCAACAAGGATCAATTCAGCGGGTTAATCAATTGTCCATTATCGCAAAACAACTATGAAGATATCTTGAAAAGTCAAGGCATAGTTTAAAATCAGAGAAATCGCCTTAAAGCAAATCAGTGTTTGAACCCTTGAGGCTATCCAGAGAATCTGATCACGCCAGCCGCCTACTACGATTCAATCGACCATCGGAAGCTCCTTTCATTGCTTGCCGGTGCCAGTGCGGATGCAGGGTTGCTCGAGCTGGTCAGCGATTACCTCTCTCTACCGGATACAGGGGGGACAGGAAAAGGGATGGTTGCCGGGGGTTCGATCAGTCCGCTGCTCGGTGCCCTTTATCTGCACCCGCTTGACGAAGCCATGCTGGAATGGGAACGCAAGGGCCGGATTCTCTACCGCCGGTTTATGGACGATTTCGTAATCCTGGCCTCGTCGAGGCATGTCTTGCGGAAAGCCATTCGAAAAGTACACGAGGTGCTCTACAGCTTGATGCTTGTCCTGCATCCGGTGAAGCGCTTCATCGGTCGAACAGTGAAAAGCTTTGACTTCCTTGGCTACCAGATCCATCAAAACCGCAAGCTCCGCCCTTCGGCGGTAAGCCTGCATCGCCTGACGGAACGTGCTCGCCAGCTTTATGAGCGAGGAGTCTCAGAAGAGAGACTCCGGCAGTACGTCATCCG
>CAJEXQ010000013.1 GCA_903994635.1 uncultured Chlorobiaceae bacterium
ATATTTCATCGAGAAATATTTGCATGCATCTGCTGTTGACAGTCGGCTGAATTATAACACTTTTGATTTAGAAATTGAATTACACAGGAAAAAAATTATTCATAACTTTGCTATAACTGATCAACTAACATTGTAGGGATAAGCTTTCCCGCTCATGCAGGTGAAAAGCAGCAACGGGAGTGCCAGGAGATGTATCGCAAAAGATTTCAAGCTAAGCATAATGTACATCTCATTTCTACCCTATAGTAACAGAACGGCGGTGGATTTAATCATTTACTTTGTTAATACCAAAAAACCCCGCTCGCCTTCTGGCCGAACGGGGTAATACTCAAGGATTATCTGCTTGAAAAGGCTCTGTCAGTGTAGAACGGCACCAAAGATTGCTGACGAGTATTTTGCGAAATCGGCAAGCGGTGTGAAAAAGAGCCCGAAATAGAGGGTGAGAATCATAAGCACTGCCATCAGTGCCTGGGCAAGAATGCCGGGATTCATCTCTTTATCGTCATGCATGTTTGATTCGCGAAGGTACATGTTCAGCGGGATGAGCATGTAGTAGTACAGGGAGATAACGCTCGTCATAACGCCGATAAGGGCAAGCCAGATATAGAGTGAGCCTTTGGCAAGCAGGGCTGAAAAAATCATCAGCTTGCCTATAAAACCAAGGGTGGGAGGAAGGCCTACCAGTGAAATCAGAAAGACCGTCAATGCTGCGCCTGCAAGTGGCATTTTTTTGCCTAAACCGCGGTAGTCGTCGAGATTCTCGCTGCCTGTTTTGTTGGCAATAAGGGTGACCACATAAAAGGCTCCGAAGTTCATCAGAAAATAGGAGAGCAGGTAAAAAAGCGTCGCCTGGGTTCCGAACTTGTCGATAACAATAATGCCAAGAAGCAGATAACCTGCATGGGCAATGGATGAGTAGGCAAGGAGGCGTTTGACATTTTTCTGCCAGAGTGCTACAACGTTTCCATAAATCATGGAGGCTATGGAGATGAAAATAAGGAGTGTCTTCCAGTCGATGGAAAGCTTGTTTTCGATCGGAACTCCGCCATGCGGCACAGCAACAAAAAAGAAACGCATGAGGAGCGCAAAACCTGCGGCTTTGGATGCCACGGAGAGATAGGCGGTAATGGGTGTCGGGGCACCTTCGTAAACATCGGGAGACCAGAAGTGGAATGGTACTGCGCCTATCTTGTATCCGAAACCGGCAAGAATCAGGAGTGTGGCAAAAATCATCACCAGTGAGTTGGGGTTGGATGCTGCCAGCTCTGCGCCGATTTTGACAATATTTGTCTCTGCAGTGAGACCGTAGATCAGAGAGAATCCATAAACCATGAGGCCAGATGATACAGCACCATAGACGAGGTATTTCAGTGCTGCTTCCGATGAACGGGGGCTGCGTTTGAAATAGCCCGTAAGAATGTATGCAGTGAAGCTCACCAGCTCCATCGAGAGAAAGATCATCATAAGGTCTGCCGAAGAGGCCATCATAATCATGCCTATAACCATTGAAACGATCAGGGCATAATACTCTCCCATGCTCTTTACCTCGCGGTCGAACTGCTCATCGGCCATCGTTACAATAACGGCAAGCATCCCGGAGAGGACAAAAAAGTATTTAAAGAAAAGGGCGAACTCGTCGAGAACATACATTCCAAAAAAGAGTTCTCCTGCCTTCAGCGCATGCTGCTGGTAGATGAAGAAGAGTGTGCCCGCAAGCCCGACCAGGGTCGTGATTGGGAGTATGTTGTTTTTCCTGCCTTTTACAACAAGATCCAGAAGGATCAGGAACATAAAAAGCAGTGACAGATAAATTTCAGGAATAAAAAACCCAACGTTTGATTGCAATGTTGCAACAATACTCTGGATTTCAGCACCTGATGGCAGCTCGAACATAATTTGTCTATTTAATTAATTCACAGTTGCGGCAAGATGACTGGCGAAAGCACCTCAACGAGTTTGTTGATGCTTGAGGTCAGCATCCCCAGCACGGGCATTGGATAGACTCCGAGAAAAATAGTGATGAGCATGAGCGGCACAAGCATGGCAAGTTCGCGACCGTCAAGATCAATCTTCCCTTTCCAGTCATGAAAATGAATGTGCTCGTGGCCATCCTCACCGGCAACAAGATCATAGGCGGCATCGGGTCTTCTCTGCCCAAGGAACATCCTTTGGAGTGACCAGAGAAGGTAGGCTGCGCCAAAGACAATGCCGAGAACTGCTACCATGGCTATATAGCGTGTTGTTACGGAGCTGAATGCGCCGACAAAGACGAGCGCCTCGGAGATGAAGCCGCTGAGACCTGGAAGACCAAGTGAAGCGAACCAGGCTACGGTAACAAAGGCGGCATAGACTGGCATGTAGGAGGCAAGGCCACCGAACTTTTCAATATGACGAGTGTGGGCACGGTCGTAGATGACCCCGACAAGCAGGAAGAGCATGGCGGTGATGGTGCCGTGGTTGAACATCTGGTAGAGCGCTCCGACCATACCCTCGCTGTTGCCTGCTGAGAGGCCCAGAAGAACATAACCCATATGGCTTATTGACGAGTAGGCAACCATCTTTTTGAGATCTTTCTGTGCAAGTGCGCAGAGTGCCCCATAGATAATATTGATGGCACCAAAAATGCCAATCACGAAAAGTGATGCCTGGAATACCTCCGGGAAGATCGGGAAGTTGATGCGAATCATACCGTAAGTGCCAAGCTTCAGCAACACACCGGCAAGGATAACTGAAATTGGTGTTGGCGCCTCGACGTGCGCGTCGGGCAACCAGGTATGGAAAGGGAACATCGGTACCTTGATGGCGAATCCGATGAAGAGAACAATGAAAGCGACATAGCGCCACATCACGTTATCGGGGCCAAGAATAGCATCTTTAATAAAGTTGCTTTGCGTAGCCATGGCAACGAGGCTAAAGGTGTGGTTGCCGGTGACGGGGTCGAGAACACTGAAGTAGAGTCCGATCATGACCAGAAGCATGAAAACAGAGCCAAACAAAGTGTAGAGGAAAAACTTGATGGCTGCATATTCGCGATTGGGGCCGCCCCAGATGCCAATAAGGAAATACATCGGAAGAAGCATGATTTCCCAGAATACGTAGAAGAGGAAGAAGTCAAGGGAAACGAAACAGCCCATCATCGCTGCAGCAAGAATGTTGTAGAGGATGAAGTATCCCTTGACCTGTTTCTGGATGGTCCAGCTCGACAGCACTCCAATGGCTGAGACGAGCGCAGTGAGAATAACCATGGTAATGGATATTCCGTCAACTCCGATAAAGTACTCGATGTTCAGCGGGCCGAAGGAACCGAGGTTCAGAGTGATCCAGGGTATTTTTTCGACAAACTGGAATGAGCCAAGGGGGCTCCCTCCAGGGCCTGCGGTAATTCCTGGCAGCGCAGGGTCATAACCTTTCCAGATCAGAACTGCCAGCACTCCCTGGGCAAGCGCCGCAAGCAATGAAACAATTCTGATTATCTGCTTTTGCGATGACGGCACGGCAAGAATAATCAGACCGGCGATGATTGGCAGAAAAACAATTAAACTCAGCATGTTCCGTATCTGTAAGTTTTCTGATTAAAAGTAAATCTATCTTAGTAGATCAGTCGTGTAAAGTAAAAAACAAAGTAACCAAAAACAGCAAGAATCAGCATAACGATATAGGTCTGTACTTTTCCTGTCTGTAGCTTCCTGAGCATTGCTCCAATGGTGTTGACAGTAAAGGCTGTAAAGTTTACCGCGCCATCAACAACGTGACGGTCGAAACTGTCGTTGAAAAAAGCGAACTTCCTGACGAGGGTAGCTACGCCGTTTACCATGCCGTCAACAATGTGGGTGTCGAACCATGAGAGCGTGGTGGCCAGAACCATTGAGCCTTTGATAAAGGTTGCCTGATAGATTTCGTCCCAGTACCATTTATTGAGAGAAAAGAGGTAGAGTGGCCTGATTGCCAGGGCTGTTTTTTCGGGATCGATAATGTTGAAGACATAGACCACCAAGGCGAGCCCGATGCCGAGGAGAACCATCACACTTGATATATATATGGCGGTGTAGTGGGCAGCATGTCCGGCATGGACAATTTCAGCCTGCCGGAGGTCGGAGTAGGTATGAGCAGAGGTGGCTTGACCGTGGCTGCTGGCAGCGTTCGGCAGCTCCCCTGCAGCGGCATGGCCGACTACGGCCTCTGGAACTGCTCCGGCGAGCTGCGTCGCTGTGGCGGCTGCAATCAGTGAACCTTTCTGGGGATTAGCTTGGCCAACAACAGTTGCCGGGGTTGGAATCATCTTCATGAACCACCCTTTTCCGCCGTCCAGCGGATCAGGCGAGTAGACAAAGAATACCGAGAGTGCTGCAAGAATAACAAGTGGCGCTCTCATGTTCCATGAAACCTCATGTACTTGATGCTCGGCATGATGAAGGTCGGTGTGAGAATCATGGCTGTCGTGCGCATGGTGGGCAGCATGGTGAGTCTCTGCTGGCTTAAGGTGGGTGCGGCTCTCTCCAAAGAAAACAAGCCAGATCTGGCGGCCCATATAAAAAGCGGTGAGCATGGCGGAAAAGAAGCCGAGAACTGGAATAAGATAGTAGATACCGCCGCCTTCAACCTGGGCAAAACCGATGGCTCCGGCAAGAATAGCATCTTTGCTGAGGAAGCCGCTGGTCAGTGGTAAACCGGCAAGGGCGAGGGTGGCAAGAGTAAACGTTGCAAAGGTCCAGGGCATATTTTTACGAAGTCCGCCCATCCAGCGCATATCCTGCTCGTGGTGCATGGCATGAATAATGGCACCGGAACCGAGGAAAAGACATGCCTTGAAAAATGCGTGCGTGACAAGGTGAAAAAGCGCGGCTGAGTAGGCGCCGACACCGAGGCCGAGAACCATGTAGCCGAGCTGTGAAACGGTCGAGTAGGCCAGAACCCTTTTGATGTCATTCTGGGTAATGGCGATGGTGGCAGCCATGAAGGCGGTAGAGGCTCCGATAAAAGCTATAACATGCAGCGCATCGGGGGTGAGAAGCACAAAGATGCGGGCGACAAAATAAACGCCTGCGGCAACCATGGTAGCGGCATGGATAAGGGCTGAAACTGGTGTAGGGCCCTCCATCGCATCTGGCAACCAGATGTGAAGGGGAAACTGTGCTGATTTACCAACGCATCCCATAAAGAGCAGGATACCGGCAGCGGTTAACCAGGCATTGGAGAGGCCAAACTCCCCCGCTGCAAGCTTCGCATAAATCTCTGCAAAGCTGAAGGTGTGAAACTGTGAGTAGAGAATCAGGATGCCGAGCCACATACCAATGTCGCCAACACGGTTGGCAAGGAACGCCTTTTTCTGGGCATCTGCTGCGCTCTCTTTCTCGAAGAAGAAGCCGATAAGCAGGTAGGATGAGAGGCCGACGAGTTCCCAGAAGATATAGATGGAGAAGAGGTTGTCGGAAAGGACAATGCCGAGCATCGAGAAGGTGAAAATGCCGAGAAAGGCGAAATAGCGTCCATAGTTCTTGTCGCCCGCCATATACCCGGTTGAGTAGAGATGGACAAGAAGGCTGATAAGGGTAACCATCGCCAGCATGATGGAGGTGAGGTTGTCGATAACAACTCCCATCCTTATCTGCAGTGGACCTACTCCGGGGACGTTGCCGAGATTAATCCAGGTAAAATCCCAGGCAACCCTGAATGCGGGATCGTAACTCTGCACAATAACCTGCCAGAAGATGTAGGCCGATATTCCGAATGCTGTGCCAAGTATTCCAACCCCCACAAAATCGCCCCTTCGCGGCAGACGGCGATTAAAAAAGATCAAAATAACAAACGAGAGCAGCGGCAGCAGCAGTACGACTATTGATAACTGAATTAAACTGTGCATGTTCTATGTGATGGTTACACGAAAAAAATTAAAAAACTGGTTACTCTTTCAGCGTGTCAATACTCGACACATCGACACTCTTGAAAATCTTGAAAATATTGATCACGATGGCAAGGGCAATGGCAGCTTCGGCAGCGGCTATTACAATAATAAAAAGTACGAACATCACCCCAGCCATTCCGCCATTATATTTAGAAAAGGCCAGAAAGTTGATGTTTGCAGCATTAAGAATAAGTTCAACCCCCATCAAAACAACAATCGCATTTTTCCTGGTCATGACCGCAAAAAGACCAAAGCCAAGAAGAAAGGCTGATATGGTGAGATAGTGGTTAAGGCCTATCGGTGTTAACTGTTCCATGTGATGTAAACGTTTTATTCGTTAGTTCTCTCTCTTGTCGAAACGCGCAAGAAACGCTGCACCTATAAGCGCTGCCAGCAGCAGAATTGAGACCATTTCAAAGGGCAGCACATAGTGCGACATGGTTTCATACCCGATCCGTTCAACAATGCTCCCCTGCAAGGTTGTTCCTGTTGCCTTCCAGCCATTTGAGGTATAGAAGGTATAGAGCATGGTGCCGATCATGCCGACAAGGAGAATGAATCCGGGAAAGAGATGAATCACTTCGCTTTTCTGGCCGGGGTTCATGATGCTGTTGGTGAACATGACGCCAAAGAGGAGAAGCACAAGAATACCGCCAACATAAACCACAACCTGGGTCACTGCCAGAAAATCTGCGCTAAGAAAGACATAAAGCGCCGCAACACCAAAAAAGGTGAAAAGGAGCGAAAAGGCTGAGTATATAACGTTCCGTGTGAAAACCACAAATGCGGCTGAACAGACCGTGATGGCCGCAAAGAGATAGAAGATGACGGTATAGGTTGTGTTACTCATGGTATATTAGTTCGCTTGTTTGTTGGCCTCACTGGCCTTCTTCTCTTTTTCTGCCAGTGCCGCTGCCTGAATCTCTGCCAGCTTGTTGCGCTTCGCCTGCGCCTCCAGATGGGAAAGGTTTCCGAAATGGTAGAGCAGGTTACTGCGATCAAACTCGGAAAAGTCGCTGACTGGTGTATGGACGAGGCACTCTGTCGGGCAGACGGTGGTGCATATTCCGCAAGTCATGCATTTGGCAACGTCTATATCAAAAACGGGGATCCAGAATTTTTTCTGCTGCCCGTCAGATGTTTTTCCGCAAAGAGCGAATTCATCTGGCGCAACTTTGATGGTCTCGATGGTGATGCAGCCGATGGGGCAGGCGCGGTCGCACTGGCCGCAGCCGATGCAGTTATCAATATTGTTGTCAAGGCGGTAGCGACCGTGTTCCGGGGTTGGAATCACCTCGTGCGGATATTGCAGGGTGCAGAGGCCATCGACCTGACGGAAGTAGTCAACATCATCAACGCCTGCGTCGCCTTTGCGATTGAGTGCATTGAAAAAATGCTTCAGGGTGATGGACATGCCTGTGGCTATGGTGACCGCGCCTGTTTTTATATTCCCGAAATACTCACTCATAATTATTCGTCATTACTTTGCTGCTGTTGACTGATAAACTTCTCTTAAGGGACATAAATTTCCCAGATAGCGGTCAGCACAAAGCTGATAAAGGCAAATGGTGTAAGAACTTTCCAGCAGAGGTACATCAACTGGTCGACCCTCAGGCGTGGTAGCGTCCAGCGAAGCCACATCTGTACAAAAATAAAGAAGAACCCTTTCGATATCATCCAGAGCACTCCCCAGATTGGCCCGTTTGTCCAGGTGTTCAGTGCCAATGATCCAAGATTCGGCAGCGGTGAGTTCCATCCACCTAGGAAGACAACAGATATAATGGCCGATACCATGAACATGCTGCCATACTCTGCAAGAAATATTACGGCAAACTTCATGCCCGAGTACTCGGTAAAGTAGCCTGCTACCAGCTCTGACTCAGCCTCTGGTATGTCGAAAGGGGCCCTGTTGACTTCGGCAAGCGAGGCGATAAAGTAAATAAGAAACGGGATCCAGGCGATCGGTGAGTGAAAGAGGAAAAAGTGTGCAAATCCATAGGAGCCTGACTGGAGAATATTGATTTTCTGCATGTCGAGCGTACCGGCCATCATGGCGCCGCAGAGAAGGGCAATGGCTGCGGGGATTTCGTAACTTACGATTTGAGCAACACTTCTGACTGCCCCGTAGAGCGACCACTTGTTGTTCGATCCCCACCCTGCGGCAAGAATGCCAACCACTTCAATGGCGACAATGCCGATGGCAAAAAAGAGACCGACATTCAGACTGGCACCGATAAAGGCAGGGCTGAACGGGAGCACCGCATAAGCAAGAAATGAGCCTACAAAGAGAATGCCCGGGCCAATGACAAAGAGAAACTTGTCGGCGGATGTGGGAACGATATCCTCTTTCTGGAGCAGTTTCAGAATGTCGGCTATGGTTTGAAGGAGACCCCATTTACCAACTTCCATAGGACCGAGTCGATCCTGCATGAAGGCTGAAATTTTCCGTTCTCCATAAACACCGTATGTGAGCGAGTAGAGCGCTATAAAGACAAGGGGTATGGCGGCAAGAATAACCAGACCGAGAGGCAAACCCAGCAGATTGAAGCCCACCAGCGCTTCCGACCAGCCATTAAGATTATTACCCATAAGTAAAGGGATGCTGAATTGTGATAATGGGGTTGTGCTCATCGGTCAACCTCCCCCAGAACGATATCGATGCTGCCAATAATGGCAACAAGATCGGGGATGAGCTGCCCTTTTGAGAGATCTTTCATGGCAGAGAGGTTTACAAAGCATGATGAGCGTGCCTTGCAGCGAACTGGTTTGGTTGATTTGCCATCGCTCTCGATATAAAAACCAAGCTCGCCACGGGGGTTCTCTGCGCGGGAGTAAACTTCACCGGCTTTTGGGCGAATGCGCTTTGGAATAGCCGATCGCGGGTTGAAACCTTCGGAGGTCGGCATTTTATCGATGCATTGTTCGATTATCCTGAGGCTCTCTTCCATTTCAAGCGCACGAACCAGGTGGCGGGAAAGGCAGTCGCCGACAACGGAGAGCTTGCCATCGGGCACCACGACCTTGAAGTCAAGCTCGGGATAGATGGAGTAGGGATCGTTTCTTCTCAAATCCCACTTGACACCTGAGCCGCGAAGCATCGGGCCTGACCATCCGTAATTGATGGCAACATCGGCGGGCATGATGCCGATGCCTCTCGTTCGTTTGAGAAAGATTTCGTTCTCGGTGAGCAGGCTCTGGAGTTCTACGGCTTTTGGCCTGAAATAGGTGATAAACTCCCTCAGCCGTTTGAGGAAATCGGCTGGGACATCGTAGGCGAGGCCACCGATCCATATATAGTTATAGAGCATTCGGGCGCCGGAGGCCCATTCAAGAAGACCAAGAATAATTTCACGGTCGCGGAAACAGAAAAGAAAGGGGGTAAATGCTCCAAGGTCAATGCCGTAGGTGCCGATTGCTACCAGGTGGGAGGCTATTCTGTTCAGCTCGGCAACAATAACGCGAATAAATTCGACGCGACGGGGAATTTCAATATCAAGAAGTTTTTCTACTGCGATGGCGTAGGCAAATTCGCTGTTCATGGCGGAGAGGTAGTCGAGCCGATCGGTATAGGGTACCACTGCCGGGTAATCGACGTTTTCGCAACACTTTTCAAAACAGCGATGGAGGTAGCCGAGGCAGGGAATTGCTTCGGTAATCACCTCTCCATCGGTAAGGCACTCGAGCTTGAGCACACCGTGAGTTGATGGGTGCTGTGGGCCCATGGCAAGCACCATCTGCTCGGTGGCAAGATCTTTTTCAACAATGACGAGCTTGTCGCTTTTTCGGGTAACCCTGACAGATCCCTGTCCGACTCTCTCTAATTCCTGCATACTGTGCGCTCGGTTTTACTATTATAAACTCTGTTAGTAGGGTACCTTGATGCCGTGATAGCTCGCCTGCACCTTGTAGTCTTTGCGAAGCGGATATCCTTCCCAGTCGTCCGGGCAGAGAATTCTCTTGAGTTCAGGGTGCCCGGTAAAGATAATGCCGAAGAGATCATAAGCTTCTCTTTCGTGCCAGTTGGCTGTATGCCAGACTCTGGATACACTTGGAATACAACCACCGTTTCGGTCGCACTTCACCTTCACGGCCAGTGTGTGGTTCAGCATGGCAAGCGACTGGAAGTTGCAGACAATTCCAACCTTCTCTTCTGCTGGATAATCAACACCGCTCAGGCACGCCATATAATTGAACTTGAGCTTTGGATTGTCGCGCATGAAGAGGGCTATTTCGACCCAGCGTGAGGAGTCTGTGACCTCAAAAAAAGGCATTGTCTCATTGGGATCGAGCGGTGCAACAGCAGAGCCGAATCGCTCCTGAATTATCATGTATGCTGCAGTGCTCTCCCGGAGTGACTGCGAAACAATTTTTCCTTCTTCCATCTGACCGTTAACCTTATAATTAGTTAAACACTGGCAGCTTTACGCTCTCGCTCGATAATGAACTGGGGGTCAACACTTTTTTCTGCAAGTCTTTTCAGGGCTTCAGCTCGAGATGTACCGATCTGCTCCATACGTATCAGCTCCTGAATCTTCATGAGGCCGCCAATGAGTGCTTCGGGCCTCGGTGGACACCCTGGCACATAGACATCAACGGGAATAACCCGGTCAACTCCCTTGAGAACATGGTAGCCGTGATCCTGATAGGGACCTCCGCAATTGGAGCAGCTTCCCATGGAGAGCACATAGCGGGGTTCCGGCATCTGCTCGTAGAGGCGTATAACTCTTTCGGCCATCTTCATGGTCACGGTGCCAGCCACAATCATAAGATCGGACTGACGGGGCGATGAACGGGGGAAAATGCCGAACCGTTCAAGATCGTAGTTGGAGGCGTTGGTTGCCATCATCTCGATAGCGCAACAGGCGAGACCGAACCCCATTGGCCATAGCGATGAGAGACGGGCCCAGTTGAGAACATTGTCAACCGATGTTACCAGCACGTTGTGCCTTGTTACTGCGGCATCAAGTAAACCCATAACAATCTATTGAATGGTGAATGTGGCTGATGTTGTGGTCGGCGCTTCGGGCATCTCCGGCATGGTGGGGATATTCGGAGTTGGCCTTACCCAGTCGAGATCGCCTTTGACCCAAGCATACGCAAGTCCGAGAACAAGAATGCCTGCAAAAACGAGAGCTTCAACAAGGGCAAAGGAGCCGAGTTGCTTGAATACTGTAGCCCAGGGATAAAGGAAAACAACCTCAACGTCAAAAATGATAAAAATGAGGGCTACAACATAAAACCTGATATTGAACTTGACCCAAGCACTGCCTACTGCCTCTTCGCCGCACTCGTAGGTTGAATTTTTGACCGCATTTGGCCTTTGTGGTCGCAAAAGACGGGCGGTAAGGAAACCCCCTGCAACAAAAACAACTCCAAGAGCCAAAAATGCAAATACGTTGCCAAAATTACTCAGTGTCTGATCCATGTAACGCCGGTTTCAGTTTATTCGATTCCTTTACACGTCCTCGCTTTAAATGTGTGCGCTAATATATACAAAATTCGCTGGATGCATTCAGAAAAAAAACAGTTTTTTGTACATCAGCCGCCCAATCTAATCTTTTTTTAAGAATAAAATAGCATTTATAAGCTTTTTATTGCTTTTCGCTATGGAATTTTCGGCCAATACGCATAAACAACCACAAAAGTAAGGAGGTGACGAGCATTGTTATGATAAATATCACCCCCAGCATGAGCGCCAGGGATCCTGTAAGGGCAATGAGCGCAGGGCCAAGAAGTGCCATAACCACCATCGTGATGATTGGTGCCCAGGCGATTCCAAAAATAACGGGCAGCCCTGTTTTCATGAACCGCCTCTTCTGCTCTTCGTCAGGAAATAGTTTCATGGTGTGTCAAAAAAAAGTGTTCCAATCTGGCTGGCCAGTGCGCTATCGAGTGTTTTCAATATTTCATACTCTTTTTTCAGCCCCTTCATGTCGCCTCTTGCCAGATAGTACATGGCTATCTTGCTGTGTGGTTCGGGGTTTTGAGGTTCCAGTTCAAGCGCTTTGTCGAAGGCTTCTTTAGAGTTCTCGAACTCGCCGAGATCGAGGTAGGTGTCGCCGAGGACGCAGTAAATTTCGGCATAGGATGGGTCGATCTCGATTCCTTTAAGAAGGGTTTTTACGGCGCCCTCCTCTTTGCCGAGCATGAACTGCACGAAACCGAGCTGCTTCCACGCTGGTACAAAACTGCGGTCAAGCACAACAGTTTTGAGAAGATCGCAGGCGGCTTTTCTGTAGTTGCCCATGGAGAGATTGGTGACTGCGCGGGCATAGAGGATTTTAGGGTCGCGACACCTAACCTCAATGCAGCGGTCGAGCAGCTGAAGCGCTTCGCTGTTGCGCTGCTCGTCTATGCAGCATAGCGCCTCTTCATACTTTTCCCGGATATTATCGGAATTCTCTTTGTCGGTTACCTCTTTCAAGTGCTCAAGATTTACGGGTTAGGTTTCAGGATGTTTCAATGGCCAATTGCAGATTGCAGAGCGCCTGAAGCTGTTCGGCAACCTTCCCCGCAAGCCAGTGGCCAAATGCCGGGGAGTCGTTTATGCAGCGAACATACTGGTATATGGGGAAGCCTGCATGTTCAAGCTTTTTGCACGCATCGTATTCGGTTTCACTGTTATCTGCAAAAAAACCGTAGGGGAACATCACCACTCCTTCATACCCCTCTGCCTTAAACCAGGTTAATGCTTTTTCAATCGTATCAGCCATCCACTCCCCCCCTCTTGAGTGGTTTATGCAGCCCTGGCGTACATCACTGAAGATGTTGTTCGGGTCAGCCATAATGGTGCGTTTCATGGCTTCAAAGAAGGCTATGGTTTCGGAAAGCCCGGTAAAGAGTGTTGGCTCGTTTCCCGCACGATCTTTGACCAGCGTCCCGTGTATGACCAGCACCAGCCCGATTTTACCCTTTTTTAGGCGCATCAGAGGCGCTGAGAGTTGGCTGAAAAGGTACTCTGTATAAAGCAGGTGGAGTCGATCGTCGTTCCACAGTTTGCTTACCACTTTTACCTGGCTGAAGGCGCTCTCTCCATAAGTATCAATAACCATCTGGCAGGCAATACCGCAGGAGAAGGCTGATTCTACAGGGATCATTGGTACAACAATAACACCATCATACTTAATCTGCATTTTGGATAGCATATCATCAAGATATGGCGGAACAAAGTAGTAGGCATCACAGACGTTGAGATCTATTTGTGACAGCAGCTCACTTTCGCTTTCGTCAAGTGCTGCGGCGAGCCTCTTCGTCTGGGCTCGGTTGATGGCGAGGAGCGACGAGCTGTAACGGTTGAGTTTCCAGTCGATATAATGTTTTGTTGAACGATAATCGGCAATAAAATAGATCAGCGTTGTAGGGATTTTTGCAATCTGGCTGGTGACAACCTTGAGAATTCTCCTCGAACTTGGCCAGAGGTTGCTGACGGTAACCCTCTCAACTTCCCCATAGGTGGTAACAATGACTGCATATTTTTTTCTGCTCACAATCCGATCCACCATGTTAACTCTGCAAACATTACGGCAAAACCGACCGCTCCGCCAACAAGGGTTTGCATGAAATTATGGGCTTTCAGGTAAATTCTGGACCACATCAGCACGGGAACAAGCAGCAGGAACCATAATGCTGTTGTACCGAACTGCATAAAGAGCAGGGCAATGGATGAGGAGAGGGTGAAAAGATGGATGCTGATCTTCCACTGGAGGGTGACCAGCAGAATAAAAACCATGTTAACTGCGTTAAAAAGCAGGATGCCGGTCAGCAGCCGTGGTGCATCAAGTTGCTTGATAAATTCGTAGCCAAGAGCATTGACCCCGACCAACGCCAGCAGCGGAAGAAAACGCTGTTCACGGAAACTGATGTTGTAGTCAGAAATCTTTCCTGTTTTTTTCAGCCCGGTAATAAGGAGTACTGGAACAAGAGTGCTGGCAAGAAAGAGCACCATAAGGTAGGAACTGCTGTTGATGTCATGACCAAATCCGAGCATCACAATTGCAGCATAGGCTGCTGGCGCTACCACTACCGGACTGATAGCCCAGGAAACAATGTCTGCAAAACGATGTACATTAAACGGCATATGCTTATAACGTAGAACCCTGGAGAAAATTGTCAGCGTCTTACGCCGCAAAACTTTTTGGAAAGATAGTTTTTATTAGAATAAATACCACGTATATTATTGGACTTGATTGCGAGAGTGGTGAAATTGGTATACACGCCAGTCTTAGGAACTGGTGCCGTGAGGCGTGAGGGTTCGATTCCCTTCTCTCGCACAGCTCAATAGTAGGCCAAAGTGGCGGAACTGGTAGACGCGCTGGACTCAAAATCCAGTGAGTGAATAACTCGTGTGGGTTCGATTCCCATCTTTGGTACCATTCGCGGTTTGTTAATGTAGTGGATCTTTGTGGCCATGAACAGAATGTACTCGCCCTGGCGTGAAGTGTACATGCAGTCTTTCAAGGATGACAAGCCTGCTGGCAAGGATGGAAAGTCTGTTTTTGCTGATATCCTTCCCGAGGAGGATGAGAAGCGTTTTGTGCTCTACAGGGGAAAAAGCTGCTTTATTATCATGAACCTCTACCCCTACAATTGTGGACACCTCATGGTGATTCCTTATCTTCAAACTGCTGACTTTTCGGAGCTTGACCAGGAGACGAAACTTGAGGTGATGGAGCTGACCGATCTCTCAATCAGGGCTCTGAAACTTACCCTGAGGCCGCAGGGGTTCAATGTCGGCGCGAACCTTGGACGTGTTGCTGGTGGCAGTGTTGACAACCACATTCATTTTCATATTGTCCCTCGCTGGGAGGGTGACACAAATTTCATGCCTGTTCTTGCTGATGCCAAGGTGCTCAGTAATGACATGACCTCTACCTACCGAAATCTGAGAAAAGCCTTCTCTGACCTTACCGCGCCCGAAGGGCAGTAGCCTCTTTTGCTGCAATGGAAACCGTTCCCTGCCCAATTTCCAACTCCACGGAGTTTTCTCCATGGCTTGAGTTGCCTGACCGTCTGGATGCTTCTCGGAAGGCAAGGTGGCAACTTGTTCGATCTTCTGTTTCCGGGCTAGTGATACTTAATCCTCGTCCTGACAGCTCTGAAATTGCCTCTCATTACCACAGTTCCCTTTATGACCCTTTCTTGCACGAGCAGAACGCCGCCACTCTGAAGGAGAAGGCTTATCTGGCCGCCCGCTCTCTTTTGCTTCGCTACAGGGCCCGCCTTATTCTTCATGGCGCACTCAAGCCTGCCCGTAACCTTTCAATCCTTGAAATTGGCTCTTCTACGGGTGACCTGTTGAACTTTTTTCATCGTAAAATTGGGGTGAAGTTTGCCCACCTTGCCGGTGTTGAGCCTGATGCGGCATCGGCGGCTCATTGCAGGGAGCGTTACGGGATCAGGGTCTCTCCTTCACTGACGGGATTCGTGGAAAAGTTTGATCGTATTGTGCTCTGGCATACGCTTGAGCATATTCATGATCTCCATGAAACGCTTCAGGCTGTTGCGGGTTTGCTTGAGCCTGATGGTCAGCTCGTTATAGCGCTCCCCAACCCGGCATGTTCCGGAGCAAACCATTACAGGGAGAACTGGGTCGCTTTTGATGCGCCTCGCCATCTCTACCATTTTATGCCCGGGACTCTGAAAAAATTGCTTGAGTTACATGAGTTCACTCTTTTCAGGGAGCACTCCTACTGGCCGGATGCTCTTTATAATGCCCTTTATAGCGAACAACTTTGCTGTGAACGACATGGGCGACAGTTTAATGTTCTGAGGTTGTTCCGTGCCCTTTACCGTGGGACGGTAGAGGCTGTGAGGGGTATTATGCACCCGGGTGAGGGCGCCGGGGTGGTTTATTTTGCTACCCTTCGCCCCAGGGCTTTTTCGAGTTGAGTGGTTGCCACCAGGTGGTCGTAAATTGCCTGGAGATAGTTAGTTTTGGCTTTGTTGAGCTGGAATTCAGCATCGGTTAATTCAAGGCGTGAGCCAATCCCCTCTTTGAAACGAAGGCGTGAAATATTGTAGCTTCGCTCTGCAACGCTGATGGTTTTGGACTGTACCTCTATTCTCTTTTGCGACTCCCTGAAGTTTAACACTCTTACCTCAATTTCAGCCCTGATTGTGGCTTTAAGATCTTCGACTCTTGTGCGGGTTTGCAGTTGGGCAATCCGGGCCTGTTCGACCCTTGCGCTGGTTCGAAAACCGGTAAAAAGGGGCATGGTGAGCTGCAGCCCAACTGCCGATGATGTTGGCCAGTTTGCATTGGAGAGTGGGGTGTTGTCATTAAATGCTGTTTGAGATTCAAGTTTGCCGAAGGCGCTGAGGAGTGGGAAATGTTCGGCACGAGCGGCGTTGACCTTTTCTCCTTCGGCCTGTACCTGATAGTTGAGCTGGCGCAGCTCTGGCCTGGCATCGAGCGCTTCACTGCAGGCTGTGGCAATGTCGGCAGGGTACGACGCTGAAGTGACTTCAAGTTTCCCGGCGAGCACCACACTACTGTCCACCGGTATGCCCATGACGTTTTTCAGCCTGGTCATGGAGGTGCCCACCCGGGTCTCTGCCTGCATGAGTTCTGGACGGAGATTTTCGACGGAGAGCCAGGCTTTGAGAGTATCAATATCGGCGACCACTCCCTGGCGGAACATGGCCCGGGTATCTTTTCTTGATTGCTCCCAGCGGGAAATGCTCTGCTCAATGAGTGTCAACTGCTCTTTTGAAATCAGGGCATCGAAGTATGCCGTTTTTATCTCAGTGACCACGTTGGCCTCAGCGCTATGGTAAGCCTCTTCGCTCATTTTGCGGACAATGGTTGCCGCCTTTATTCCTGCAAACGCCGACCAGTCGAAGAGTGTCTGGCGAATATCAAGGGAGGCGCGCAGTGCGTTGTCGGAACTTGTAACAAGGGTTCCTGTCGGGGCAAAAATATTGGGAGGCATCAGCAGAACTGATGGTTTGAGTGTTCGGGTGTAGCTGCTGCTGGTTGTGATTTGCGGAAAAACATTTGACCATGTCTCCCTGATTTTCTGCCCGGCCAGGTCACGATCGAGTCTGGCAATTTCGAGGGTCCGGCTTTTTTGGAGCCCTGTACGGACGGCATCGTCGAGCGTCAGTGATGTTGTGTTACCTTGAGCGGGGGCGCTGCAAAGAAGAGATGGCGCTGTGAGCACGAAAAGTGACACTAACAATAATGCAGCTCTCATACTGTTCATAAGATGGGTTTTCCTGGTGAAAAAAGGGTGCCGACAGCAACATTGCTGCGTCCTTCAATATACAAAGAGCTTGCAGGTTTCATAATCAATCAGGCTCGATACCGTTCTTCCCAAAAGTGGGTCAGTCGCTCCTTGATATACTTTTCGCGCCCTTCATCTCCGGGACGATAATAGGCTTTTGGCTCCATCCCTTCGGGGAAGTAGCGTTGTGTGATAAAATGTTCAGGATAGCTGTGCGGATAGAGATACCCGGCTCCATACCCTTCATTTTTCATGAGTTTGGTTGGGGCATTGCGCAAGTGGAGCGGCACCGCCAAATCCTGCAGGGATGGAGCCTCACTCATCGCTTCGTTGACCGCCTGGTAGCTTGCGTTTGATTTTGGGGCGGAGGCGAGGTAGGTGACTCCCTGCGCCAGATTGATGCGAGCTTCGGGCATGCCGATCATGGCTACGGCCTGAAAAACGGAGTTGGCGAGGGTAATGGCGTAGGGGTCGGCGTTGCCAATATCTTCGCTTGCAAAAATGACCATTCTCCGGGCGATGAATTTCGGATCTTCCCCTCCCTGTATCATGCGGGCAAGCCAGAAGAGTGCGGCATCAGGATCGGAACCTCGCATGGATTTGATGAAGGCGGAGATGATGTCGTAGTGGTTTTCGCCCCCTTTGTCGTAGACGGGCGCTTTGTGCTGCAGGGCTGCTTCATAGAGATCCCTGTTGAGCACTTTTTCAGTCGCATTTATTGGCAGCAGTGAGATGGCCGCCTCAATGGCATTCAGCGCTTTGCGGGCATCTCCTCCTGAAAACTGCAACAAAAAATCAAGGTCTTTGATATCTATGGAAAGCTCACTGAAAAGAGCGTCCTCCTTGAGCGCCCGACGGATGACCGCTTCAATGTCGGTTTGGCCAAGGGGTTTCAGAATGTAGACCTGCATTCTGCTGAGCAGCGCCCCGTTGACCTCAAAGGAGGGATTTTCGGTTGTGGCTCCAATGAGAACGATGAGCCCCTGCTCTATGGCGTGGAGCAGTGTATCTTGCTGCGCTTTGTTGAAGCGGTGAATTTCATCGATAAAAAGAATAGTCCGAAGCCCTGCATTCCTTGCTTTTTCCGCATTTTCAAGTGCCTTGCGGACATCCTTGACACCGGAGTCGATTGCGGAGAGTTGCTCGAAACGGCAGTTTAGCGAAGTGGCACAAATTTCAGCAAGGGTGGTTTTGCCTGAGCCGGGCGGGCCCCAAAAAATCATGGAGGGCATCTGGCCACTGCCAATAAATTTGCGGAGGGGGCCATTTTGGCCCACAAGATGCTCCTGCCCGGCCATATCGTCAAGCGTACGGGGACGAACCCGCTCTGGAAGTGGCTGAAAATAGCCCTCTTTTTTGGAGGGCGCTCCCGAAAAGCCGAAGAGATCGGACTGGATGGTGTGGCTGACGACCATTAAAATCCCTTTTGCTGAAGCCATGCTTCGTTGATTGCTGAATCCGTCTTGGCTGGAGTGGTGGTTTTTTGAAGTTGTCGGGCAACATATTTGCCGAGTATGTCAAACTCAAGGTTCACCCTGCTTCCTGGCTTGAGTTCATTGATGGTGGTGTGGGCAAAGGTAAAGGGAATTATCGCCACAGCAAAAAGCTCAGCTTCAAGCCTGGCAACAGTGAGGCTGATGCCGTCGATGGTGATGGAACCTGCAGTAACAATGAAGGGGCTGAAAGCATCGGGAAAAGCAATCCAGAGTTCTCGGCTGGAACTAAACTCCCTGATACTCTCGACAGTTGCCGGACAATCAACATGACCAAGCACAAAATGGCCACCGAGGCGATCCATGGGGCGAACGGCCCGTTCAAGGTTGACGAGCGCTCCTTGCTGCAGGGAGCCAAGGGTTGTTTTGGTGAGGGTCTCTTCGACGCTGTCTACCTCCAGCCATCCGTCGCCAAGAGCAACAACGGTCTGGCAAACGCCGTTGATGCTGACGCTTTCGTCAATTGAAAGATTGCTGAACTCTTTGGGGTTGGTGTAGTGTACCCTGAGCCGCAAACCGCCCTGGCGCCGTGTTACTCCCCTCACCCGTCCGACATCCTTGATAATTCCGGTGAACATTTTTGTTACGCTGATTTATGCAAGCACCTTGAGGGCTGCACTGTAGTCTGGCTCCTGGACAATTTCTGGCACCTGCTCGGTATGGAGCACGATCCCGTCGGCATCGATAACGACAATGGATCGGGAAAGGAGCCCTTTGAGAGGACCATCGACAATGGTAACTCCATAATCAAGGCCAAATTCGGGAGAGCGGAAGACTGAAAGTGAAACAACATTTTTCAGCCCTTCAACTTCGCAGAATCGGCTGTGCGCAAAAGGAAGGTCCGCGGAGATGCAGAGGACGACGGTGTTGTCGAGTGATGATGCCTCCTGGTTAAAGCGTCTGACGGAGGCTGCGCAAACCGGGGTGTCGAGACTTGGAAAAATGTTGAGAACTACTCTTTTTCCGGCAAAATCGGCTGGCCCTGCCTCGGACAAGTCGGTTTTAACCAGACAGAAAAAAGGTGCTTCGGAGCCTTTTGCTGGCAAGGTGCCGACCGTTTTAAATGAATTACCCTTCAAGGTGATCTGTGCCATACAAGTAAATTGTTTAAGGTTTAATTCCAGAACGAGCCACTTTTTGATACCTTGAAACGCCCGGCTCCTGAAAAGAAAATTGCGAGGGAGCCGAAAAGGTAGAGCGCTTGGAGTTCCAGGGCGTAGCCACCCTGCTTTGTCACTGAAAAAAGTTCATGCGAATGAACGAGATAGATTGCCATAACCATGACAAAGGCCTGAACGAGAGCTGCCGGACGAGTATAAAGGCCAAGCACTATCAGCAGTGGCGCAACCAGTTCGCCTAAAAGAATGCCGTGTGAGAGGTAGCCCGGCAATCTCCCCTTGAGAAGCATGGATTCAACAAACCCGTACCCGTACTGAAGCTTGTGTACTCCGTGAAAAAGCATCAGCATGCCAAGTGAAACCCGCAGAAGCAGTTTCCCTGCATCATTGCTGTTGATGTAACGGTCTACCACCGGCAGACTTCTTTTTGCATATTTTTTTGTCACGATAACCGGTGTATAGATTATTGATCTCTTGAACTGGGGTACCTCTTTCGTCTCAAACTTCCAGGTAAGCTTCCAGCAGCAGATCACGCCCGAAAAACCGGGGAGGCTCGAAGAGCATTTGCACTGCTTGATCCGGCATGCTGACACCAAGAGGTGCAAAGGCACTGAGAGCATCCCCTCCGAAAAGTTTTGGTGAAACGAATATAGCGATTTTATCAACAAGCCCGGCATGAACGAATGAGGCTGATAACCGGCTCCCCCCTTCGACCAACACAGAGAGCACCTGCCGTTTATGCAGCTCTGCCAGCATCTGACGCAGGTCAAGCTTGCCTGAATGCTCGTGGACAAAAAGCACGGTAACCCCTTTTTGCCGTAAAAGCTCGACTTTTGGCAAACTCTCCGACAATGTTGATGCAAAGAGAATGGTTGGCGCCTCATGGTCAAAGATTTTTGCATCCAGAGAGAGAACCAGCCGACCATCAAGCACAACGCGCAGAGGATTGCGTCCCGGGCAGTGCCTGACGGTCAGGTGAGCGTCGTCTGCCCGCACCGTGGCCTCGCCGACCAGCACTGCGTCATAGATGCTCCTGAGACGGTGCACCTCACTCCGTGCCTCTTCCCCGGTTATCCAGCATGATGCTCCGATTGATGTGGCTATTTTGCCATCGAGGGTCTGGGCAAGTTTTATGGTGACAAATGGAAGGCCGGTGGTATGGCTCTTGATAAATGCCTCGTTGCATTTTTTGCTCTCGGCTTCGAGCACTCCTTCCGTAACGAGAATCCCTGCGGCCTGCAGCCTGGCGATCCCTTTTCCTGCAACTTTGATGTGGGGATCGCGACACCCGATAACCACACGGGGAATCCCCTTTTCAATGATAAGATCGCTGCATGGGGCTGTTTTTCCAAAATGGGCACAGGGCTCAAGGGTAACATAGAGTGTTGCCTGGCGCAGCATCTCTTGATCGGCGACAGAGGCGATTGCCAGCACTTCGGCATGTTGGCCCCCAAACCTCTGGTGGTATCCTTCGCCCACGATTCCGCCATTATAGACAATAACCGACCCAACCAAGGGGTTCGGGCTTACACTGCCGGCGCCCTTCATGGCCAGTTCCAGACTGCGCCTCATAAAAAGGGCGTCGTCAGAGAGAGGGATCGTCACTCCTTCAGGTTGCTGGCCAACATTACCTGCACCAGCCTTATGCCGGAGAGCTTGAGTAGTTCATCGATATGCTCAATTTTATAGGGTTTATCATAGTAGATGGTTTTGATGCCGACGTTGATGAGTACCTTGAGACAGTGAATACAGGGACTGGCAGTAATGTAAATGTCGGAATCCTTGATGGAAACACCATGCTTGGCCGCCTGAACAATGGCATTGATTTCCGCATGAATGGTGTTGACGCAGTTCTCCTCGACTGTACCGTCAGGATGGGTGCTCTTGTAAATACGACAGTTAGTATCGTTACAGTGAGGAAGGCCAGTCGGTGCTCCGTTATATCCTGTAGAGAGAATACTGTTCTCCCTGACAATGACAGCACCGATATGTCCCCGAGTACAAGTGGCCCGGCGGGAAATGAGATGGGCAACATTCATAAAATATTCGTGCCAGCCAAGCCGTTTTTCTCTGCTTGAATGAGTCTCTTTTTCTTCACCCGCACAAATGCATCCACTTACACTTAATGTCTCTTTTGGCATCGATTGTTACTGGAGTTTTTCCTTTCCGAAAAAGATTGATTTATCAACTTTAGCAAAAAAATCCTGATAGTACTTTGCGTCGTCAATCTGGCTGACACGCATCACCCCACCCCTGTTGTTCATCACCTTGTACCTGAAGTTGATGCGCACCCTTGTCTGCTTTCCGAATTCACTGATATTTGCGGATGCCTCGGTAAGACTGTTTTTAATATACTCGGGACGGTCGGTGAATGCCCTTGCAAAAAAAGATTCTGCCCGGTTTTCAACATCAAGCTCCTTCTGCGCAGTCAATAGTCCCAGATCGACATTGGCCTGCTGAACAATAAAGTTGTCGTCCTGAAGGGTATTCATGACCGCCTTCATCACAAGTTTTATATCGCTCACATCGTACATTCGTGTCTGGAATTCACGAATCTGCAGTTGGGTTTTTTCGGCCACGGGCTGCGAAACAACGCACCCTCCGAGTGCAAGTGATGCCGCAAAAAAAATGAAAAGTATGGATTGTTTCATGCCTTGCTCCTAAAATTTGCTGCTGTGATAAGAGTAATCACTGACGAGGCCAGCAGTAAACTTGATAATGACCGTCAGGGTTTTTTGTGATGAGGAGACCGCTCCGGCATGTCGCGAACCAACCAGCAACGATAAAATTCCACCGCTTCCTGACGAATAGGCTGCTTCAGAAGCGACCTTGTCATAAATCCAGCTTTCACTCCCCCCCTGGTCTTTTGAAACGATATTTGGGGAGCCGAGCGCTTCAGCAACAGCAGCCGCTGTCATGCCTTTCCGAATCTCCATCTGCACAATCCCTACGGTCATTTCCCTGCCGGATTGTGAAGGCAATTGCGCTGCATGGTCGGTCGCACTCATGCACCCGCCAAGGGTTGCTGCCACAACAGTAACTGCAATCAATGCTTTCATGGGTTCACTGGTTTGAAATATTATTGATCAATACTTACTTCGGCTAATATAAATAAAACAGAAGAATATTTTTGTTTGTCATTCAACATCAATACCTCGTCTAACTGCCCTTTGAATACACAGAACAGAACAATCAGTCACCAACATTTTAAACTATTATGAAATATGCAATTTTGTTTATTTCTTAAACCTTTTGTATATAAGCGTATGGCGTGGTAACTGGATGGTTGGATGTTGCTTGGTGAATTGTATAATTCGGTTGCTGTGGATGATTGTAACCATGCGAAGGGGCAGCAGAGGCCAATGGGGTGGGTTAAATCTTCATACCTTTGAAACCGGTAAGCCATTATATTAGCACGCATTTAAAGCGTTTTTTATACACCGCAAAATTCTGCGAGAAACGATGAAATCAAGTAGCAAATTTCTTTTTATCGCTATGGTTGGGATGGCCGTATTGGCTGCTCCGACTAAAACTCATGCTCTCTCACCTGATTCTGACAATGATGTTCTGGTTCAAGAGATTCCCGCAGAAAGTATTCTGGTAGAAAAGATTCCGGCAGATGAGCTTTCAATGGAATCTTTCAGAGCTGGCACTCTGGATCGGGACGCTATCCGCAAACTTGCCGATAGCTGCATAGCTGCAGGTCAGTACCAGAAGGCAGACGAACTTTTCGAGAAATTACTGCTTTTGTATCCTCTTGATGAAGAGATTATCAGGAAGGCGATTTTAACCTATGAGACCTTGTCGAATGCGGAAAAGGCTCTCCCCTTGTATGATAAGCTGCTCAAGCGGCATCCTAATGACTCCCGATTAACCGTTAAGGCGGCACGGGCTAACTTATGGACAGGAAGGACGACAACAGCCCTGAAACTCTATGAAGTGATTGTCAATGCAGGTATCGCCAGCAACACCCTCATTGCCGAATACGCAAATGCACTCTTTACTGATAAGCAGTACGCAAAAGCTGCGTTGCGCTATCGGCAGCTTGTGGATAAAAATGGTATAACGAAAAAGAGTGTCATTGATTTTATTTATAAAATTGCAGATGCAGGGGAGGATGCTGAGGTAGGTAAACTGCTGGCCTCTCTTGAAAAGCGTTTTCCGGGCGATACCGAGGTACTTCAGACAAGAGGCAATATTGCATTAAAGAAAAATAATTTTCCTGAAGTCCTGAAAATCAATCAGCAAATTCTTCAAATCTCCCCTGAAAACGAGCCAGCCCTGTTGGTTTGGGCTGAGATTGCAAGCTGGCAAAAAGATTATTCGACATCACTGGCATATTACGACCGGTTGATTAAAAAAGGCAAACCGGCTACTGACAGTTATTTCAGGCAAATGGGTTACCGGGAAAAAGCTCGGGTACTTGGATGGATGGCCAAATACAGTCAGTCGCTCTCTCAATATGATGAAGCTGTTCAGGCCTACCCCAGGAATGAAGCACTCAAGGCAGAAGCGATGGCTAAAAGTGCCTATTTCCGTAATGCATACCGGCAAGCGGTCAAGGCATACAAGGCATGGATTGTTGCTGAACCAAATCAGCCTGAGGCACAGTTTGACCTTGGTCAACTCTATATGCAGAAGGGACTGTGGAAAGAGGCTTTGAAGTGCTATGACCTGATCCTGTCAAAAACACCTGAACATCGCCAAGCTACTTTGGCAAAACAAAAAATTGAGGTTCTCTCGTCTATGCCCCTTCTCCGAACTGGAGCGGATTTCCTGGAAGTTAAAAGTCCATGGAAAAGTATCAACGTTACCTATAACGGGTTTTATGCTGCGCTATCCTACCCATTTCAGGAGGGGTTGACGGGTTCTCTGAATCTCGACAATAAATCATACCGATTTGAGGATTTGAACAATAGCCTCGACAAAAAAAGCATATCCACAGGAATCGAGTATAGCTATCTTCCTGATCTTCTTGTTCGGGCCAACATCGGCTATAACAGGAGTTCCGGTGTCATAAATGACACCTACACCGGATCATTCGAGACTGAGAGTCAGCCTCTGGATAATTTTCATTTTGGTATAGGATTTCGCAAGGAAGATGTCATTGACAATGCAAAAACATTTCAGGATAATCTCCAGAGAAATCGATGGAAAGGGAGAGCGCTCTATAACGGTTACCGCAGTTGGGAGGCCGGTGTTGATTGCGACTTTGCCAACTACTCTGACGGAAATACAAATTTGACTGCCGGAGCTGATGTTGCAGCTCATCTTCTCTATGGCACTAATCGCTTGGACCTTACCTTTCGTTTGCAGGACTATGGCTTCCCCGATGTCAACTCCGATGTCAACACTCATTACTGGACACCGAAATCGTTCACTACAAAGACCGCAGGCATTGAATGGAGGCATTATTTCAACGATGAGCTTTTTCTCGGTGTCAATGACACCTATGTCACGACAAAATATCATATCAGCTTTGAGCCTCTGGGCAATGTATCGCACCAGATTCATGGCGCAATACACCATGACTGGACTAATAGTTTTTCGACCATAATCGAGGGTCAATATTCTTGGGCTTCAATATCGAACTATCAAGACAAACTGCTGAAGGGCGAAATTCGGTGGTTTTTTTAGATATTTTCACATAAAACTCATACCTAAATGCAGGATAAGAAAAAATCATGGTTGCTGATCACTCAGGTCACTTTGCTTTTGCTTTTGCTGGTCTGCTACATTTTAGTCCGAATTTATTACCTTTTTATTGCCCCATTCGAATATATTGAGTGGGTAATTGGCATACTGTTTTTTATTTCAGAATCATTTATCCTCTTTCATTCATTCTTCTTTTTTCTGGATGTCATCCGTGAGAATGTTTATTTGGAAATGCCAGGCCAATCTACCCCAGGCAAAGATGCGTCTGTGGCAATTTTGATTCCTGCCCGACATGAATCAAAACGAATAGTTGAAAAAACGCTCTTGACCTGCCTTAGCCTTAATTACGATAACAAGAAAATTTACCTGCTTGATGACTCGACAATTGAAAGCTACAAGCAAGAGGCAAGAGAACTTTCAAAAAATTTAGGAGTTGAACTCTTTACCAGAAGCAACAACCGCGGCGCCAAGGCGGGAATGATCAACGAAGTACTTAAAACTATAACCGAAAAGTATATTGCTATTTTTGATGCTGATCAAAACCCTATGCCTGGTTTTTTAAAAACTCTTGTTCCATTTCTTGAGGCTGACGAGAGGCTTGCCTTTGTACAAACGCCGCAATTTTATTCAAATGGAGATGTAAGCACTGTAGCGATGGTTGCTCATAATCAACAGGCAATTTTTTATGAATATATCTGCCTGGGAAAATCAATGAACAAAGCAATGTTCTGCTGTGGAACCAATGTTGTTTTTCGCCGTGCTGCACTCAGCGACGTTGGTAATTTTGATGAAGATACTGTTACCGAGGATATTGCCACATCACTGAAATTGCACGCGAAACAGTGGAAGTCGTTTTTTATCCATAAGGCCTATACTTTTGGGATGGCTCCCGAAGATTTGGCAGCCTACTTCACCCAGCAAAACCGCTGGGCGTTGGGCACCTCACAGCTCTTCCGAAAGCTGGTTAAACTATTTTTTACAGACAGAAAAGCACTGAGGCCAGAACAGTGGCTCGAGTATGTAATATCAACGACCTATTATTTTATCGGTTGGGCCTATTTCTTCCTGATGATAGGGCCAATTCTATACATTTTTTTCAATATTAATTCTTACAACATTGATTCACTTGCCTATACATTTACGTTTGTACCATTCTTTATCCTTTCAAATATGGTTTTTTACGAAAGCATGGTGAAGAAGAAATACAGGCTGCTCAATATGTTCAAGGTTCAAATGCTGACCGCACTTTCTATGCCAGTCTATTTAAGTGCCTCCTTTGTTGGTCTGCTGGATATCAACAAAAAGGGGTTTCAGGTAACTCCCAAAGGCAATACCAGAAATGTTCCACTGAAGAACCTTTGGCCACAGTTACTTGTACTGGCAGTTGTTTCTGCAACTTTGGTACTGGGTATTACAAAACTCTATTACCAATGGAATTATGTCCTTATGATAAACGTTTTCTGGATGGGTTTACAGTTTATATTGCTTTCCGGGATTTTTCATTTTAATAAAAAATGAAAAAAGTATTTCTTGTATTGCTTATTATTACTATTCCGTTAGTACTTAGTAATTGCTCTTCAGTACCTCAAAATCCTGAAGAGATTTCGGTTGGCTCCTGGGCGCATTTTAAACGTACATTTATCCGGTACGGCAGGGTCTTTCGTCCCAACAACAACAATGATACGGTTTCAGAAGGGCAGGCATACGGCATGATTCGGGCGGTACTCATGAATGACCGTATAACCTTTGATGAATGTCTCACCTGGACCGAAACAGTACTGTCACGCAAAGATTCACATGGAGACAAGCTTCTAGCATGGCATTTCGAAAATGGAAAGGTAACCGATACACAAGCTGCTTCGGATGCCGATATTGATTATGCTTTCGCCCTTATTCTTGCTTACCGCGCATGGCATGACAATCACTATCTTACTCTCGCCCGAAAGGTACTTGAAAGCATTCTTGATCATGAAACTACTGTAATTAATGGGAGAATCTATCTTCTTCCGTGGCCAAACAAGGACAACGTAGCAGATGATCTCATTGCACAAAACCCTTCATATTATGCACCTTCGCATTTCAAGCTCTTTTACGCGGTCAGCGACGACAAGCGATGGCTTGATCTTGCCGACACAACATACGACCTGCTCGGGAGGCTTCGTAAATTTTCAGATGATCAGAATGAGGTCTGTTTGGTTCCTGACTGGATTGCGATTGACCAGCTGGGTGCAATAAGAACATTGCCAGGGAAACCTGTTATTTATGGCTGGGATGCCGTCAGGGTTCCGCTACGAATTGCTGCTGATTATTACCTCTACGGTGATAGCCGAGCGTTAGCTGTTCTGCGCTTATTTTCGGCTTCGTTTGAAAAGGAATTCAGCAATGACTCCTGCTTGACCCAAAAAACAACCATTCAAAATGCACTGTTTTACAGCGCTGCTTATGCTGCAACTGAAGCTGCGGGTTCATCTATCTCCCCTGACATACTGCAGCGACTTCGCAAATGCATCAGGAAGGAGAATAAGGAATATTATTATAACGACCCTAATGACTACTACATCAACAGCATCTCCTGGTTACCGGAGTATTACCTGACGACAAAAGCAAAAGGTAAGCTTGGCTCATGGCTTAATTCAGAAATGTGACAGATTACTCATAGAGTTATGGGCACTTTTATTCGATTTAGATGGTCACTGCTGAACTTTTATCGAGACATTATGGTTACAGATGTATTGAATTTTTTTACTACGGGGCGCTTGAGTTTTTTTTGTCTTTTGTTTCTTTTTTTCCTGAGAAAATGTTTGTAGTTGGAGGTTTTTATGTCTGAAGATCAAGCCAGAAAGTTCATCGAAAAGTTGCAAACTGATAAAGCTTTTCGGAAGCGTTTGAATGCTATGATAGAGGATGAGGGCTTTATGTGTACGTTGGAGGAGATCAGAGCGGTGGAGTGGGAGTTGATGGTGGCTCGCAATTTTGTAAAGCTCCCAGCTTCTGAGCATTGGGATTTTTAGTTTTCATTTTTGATTGTGTGTGTTGCCTTTCGTTTTCTTAACATGAATGAGGGGCTTTCGTTCGGTAGGTGCTCCTATGTAATGTTGTGGAGTTGTATTATTGGCTTTATTTTACTGAGCGATTAACTCGGTGAGATGTTCGATGCAATTTGGAATAGAAATAAAAAATGGTAAATTGCCCATTGTTGTTGGTTTTATTGTGTCAAAAAGTGTTGTTATGAAGTAATTTGCTAAAATTACAGCAATGATCGGGAAAAATGAATTACTGAGAAGAATACACGAGGTAGAGCAAAGCGAAGAGTCTGTAGTTGCCATTTACTCGAACCATATCCAACATGTCATAAGGTATTCTACACTTAAGGAGGATGTACAGCTAAAAATACTTGATATGTTGCAGCAACTGAATGCCGATTTGCAGGAACATAAGTCAAAGACGAAGAAGCTCATCGAATCCATTGTAAAAAACGGGAAGGATGTTTATTAATAAAGATTTACTTGAGTTTTTCGGCTCCATGGTGGAGATAAAGATGCAGAAGCGGGATGTCTTTAATACTCTCGCTGCTGAGGTAGATGACCCAAACATCAAGGCGATGTTGTTGAGCATAGGCAATGACGAGCAGCAGGATGTTGCTCATCTCCAGTTGAGTATGGATCTGGTAAACGGTCTGCCGTATTACGCGTCCACCCTTAACGCTCATACCTCTGTCCCACAACCTGCTGTATACCCCAACATGAGTGCTGATCAGGCTGAGGTTGATCTTTTTGATCTCAACAAGCCACTGCCTTTGCATAATAAGGCAGATGCTGATGTACAGCCGCACATTGAACAGATTCAACCTACCATTGAACAGATTCAACCTACCATTGAACAGATTCAACCTACCATTGAACCTGTTGAAGTACGCCCCGAGCTCACTTCCGTCGCAGAAGTTCCGCTCGCTGCTATTGGAGATGCTTTGCCTGATAAAATGAATACGGTTAAAGAAGAGTTGTCTGGCGGAAATGCTCAACCAATACCATCACAAACTATTTTGGCGGTTTTGGGTATTGCTGAGCAAGGAGGAATCGCTCAAAAGAGACCGCTTTTTGAAACTATTTCAGCCAGCATGGTTCATCCTGGCTTTTCCGATACTACTTTGCCACCTGAAAGTGGAGACAAGCAAAGATTCATGGATCAAGCGCAGCAAACCATAGGCCTTATTAAAAAGGTACAGTCCTTGGATTCACCCACTCAATTTCAACCCACCCCTTCGCAAACATTTAACAGCATGGACACTTTTAAGCACCCGTTAGCTGAGGTCTTTGGTTTTACAACAACAGACCAGTCTTCAAAGGCACAACGGTACCGTTCGCACCGCCATTGCCCTTTCAATAACAAGGTTCCAAACTGCACCAAAGGGCAAACTAAAAATCCTCTTGGTGTATGCAGCATTCTCCACGGCAATAAACCGGTCGTAACTTGTCCCGTGCGGTTTCGTGAAGACTGGCTTATTACTGATGATGCAGCATCCTTCTTTTTTGATGAGGGAGTTCGCTGGAGTTCGTTAACAGAGGTTAATTTGACAGATGCCTACGGAAAATCAGCAGGCGAGATTGATGTTGTGCTTGTTGCTTATGACGAATATGGCAAGATGGTGGACTTCGGTGCGATTGAGATTCAGGCTGCCTTCATTTCGGGTGATGCGCGTGATCCTTTCGATTTTTACATGAAAGACACAAAATCTAACTCCCTGATGGACTGGACAGAACAATCGAACTATCCGCAGCCGGATTTTCTTTCTGCCGCCAGGGAGAGTCTTGTTCCACAGTTGATATTCAAGGGTTCTATTTTAAATTCATGGCACAAGAAAATGGCCGTAGCCATTAATAAAAGCTATTTCGACACTCTTCCGGATTTGATTCTTGTCAAAAAAGAGGAAGCTGATATTGCCTGGTTAATTTATGATCTTGAACTTGTTGTTGACGGCGAAAAAGAGAAATATCAGCTCCAAAAAAGTGAGGTTGTGTACACTAAATACCAACAGACACTCGCGGCGCTTACAGCCTCATACCCTGATAATCTGGAGCATTTCTTAAAATTGCTTCCTGAGCTTGCCGATAACTAAGCTTCTTCATTTTACGGACGCCAGGCCAAAAACCTTCCTAAGAGAGAGTGTTAAACTCTTTTTTTTGAAGGTTTTTTTCATTCACAATCTTTTACCCTTGGCACTCTCCTATACACTCTTTTCTTCATCCCTATTTTTCTCTGATACCAAAAGTACCAGAATGTGGTTTTATGCTTTTTCCTACGAAATTGTAACCGCATGTTCCCTGAAAATTTAGTGATGTGAAACTTTCATGCCCCGGCATATTACATTCAAGTACGAAAAAAAAAGAGTCTAACTTCCTCTAAAAAGTACTGTTAGAGTCATTCCCCTTTTCATTTATACAAAATTTTCAGTCGCAAGAATCGGCTTTGGCACGCATTTTGCACAATAATAGCATAACTATTAAGGGCGTTTGCTTGTAAAACCTGAATAGTTGATGAGAGAGGCTATTAAAACCTAAAAATATACGCAAATGAGAAAGGTTGCTATTTACGGAAAGGGGGGCATCGGCAAGTCAACCACTACCCAAAATACGGTTGCCGGTCTTGCTGAGATGGGCAAGAAAGTTATGGTTATTGGCTGTGACCCGAAGGCTGACTCAACACGCCTGCTCCTTGGGGGACTGCAGCAGAAAACAGTGCTTGATACGCTTCGAGAGGAGGGTGAGGAAATTGAACTTGAAGATATCATCAAGAGTGGCTACAGAAACACCCGCTGCACTGAATCTGGTGGCCCTGAACCAGGTGTTGGCTGCGCAGGTCGCGGTATCATCACATCAGTGAACCTGCTCGAACAGCTTGGAGCTTTTGATGAAGAGTGGGATCTTGATTATGTCTTCTACGATGTTCTCGGTGACGTGGTCTGCGGTGGATTTGCCATGCCAATCCGTGATGGTAAGGCTGAAGAGATCTACATCGTCTGTTCTGGTGAAATGATGGCCATGTACGCAGCCAACAACATCTGTAAGGGTATTCTGAAATATGCCGATACCGGCGGTGTTCGTCTTGGTGGCCTTATCTGCAACAGTCGTAATGTCGACAACGAACGGCAGATGATTGAGGAGCTTGCCAAGAAGATTGGTACACAGTTGATCCACTTCGTGCCACGCAACAACTTTGTACAGCGTGCCGAGATTAACCGCCAGACCGTTATAGAGTACGATCCGACTCACGAGCAGGCCGACGAATACCGCGCACTTGCCCGCAAGATTGATGAAAACAAGATCTTTGTCATTCCCAAGCCGCTCGAAATTGAAGAGTTGGAAGCGCTTCTCATTGAATTTGGTATTGCTAACTAAAAAACGGAGTAAGACTTATGTTAATGATCAGAACTATCGTCAGACCGGAAAAGGTTTATGATGTCATGCAGGGACTGCTTGATGCCGGCTTTCCGGCAGTAACAAAAATCGCTGTTGTAGGTCGAGGCAAGCAGCGCGGTCTCCGCGTAGGCGATGTGGTATATGATGAAATTCCGAAAGAGATGCTTTTTGTGGTAGTACCCGATAATGACAAGGATTTTGTGATAAAAGCCATCATGGAACATGCAAAGTCAGGTACTGATGGAAAATTCGGTGATGGAAAGATCTTTGTTTCAGCAGTTGAAGAGGTTTACACCATCAGTACCGGCGAACAGGAGATCGAACCGTTCCTTGCCACGAAGGAGGCTTAAATGAAAGAAATTATAGCAGTTATCCGAATCAATAAGGTGAACGCAACCAAAAAGGCGCTTATCGAAGCAGGAATACCGGCCTTTACCGCGACCGGCAGAGTGATGGGACGTGGCAAGGGTGTAGTCCATTTTGACATCCTCAGGGGAGCTGAAGCTGGTCATCCGGAGGCCATTGCACTGCTCGGTGATGCGCCAAGGCTTGTAGCAAAAAGGATTCTGACCGTTGTTGTTCCTGATGAGCTGAGTAAAACAGCAATCGACACCATTATCGGAATCAATCAGACGGGAAAACATGGTGATGGCAAAATTTTTGTAACCCCGATTATTGAGACCATCAGGGTGAGAACAGGGGAATTGGGCGACAGCGCACTCAACTAAGTGCAGAATATTTAAACAGGTGTAAACGGAGAGAGTTACATGGAGGCGAACAGAATTTTTCCAGATCCTTCAAAAGTGAGGGAAGAGCTGATACAAAAGTACCCGGCCAAGGTGGCTAAAAAAAGGGCAAAGTCGATTATTGTCAACGACCCTGAGCTGATTCCTGAAGTACAGGCCAACGTGCGTACTGTTCCTGGAATCATCACTCAGCGTGGCTGCTCCTATGCTGGCTGTAAAGGTGTGGTGCTCGGGCCAACACGTGATATCGTCAACATTGTGCATGGTCCTATCGGCTGCAGTTTTTACGCCTGGTTGACCCGGCGGAACCAGACAAGAACTGAGTCGCTGATGGATGAAAACTATATCCCTTACTGCTTTTCGACAGACATGCAGGAAGAGAATATTGTCTTTGGTGGTGAAAAGAAGCTGAAAATAGCCATCCAGGAGGCTTATGATCTCTTCCATCCGAAATCGATTGCGATCTTTTCGACCTGCCCGGTTGGCCTTATCGGAGATGATGTCCATGCCGCATCACGGGAGATGAAAGAGAAGTTCGGAGACTGCAACGTATTTGGATTCAGTTGCGAAGGGTACAGGGGCGTGAGCCAGTCGGCAGGCCACCACATTGCGAACAATGGTGTTTTCAAGCATATGGTAGGTCGCAACAACACCCCGAGCGAGGGCAAGTTCAAGCTGAACCTGCTTGGCGAATACAACATTGGCGGCGACGCTTTTGAGATTGAGCGCATCTTTGATAAGGTGGGCATTACACTGGTCTCCTCTTTCAGCGGCAACTCGACGGTGAGCCAAATTGAAAACGCTCACACTGCCGATCTCAACGTCATCCTCTGTCACCGCTCCATCAACTACATGGGCGACATGATGGAGACAAAGTACGGGATTCCGTGGATGAAGGTGAACTTTGTCGGAGCCGAATCGACGGCAAAGTCGTTGCGCAAAATTGCCGAATACTTTGGCGATGAGGAGTTGAAGGCGAGGGTTGAAGAGGTGATAGCCGAGGAATCGCCAAAGGTTAAGGCTGTGATTGAGGAGATTCTTCCAAGAACCAAGGGGAAAACCGCTATGCTCTTTGTCGGTGGTTCCCGTGCCCACCACTACCAGGATCTCTTCAATGAGCTTGGTATGACAACAGTGGCGGCAGGGTATGAGTTTGCACACCGCGATGATTACGAGGGGCGTCACGTGTTGCCAGGCATCAAGATTGATGCCGACAGCAAAAACATTGAAGAGCTGAAGGTGGTTCCGGATCCGGAGCTTTACAATCCGAGAAAAACCGAAGCCGAACTTGTAGCGCTGAAGGAGAAGGGGCTTGAGATAAACAGCTATGAGGGTATGATGAAGCAGATGACCAAAAAGTCGCTGGTTGTTGATGACCTCAGCCACTATGAGTCTGAAAAGCTGATCGAGATCTACAAGCCTGATATTTTCTGCGCTGGCATCAAGGAGAAGTATGTGGTACAGAAGATGGGCATTCCGCTGAAACAGCTTCACAGCTACGACTACGGCGGCCCTTACACCGGCTTTGAGGGTGCAGTAAACTTCTACAAGGATATCGACCGCATGGTGAACAACCCTGTATGGAAGCTGATCAAGGCACCATGGGAAAAGGCCGGAAACGGTGCAGGACTTGCAGCCAGTTATGTAACACAGTAATGAACATGGAAACAGGAGACTATTGAATTATGCTACTAAGACACACATCAAAAGAGGTTAAAGAGCGTGTAGGGTTGACTATCAACCCTGCGAAAACATGCCAGCCAATCGGCGCCATGTATGCAGCGCTCGGTATTCATGGCTGTCTGCCTCACAGCCATGGCTCACAGGGGTGCTGCTCCTACCACAGGAGCACCCTGACCCGCCACTATAAAGAGCCAGTTATGGCGGCAACAAGTTCGTTCACCGAAGGAGCTTCAGTGTTCGGCGGCCAGGCAAACCTCCTTGCGGCCATCGAAACCATATTCTCGGTCTATGACCCTGATATTATTGCAGTGCACTCAACCTGCCTCAGTGAAACCATCGGTGATGACCTGCAGCAGATCACCAGAAAAGCAAAGGATGATGGAAAGGTGCCTGAAGGAAAGCATCTTATCTTTGCAAGTACACCGAGCTTTATCGGTTCGCACGTCACCGGGTATGCCAATATGGTAACTGGTATAGCATCACAATTTGCGGTTTCCTCCGGCATAAAGAAAAACCAGATCAACATTATTGCCGGATGGATGGAGCCTTCTGATATGCGGGAGATCAAGCGACTCTCATCAGTTCTCGGTGTCAAGATTGTGCTCTTTCCTGACACTTCGGATGTTCTTGATGCACCTCAAAGCGGCAAGCATGAGTTTTACCCGAAGGGTGGCACAACGGTAGCTGAGCTGCAGAGCTCGGGCGACAGCCTCTCTTCGCTGGCGCTTGGCTGTATCAGCGCCGAGCCTGCAGCCATCGCGCTTGAAAAATGCTGCAAGGTGCCGTTTAAAACGCTTGATATACCCATCGGCCTCACGGCAACTGACCGCTTCATCATGGCGCTCAGCCAGGCTGGCGGAGTGACTGTGCCTGATGAAATTACTGCTGATAGAGGACGTCTGGTGGATGTGATGGCCGATATGGAGCAGTACCTCTATGGCAAAAGGGTCGCGCTCTTTGGTGATCCGGATCAGCTTGTGCCGCTCACGGAGTTTTTGCTCGATCTGAACATGAAACCGGTCTTTATCGTCAGTGGCACTCCCGGTCAGCGCTTTGAGAAACGGATGAACCTGCTCCTCAATGAAAGAACACCGGAGACGAAGTTCAGGAACGGCATTGGCGCAGATATGTTCCTCCTGCACCAGTGGATGAAGAATGAGCCTGTTGACCTGCTGATAGGAAACAGTTATGGCAAGTATATGGCTCGTGACGAAGATGTTCCATTTATCAGGTTTGGATTTCCGATTCTCGACCGTATCGGCCACAGCTACTTCCCGAATGTCGGGTACAGCGGCGGGCTGAGGCTGGTTGAGAAGATTCTGAATGCCCTGATGGATCGCCAGGATCGTGACGCACTTGAGGAGAAATTCGAACTGGTGATGTAGAGAGAAGAAACGAAAAAGGTGTGAAAAGCGCATGGTGCTGAATCTGCGGGGCACATAAAGCCATTCTTCTTCATCCCCCGCAGGGGCGGCATAAGATAACCCAGGGTGAGGCCCTGGGAACAGGGAATACGAGTAAACACCGGGATCGGTGAACACATCCTGCAACAATATTAAGGGGTTATGGCTATGGATAGTATCGGTATTCTTGAAGGAAGGCAGAAGCAGATCTTTGAAAAGAAGAGTGGCGCGACGCAGGCTGATATTGCTTGTGACACCTCCAGCCTTTCAGGGTCGGTGAGCCAGCGCGCCTGCGTCTTCTGCGGCTCCAGAGTAGTGCTCTATCCTGTTGCAGATGCCATTCATCTTGTTCACGGCCCCATCGGCTGTGCCGCCTACACGTGGGACATTCGTGGCGCAGTTTCTTCCGGCCCGGAACTGCACCGGTTGAGTTTTTCAACCGATCTGCAGGAGATGGATGTCATTTATGGGGGCGAAAAAAAGCTCTACAAGTCGCTTATTGAGCTTATTGAGCAGTACAAGCCGAAGGCTGCATTCATCTACTCCACGTGCATTGTCGGCCTTATCGGCGACGATATTGAGGCTGTCTGCAAGAAAGTGGCTCGTGAAACCGGGATTCCGGTGCTGCCAGTCCATTCTGAAGGGTTCAAGGGCACCAAAAAGGATGGCTATAAAGCTGCCTGCCATGCTCTGATGCAACTGATCGGCACGGGATCGACTCAGGATATCAGCAAACAGAGCATCAACATTCTCGGTGAATTCAACCTTGCCGGTGAAGCGTGGATTATACGGCAATACTATGAAAAAATGGGCATTGAGGTAGTAGCGACACTGACTGGTGACGGACGTATAGATGCTGTCCGACGCGCTCATGGAGCAACACTCAACGTGGTACAGTGTTCAGGATCGATGACTTGGCTGGCCAAAGAGATGGAGGAGAAGTATGGGATTCCCTACATACGCGTCTCCTATTTCGGGATTGAGGATATGTCAAAATCGCTCTATGATGTCGCCGTCAAATTTCCTGAACGGCCAGAAATCATGGACGCGGCAAAGCAAATTGTCAGTGAAGAGGTGAAAACACTCTACCCTTCATTGCAGAAGTTCAAAAAAGCGCTGACGGGCAAAAAGGCTGCCATTTATGTTGGTGGGGCATTCAAGACCTTTTCGCTTATCAAGGCACTTCGTTCAATCGGCATGTCGGTCGTGCTGGCTGGATCGCAGACGGGCAACAAGGATGATTATGCGCGACTGAAAGAGATGTGTGATGAGGGAACGGTGATTGTGGACGATTCCAACCCCGTTGAACTCTCGAAATTTATCCTCGAAAAAGGAGCCGACCTGCTTATCGGTGGCGTCAAGGAGCGTCCGATCGCCTTCAAGCTTGGTATTGGATTTTGTGATCATAACCATGAGAGGAAGATCCCTCTCGCCGGATTTGTCGGCATGTACAATTTTGCACTGGAGGTCTATCAATCGGTCATGAGTCCGGTTTGGCAGTTCGCTCCAAGAAAAGGAGGCTCCCTATGAAACACGAACACGCAAAAACAGCAACCCAGAACGCCTGCAAGCTCTGCAACCCCCTTGGTGCATGCCTTGCTTTCAGAGGGATAGAGAACTGCGTACCCTTCCTGCACGGTTCGCAGGGGTGTGCAACCTATATACGTCGTTATTTAATAAGCCATTATAAAGAGCCGATTGATATCGCTTCATCAAACTTCCATGAGGAGAGCGCGGTCTTCGGAGGAAGCCATAACCTTAAGATCGGGCTGAAAAACGTCAGTGAGCAATATAAACCTGAGGTTATCGGCGTGGCCACCACCTGCCTGAGCGAGACCATCGGTGATGATGTTCCGGGTATCCTTCGGGAGTATAGAAAAGAGTATAAAAACGGCACCCCAATGCCAATCCTGATCCATGCTTCCACACCAAGCTACCAGGGCAGCCATATTGACGGTTTTCATGCTGCTGTCCATGCAACGGTGAAAGCCCTGGCGGTGAAAGGTACACCGCAGAAGCTGATCAACCTTTTTCCGAACATGGTCTCGCCCGCTGACTTGCGCTACCTCAAGGAAATTCTTGGAGATTTCGGAGTGCCATACATGATGCTCCCCGACTATTCCCAAACTATGGATGGAGGACCATGGGGTGAATACCATCGTATACCTCCGGGCGGCACACCGGCAAGCACCATTGCAACGGCCGGTGGTGCCATGGCAAGTATTGAGTTCGGCTCAACAATTGAAGCCTCCAAATCAGCAGCCGGATATCTGGATGTGATGTTTGGTGTACCGGCCTATCATCTCCCCCTACCCATTGGCATCAAGGGAAGCGACAAATTTTTCAGCCTGCTCGAAACGCTTACGGGAGATCGACGGGCTGAAAAGTATGAAGATGAGCGCCGTCGGCTTGTTGATGCCTATGCCGATGGACATAAATATGTTTTTGACAAGAAAGTTATCATCTACGGCGAAGAGGATCTTGTTATCGGTATGACCGCCTTCCTGCGAGAGATAGGCATGGTACCTGTACTTTGCGCCACGGGCGGCAAGAGCGGACTGATGAAAAAAAGGATTGGGGAACTTGTCCCTGACATGGATGAACTCGGCATCAAAGTGCGTGAGGGCGTTGACTTTGTCGATATCGAGGATGAAGCGAAAACAGTCCAGCCCGATTTTCTTATCGGTAACAGCAAGGGTTATACCATGTCAAGAAAAAATAATATACCGCTGCTCCGCCTCGGCTTCCCCATTCACGACCGGTTCGGGGGGCAGAGAATGCACCATCTTGGCTACCGTGGTACCCAGGAACTTTTTGACCGGATAGTCAACACCGTTATCGAACAGCGGCAGAATGCTTCATCAATAGGCTACACTTATATGTAAAGGAGGATACCATGACACTGAAAATAGCAAACCACCCCTGTTTTAACGATGCCTCCCGCCATAAGTTCGGGCGCATCCACCTCCCTGTTGCGCCAAAGTGCAATATCCAGTGCAACTACTGCAGCCGTAAATTCGATTGCATGAACGAGAACCGGCCCGGAGTCACCAGCAAGGTGCTCTCGCCGCAGCAGGCTGTGTACTACCTGGATCAGGCGCTGACACTCTCCCCGAACATTGCCGTTGTGGGGATTGCAGGGCCTGGAGATCCCTTTGCCAACCCGGATGAAACTATGGAGACGCTCCGGCTGGTTCGGGCAAAATATCCGGAAATGCTGCTCTGCCTGGCAACCAACGGACTTGAACTGCTCCCCTTCATTGATGAACTTGCAGAGCTGCAGGTGAGCCATGTCACCATCACCATCAACGCCATTGATCCGGCAATCGGCGCCGAGGTCTATGCATGGGTTCGATATAACAAGAAGATGTACCGCGACATCGACGCAGCTAGACTGCTGATCAAAAACCAGCTTGAGTCGCTGAAACGGCTGAAGGAGGTCGGTATTACCGCTAAAGTGAACTCAATTATCATTCCCGGGGTGAACGATATGCATGTCATAGCCGTCGCATCGAAGGTTGCTGAACTGGGCGCTGACATACTGAACTGTCTCCCCTACTACAATACCAGGGAGACTGTTTTTGAAAATCTGGCTGAACCGTCAGCCGAGATGGTTAAAGAGATTCAGAGGGCAACAAGCGAATTTCTGCCGAAGATGAAACACTGTGCGCGCTGTCGGGCTGATGCGGTCGGCATTATTGGCGACATCAACACCGAAGCCATGATGCAAAAGCTTGCCGAGGCGGCAGCCTTGCCCAAAAACCCGGCAGATAGCCGTCCATACATTGCAGTCAGCAGTATAGAGGGAGTGCTGATCAACCAGCATCTCGGTGAAGCTGATCGCTTTCTGATTTATGGAATGGAGGATTCCGGACAATGTATCCTCGTCGATTCAAGAACTGCCCCTGCCGCAGGAGGGGGCCAACTGCGGTGGGAGGAGCTTGCCGATAGCCTGAATGACTGCAGGGCGCTGCTTGTTAACGGAGCTGGCGATTCTCCAAAAAAGGTTATGAAAGACAAAGGCATTGAAGTGATGGTGATTGAAGGGGTCATTGAGGAGGCTATCTACGGCGTCTTTACCGGCCAGGATTTGAAACATCTGATGAAGAGCAGCCAGATACACGCCTGCGGCTCAAGCTGCAGCGGCACTGGTGGAGGATGCGGGTGAGGAAATTATGTTCAAGGTTCAAGGTTCAAGACTGCGAGTTATGGAGTCATTAATAATGTTTAATAAATCAACTGGAGAGTAACAATGGATAAACCGAAACATCACATTCTTGTCTGTGCAAGTTTCCGTGCACAGGGTACACCGCAGGGAATTTGTCACAAAAAGGAGTCGCTCAGCCTGATTCCCTACATTGAAAGCGAGCTTTCTGACCGTGGCATGACCGATGTTACCGTCTCGGCCACAGGCTGTCTCAACCTCTGCGAGAAAGGGCCGGTTCTTGTGATCTACCCTGAAAGCTTCTGGTATGGCGAGATTGACAGCGAAGCAAAGATTGACGAAATTCTTGATGCTCTCGAAGAGGGTGAGGCGTGCGAAGCGCATTTGATTAACTGACCGCCTACGGTGCCGGGTACCCTGTTGGAAGACAGGGTGTTTGGCCATCTGCGAGAGTTCGTCGGATTGTGCGTCAAGAATATGTACCTCGGAACCCGCTTTGACACCGTCGATCAGTGTCGGAAGATCGGGCAGATCGCCGGAAATGTCCGGTCACTTTTCTTTCACTGAACCAGCTCTGCCAGTTCAACGCTCACGCGCATACACTTGCGGGCAGCCTCAATAGCAGTACTCCCCTCCTCTTCATGAAAAAGTTCCCAGGGGAGCCTGTATGATGTTTCATCGCCATACTTTGCCAGCATCCTTTCGTGTGAATCATACTTTTCAAGCTCGGGGAGAATCTGTTCAATCAAGGTGGCAACCTCGTCGGCAACGGTGCCCTCTGAAATCAGTTGTGACAAATGCAGACCAGGCTTGTGGGTCAAGGGAGAGACACCAAAAAGCATCAGTACGGCTATGCCGGTATTTTCAATAACAAGCATGGAGCTGGAGATACACGACCGCCAGCGCTTCAGGTCCAAATCCCCCTCCGCCTCCTTTAAAAAACCTTTCGCAAGTTCAAGCCGATACTTGACATCCCTCTGCAGTTCCATAATAACCTCCTTTTATCAGATATCTGCATACCGCAGATGGTTGTATAGAAAAAACAAATCTGACACTCCACTCTACCCCATGTCGCTGCTCTTACCACCCGGAGACAATCCTGTCAAAAATATCGTCGATAGTACGGGCAAGCGAAAAACGGATAGCCTCCTGCTGCGCAACATAATTTCCTGCAGGATAATCGGCAAATCCAACAAAGGATTGGGTAAATATAACCGTTTTTTTTACCCTGTCCTCCATCGACACCTGCACCACAAGGGTGATCCGGTTCGTCAATGCACGCTCGGTGGCGCTGGAGAGCTGGTTTGGTGCATCAGAAAAAGAGATGATGGCACCTTCGACAACTCCGTCGGCACGGGCAATGGAGGGGGTAAGACGAAGATGGCTTTGTGACTCTATTCGGTCGATGAGACCTTTGGTAAGCTGCGCCCTGTACGGAGGAATACCTGCCCCTGAACGATCGTCAAAAACCGGAATGGCAATGGTTTTGAGATGCAGAGGGAGCGAAGCGCCTGTAAACGTGTAACAGCCCTGAAGAGCAGCCAGCACAAGAAAAAAGAGTAACGTTACTCCAGCTTTCCGCATCACAACACCAAAATTAATAGGTTCGACGGTCAATCCTGTTCGCTATTTTACGAAAGGGATAGGTCAGGAGCAACCTCTTTTTTCTTCTTCCATTCAAGGCTGAGAGGTAGACTCCGGTTTTCGTATCACTCCAGCTCGATGCGAGTTTTATCGCAAGCTTTGCCGCAACCGATGGAGGCTGTGCAAAAATATCAAGGATAGTGTTAAATGTGGCTAACTGCCGTGAAAGTTCAGGCGTGGGGTTGTCTGCGCCCACCATGCCTGTACGAACCAACCCTGGATGCAGCAGCATCACTGAAATCCCTGTATGCCGATACTCTTCGGCAACAGCATAAGTAAACCTGGCTATGGCCGCCTTGGTTGAGCCGTAGGCGCTGATCCACGGGGTATTTGAGCCGCTATCGCTGCCGGAACCAGCCATATTGATGACCTTTCCTTTCATGTTCTCCCTGAGAAAATAGCTGATCGCCGCCCGACATCCATTATAGGTTCCCTTGAGATTGGTATCAATCACCCTCCCCCATTCGTCGGGATCGCTCTCGGTAATACTTCTGAAAGAATCAGAGATTCCTGCATTATTGATAAAACAGTCGAGCTTGCCAAACCTGCTGGTTGCCACAACAATAAGCTGCTCCATATCGACCAATGAGACAACGTTGCAAAGGCAGCCATAAGCGGTGCCCGAAGGAAATTCCGCTACAGCGGCCTGAACATTGGCACTCGAAGAAGAGGTTATCACCACCCTGGCCCCCTCCCGTACAAACTCATGAGCCATGGCTTTGCCGATCCCTCTGGTAGAACCGGTAATGATAACAACCTTGTGATCGAGCATACCCATGAAAGCCTACATTTTGCCGTTCGCCCCGTCAACCATCGCCTGAAGTTCCGGTCGACCGACGGCATAAGTATCGAGCGCAATACCCTGTTCAATAGCTTCCCATGCCTGTCGGACACTTGCCGCACCGGCTTTTGGCCCCATCGGATGGCCAAAAATGCCTCGACCAGGCACAAAGCCGAAATCGACACTGCCGACTTTGCGGTAAACGGTTTCAAGCGTGAGCGCTGAATCGCTGCCACCCGGAACCGGAAGCGAGCGTCGGATATGGCCAAACTCCTGCAGGCACTCCTGTATATTTTCTTTGACCTCCTCTTCAGGGGTCATCATCCTGCTGCCAAAACCGGGCATGATGATGGAATCCAGACCAGCAAGACGCTGAAGCTTGGTCATCACCCTGGAATGAACACCATATTTCTCCATCCGGCTGAAGGCAGCAATAAAGGGGAAATGGCCAATAAGAGGCACTTTGGTATGCTTCGCCAACATTCTGACGGCACTGAGCCCAACGGGCAGGGCGTTGATCAACAGGGCATTGGCTCCGTTGCGAACAGCAATATCGTGCTGCTCAATCAGTCGGTCAACCTCATCAGTCACATTGGCAAGGTAAATTTTCGGTTCACCAGTCTCCCGTTCAGCGCTCCGTCTCGCCTCTCCAAGAGCATAGGTGCGATCGATCAGAGTTGACCAGTCAACATCGGCCAGCATCTCATCATCCTTGGCAATATCAAGTCCCCCCAGCCAGCTTTGACGCGCAATTTCAGCAAAATCGTCAGGAGTTAGCCCGATATTTGGCTTGACGACCCCGAAAAAGATTGGCCGGTTGTAGGCATTCAGAAGATCGCGGATACCTTCAATACCAAATTTCGGACCATCAAAAGCAAGAAGATAAGAGTCTGGAAAAACGATATCGAGCAGCTTCACTACCGGCACTCCCGGTGTAAAAAAAACGCCTTCACCACAAACTGCAGAGAGCAGATTCGGAATTTTTGTCCCGAAGTTACGATGAGGATGGGCAATGGTAACACGGCACGCGTGAACAGGGCCTGTCATGGCATTAGGTACCTGATAGCTGAGTTCCTCGAGCTCCCCCACTATCGTCAGATTGATAACCTTCGCCGCATACGTCGGACGAAAGTCTTCATCATGGCCAACACGTTTCCACTGGGCCGTCGATTGCTCACTGCAGAAATGGGCAAGGGCTATCTCAATATCTCCCACGCACTCCAGGTAGTAATCAATCGTCAGGTAGTCATCCATCTCAAGCTGCCCTCTTGAGGCAAAAAAACCTTTAATATCCTCTCTGTTCATAGAAAAATATCAGCATTCCCTCTCCGTTCAAGGGTATCCATTTAAAAAAACAACTTCCAATCAGCATAGCAGCAAGCCTGTTCAATGGCCGCCAGGGGACTATCCCCTTTCCTGATATTACCCTTCGGCCTTGATGTCATTGAAATAATCAAAGGCATCCTGTGGACTCATCTTTTCATGCACCACCTTGTTGACAGCCTTCATCATGGCAAGAGGATAGTCGCTCTGAAATATATTGCGCCCCATATCAACACCCGAAGCACCTTCATTGATGGCTCGCCAAGACATCGTCAGCGCATCAAGTTCGGGAAGTTTTTTGCCCCCTGCCATTACAATCGGCACCGGACAAGAAGCAGTTATCGTCTCGAAATCCTCCGGCACATAATAGGTCTTTACAATCTGCGCTCCAAGCTCGGCAGCCATCCGGCTGGCAAGCCTGAAATATTTGGCATCGCGCACCATATCCTTGCCCACGGCGGTCACGGCCATGGTCGGAATACCGTAGCGCAGGCCCATATCAACAAGCCTTGTCATATTATGAATAGAGCGGGTCTCATACTCGCCACCGATAAAGATCTGGAGAGTAATGGCAGCAACATTCATGCGAATGGCATCCTCGATATCGACCGCAAGCTCTTCATCGGAAAGCTCCTTGAGAATGCTCGGACCTCCGCTGCAGCGCATGACAACCGCCTTTGTAAGAGTCGGAGGAACAGTGGTACGCAAAATACCGCGCGTCAGCATGATGGCATCGGCGTAAGGCATAAGCGGTACAATGTTTACGTCCGGACGTTCAAGACCGGTTGTCGGGCCCTGAAAATAGCCGTGATCAATGGCAAGCATTACCGTTTTACCGGTATCGGGCCGGAATATTCTCGACAGACGGTTTTTCATCCCCCAATCAAGAGAGTGGGCGCCTTTAAGAAAAAATCCGTAGTTGTTGACTGGAACGTCCAGATAATACTCTTTGGCCTGCTTGTCTTTATCATATTCCGCCATGGTTATCGATCTCCTCTTTTCTGTTTTTGATTGTTGATTCGGTGATATATCTTTTTCAGCGTAGCGCGGCTGCAATGTTGCCGCCATCGACTGTGGTAATTGAGCCTGTTGTCCTTGTTTCAAGCGCCAGATGCACAAAAGCTTCCGCAACATCTTCGGCGGTCACCTCGAGCTGCAAGAGGTTACCGGCCATATACTCCGTCTCACTAAGGCCGCGGGCAGCAGATCGGGCCTTGATCATCCCGGCGGTCAGCAAGCCACTGCGAATACGATCAGCATTGATACCATTTGAACGAATCCCGTCACGACCGTGATCAAGCGCATATTGACGCACAAGAAAAAGTGTTGCTGCTTTTGGCAGGCCATAAGGGCCGAAATCGGGGCCAGGATTGACTGCCTGTTTAGAAACGTTAAACAGCAGTACACCGCCAGTGCCCTGCAGTTTCATGATTTTCACGGCCTCCTGCGCAATCGACTGGTGAGAAAAGAAGTTAATTTCAAAGCTTTTCCTGAGCAGTTCGTCGGAAACTTCACCAATTCTTCCCTGAATGGCTGCACCAACGTTGGAGACAATAATATCCACACCACCGAATCGGCGGCAGGCTGCATCGAACGCCGAGCGAATTTCAGCGCGTGAAGTAACATCACAGGTAAGAGTCAGCACATTACCCCCGATCTCCTCGGCCGCCCGATCAAGCGCATCCTGAGTTAAATCAAGCATCACCAGCTCCGCCCCTCTCTGCCGGAAGGCCCTGGCTGTCGCCAGGCCAATACCACTCGCAGCTCCGGTGACCATGACCACTTTACCGGCAAAAACGTCGTAATGTACCTTGGTCATCTTGGCCTGCTCCATGTCCCAGTACTCTATCTCAAAAGCTTCACGGTCACTGATCGTTTCAAAGGTGCCGAGCGATTCTGCATCCAGAATGGCAGAGGCTGTACAGGTTGCTATGTCAGCATTGACCGCAGCGGATTGGGCATTTTTACCAAGTCCGAAAAGCCCAAGCCCTGGAACAAGCACCACTCTTGGCAACGGGTCAAGCATGGATACCGGCATATCAGTGGCCATCTGCTGGGTGTTGAAATACTCGGTGTATTCCTGGCAATAACGCTGAACCGCCTCATGCACGGCAGCCTTGAAGCCTGGAATATCGCCGGCATCAGGAGCAGGAACAACGAGCGGCCTGTTTTTGGTGCGAATAATGAAGTCGGGGGTCATGGCCCCTTTTTGACTCATCCGGAGAAGGTCAACACTGTTGACATAGTGAAGAATATCCGAAGAGGTACGAAAATCGAGAATAAACTGATGGTACTCGCGTGTGCCCGGCACCTTTTCATCGACGCAGGCTCCCCTGATGACGGGAGCAGCCACTTCAACCGGAGCAATTGTCGCTGGCAACGGTATCGAGGGAAAGGTTTTTCTGCCCGCCTCCGCTATCCGCTTTTCCAGCAGAGTGACCGCTTCAATCATCCTGTTGTAGGCCTCCTTCGCTGTTGAGCCAAAAGTCACCAGCCCATGCTTCTGAAGCACCAGCCCTTTTATCTCCGGGTTTGCCCCATAAACACTCGCCGCTGATCGGGCAAGCCCAAGACCTGGCTTGATATAGGGAACTGAACCAAAGCTTTCTCCGAGTATTTCCCGGCAGAGCCTGACACCATTGGGCTGATTGCTGAGAGTCAACAGAGCAAACGAATGGGTATGCAGGATAAACCTGTGTGGCAGAAAAGCGTGAAGTAACGTTTCGATGGAAGGTGTCAGTCTCTTTTCGGCCATGTGGTCGGTCAGGCTGAACATATTCAACAACAAAAGATGCTTGAACTCTTTGGTAGAAAACCGGCGCAGCGCCTCCTCACTTATGCTGTCGTTATGAGTGAAGAGCTCAACAAGTTTTCGCAGGGGGCCAAGTCGGAGTGACGTGTAGTCACGACCGGTGATCCGGCTCAAATCAACACCGCTTGCCTTGATCAGGAGTACTTCAGCGCGGTTGCCAACCATGTCGACCAGTTCACATTTAACCGAAGTATTGCCTCCGCCGTGCACCACCAGCGAACTTTCACGGCCAAGAAGACGGGAGGCATAGACCAGTTCGGCAAGTTCAGTCTGCATCTCGGGCAAGCTGCGCTGCTCATTGACTGATCGCTGAAGATCAGCCTCGTTCCAAAGGTTCTGCATAAGTAATCATGCTTCTCACACCGGAATCCGGCATGTATTGTTGAAAAATAACGACATGCAAATCAGGCAATGCGCCGTTCAACGCAAAGCTCTCTTTTTCTTTTCATGCCAACCCTCAATAAAAAAACCGGAACTGTACACAATAAGAAACCCGGGGATCACCACACAGAGAAAAGTGAGCCTGTCAGCAATGGACACCAACTGGCCGGAAGACCAGATCATCCATACAAGCAGATACCATGCGGGCCCCACAAAAAGAAATGCCCTGTTCCAGAGAAGTTTAAAACTGTTCTTCATAGCTGGCCATCCATCCGGAGGTTGCGTTCATTCATTTTTTCAAGGATAATCCTGACCAGATATTGCAGTGCATTGAGCACGTAGGTAAAGTAGGCCAGAAATGCATCCCACAGAAGCACCTCCTGTGAGGCTCCGAACCAGGCCAGAAAAAAGTAGAGCAGGTGAAACGATGCGGCAACGGTGCTTCCCACATCTTCCCAGAAAAACTCTTTGGAATAGACCCATTTATCGAAAACCTCCTTTTCAAAAAACATTCCTGTAATGAAAAGAAGCGCAAAAAAGAGTGTTTTGAAGAGAATTGCCAGGCTGACCCAGTAAAGAGCGGGGACAAAAAGAGCGTTGGCATAAAGTATTGTTATGGTCAGGCCTGCAATAAAAAAAAGAAACTGTATCGGGGCAAGGATAATCTGAATATCGGTCCAGATGGAGGCGTTTCGTTTGAGAAGCTGTTCAGGGGTGTAGCGAGGCATCGTCTTGTTCGCTTGACTGATAAAAAAGATAGAGCAGCGGCACCAAGGCCGACACCTTCATTATGAAAGGATGGAATATAATAAACTATTTATTTTGAAGAGATCTTTTCCGTGTGTTAGATTACTCACCGCCCCAAAAATTTTCCGACTTTTGAATGTGCCGATCATGCTGAAAACCCCGACTACCTCACCCATAACATTCGCCTTCAAACTCCTCAGTCTGCGCAATCACAGCCGCGCCGAGCTGGAGCGAAAACTCCTGAAAAAGGGATTTGCACCGGAAAACATCTGGCCACTCCTCGAAAAACTCACCAGAGAGGGAGTGCTCAACGACCGAATCTTCAGCATGGAGCTAATCAGAAGCCGAACGCGGCAAAAGCCAGCCGGAAAAATGAAAATGCGGGCAGAACTCAGAAAAAAAGGGATTTCGGACGAGATAGTTGAAGAGCTCCTGAAGGAGTATCAAAGTGAAGAACTCTGCCTGCTGGCTGCCAAAAAAAAAATTGGTTCACTGCACGGCGCAACCGAAGCAATAAAAAAAAAGAGGATCGAGCTCTTCCTGCACAACCGCGGTTTTGCATGGCAGGAGATTCAGGCAGCGATAAGAAGTTGTTTTCAAGCTGGTACTGACGATGAAGAGACCTGTTAGGCAAGATCACCATGCACCAGCGAGCCAATTTTCTCCCCACGCAGCAGCCTGGTGAGATTCCCTTTTTCATTCATGTTCATCACCACAATGGGCAGCGCATTCTCACTGCAAAGGGTGATAGCAGTCATATCCATCACCCGAAGATTTTTGCGAATAACATCGAGGTAGGAGATATCGGGGAAAAATTCAGCATTTGCATTTTTTTCGGGGTCAGAATCGTAGATACCATCAACCCTTGTCCCTTTGACAATAATATCAGCCTCAATCTCGATAGCCCGCAAGGAGGCGGCAGTGTCAGTAGTAAAATAGGGGTTTCCTGTGCCTGCCCCAAAAATAACCACTCTCCCCTTTTCAAGATGGCGGACAGCCCGGCGCCTGATAAAGGGCTCGGCCATCTGCTCCATTTTTATTGCGGTCTGGAGACGTGTATAGACTCCTTTGCGCTCAAGGGCATCCTGAAAAGCCAGGGAGTTGATCACCGTGGCCAGCATCCCCATATAGTCGGCCTGAACACGATCCATGTTCGCAGCAGCCTCCGACATACCCCTGAAAATATTACCCCCGCCAATAACCAGGGCAATTTGAGCGCCCATATCGCGGGCCTCTTTTATCTCCTCGGCATAACGTTCAAGCATATCGGAATTAATACCATAGCCATCCTTTCCGGCAAGCGCTTCACCACTCAATTTCAGCAAGATCCGCTTGTATTGGAGCATATCCTTCTCCTCATGAACAAAGGGTTAATAAAAAAGGTGTCGTCAAATTTTGAACGAAAAAAAAGCCTCGAACAATGAGGCTTTTTTTCTATTTATTCTCCCAACTGATAGCGGACAAATCGTGTAACATCGACCTTCGCCTGATTCTTTTTTCGACAGTCGCTGAGCACACCTGAAACCTTTGCCTTGTCATCCTTGATGAAGACTTGCTCACTCAGCACAACATCCTGATAATATTTTTCAAGTCTGCCAAGAACAATCCTGTCGACAAACTCCTCTTTCTTTCCCTGCTCAAGAGCCTGCTGACGATAGATTTCTGACTCTTTTGCGATATAATCGGCAGACACAGAAGAACGATCAACAACCACAGGAGCAGACGCTGCTACCTGCATGGCAAGATCTTTGGCAAGGGCACCAACACACTCAGGTTTGTCGGTATCGACCTGAATAAGAGTGCCAAGCTTTGCGCCAGGATGAATATACCCCTCAACAAGGCCATCAGGCGCGTCAAAAAAGGCCAGACGCTTGAGATTGATCTTTTCGCCGAGCTTGCCGGTCATGCTCTTCATGGCATCTTCCACTGTTTCTCCTCCATAAGCTTCGCCAAGCTTCAGCGTCAAAAGTGCTTCGGACGATGTGGTGCGGTTTGCAAGAGCGAGGTCACCAAGTGCCGCTACAAAACCGGTAAAGTCATCACCAAGGGCAACAAAGTCAGTCTCACAGTTCAGTTCAAGAATAACGCCACTCTTGCGATCTGCCGTTAACTTGATGCTGACCATACCCTCTTTGGCATCCCTGTCCGCACGTTTAGCAGCGAGCGCTGCACCTTTTTTGCGCAGATAGTCGATTGCCTGCTCAATATCCCCGCCTGTTTCATCAAGGGCTTTCTTGCAGTCCATCATCCCTGCACCCGTTATATCACGAAGATTTTTTACATCTTTTGCTGAAGTCTGGCTCATGTCACTTTTACTATTTTCTCTTGTTTAATGATAAACACTGATTATTCGCTGATCTCTTCTGCAACACCAACACCATCGGCATCCACTTCAACCTCATCCATTTCGGCAAGCACCTCGTTTTCAACCTTCAGCTCACGTGCCTTGATGACGATGTCGGCAACTGCCTTGACCATAAGCTGAATAGAGCGAATGGCATCATCGTTGGCCGGAATGACATAGTCAACCAGTTCCGGATCGCAGTTGGTATCAACCATGGCAATAATGGGGATGCCAAGCGAGCGAGCCTCCTTGATGGCGATATGTTCTTTTTTGATGTCAACGATAAAGAGTGCCGCAGGGAGCCTTGTCATGGTGGCAATACCACCGAGAATCCTCATAAGCTTCTCCTTTTCACGACCAAGCATGAGACGCTCTTTTTTGGTAATCATATCGTAGGTGCCGTCAGTGGCCATCCTGTCGATGGAGTTCATCCTTCTGATGCTCTGACGGATAGTCTGAAAGTTGGTCAGCATACCGCCCAGCCAGCGTTCACAAACGTAAGGCATACCTGCGCGCTCTGCCTGCTCGGCAATAATGTGTTTGGCCTGTTTTTTGGTACCAACAAACATGATCTCCCTGCCAGTCTGCGCAATGGCCTCAAGCGCCTTGAAGGCTTCATCGGCAAGAACGACGGTTTTTTGTAGATCGATAATATGAACACCGTTTTTCTCCATGAAAATGTACGGCTTCATTTTTGGACACCAGCGACGTGCAAGGTGGCCGAAATGAACTCCTGCGCGGAGCATCTCTTCAAGCTGGAAATGTGACATAGCGACTCTTTTTTTGTTTAGTTAATCCTCTACCATGCATCCTTGCAGTCCGGTATCCAGCGCCAAGGCGCCGGACACTTCCGGAAAGCTTCATCTGGATGGCCTCCAGAGTGGCATGATATGCGAAGTTGTGCTCTGATAACGTACCATATAACGAAAACAAAGGCAGATCAACGTTTCGAGAACTGGAAACGTTTGCGGGCCTTTTTGCGTCCAAATTTTTTCCGCTCAACCATTCTGGGATCTCTGGTCAAAAGCCTTTCGGTTTTAAGAATGGCGCGAGCCGCTTCATCAAACTCAGTCAGCGCACGGGCAATAGCCAAGCTCACTGCTCCAGACTGACCACTGACGCCGCCACCCTGAACATTGATCCTGATGTCAAACTCTTCCATTTTTTCGGTGATAGCAAGAGGTCTGAGTGCCTGCTGGCGCTTGAACTCATCCTTGAAATACTCTTCAACCGGCAGCTTGTTGATAATAACCCGGCCTTTGCCCGGAGTCATAAAAGCTCGAGCCACCGAGGTTTTACGGCGACCTACTGTATCGATAACCTCTTTCATTCCCAATTCTTTAATATTTAGTTTACCTTCAATTCAACGGGAGACTGCGAAGCGTGCGGGTGGGTGTTGCCAGCATAGACCTTGAGTTTTCTGAAAAGCTGACGGCCAAGATTGTTGTGCGGCAACATCCCCCAGACAGCATTTTCGATAATTCTTTCCGGCTTTTTCTTCAAAAGATCTTTTACACGATCGAATTTAACACCACCAGGATATTGAGAGTGCGAAAAATAGCTTTTCTGATCTTCCTTTTTACCACTAAGCGCAACTTTCTCAGCATTGGTAACCACAATAAAATCGCCAGTATCGATATGTGGCGTGAACTGCGGCTTGTGCTTGCCCCTCAGGATCTGCGCAATTTCAGAGGCCATTCTGCCCAACACCTGACCTTCGGCATCAACAACATACCACTTGCGCTCGACTTCTGCCGGCTTTGCCGAATATGTTTTAAAACTTAACGTCTTACTCATGCTCTTACTATAGATTAACTGGACTTTTGCGAAAATACAAAGTTCGTTAATGTAAATTATTCCGCTTAATTCTACAAATTATACCTTGTACGCAGGAAAATGGAGGGGAGAAGAATTATTCGCCAGCGAAGTTCGTGCTGAACATCAACTATAGAATCATACCATAAAATAGCGCTAATTTACACCGTCAGAAGAAATAACCACATCCCAGCTTAAATCACCCACTTGGATCTGTACTGTCAACGGAAATGCTCCCTCAGGCACCTGGTCAACAACAAAAAGCTTTGTTTGTGCATCATACTTTATCCAGCCAGGCAGCGAAGCCCCTCCAGCAAGAGAAAACTGCCCAACAGTATTTGTCGCAGCCATAGTATCCGTCACGTCTGCTGGCAAGGATATTCGAAATGCTGATCCTGAATAAAGAAGTTGATTCGAAACCTTAATATTTATAAGACCAGCAGCCTGTGGTGTCGATGGACTGACCAGCGTTACCATAATCGCGCCAGCAGAAGAGATATCGCCCCGTGACGTTGCTCCACCTGTGGCTGTTCCTGATGTGCCGCTGCTTGAACCAGATCCAGCAAAATATGTTATGAGGGCTGGTCCACCAGGATTTGTAGCTCCAGGATTTGTAATGCCGCTATCGAGCTCTATAACAGGCGAGAGTGCCGGAATTATGGTCAGTACCCCATTGACTTCAATAAAATCATAATTATTAGCAGTTAACCCCGCTGCGCTTGCAACAATCGCGACAGAGCCTACGCCCGTCGCCACCGTCGCAGTGCTGCTGCCAACTGCTGTGCCACTCACCACCGCACTCGTCTCCCCGTTCACAAACCCGCTTATCGTTTCACTGAACGTCGGGTTCACTCCGCCGTAAAGCCTTGTCTGGTTGTCTGCTGTCACCGTCAGATGGGCTGGGGTGATCGTACTCGTCGTGTTGTCGGTGTAGCTCACCGTGTAGTTCCCGCCGCTGTTGCCGTCACTCACCATCACTGCGGTTGTCGTGACAATCTTGTTTCCTGCGCCTGCATTGGCATCCGTGAACGCGAAGGTACCGCCGCTCAGGGTATCTGTTGCGCTGCCGTTACTGGCATTGGTGTACAGCGTCCCGCCGGTCACTATCGCACTACCAGCCGCCGTAAGGCTGCCATCATAGACTCTCGTCACGTCGCCACTCCCGATGCTCAACAACGCCGGGCTGATCGTCGCCGACACCAACCCGGCGGTCAGCGTGTAGTTTGAGTTCGATAACACCAGGCCATTCGTCGCGAAACCGCTGTAGGTCGCCGCGTTGGCGCTCAATACCTCTGCCGTCCCACTGCTTATCGTCACCACATCGGAATCTGCCTTGTCGGCCTCCGTCAGCATCGCGCTGTCCGCACTGAAACTCGTGCTACCATCGTACATGCGGCTTGCGGTCAGACCGATCGCTTTCTGGCGGATTGTCGAGGGGGCATTTGCCCGGTCCATTGTCGGTAACTGGTAGTTGCTCGCCAAGGAAGTACCATTATCCGACAGTGTCAGTGCCGTCAGGTAGTTTGCCGCGTTGTCCGCTACATCTTTGCTCAGGTATGTCGCACTCGTAAAGCCCAGCGTCTCATTGCCTGCGCCGCTTATTGCCACGCTTGTATTGCCGGTATCGGTCAACCCATTGTACGTCTTCGTCGCCGTGCCAAGCGTCACCGTCGCCTTGTTGATCGTCACCGAGCTGCCCGTCGTGCTCAGCGCATCGTAGTTGCTCGACACACCACCACCTGAGCCCGTGCCAAGACTTAATCCGGTCACACTCGCAAGCGTGCTGCCAGTCTGAACATCCTTGCTTGTCAGATTGCTCGTGTCGCCTGAGCCACTGACACCGAACTTCTCACTATTAACTCCCGCCGCTGTCAACACACTGCCGTCTACCACCGTCGTGCCATCATAAAGCCGACTGCCGTTCAACGTCAAATTTGCCTTGTTGATTGTTACCGAGCTACCCGTCGTGCTCAACGCGTTGTAGTTGCTCGACACACCACCACCTGAACCCGTGCCAAGACTCAATCCGGTCACACTCGCAAGCGTGCTGCTCGTCTGAACATCCTTGCTTGTCAGATTACTCGTGTCGCCTGAACCACTGACACTGAACTTCTCGCCATTAACTCCCGCCGCTGTCAACACACTGCCGTCTACCACTTTCGTACCATCATAGATCCGGCTGCCGCTCAACGTCAAATTTGCCTTGTTCACCGTCAAATTCCCACCAATGACATCATAGCCCTGCTGTGTGGAATAGTAGCCAGTATTATAGATACCAGCACTGGTTCCTGACGCAGCAGTTCCCGAAACGCCCAAAGTCGTTGTTGTAGTGCCACTTTGGGAGACTCCATTATAGGATGTCGATACATCAGCAAGTGTCAACGTGGTTAAAAAACTCCTGAGCAGCGGCGCCGTATGACCTTCGTAGATACGCCAGACGGCGCTACTGCCCCCTGTATTTGAGATAGCAGCCCCCCAGGCAAAATTGGACATCGTCATCATCTCTGTGGAACTCAAGCCTGTAACACCAGCTTGCGAAGCGCCAGTACCGCCAATGCCAACAGATCTCAGTGACAGAACATTATCCCAATAACTGGCACTGATGCTGCCTGCAACGTTCTGCCCTACAAGCCCGCCGACACTGGCTGTACCAGTCACACTGCCCGTCGAATAGCTGTTACTGATGCTGCCAGCATTAATCTGCCCAGCCAGGCCGCCCACATTGCTGCTATTGCCACTGCCCGTCACGCTGCCCGTCGCGTAACTGTTGCTGATGCTGCTGCCAGTATTAGCCTGCCCAACCAGCCCGCCGACATTGGTGGTACCCGTCACGCTGCCCGTCGAATAGCTGTTACTGATGCTACCAACATTCAGTCCAATCAGACCGCCGACACTGCTGGTGCTGCCCGTCACGCTGCCCGTCGCATAGCTGTTACTGATGTTGCCATCATTCTGCCCAATCAGACCACCGACAATGGTGCTGCCCCTCACCGTCGCACCTGCAAGACCCACATTGCGGATGATGCCCGTTACATAGCCAAACAGCCCTACATATTCTGCTTCAGGACGGTTGATTGTAAGCCCAGTAATGGTGTGACCAAGACCATCGAAGATACCGGTGAATTTATTGGCGTTATTCCCGATCGGCGCAAAGCCTAAGTTACTGTCCCACCCTGGAGTACCTGTCGCATCAATATTACCACCAAGGACATAATTCCCTGAAAGATTAGCATGTGTATTGCTTGCTGCCATGCCCTGCAACGTCATTATTGCTGGCGATGTGGTTGCCTCCGCAGCGCCACCAAGACTTGTGATGACCGTATAATACGTTACATTCACGTTATTGCCCAGCTTCGTACTGAAGTTCCCTGAGTTTGCTGTCGCAGTAAATGCCAAAAGGCTAATGGTGCTGCCTGAACCCAGCGTATAGGTTGCCGTATTCCCTGCCGCAGCAGCCCCCTGACCATAAGAGAGCGCCAAAGCACCAGTCGCTCCAGAAGCAGTAATATTTGCGTTAATAGTGATATTTCGCCAAGCGTTGAGCGTGAGCATGTTGTTCGCGCTCCAGCTTACTGGATCGTTGACAAAGATGTCGCCGTTGCCGTTGGTGGATGTATAACGATTTGTTGCACTGTCAGTACCAGTAGCAGTCTGAATGGTAACCGAATTTGAATTCAGCAAGTTGCCCAATGCTGCACCGGAAATGTTGCCACCAGTTGCCGCAACGGTAAAATCATACGGATCAAGCAGAAAGGTGCCGCTCTGCCCACTGGCAGCAGCCGTGGTAATATGAGCGCCATCTGCAATATTAACCTGGCTACCGGAAGTCTCCACAAACCCTCCATCGCCTCCATTCGGGGCGCTGGCATCAAGCGTGCCGCTCACATCCGTCACGCCACTCTCCATGTCGGAGAGCAGCAGAATCCGTCCGCCATTGCTCTCGATGGTGCGGGCTTCAACAACTCCGCTGTTGGTGACACTCGCTGTCTTCAGTGCATTGGCGGCTTTTGCGGTCATCACCACAACACCACCATCAGCCCTCACGAGTCCTTTGTTTTCAACGAGCGCATCAATAGCTCCGTGATCAACCGTGTATCTAATAAGGCCACTACCGGTAAAATCAAGTGTCACCTGGTTACCAGCAGCAAGCAGGGCGCTGCCTCGGTTGACAGTAATGCTCCCTTCGTTGCTCACCCTGGGCGCCATCAGGGCAACCACTCCGCCATCTGCAATTTTAATTGACCCTTGGTTGAGGATAGCTCCAGCGCTTCCCTGATTGTTGAAGCTGTATTTGCCCGCCAGGTAGTCGCTGTCGAGCATGTTGAGCGACGTGGCAACAAGGCCTCCAACATTCACACTGGCCGTTTTACCAAAAATAATCCCTGATGGATTGAGCAGAAACACCTGACCATTGGCCGACAGCGAACCCATGATCTGCGTAGGGTTCTGGTCGGTGATGCGGTTCAGCGCTGAAGCGGAGGTGCCCGGCTGGTTAAAACGTACCGCGGCGCTTTGGCCTATATTGAAGCTCTGCCAGTTGGCAATCATCCGCTGGCTCGACTGGTCAACCCTCATCTGGCTGCCGCTGGTGGCAATGGTAGCGTTGCCGGAGGTCACCTGACCACCGGTCGGCAACGCCCCGGGCTCAAGAGCGTAGGCTGGCCCCACCGCCGCAAACATCGCAGCCAGAGCTGCAATGCTGCGAAGTGGAGATGACGGCACTTTTCCATTACCCTTGACCTTTTCAGAGACAACGATCCATCGCTCTTTTGTTTTTGACCAGATCAGGTTAAATATGCTGTTCATAACGTCGTTGCCTTAATAGAATTGTAAAGAAATGGTGATAGTTGTTGCCTTGTAACACCTTTCAGAGTCTCGCTTTCACCTAACCTTTCATCTAAAAAGAGAGCATCGCCTGCAGCCAGAATCGGCTCTTGTCGTTCAAGCCGTCGGAGTTGTTGCCTTCAGCGCTTCGACCTGGATTATCGCCAAGAACATGAGCCCATGTGGCACGAAGAAAGACTCTTCCCGAACCGGTGTAGTTCACCCCAACCCCAACGCCCTGCAACCAGTAATCATTACTGTTGGTAATGTTCGACACATCACCAGCGTAACGCACCTTGTTGAGAAGAATATGACCAGCATCATAAAATCCGCTGAGCTGAAACGCCCCCCATTGGGCTGGCAGAGGAAGCATATAGCGAAGATCGGCGTTCACAAGCTGACCTTCGTCGCCCGAAGCTTCGCTGACCGGATAGGCCCGGACACCGTTTGGCCCGCCAAGTGAAAACTTTTCGCTGGAGTCGAGGTTGCTGAGTGTTTGCTGGGAACTCCCCGAAAGGTTAACGGTAAGCCGATCACCAAGGCGCTGCAGACGGGCTAAGCTGAGGTTAAAACGAGTGTATCTCCCCTCGGTGCCGATAAGAGTGATGTCGGTAACAGATTCATGCAGGTTACCTGTAGTGATACCCGCAGTATAGTAGCAGTATCCTCCACCGTAAAGCTGGTCATAGCGATCGCCACTCATGCTCAGGGTGACGTTATTGAGCTGTTTGTCGCGAATGTCTTCGCCAGCCATGCTATCGACAAGAGATCGGAAGCCGTAAGAGATGGCGCTTGTAACGGTTGCCGCGCGAGTGCGAAGCACCGGATAACTGACGCTCGCGTCGATGCTGTTGCTGTTCCCCTTGTATTGCAATGAGGCAAGTTCCTCGCCAAGTTCATAACGCATCCCACTCCAGGCAAAATTAGCACGAATGCCATTGCTGGCAACAGGAAAGCTGTAACCAACGCGTCCCTGAGCCAGACCAGAGGCTTCAGTCAGAAGCAGGGTCATCTGATCACCATAACGGAGTGGATCGTTGAGCGAGAAGAAGGCATTGCCACGCCCGAAACCGGTATAGCGGTTGCCCTGGTTGTCGCCCCAAAACATTCCTGAAAACAGGGGGGCTTCGGTAACTGAAACTTCGAGGCTGTTGACCACGGGTCGAGTGGTAGGAACAAAATCTGCTTTTGTCGAAAGACCGGGAAGATCGTTCATAAGCAGCAGTGAGCGTTCAAGATCATGTTCATTGACGGGCTGATTACGGTGAACGATTCGCTGAACAAAGCCACGGAGAACTCCATCCTTGATTCTGACGGATTTGTCACGTATGATAGCAATAAAGCCATCGCTTTTTACCTGGGTGATGGTTATCTGCACCATACCGGAAGTGATATCCTGAGCTGGAAGCCAGACCCGAACCTGGCCCCACCCTTTCTCCATGAAGTGAGCTGCAAGAGTGTCAACAAGAGCGTTTAACTGACGTAAAGAGAATTTCTTACCCCGTTCTCCAGCAACAAGCGATTGCAGCTCCGCCTCAGTTGCAACACCATCATAGCCGCTGAAGGTAAATCCCTTGACTTCAACCATGACACCCGACCAAGCTTTGGGCTGTTCTTTTTTGTTTTTTACCCGGGGAGGCAACTTTTTCTGCTGCTGCAAAGATTTCTGCTGGTCACGCAGCAGAGAGCCTGCATCCGGGATTGTGGCGCCCACAAGAGGAATTGCCGGTTGCAAGAGCAACAAAGAGAGCAAAAGCGCACTCAAAGGCAGGAGATGAGAATCGGGAGTATGACGCAAAAGATAACCGGTTTAATGAATGCCTGTTGAACTTGGCCTCTCATTTCTTCAGACTTGAAAAAATTTATATTGCCAATGTTACGTCATTCAACGCAACAAAAAAAGACATTAATTAACAAGAGCGTTTAACTGGCTGAAAAAGGTTATCAGGATGAGGCTATGGCTGAACAGAAACGAGTTCTCCAATCGCGAAGATTTTCACAAACGGGTTTACGCAGAAAAACGCCGGGCAATTTTTCACCCATTTGAAGCAGCCTGGTTTGGCAAGAATTGTTGATGTTCGGCTTAATAATGTCTCCCAATGAGCTGGATTTACGAAGATGAAACCAACATTACCCTTCATCGCCAGGCTGTCATGGGGGCGCTCAGGTTTTATGGAGTTGATGTGGAGGGGGTAAAATGGTTGGCTAATGACAGTATTCTCATAGAAAAGAAGAAATTTTTGAGCTTTTTGTGTATGTTTTTGTCCAAAGGTACTTCCTATAGCGATTAAATTTTATCAATAGCAACCAAATAAGGGAGTATAGCTATGCAACATACCGTAACGCTTAATATTCCCGAAGTTTTCGAACCCAAGATACAAAGGATAAAAGATTTTGATCTTTTCGTCAGCTCCATTACGATTGATGCCTTACAACAATCTGAGCCTCGCATCCAACCTCAACACTTAGTAATCGTTAGAGAATAACTGTAACAAAATACGCCAAAGCCATCAATACTGAGTTATATGATAACGCATTATTAAAAAATGAATTTCATGATTAATAGAACTATAGAAGTGTCTAATCACAACTCAATTGTTACAGTTATTTATTAACAAGCGCTTAGCTGAAGCTGCACAAAAATGCTTCGCGACTATCAAAAAAACGCTGAACTGACTTGTTTTACGGCACTTGATGGAGAGCCAATTGTATGAAGAATATAGAAATCTGGTTGATCAACCTTGAACCAACAATTGGGGCTGAAATCAAAAAAACACGTCCTTCGATTATTGTCAGCCACAATGAAATTGGTATTTTACCTTTGAAAATCATTGCTCCAATTACCGATTGGAAAGAGCAATATAGCCATGCGCAATGGATGATTAAGCTATCTCCAGATAAGCAGAATGCACTTCAAAAAGTCTTTGCTGCCGATACGTTTCAAGTTCGTTCTATCTCCCCTGAAAGTAGGATAAAGCGCACACTATTTGCAGGGCACTCCCAGATATTCCAGGAACAACCTGTCTCTGGCTACTGATTCGGTAGACCAACGGTAGTTGCCCATGGGTGT
>CAJEXQ010000014.1 GCA_903994635.1 uncultured Chlorobiaceae bacterium
CATTAAGAAGAAGGAAGTTGGAAATAATTTTGTAAGTTCTAACAGCAAATCTGGCCTGAAAAAGGTGGTACACTTTGCTCCGGAATCGGTGGTACATATTCGTCCGGAATCGGTGGTACACTTTCACCGGAATGCTCACTAAGGGGATGGACGAACTATCACCGTCATATAGTCGCAAAGAAAACCTTTGGTTATATCGATTCTCAAGTCTGGTCAATGCTGTGGCGATGGGCAACAAGAAGGCATCCGAATAAGGGTGCCCGATGGGTTAAAGTCAAGTATTTCAAAACCAGAGGATACCGAAACTGGGTGTTCGCCGCTGAAGATGAAAAACAGGGGAGAAAAGAAATCAGGCTCCTGTTTGAATCCGATACACCAATCAGACGGCACATCAAAATCAAGGCGGATGCTAACCCCCATGACCAGAAATGGGAGAAGTACTTTGAAACCCGACAAGGGAACAAAAGACAAAACTCGACTGTGGGTCAGAACTAATGGTTAGGTTCAAAATTATCTCAGTGATGAAACCGGGTGCCGCAAGGTGCCTTAGAAGAGGCTTGAGCCGGATGAGGGGAAACTCTCAAGTCCGGTTCTTATGGGGCGGCGGCGCAGTAATGCGCCGTTGCTACCCGACCTGAATGAAGCTACGGAGAACACCCTCCCTGATTCTGACAGATTTATCCCGTCTGAGAGCGATATGACCATCGCTTTTTACCTGTGTGATGGTTATCTGCACCGTACCTGAGGTGATATCCTGAGCCGGAAGCCAGACACGAACCTGGCCCCACCCTCTCTCTCTGAAGTGAGCTACTATAGTCTCAACAAGAGCGTTTAACTGACTGAAAAAGATTGTTTTACTCCGAGTGCCAGCAACAAGCGTTTGCAGCTCCGCTTCAGTGGCAATACCATCGTAACCACTGAAGCTGAATCCCTTGACGACAACAGTGACACTCTCTCCGGCTTTTAGCGGCACTATTTTCTCTTTTTCACGGGGAGGCAACTCTTTCGTCGGCTGCTGAGATTTCGGCTGGTCACGCAAAAGAGTACCTGCATCAGGGATTGTGGCCCCCAGAAGAGGAATTGCCGGTTGCAAGAGCAACAAAGAGAGCAAAAGCGCACTCAAGGGCAGGAGATGAGAATCAGGAATATGGCGCAAAATTATAACCGGTTACTTGCTCCGTTTCAGTTTCCCCTGAACATCATTCAATAATGATATCTGCAAAAAAAATGTAGCCGATGGCATGGGATGTCTGGATAGGAAGGGCAACACTGCATGATTCCATTTTTTGACGCAGGCGGTTGATGAGAGATTGCAGTGAGTGGTTGCCCGATTCGTTGTTCAAGTAGCCAAGCTTGTTCCGCAGTTCATAACGAGGCACAACTTCTTTTGGAGTGGAGACGAGCAACTTCAAGAATTCAAGCTCGTTGGGGGTGAGTTTGACAAGCTCTCCGGCGGGTGCCTGCAGAATCCACTGCGTGGTAAGAAGTCGCCACTTTCCCGATGGCAGCGATTCCGGCGTTTCGGCGACAAACTGCGGAGCCACTGATGGCGCTTCAAGCCGACCAAGAAGCGTTGCAATGGATGCGGAGAGTTTACGAAAATCGACCGGCTTGACGAGATAGATATCCGCACCGGCCTTGTGACCCGCAAGCTCATCATCAATGTCGGCGCGGGCAGTCAATATGATGATGCGCATGTTTTTGTTGTTGTTCCTCACATATTGGGCAAGTACAAGACCACTCTGGTCGGGAAGCCCAACATCAAGTATCGCCACCGCGTAGGGTACTGCAAAGAGATGTTGATAAAACTCATGCGCCGAGCTTACCCCGGTTACTTCGTAGCCATCAAGTGTGAGGTATTTGACCACGCTCTTGAGGAGAGGTTTGTCATCCTCAACAATAATGATTCGGGAGGGTGGATTGTTTGGTACAATATCCTGTGTCATAAGCTTCTGGGCAAAAGTCTTTAAAGAGAAGTATTCTGATAGTTTTGAGATGTTTGAATATTCAGGTCTTCTACAGTCTCAGCAACCAGCGGAAGGCGCACGGTTGCACAGATGCGTGACTCTGTAAACTCCTGTGTCACCGGACCATGATGCTGTTCAATGATCTGCCTCACCAGCCAGAGTCCGACGCCAGCTCCATTGGCATTGTTGTTGATACGAACTCTGGTGTATTTTTCAAAAAATGCTTCCCCCTCTTCAGGGGTAAATGGATCTCCCTGATTTTTAATGGTTATAACGACCTCGCCCCCGTCGATGCGGCTTTCAACCTCAACAGGCGAATCAGGAAGAGAGTATTTACGGGCATTGTCAAGGAGGTTGATGAGTGCCGTTTTAAGTTTTTGAGGCTCCCCGACAATCATCTGGACATCGGTGGCCTCAGCATAGTTAAAGGTACGAAGAGGCCACATTACCTGCATGAGTTTAACCGATGAAAAGAGAAAAGAAGCAAGGGCTATCCGCTCCATCCCGTTTTTTGGGCCAGGTTCAGAGAGACGGCTGCGTTCCAATGAGTCATCCATCACCTCAACAAGCCTGCCAACAGCAAGGTGCATGGCGGTAAGTTCCTCGGCATATCCGTTTTGGTTTTTTTGCTCCTGGCGATCAATGATATCGAGGTTGCCGCTGATAACAGCAAGAGGAGTACGGTATTCGTGTGACAACATGGAGAGAAATCGGTGCTGCTGCTGGTGAGCCTGTTGTTCGGATGCAAGCGCTATTTCGAGCAGGCTTTTGCTGTTGCGAAGTTCCAGCGTCATGGTATTGGCAAGCGCTATCGCCCTCAGTTCAGTCACTTTTGCAGCATCAAGCTCCCTGCGGGAACTCTCGGCCAAAACTTGTTCAGACCTTCTGATTCGCTCCGAAAGCCCGATGGATATAAGAATCATTTGGATCGGGGTGGTGAACTGAACGGTATTCATATCCCATAAAAAACCAAGAGGTATAATGCCCATCAGACGAAACAGCATGTGGAAATAACCGAGCATGCTGACAGCAAAGGCAGCAACAATAAAGATTCCGATCCCTGGCAGATGACGGATCAACCTGACGCTCAACACCATTTGCAAGACAACCAGAGATAATATTCCGATAAAGGCAAGCGGCGCAATAACCGAAAAAAAGCCTAAAGGCACGGCAACCATAGTCAACAAACCAACCAATGACAACAACCGCATATAGCGCAGGCTCCATGAACCGGCAACCGAAAATAAAAGTTTGCGGGAGAACTCGCTGTACGCCAGAATATTCGCTCCAATTCCACCATAGATGAGATAATCCGAGACAAGGTGAGTTATTGAAGGAAACAGGATAGTCAAAAATCCCTCAGTCGCGAAGTCGAAAATTATTCCGGCCAGCAGATAGAGTGAATAATAGAGGAAAAGGGTATCCCGGATTAAAACATAAAAAACCATGTTTATCACAAGAAGGGTCAAACCAATGCCAAGAAAGAGTGAATTCAGGATGATATGCTGGTTTGTAAAATCCCGCAGCTCTTCGGTTGTATGGATCCTCCCGGCAAGACTGATAGAGCTTTTGGAGAAAACCCTCGCATAGATGATGAGCGGTTCAGAGGTAGGCAAAACAAGAGGAACAACAAAGTCGGGATGAAGCACAGGACGCTGAAGAGCCGGTATGTGGTTGCCAAGGAGCACGATATGATAGGAGGAGGCCAACGCGGGATCACTGCCCGGCCTCTGGATATAAAGCGTCAGTTCATTGATATAGTTTGGCTTGAGCCTGAGCCAGCTCGCTTCAGGGAATGATGCATTCCGCTGAATGGTGAACCGTACCCAGCAGGCCCCCTGCTTTCAGCACTTCAGAAAAGCCCATCTTCAGGGTGGGGTCTTTCATGAGTTCAATATGCCCAGTCAGATCATAACCGCTGCGCTCACCAAGCAGCAGTGGCAGCGCCGATGCCCCCGTCGAGAAGAGAAGGGTGAGCAGGAAAAGCATGCCGCCAAAGAGAGCACGCAGAGTAGTATGTGAATAGGGAATAGTAGTCATGGCCACAAATATAGCGTATTTCTCATTATCAACGCAGCCCCTTTTTTCTCCCTTGATCGCTTTTTGCTGGTGGCTGTTTTATTGAGTACCTTGGCCCTTTGCAAGCTGACTTGCATAATAAAAAATGATCCTTTTTCCACAATTGTTCCTCAAGAATTCCCTCTCCATCCTAACCATTTTTAAACTAAAAAGTCAGCAATTTTCAATGCAAAGATAACATTATCCTGACAGGAGTTCCACTCGAATCCTGCCACAACTTTTTTCCAGTACCGCATCCGTTCTTATGAAGCCTTTAATTGCTCTGGTGGGCCGACCAAACGTCGGCAAATCTACCCTTTTCAACCGAATCCTGCGCCAGCGAAGCGCCATAGTTGACCCTACTCCCGGTGTTACCAGAGACCGGCACATTGCCGAGGGCGAGTGGCAGGGCAAGCAGTTCCTCCTAATGGATACCGGCGGCTACAATGCTGATGGCGACATCATCAGCATGGCTATGCTCGAGCAGACACTTATGGCTATCCGCGATGCCGACATTATCATCTTTTTGACCGATGTGCGCGCAGGCCTCTCTTACGAAGATCTCGAACTCGGACGGCTGCTGCAGCGCACTTTCCAGCACAAGCAGCTCTTCTTTGCGGTCAACAAGGTTGAATCTCCGCAGCTCTCACTTGATGCCGAATCGTTTATCAGCACCGGATTTACGAAACCTTACTTTCTCTCGGCAAGGGACGGAAGCGGTGTGGCCGATATGCTTGACGATATTCTTGAGTCGTTGCCGGAGACGGAAAAAGTGGCTGCTGAAGAGGATACCGCAATACAGCTTGCCGTTGTCGGTCGACCAAATGTGGGGAAATCAAGTTTTGTCAATGCCTTGCTTGGTTCTAACCGCCTGATTGTCTCCAACATACCGGGCACCACCCGCGATGCCATCGACAGTCGCTTTATCCGCAAGCAGCAGGAGTTTACCCTGATTGATACCGCCGGGCTGAGAAAGCGGACGAAAATCGACGCAGGCATAGAATATTACAGCTCATTGAGAAGTGAAAAGGCCATTGAGCGCTGCAACGTTGCCCTGGTGATGCTCGATGCGGCGCCGGGCATTGAAAAGCAGGATATGAAGATTATCAACATGGCGGTTGAGCGCAAAAAAGGGGCGCTTCTGTTGATCAATAAATGGGATCTGATCGAAAAGGATTCAAAAACCAGCAAAATATACGAAGAGAATCTGAGGATGAGCATGGGTAATCTCTCGTATGTTCCTGTCGTCTTTATTTCAGCGCTGACCAAAAAGAACCTCTACCGGGCAATCGACATGGCGCAGGAGATCAGCCGCAACCGATCACGCAAAATCAGCACCAGTGTGCTCAACAAGTTTCTTGAAGAGGCACTTTCACAGACACACGCTTCCACAAAATCGGGCAAAGAGCTGAAGATCAAGTACGTCACGCAAATCAATGCCGCATGGCCGGTCTTCGCTTTTTTCTGCAACGACCCCTTGCTGGTGCAGAACAATTTCAGGAAATTTCTGGAAAAGAAGCTGCGCGAACATTTCACGCTGGATGGAGTCCCCATTTCAATGCGTTTCCTTCAGAAGTAGAGGCTTTATCCCCAACAAACCACAATGCTACACTCTTTTTGCAACATTAAACGTTAACGCTCAATGTCTACTCTCCCTGATGAATCCACCCATTCATCCTGCAACCATAATCATGGCAATGGTGCTGCACACTCCCAGTGCACCCATCATAAAGAGTCTGGCGAATCCTGCGCCCATCATGACCGCCCGCTGCAACAGGTAAAAAACATCATTGCTATTGCCTCAGGAAAAGGCGGAGTTGGAAAATCGACCTTTGCCGTCAACCTTGCCATCACTCTTGCCCAAACAGGCGCTAAAGTTGGCCTGATTGATGCCGATCTCTACGGTCCGAGCATTCCAACCATGTTTGGACTTCTCCACGACAAACCGGAAGTGGTGGGTAAAAATCTTGTACCATTAGAAAAGTACGGGGTGAAGCTGATGTCTATCGGGTTTCTTGTTGACGCTGATACGGCACTGGTTTGGCGAGGCCCGATGCTCTCCAGCGCCATCAAACAGTTTATCAGTGAGGTAGAGTGGAAGGAACTCGATTATCTGATTTTTGATCTGCCACCAGGCACCGGTGATATTCAGCTTACCATCGCGCAGACTATTCCCTTGACTGGCGTTGTTATGGTGACCACACCGCAGGATGTTGCCATTGCTGATGTCACCAAAGCGCTCGGTATGTTCCGCAAGGTCAATGTCCCTGTTCTCGGGCTTGTGGAAAACATGAGCCATTATGAACTTCCTGATGGAACCAAAGACTATATTTTCGGCAGTCACGGAGGCGAAAAATTTGCTAAAATCCAGGGCATTCCGTTCCTTGGCTCAATACCGATTGATCGGGCTGTGCGCGAAGGTAGCGACAGTGGCGACCCCTGTATACTCACCCATCCCGATTCAGCTACATCAAAAGCCATCAAACAGGCTGCAACAGAGGTGACCAAAAGAATTTCTATATCCAATGCAGGGTGACGAAAGAAACAATCAGAATTTTCGTATTGTTTTTCTGCTAAAGAGGTTTGATATTAGGGCCTGTACGTAACGAAGCAACCACTATTTTCAATCATTGTAAACCAATTATACCATGAGCACCAGCAAAAATTATCTGCCGAACAGCGATGCGCTCTACGACAGGGTTATTGCCGCCCTTGAAACCGTACGTCCTTACCTGCAAGTTGACGGAGGAGACTGTCAGCTTGTCGGCATTTCAAAAGATATGGTCGTTGATGTAAAACTGCTTGGCGCTTGCGGTTCGTGCCCGATGAGCACCATTACCTTGCGGGCAGGTGTTGAACAGGCCATCAAAAAAGCAATTCCGGAGATTATTCGCGTCGAGTCAGTATAAGTATGGTCATTCGTCAAGATTTCTCAATAAAAGTTCAAGGGAGTCTTCATTGATAATGAGGACTTCCCTTGCTCTGCTTCCGTCCGCCTCACCAACAATCCCGCTGAACTGAAGCTGATCCATCACCCTCCCTGCGCGGCTGAACCCCAACCGCAGACGCCTTTGCAAGAGCGACACACTCGCCTGCTGATGCGTCACCACAAGCCGTGCCGCATCCTCAAACATACTGTCCCTTCCATCCTTTTCCGAATTGCCCGTCGTCTGCATCCCGTTACTCTTCTGCACATCAGGAGCTGGAAGCACGTATATGTTCTTCAGGGCATGTTGTGAACCGATGAAAGAGGTAATTTCCTCAACCTCACCCGAAGAGACATAAGGACCCTGAATACGCATCGACTTGGGCTGGTTTGACGGCTGATAGAGCATGTCGCCATTGCCGAGAAGCTGCTCTGCTCCGGAACCATCAAGAATGGTGCGCGAATCAACCCTGCTTGCCACCTGAAAGGCAATGCGGGCTGGAAAATTCGCCTTGATAATACCCGTAATAACATCGACAGAGGGGCGCTGGGTCGCCACAATCAGGTGAATACCCACAGCACGGGCGAGCTGGGCAATCCTGATAATCGGCTCCTCGACCTCCCTTCCTGCGGTAATCATGAGATCGGCAAGTTCATCAATAACCACCACAAGGTAGGGCATCGCCTCTTCAGGAATACGCTTGTTATGATCACCGATATTGCGGCATCCCGCCTTTTCAAGAGTTTCATAACGGAGTTCCATCTCCTTGACAACGCACTTCAGCGCATAGACCGCCTTCTGGGGATCGGTGATAATCTGCTCCTCAATACCGGGAAAACGCATGAGAAAATGGTTTTTCAGATGCTGGTATTGAAAAAGCTCAACCCTTTTAGGATCAATCATCACAAACTTGACTTTATCGGGGCTGCACGCATAGAGCAGACTGGAGATAATAACATTGATACAGACCGATTTTCCCGCTCCGGTTGCACCGGCAATCAGCAAATGGGGCATGGTGGCAAGATCAGCAATACAGACCTCGTTCGATATGGTCTTGCCGAGCACTATCGGCAGGGTCATGGTGCTGTGCTTGAATTTTTCAACCTGAAGCACCGAGCGCAGCCAGACCGTTTTTGGCTTGCTGTTGGGAATTTCGACACCAACCGCATTTTTTCCTGGAATAGGGGCAATGATGCGGATACCTCTTGCCGAAAGCGCCATGGCAAGATCATTTTCAAGCGATTTGACCCGGCTGACCTTGACATCCGGCTCCAGTTCCAGCTCAAAGAGTGTAACGCGGGGACCGACCGTGGTGGAAATTCTCTTGACTTCAATTTTGTAGATCTTGAGCTTCTCAAGCAGTTTCCGTTTGCTTTCCGCCAGGTGCTGCTCATCAATCTGATCATCATCATCCGGCGCCTTTTCAAGAAGATCAATGGAAGGAAAGCGGTAGGCCTCCTTGTCCTTGGTTTGCACTTTCAGCTTGCGCTCATCGAGGTCAGCCTCTTTTTCACGAACAGCTTTCTGAATAATCATTTCAGGTTCACCGGAGGGCCTCAGGGGCGGTGCAGGATAAACCACCGAAAAAGGCTCAGTCGGAGGGCTGTACGGCTCTGCTGGCACATCTGGCAGCGGTGGATGAAGGGGTGTCAACGGTGCAGGCGGAACCGGCTTTTCGTGCTTTCTGGCAAACAGTGCATCAACCCGCGTTCTCTTCTCTTCCCGTTTCAGCTCCTCCGCCCTCTCTTTCAGCTTCAGCTTTGCATTTTTTTTTTTTCGCCTCTCTTCACGTTTTGTGGTAATAAACGCCAGCGGTTTGCTGAACATGGTGTTAAAGGCCATCATGCCACGCACTATAGCCGCAATGGCGCTTCGCCCCATGTAGGTGGTCAGAACCACTGCCGATAAAACAAGAAGAACCGACGCTCCTGTTACTCCAATAACCGTCGAAAGGTGCTCGGCAAGCATTCTGCCAACCGCTCCGGCCATAACATCACTGAATCGCGCAGAGGTGAGGCCAAAGAGCGTTGCAATATTTATTGAGATGAAAACAGTGTAGAGGAAAAAAAAAATCGCCGGTTTAAGGCTTTTATTGCGCAAAAGCGACCAGCCCCAGAAGAACATGGAGGCCATCGGCAAAATAACCGAGTAGCCGATAAAAGAGCCAATAAAAAAAGCCGCCAGCCTGGCGCCAAATAAGCCGAAGGGATTATGGATGGTGTCTGCCGCCTCCTTTGCTGCCTTGCTGAAAATATCGTTCCAGGCAAGCGCGCTGAAACAGGCCTCATCGTCAGGATTAAAGCTCAGGGCTGCGCTGATCAGATAAAGAGCTCCAAACATCAGCAGAATGCCGATGATCTCTTTTTTCACAATATCCGCATCCATAGTGCTCTTCAAGGCACCCTTGCCATCTTTTTTCATAGTCACCGTACCGTCACTCCTGTAATACCTTGTTGTGGTCAGCCCAAAGATGTTGTTGTAACAAACGGCAGGGCCCGAATTGTGCCCGCATGGAAAGCACCGCGAACCTCAACCAGAATGGGAGTCCCCAACTTGATATAGTCACGCACAATATTGCAGGTACCTACTGGCACCTGAAGTGTCGGTGAAAGCGTTCCGCTGCAAACCCGGCCAATCTCCTGATGATCACTGTTAAAAACCCTGAAATGCTGGCGGGGGAGAGCACGCCCTTCAAGAGAAAAGCCAGCAACTCCCCGTTGAAGATTGCACTCAACCTGCTGGCAGGCCTCTTTGCCGATAAAATGTCCCTTCTCCATTTTAACCACCCATTTCAGCCTCGCCTCAAGCGGATTGGTATCCTGATCAATCTCGTGGCCATAGAGCGAGTAGCCCATTTCAAGCCGCAACGTGTCGCGAGCACCAAGGCCAATCGGCTGAATCCCAGCCTCTTTTCCTGCATCAATGAGAGCTTCCCATAACGGTAGCGCTGCCTGATTGGGCAAACAGAGCTCCACACCTTTTTCGCCAGTATAGCCGGTTCGGGCAATAATCACCTCCGTTCCCTGAAAGAGTGCTTTACAGAACTCGAATGAGCCCAGTAGGTTGAAATCAACCAAGGGAAAAACCGTGGAGAGAATATCCATCGCCAGAGGCCCCTGCAGGGCAATCAGCGAAAGCTTGTCGGTATGATCCTCAAGCACCACCCCTTCAAAAGCTCCGATGTGCTGCTGCAACCAGGCAAAATCCTTCGGCGCATTGCTTGCATTGACAATAAGGAAAAAGGTTTCGCTGTCAATGCGGTAGATAATCAGATCGTCAACAATCCCGCCACTGGGATAGAGCATGAGATTGTACTGAGCCTGACCATCCTTGGCCTTGTCAAGATCGTTGGTGGTCATGTACTGAAGGAAATCCTTGGCCAGGTGCCCCTTCACATAAAAGTTACCCATGTGCGACACATCAAAAAGCCCGGCAGCGCTGCGGACAGCCTTATGCTCGGCAATAATACCGGCATACTGTACCGGCATCAGATAACCGCCAAAATCGATAATCCTGGCTCCTGCCTGTTCATGCCAGGAGTATAATGCTGTTTTTTTCATGACGACCCTATACTAAATTTATTTGAGCAGAGTTTCAATGGACTGTAAAGAAGCATTTAAACAGGAAAATCAAAATGATTTTTTCACCTGCCCTTGCCAATAATGACCTCATTCGGAAGCTCATTCCGATCGCCCTGTTTCAGCGGAAAATGGCTTGAAAGAATGTCCGCACATTGGTCAACTGCTTTCCCGATTGCCTGCACCTGTGCTTTTCCTCGAATGCCGCCGACGATGGTACTGACAATCTCCTGCCAGACCTCCTGTGGCACTTTTTCATTAATACCCTGATCGGCAACCACGCGGACTTTGCGTTCAAAAAGGGAGATATAGATGAGAATGCCGGTATGATCAACCGTGAGATTGATATTTCTCCGATAAAAGGAGTGAATGGCTGCCTCTTCAACCTCCTCTTTCATGTCGGATGCCGTAACAAAATAACGTCTGAAAAAATGGGCTCGTTTCATCAGTTCATGGAGCACAATGAACGAGATACTGAATGCTGCAAGAAAAAACCACATACTCTCATTGCTGGCAAGAAGCGCAACAGCAATTCCGAGGAGCAGTGCCAGAAGCGAACTGCCAAGCATGCTGGCCAGGGGATAGTGATAGCTGGATGGCACCACCATGACAACAATTTCGCCCGAGGTGCGCTTTTCAGCCTCTGCAATACGGGCCTCAATCTGAAGCCGATCTGCCGGTGTAAGGAATTTTTCTGCCTGATCACTCATCTTGAACTTTTGTTTATGTGGCATTTACCAATCCCCTGATGCTCCGCCGCCTCCAAAACCTCCGCCGCCTCCACCGAAACCTCCGCCTCCACCGCCGCCGCCTCCACCGAAGCCGCCGCCGTAGAACCCTCCTCCAAGTCCACCGCTAACCATTCCTCCTCCCCGGTGACCCCTGAAAATCTGGCTGATAAAGTAGATTACCAGAAGAATAATCGCCAGCAAAGGCATTGAGGGCTTGCTCCCTTTTTTTGCCTGGGGCTTTGCCTTGTACTCTCCATGAACCGCCGCAATAAGAACATCGACCGCTCTGGTAAATCCGGCATCGAACTGGCCCGCCTTGAAGGCGGGATAAATTTCATCGCGGATAATTCGCCCGGCAAGAAGATCGGTCAGCTTCCCTTCAAGACCATAACCAACCTCAATGCGTACCTTGTGCTCATCCCTTGAAACGATAAGCAGCACACCGTTATCGGAGCCTTTGTGGCCAATCTTCCACGCTTCAGCAACCCGTATCGAAAAATCTTCGATGGGGTCGCCCTGGAGCGAGGGAACCGTCAAAATGACAATCTGTGTTGATTCGGCGGCTTCAAACTGCTGGAGCTTTGCCTCAATATCCGCCCTTGCCGGAACGGATATCATTGAACCATAATCGTTCACCCTGCCAGAAAGAGCTGGAACAGGGATTGCGATGAGGTTAGTCAAGGGTATAACCACGAGCAAAAGAAAAAGCGGAAGCCCGCGCCACAGCCTTGTCAACCGATGAAGAAAATGTTGCTGCATCAGAATTTAACCGATGGCACTACTTTTGCGGCTTCATCGGCCTTGAAATACTCTTTCGCTTTCAGTTTCAGCAACAGGCTGTTGGTCATTGAGTTTGGAAATTGCCTGATTGAGAAGTTGAAGGTCTCCACCGTACCATTGTAACGCTGACGGGCAACGCTTATGCGGTTTTCAGTTCCTTCCAGTTGATTCTGCAAATCACGGAAATTCTGGTTTGCCTTCAGTTCAGGATAACGCTCAACGGCCACCATCAGTCGCGACAGGCTTGAGCTAAGACCGCCCTGGGCTGCCCTGAACTTTGCCATGGCTGCCGGATCGCTGAGCATTTCAGGTGTAAGCTGGATGGAGGTTGCTTTGGCCCTTGCTTCAATCACCGCCGTCAGGGTCTCCTTTTCAAAGTTAGCCGCCCCTTTGACCGTTGCCACGAGGTTGGGAACAAGATCGGCCCTGCGCTGCAACTGCGACTCAAGGTCGCCCCATGAGCGGTTTACCGCCTCTTCATTCTGCTGAATGCTGTTGTATCCGCAGCCGTACAGGGTGCTGAAAAAAAGAAAAAACGCGAAAAGCCTTGCCATCGAATATTTCATAATTGTCTCCGTACTGTTTGTTTAATATCATTTTAACAAAAAAACACAAATATCACCTTTTCCCCTGAGTTACACCCTGAACCACCAACACGCCGCTTCTGCTGAGCTGAAAAATCAGGTTATAAGGCGTTCGACAGAAAAAATACCCCGCACTTTTTTCAGCTTTTCCATCAAGATGCGGAGTTTTTCTGCGTTGCGTACATAAACCATCATGGTACCAACAAACATCCCGTCGTGCGCGTTCAGAGAAATGCTGCGAATATTGGTATCGAACTTTGAAATAACCATTGTGAGCTGGTTCATGATTCCCATACGGTCTTCACCGACAATTTTTATGCCCGCAAGAAAATCGGTCTCAACTTTGCGATTCCACGACACCGAAACAACTCGCTCGCTTTTCAGCAGGTTCTCGTTACTGACATTGAGGCAATTCTTGCGGTGAATCTTCACGACTCCCTCCGCAGTCACAAAACCGAGAACATCATCACCGGGAACAGGCTGGCAGCACCTTGCATAAGAGTAGGCAATATTGCTCATACCGGCAATACTTACCTCCCCCTTCTTTGTAGGCAAACCCTGTTGCTCCTCATGCCTGGCTAATTGCAGATAATCCTCAAGCTCCTTCGCTTCATCAGCAACACTTTTCGGCGCCTGTTCCTCCTTTTTGGAGTTCGTAGCCCGCTCAATAACCTCTTCTCCGTTGATCTGCTGACTTGCAAGAGCGCTGAAAAAATCAGCCGGAGTTTTAAGACCATATTTTTTAACCTGCTGGATAATATCACTATCCGAAAATAGCTTTTTGGTGCCGGTAAGCAGTTTTTCCCATATTCCCCGCCCTTGTTCAATTTGCAGACGACGTTCTTCGTTGATGGCGGATCGAATCTTCAACTTGGCACGCTGGGTAACTACTATCTTAAGCCAATCAGATTTTGGTTTCTGATTTTTCGAGGTGATAATTTCTACCCTGTCACCCGATTTAAGCTGCGCGTTCAAACGGACAATTTTCCCATTGACTTTGGAACCGATACAGCTATTGCCGATTTCGGTATGGATGGCATAAGCAAAATCTATCGGCGTAGCGCCAACTGGCATGGTTTTCATATCCCCTTTCGGGGTAAAAACGTAGATCTCGTCGTGGTAAAGATTAAGCTTGAACCCCTCCATAAAAGAGGCTGCCGAATCGGCATCCTTGATCAGCTCTCTGGCCCAGCGTAGAAAGGAGTCAACATTGGCATCATCCCTTGATATTTTCTCCTTGTATCGCCAATGGGCTGCAACTCCGAGTTCAGCAAACTCATGCATGCGCCTAGTGCGAATCTGAAGCTCAACCATGTGCCCCCTCGGGCCGATAATAGCCGAATGAAGAGACTGGTAGCCGTTATGCTTGGGTATTGAGATATAGTCCTTGAAATACTGCGGAATTGGAGGATATTTTTGTGTGATAAATCCATACACAGAAAAACAGTCGGCAAGGCGCTCCGTATCAATAATCACTCTGATGCCGTAAAGATCATGAATATCTTCAAAGCTTTTGTTCTTGCTGCGCATCTTGTTGTAGATCGAGAAGAGGTGCTTTGCGCGACCCTGCACCTCCACCTTGAACCCTTGCTGTTCCAGATCGGCCTTGATGGGGGTAATCATTTTCCCCAGGTAGTTCACCCGGTTTTCCTTGCCCATGCGAATTTTCTGGAGCAGGAAAGTGTACATCTCCGGATCAATGAACTTGAGTGCAAGATTTTCGAACTCAACCTTCATTTTTCCAAGACCGAAGCGGTGCGCCAGAGGAGCATAGATATCCCTTGTCTCCAGGGCAATCCTCAGCCGACGGTGCTCCGGAAGTGATTCAAGTGTTCGCATGTTGTGCAGGCGATCGCAGAACTTGATAAGAATCACCCTGATATCCTTGACCATGGAAAGCAGCATCTTGCGAAATCCCTCAGCCTGGGTAGTCTCACGGTTGATCGCTATGCCGGAGATCTTGGTAAGCCCCTCAACAATCTCGGCTACCTCAACGCCAAGTTCTGCCACAATGTCCTCGTAAGTATAGCCACTGTCTTCAATAACATCGTGCAGCAGGGCCGCCGCTACAGAAACACCATCGAGAGGGAGTTCATTGAGCAGAATAGTGGCAACTTCGACCGGATGGTAGAAAAAAGGCTCCCCTGAAGCCCGCTTTTCGCCCTCATGCGCCCGGTAGCACATAAAAAAAGCCCGCTGAATCAGTGATTCATCAAAATTTTTGAGATTCTTGCGGGAAAGCTGAAGTATCTCGTGAAGTTTATTGTACTGATCCTTCTCTATCTGTGCTAACATCGCAAACGAACTGGAGTGAATGGCAGAGCAACAACGGGGCTAACCCCCCCCCTCCCCAATGAGACTATGTATTATAATCTTTTACAGGATTTTTATCACAAAAAATCCACAAATGAGTGAAAAAAACCTTGAAGCAAAATACAAAAATGCCAGTCCACAGACACAAAAAAGCAGGAAATTTCAGCATATCGGCAAGCAACAGGAACAACCCGCAACAACTGTCAGTCGCCTTGTTTGAAAGTATATTTACAACAGCTTCTTCGCCGTCACGATTTTTTGCTGTCTGAAACAGCATGCTCATCCTTCGACACTACAGCCTCAACTTGTTTATCCTTGGCCTCAGCACTTTCAACGGCTTGATTGAATTCATGTTCAAGATCAGCCTGTGCTTTTTTAAACTCCCTCATCCCTTTGCCGAGACCCTTGGCCAGTTCCGGAAGTTTGGACGGCCCGAAAAACAACAAAACAACAAACAAAATCAGCAGCAACTCTTGTCCTCCCAATCCAAACATGGCAAATCCCCCCGTCTCAGGTTAGAATAGATAACACAATTGCGAAAAGAATATATAATCAGAAAAGAGCTGCACTTCCTCCCTTTTTTTCAGCCCATCCTGAGCTAATCATCTCTCTGCTGGCAGCTTATGCAAAGCCTGCTCAAGCTTGCTGATTTCGTCACGCAAATATGCCGCTTTTTCATACTCCATCTGAACCGCAGCCTCCTTCATTTCAAGCTGGAGCTCCGAAACAATGGCATAACCAGCCTCAGGTGTCATGGTTGCCATAAGGCTGGCTGGCACCCTTTCGGGTTTTGGCTCAAGGCCGAAACGCCTTCTGCGGTAGCGCTCCTCCGCATCGGCCACTCCGGTGGTATCAAGAATCTGGTCAACCGATTTGATGATGGAGCGGGGAGTAATGCCATGTTCTTCATTGTATCGCTGCTGTATGGTGCGACGCCTTGCGGTTTCATCGAGCACTTCGCGGATAGAGCGGGTGATCACGTCGGCATAGAGAACCACAAATCCGTCGAGGTTGCGGGCCGCCCTTCCGGCAATCTGCATCAGCGATCGAGTGTTGCGCAAAAAGCCCTCCTTGTCGGCATCAAGAATCGCCACCAGGGAGACCTCCGGCAAATCGAGCCCTTCTCGCAGAAGGTTCACCCCAACCAGCACATCAATATCTCCTGTCCTCAACTCACGGAGAATCTGCATCCGCTCCAGACTCTTGATCTCTGAATGCAGATAGCGCGAACGAATCCCGGTCTTTCTGAAAAAGTCGTGCAGGTCTTCCGACATCCTTTTGGTCAGGGTCATCACCAGCGCCCTGTTGCCTTTCGCAATATGGATGCGGATTTCTGCCAGAAGATTGTCAATCTGCCCCTTGACCGCACGCACCTCCACAGGAGGATCGAGCAGGCCTGTTGGGCGAACCAGCAGTTCAACCACCTCGCCACCTGAACGAAGCAGCTCATGGTCGCTTGGAGTTGCGCTTACACAGATAACCTGTGGCGCCATCTCCTCAAACTCCTCAAAGCGAAGTGGACGGTTGTCGAGCGCTGAGGGGAGCCTGAAGCCATGCTCAACCAGAATGGTTTTACGGGAACGATCCCCACCGTACATGCCGCGTATCTGCGGAAGCGTCACATGCGATTCGTCAATGACAACAAGAAAGTCAGGAGGAAAGTAGTCGAGCAGGCAGCAGGGACGCTCACCCGGAGGACGACCTGAAAGGTGCCTTGAGTAATTTTCAATGCCGGAACAGTAGCCAAGCTCCTTCATCATTTCAAGATCGTAGCGGGTGCGCTCTTCGATGCGGCGCGCCTCAAGAAGACGATTTTCTGAACGATAATAGTTCAGCCTCTCGGCAAGTTCATTTTCTATGGCAAACATGGCCACCTTGAGCTTCTCCTCGTCGGCAACAAACTGCCGGGCAGGATAGATAAAGGCATACTCTTCGACACCAAGTACTTCTCCGCTGTGAATGTCAAAGGTCTGGATTGATTCAATTTCAGAGCCAAAGAACTCAATCCGGAGGGCAAGCTCATCATGCGCGGGCACAAGATCAATAATATCACCTCTCACCCGAAATTTGCCGGAGGTGGGCTGAACATCATCACGAATGAAGTGAAGCGCAATCAGCTCTTTCAAAAAAACATCCCGATCCTTCTCCATCCCGGAACGGAGTTCGATAATCTGCGCTTTCCAGTCTTCAGGTGAGCCAAGGCCGTATATGCAACTGACCGAGCTGACCACAATAACATCCTTCCTGCCGCTGAGCAGGGAGCTGGTAGCCTTCAGTCGCAGCCGCTCTATCTCGTCGTTAATACGGAGGTCTTTGGCAATATACTTGTCGAGCGAGGGAAGGTAAGCTTCAGGCTGATAAAAATCGTAGTAGCTGATAAAGTATTCGACCGCATTATCCGGAAAAAACTGTTTGAGTTCACCATAGAGCTGAGCCGCAAGCGTCTTGTTGTGGCTCATGACCAGCACCGGCTTGTTGACCTGGGTAATGACGTTGGAGATAGTAAAGGTTTTTCCGGAGCCGGTCACACCAAGCAGCGTCTGGTAGGGATTCCCTGACCGCACTCCGTCAATGAGCGCCTCAATGGCCTTTGGCTGGTCCCCCGCCGGGCTGTAAGGACTGACAAGCTTGTATGTTCCGCCAACCCAATCTTCCATTTAACAACACTCCCTTCTTGATGTTTTTACCCCACGGGCTACCAGCAGACCGCCCCCGCAAGTGCTTGTACTATCAACACCCGCTGAGAACTTTGAGACCTCAAAAAAACATATTATAACTCTCTGTTAGTTCTTGCTCCATAATATACGTAACATTCAGGATTGCTGATTTTCTTTTCTGTTTGTAAAACGGTAAATCGGCTATTTGTTTGCATTTTTGCACTATTAGTCCCATTATTATCTTGTTTTTGATGCCGGTAAATTTTCGACTGTTGATGAAACGCGGTATCCCCATGTTCACCATCGGGATACTTTTTTTGCATTTAACCTCCTGTACACCCATGATGAACACCGTCAAGCCATATCAATACACGATCGTTCCCGGCGATTCTCTCCACACCAGAATCTATACACTCAAAAACGGCCTGACGGTCTACATGAGTCCTTACCATGACGAGCCGCGAATTTACACCTCCATTGCCGTCCGTGCGGGGAGCAAGAATGACCCGGCAGAGACAACAGGGCTTGCCCACTATCTTGAGCACATGCTCTTCAAGGGAACGGACTCCCTCGGCTCTCTTGACTATGAAAAAGAGCATGTCGAGCTTGAAAAGATTTCGGAGCTTTATGAGCAGTACCGCTCAACGGCAAACATTGAGAAGAGGGCTGCTATTTACAAGAAGATCGACACGCTTTCAAACGTAGCTGCTACTTTTACTGTTCCCAACGAGTACGACAAGCTGCTCAGCTCCATCGGCGCCCAGGGCACCAATGCCTACACATGGGTTGAACAGACCGTCTATATCAACGATATTCCCTCAAACAAGTTTGACCAGTGGCTCAGCATCGAGGCGGAGCGGTTCCGCAATCCGGTCATGCGGCTTTTTCATACCGAGCTTGAAACTGTTTATGAAGAGAAGAACATGACCATGGACAGTGACAGCCGCAAAATTTGGGAAAATCTCTTTGCCGGGCTCTTTCAAAAACACACCTACGGCACCCAGACCACTATCGGCAAGGCCGAGCATTTGAAAAATCCATCAATCAAAAATGTCATTGATTACTACCGCACCTACTATGTGCCGAACAATATGGCGCTCTGTATCGCTGGCGATTTCGATCCGGATGCGGCCATCAAGCTAATTGACGAAAAGTTTTCAGTGCTGCAACCAAAAGATATACCAATCTTTACGCCAGGTGTGGAAGAGGCCGTCACGAAACCGCTGGTCACCAAGGTGAAAGGGCCTGAATCTGAAGAGCTGGTCATAGGATTCAGGTTCAATGGAATCAACAGCTCCGATGCCGACTATCTAACCCTTGTTGACAAGGTGTTGTTCAACCATACTGCTGGCCTGATTGATCTCAACCTGAACCAGCAGCAGAAGGTGCTTGATGCCGGTTCGATGCTGATTATGATGAAAGATTACTCCGCTCACATCCTGAGCGGAAAACCGAGGGAGGGGCAGAGCCTTGACGAGATAAGAGAGAAGCTGCTCGGCCAGCTTGAACTTCTCAAGGAGGGGAAGTTCCCCGACTGGCTGCTTGAAGCGGCAATCAATGACCTGAAAATCGAACAACTCAAACTTTACGAAACCAACCGCGGACGGGTTGAGGCTTATGTCGATGCCTTTGTTTGGGGCATGCCGTGGCCGGAGCATGCCAGTCAGATTGAGCGACTTCAGAAGATTACCAAAGAGAGGCTCGTGGAGTTTGCACGAAAGCACTACAGCAACAACTATGTCACCATTTACAAAGAGCACGGCACTCCAAAAAGTGAGACGAAAATCCAGAAACCACCAATCACGCCGTTAACGGTCAACAGGGATACATCGTCACATTTTGCTGAAAAACTTTTGGCCCAGAAAACTGAATCAACCCAACCATCCTTTCTTGACTATAAAAAGGATATCGGGTTTTTTGACATCAATCCTGACATAAAGCTGCACTACCTGCACAACAGTGAAAACGAGCTTTTTTCGCTCTACTATGTCTTCGATATCGGGAAAAATAACAGCAAAAAAATAGATCTGGCGCTCGATTACCTCTCCTATCTTGGTACCTCCGACCTCACCCCAAAAGAGTTCAGTCAGGAACTCTACAAGATCGGAGCAAGCTTTTCGGCATTTACCTCCGACAATTACGTCTATCTGAAGCTCTCCGGGCTGCAGAAAAACTCAGCCGCCGCCATACGGCTGCTTGAAAAACTTCTGGTTGATACACGGCCAGATGAAGAGGCTCTTGAAAAGCTGAAAGCAGGAGTAATTAAAGAGCGGGCTGACGACAAACTCTCGAAGAAAAAAATTCTCTTTGAAGCCATGGCGAGTTACGGCAAGTACGGGCTGGTTTCGCCATTCACCAACGTCCTCAGCAACAGTGCGCTTGAAAAGGTGACCTCAAAGGAGTTGCTTGATGAGTTGCAGTCGCTTTTGCACTACCGCCATCGGGTGCTTTACTACGGGCCAGCCTCTTCAGTGGAGGTGCTCGGTGAACTCCGTTCGGTTCGCCGCTATCCCGAATCGTTCAAAACTCCGCCCACGAACGACCCTTACAAAGATCTTGAGCAAAACGAGAATCTTGTCTATGTCGTTGACTACGATATGACGCAGGCAGAGGTCATTCTGTTGACCAGAGACGAGTTCTACGATCCGTCCATTGTGCCACTGGCAACCCTTTTCAACGAATATTATGGTGGCGGAATGTCATCAGTAGTCTTTCAGGAACTTCGTGAGGCTAAAGCGCTTGCCTACTCGGTCTTTTCCGTTTTCAAGACTCCGAAACAGAAGAAAGAGCACAACTATATCGTCAGTTATATCGGCACCCAGGCAGATAAACTTCCCGAAGCACTTGATGGAATCAGCAACCTGATGAAAGAGCTGCCAAAATCACCAAAACTGTTTACCGCAGCACAAACCGGCATTCTGCAGAAAATTTCGACCGAACGACTGACAAAAACAGAGGTACTTTTCAATTACGAAGAGGCGCTCCGCATGGGGCATGACCATGATATCAGAGAAGATATTTATAAGGGAGCGGGGCTCATGACACTCTCCGATGTTGAAGAGTTTCACAAGAACCATTTCAACAACAAAAAACATGTCATGCTGGTGCTCGGCAACAAAAAGAATCTTGACATGAAGACCCTGCAAAAGTATGGCACCGTCAAAGAGCTGATGGTTAATGATATTTTTGGCTATTAATCCACCCTTTTGCTGCACACCTGCCTGGATATGTCCATGAAAATTCTCGACAAGTACATATTCAGGCAGTTTGCGAAATCATTTATTTTCTCTTCTACGGCCTTTGTCGGCCTGTTCATTCTGGTCACCATGGTCGAACGACTTGATGCCCTGATGGACAACCACCTCAGCCCGCAGGAGGTTGCCCGCTTTTTTTTTCTGACCATTCCAGCCACCATCCTGATCACCTCCCCAATCAGCACGCTGCTCTCCTCAATACTTGTTTCCGGCAAACTCTCCCTTTCAAGTGAACTTTCGGCAATTCGCTCCGCAGGTGTGAGTATGCGGCAACTGCTGATCCCTTTTTTTGCTGGCGGCATGCTCATTCTGGCGATGAATCTGCTCAACGCCTGCTGGATAGCCCCCGCAGCATTCCGCGAAACTCACCTCTTTGAAGAACGATATTTCGTCAAAAAAGACTCACAGAAAGAGAACCATAATATTCATCTTATGGAACCGGGGAACCGGATAATATCAATAGGAACTCTTGATCCTGACCGCTTGACTCTCTCTGCGGTCTCCATTGAGGAGCTCACTGGTGCCCACCTCACCTCGCGTATAGATGCAGAATCAATGCACTATAATCCGGCAAGGGGAGAGTGGATCATGCAGAACGTTTCAACCCGTTTGTTTGCAGGAACCCATGAGGAGTTCTCTTTCGTGCCGTCAAAACCGGTAAAACTGGCACTCTCGCCGCACACCCTCAAAGAGTTCAATCTGCAACCGGATGAGATGGACATTTTCCGCCATTACCGCTTTCTTGCTGAAAAGGAAAACGCTGGTTTTTCCGGAATGGAGAGGTCTATGGTATCATTTCACAACAAATTATCCATGCCATTCGGTTCCCTCATCATTATTCTCATTGGTGTGCCGCTTTCTGCAAAAAAAAAGCGGGGTGGGCTTGCCACTGAAATAACCATATCGCTTTTTGCCGGTTTTCTCTATCTCGCCCTGCAAAAAACCATTCTGATGGCGGGAAACCAGGGAGTTATGGACCCGGCGCTTGCTGCCTGGCTGCCGAATCTGCTTTTTCTCGGTGTTGGCTACGTGATCTATAAAACTGCTATCGACTGAACAGCAACCTGCGGAGAAGTTGATCAGCAGATGCGGGGAAGTTGTTCGCCGAGGGGGAGGTCGATGATGCGGCGGCTGCCGAACGCGGTAAGCATGACGACCATGCCGGGGTGATCGTTAACGACTGAGCCAATGATGACGGCACCCCTTCCATGTTCAGAGGAGTGCATCGTGCGGAGAACCTTCTCTGCTTCTTCGGCGGCCACAGCCACGACAAGTTTTCCTTCGTTGGCGACGTGAAGGGGATCGATGCCAAGCAGTTCGCAGGCGCCCCGCACCTCTGGTTTTACCGGGATAGTTATTTCGTTGATTGCAATACCCATTGAGGAGGAGGAGGCAAGTTCGTTCAGGGTTGCGGCAACGCCTCCCCTGGTAGGGTCGCGCATGGCATGAATTGAGGTGGGGGCGACATCAAGAATGGCACCAATCATGCTGTTGAGTGCAGCACAGTCACTCGTTATCCGCGACTGGAATGAGAGCCCTTCGCGGGAGGTCATGATGGCCATCCCGTGGTCGCCAACCGTTCCTGAAAGGATAATGCTGTCGCCTGGTTTGAGGTTGCGGCAGGAGAGGTTGACTCCCTCCCTGATGATGCCGATTCCTGAAGTGTTGATGAATATCCGGTCGCACTGCCCTTTGCCAACCACTTTGGTGTCACCAGTCACAATCATCACCCCTGCTTGACGGGCGGCTTCAGCCATGCTCTTGACGATAAGCTCGAGTTCTGAGAGTGGAAGCCCCTCTTCGAGCACAAAGCCTGCACTGAGGTAAAGAGGCTTTGCCCCGCCGACAGCAAGGTCGTTAACGGTGCCATTGATGGCGAGTTCTCCAATGTTGCCACCGGGAAAAAACATCGGGCTCACCACGTAGGTATCGGTAGTAAAGGCGATTCGCCCTGGCGGAAGGTCGAGCTTCGCCTGATCGTCAAGAAGATCAAGAAAGGTGTTGTGGAGATGAGGCATGAATATCCGCTGCATGAGTGCCTGCGATAACCGCCCCCCGGCGCCATGGGCCATCTGGACAGTTTCGTGCTGCATAATGGGAGCGGGGCAGAGTGGTGTGATTGTCATGGTTACTTGAGGTGATAGTTATAATAGGCGGCACAGGCCCCTTCGGAGGAGACCATGGTGGCACCGAGCGGATGCTCCGGTGTGCACTCTCTGGCAAAGGCGGGACAGCCGCCGGGTTTCAGCATCCCCTGCAGAACACTTCCGCTCATGCAGAGTGATGACTCTTCGGCCCGGATATGGGCGACATTAAACTTTTTTTCAGCATCGTACCGCGCAAACGCTTCCCTGAGGCCAAGGCCGCTGCCAGCAATAAGGCCAATCCCGCGCCACTGACGATCGGTCACCTCAAAAACCTGATTGATAATCTCCTGAGCGACACGGTTGCCCTCACGGCTCACCACCCGCCCATAGCGGTTCACCACCTCAGCCCTTCCCTCTTCAAGCAGCTCGACGGTTTTCAGAATTCCTGCAAGCAGGTCAACCGGCTCAAATCCGGTCGGCACTATAGGCACCTGAAACTCTCGGGCGACTGGCTCGTACTCCTGGTAACCCATTACTGCACAGACGTGGCCTGCGGCAAGAAAACCCTGAACGCGGTTCCCCGGCGATGAGAGAATTGCCCGCATGGCTGGAGGAACCATCACCTGGCTCACCAGAACACTGAAATTTTCAATCCCTTCTCGATTAGCCTGCCAGACCGCCATGGCATTGGCTGGCGCGGTCGTCTCGAAGCCGACGGCAAAAAATACCACCTCTTTTGAAGGGTTGTCGCGGGCAATCTGCAGGGCCTCGAGTGGTGAAAAGAGAATGCGAACATCTCCGCCCTCACTGCGCACCATTAAGAGATCCCTTGAATTGCCGGGCACCCGCAACATATCGCCGAAACTGGTAAATATCACCTCTTCCCGTCCGGCGATGGCGAGAGCCCGCTCTATGGATTCAAGGGGCGTCACGCAGACCGGGCACCCTGGGCCATGTACCAGTTCAATGCACTCTGGCAGCAGTTGGTCAATGCCGTTGCGGATAATGGAGTGAGTTTGCCCGCCACAAATCTCCATGACTGTCCAGTGCCGGGTTGCTTTTCTCCGAATCTCGTCAAGAAGCTTCCGGGCAAGCTCCGGATCACGGTATTCATCGATATATTTCATTGGGGTCGGTGTCACAGAGATTCCGGAAGGGGTGGCTCTTCGTCGGGCTGAAAAGCTCCGCTGTCGATCAGTTCCTGCCAGAGCTTCAGGCTTTCGGCGGCCTCCTCTTCGTCAATAATTTTCAGGGCGAATCCGGCATGTACAATGGTGTACTGGCCCACCTTGATATCGGGCACATATTCAAGGCAAGCCCTTGTTTTTGAACCGTTCACGTCAATGGTACCCATCTTGAGACCATTTTCCGTGGTACATTCGAGAAGTTTTCCGGGGATGGCGAGGCACATGGGTTCAAATTTTTTTTGAACGATAGGAGGAATCGGTGAAATATGATATATGGGACTTATTATAAAAAACTACAGGACTTCTTAACGAATACCTTTGAGGTAATTGCGCCCGATAATCGCCTGGCCAAGCGAAAGACCGCCGTCGTTGGCGGGAGTTTTTGCGTGGGTGAGCACTTTGTAGCCTGCCTGTTGCAGTTCATGCAACAAGGTAATAAAGAGAAGCTCGTTCTGAAAAACCCCTCCGCTCAGTACTACTGTTTTCATGCTGGCAGCTTTGGCAGCTTTGCCAATTATCTCCAGAAAGCAGGTTATCAGAGTGCGGTGGAATCTCTGGCTGATTTCAGTGACTGGCATCCCTTGTTGCAAGGCAGTGGCAATATCCTGAATAATTGGCGACACCATCATTATCCAGCGGCCTTTTTTTTGCTGCTGAGGCTCCTCTTTATCAATAGTTTTTCCTGGCTGTAGTGCGCCGTTCAGGGCGTAGCGAAACTTTTTATCTCCCACAGCCCCATTCGCTGCATGCATCAGCACTATGGCAGCCTCTCCTTCATAGGTGATCTTCCCCCGCAGGTTGCAGAGCGCGGCGACGGCATCGAAAAGTCGGCCACAGCTTGATGTTTCAACAATGTTCACCTTTTTTTCGAGCAGCTCAAGAACCGGCGCAATCTCCCTCCCTTTCATAAATGGCAGCTCGGGCATATCGACGCAGCTTCTGTGAAGATAACCAAGCGCCAGACGCCATGGCTGCATGACCGCCGCATCACCACCCGGCAGCGGCATAGACTCCAGTGAGGCAAAGCGTTCCACTCCGGAAGCATCGCCGATCAGCAGCTCGCCACCCCATATCGTGCCATCGGTTCCGTAGCCGGTACCATCAAGAATCAGCCCGATGGCAGGCCCCTCCTCCCTGTTTTCAGCGAGGCAAGCAACAAGATGGGCATGATGGTGCTGAACGCCAAGTAATGGAATATTCTGGTGTTGTGCCCATTGCGTCGTCATATATCCAGGATGAAGATCGTGCACCACAAGCTCCGGTGTAGCCTGAAAAAGATGTTGCAAGTGCTCAACAACGTACTCAAAATGGCGGTAGGCCTCAAAGTTTTTCATGTCGCCGATATGCTGGCTCATCAGCGCATGGGTGCCTTTCAACAGGGTAATGGTGTTTTTAAGCTCTCCTCCGGTTCCAAGCACCGTTGCCCCCCCTTCCCTGAGAGTGATCGGCGCTGGCACATATCCCCTGCTCCGCCTGATATGGCGAAGTTCTCCTGAAAGGTGGATGGTTACCGAATCGTCGCACTTAAGATAGATGGGGCGATTATGGAGCAAAAAAGCATCCGCAATGGCTGTGAGGCGCAAGAGCGCTTCATCATTATCGTTGACAATGGGCTCTTCGCTGAAATTTGCACTGGTCATCACCAGCAGGGCGGGCCCCGATTCGAAGAGCAGGGCATGCAATGGAGTATAGGGAAGCATGACACCAAGTCGATCGTAGCCCGGAGCTACAGATGGCGCCAGCGGACTGCCCATTTTCTTGTTGAGGAGCACAATGGGGGCTTCCGCTGACATCAAGGCAGCAAGCTCACCCTCATTGACTTCGCAGCAGCTCCTGACCTGAACGATATCGCGCATCATCACCGCAAAAGGCTTTGTTTCACGCCCCTTTCGCTCCCGGAGCCTCCTTACCGCACTCTCATTACTGGCATCAACAGCAAGATGAAAACCTCCAACTCCCTTCAGAGCAAGAATATACCCCTGTTTAATCAACACAACAGCTTCTGTCACAGCATCACCCGTCAACGGCTTTGCAAACTCAGGGTGACAATTGGTCTGCGCCACATCACCCACCATCATCGGCAAACCAGCCGCGTCAAGCAGCACAAGTGCAGGGCCACACACCGGGCAGGCATTGGGCTGGGCATGAAAACGGCGGTCGAAAGGATCATGATACTCGCGCTCACACTCCGGGCACAACGTGAAAGAGTGCATTGAGGTAGATAAGCGGTCATAAGGGAGGCTCTTAACTATGGTGTAACGAGGGCCGCAATTGGTGCAGTTGATGAAGGGGTAGCGAAAACGACGATTTACAGGATCCAGAAGTTCACGGCGGCAATCGCTGCAAAGAGCAATATCAGGTGGAATGAGTGTCTCAACCTCGGCGCCATGGCTCGAATCCCCAATGGAAAATCCCTCCTCCACAACGCATTCAATGGCGCTCTCTTCGATTGCCTCAATGCGGGCAAGCGGTGGAGGGTCGCTCTGCAGTGCACAATAAAATTTGTCGAGACGCTCGGCAGGGCCCTGTACCTCAATCACAACACCTGACGGGGTATTGCAAATAAACCCTTTCAGCCCTGACTCGACAGCAATACGGTAGACAAATGGCCTGAACCCGACCCCCTGTACAATCCCGTTAACCAGCAGACGCCGCCGAGCCTCCCCCTGAGTGTTCAATGGTGTAACAATCTCTTTTTGAGCCACTCCAGCCAAACCGCAAGCCCCTCACCAGTTTTCGCCGATACCTCAAACCACTCCAGATGATGGTTAACCCGCATGGCATTCTCCCGACACTTCGCCACATCAAACTCAACATAAGGCAACAGGTCGATCTTGTTGAGAATGCAGAGATCGGCCTCATGAAACATGGTCGGATACTTCATCGGCTTGTCGTCGCCCTCCGTCACACTGATAATCACCACCTTCAGGGCTTCGCCGAGGTCGAAGAGAGCCGGGCAGACAAGGTTTCCGACATTCTCGATACAGAGCAGGGAATTATCCTGTAGATCAAGCTCCTTGACCGCACGGTTCACCATCAAAGCATCCAGATGACATCCTGAACCGGTATTGATCTGGATCACCGGCACGCCAAGGGCATGGATACGGTCGGCATCATTGGTGGTCTGCTGGTCACCCTCAATAACGGCGACCGGAATGCGCTGTTGCAGGAGTGGAATAATTTTTTCGAGCAGAGTGGTTTTTCCCGAGCCCGGAGAGCTGAGAAAATTCAGGGCAAAAATGTGCCTCGCCTCAAAATATCCCCGATTTCTTTCGGCAAGAAGATTGTTTTTCTGAAGAACATCCTGTTCGAGCACAATCTTCCGGCTGCTCCCTTCATGGTGATGATGCCCATGCCCATGATTGTGGCTCCCCTCTTGGACATTGGCTGAAGAGTGATGTTCCTCACCGGTATGCGAAGGGGTATGCTCATGGGTGCCGTCGCTGACATGAAGATGATAATCGCTCTCGCCGGGTTTACGGAGCACTGCCCCGCTACCATCCGAACAACCGCAGGTATCGCACATTCTGTTACTCTCCCTCTTCTTCTATGGTTATTGATTGAATCAAAAACTCCTCACCCGAGATAATTTTTATCCGCAGTGAACGACAACCGGGGCACTCTGCATAATAAAAATTAACAGGAAAAGTCATGCCACACTCCCCGCACTCGCCTGTTCCTTCCGGTTCCTCAATAGCAAGCAGCGCCTCTTCGGCAAGCGTCCCCTTTGCTGCCGCTGAAAAACAGAATTTCAATGACTCTGGTTCAATGCCAGCAAGTTTTCCGACAAGCAGATCAACTCCCGAAACTCTTGCGGCACCCTCTTCTCGTGCTTTTGTTTCTACTGCTTCAACGATTGAAATCGCTATACTCATCTCGTGCATAACTCAAGAAAATAATCATTTCCAAAAACTAGCACAATTAGCGACCAATATGCAGCACCTCCACACGGCTCCCTACTGACTACTGATTACTGCCCACTTCCCCAAGGTAGTTCATCATCATCAATTTTTATTGTACATTTGAAAAATTTCTTCCTGAAACGCAGCAAATAACAGCAAGAATTGAAGCACCTTACAGGATTATGCAATCTCCCGGCCTGCGAAATTACCAAACTACTCGACATGGCCACAGGGTTTAAAAAAGAGTTGACCACTGAAAATCCCTCCTTTGAACCCTCTCTTCGTAATAAACGCATTGCTCTGGTTTTTTTTGAAAATTCAACCCGAACCCGATTTTCCTTTGAGATAGCTGCCCGTCACCTCGGAGCTGGAACACTCAATTTCAGCGCCTCCTCAAGCAGCGTCAGCAAGGGAGAGACCCTCGGCGACACCATCAAAAACCTTGAAGCAATGCAGATGGATGCCTTTGTGCTGCGCCATCCCTCTTCGGGATCTGCGGATTTTGTTACGGCAATAACCTCCAAAAATGTCATCAACGCTGGCGACGGATCGCATGAGCACCCTACACAAGCGCTGCTCGACATGTTTACCCTGCGCGACTATTTTGGTAAAATTGAGGGGCTCAGGGTCATCATTATCGGCGATGTTCTCCATAGTCGCGTCGCCCGTTCCAATATCTATGGTCTCCTTACGGCTGGTGCTGAAGTTGGGCTCTGTTGCCCGGTCACCCTTATGCCACCCGATGCCGACAAACTTGGTGTTACCCTTTTCACCAACCTTGATCGCGCCATTGCATGGGCCGACACAGCAATTGTGCTTCGCCTGCAACTTGAGCGTGCAACAGGTGGATACCTGCCATCCCTTGAAGAGTATTCCTTCTATTACGGTCTTACTGACGAACGCCTTGAGCGGATACAGAAACATCTTCTGGTGCTTCATCCGGGGCCAATCAACCGGGAGATTGAGATATCAAGCCATGTTGCCGATCGCATACAACCGCCGGGCTATTCAAGAAGCATGTTGCTTGAACAGGTTACCAATGGCGTAGCCATCCGCATGGCAGTGCTGAAAACCCTGCTTGCCCCATAAAACCGTTATTGCCATGAACAAAAAACCTTCAAGCACAGTGAAACGCATCAATGCTCTTTCTGCTACAGTTTTCATGCTGGCCGCATCACACCTTGTGTCTCCTGGTAACGCTACGGCAGAACCGCTGCAGAAACCGGCATCCAAAACGATCTTTGCTCCGCTTCTGGCAGACCCGCTGGAACCACGAATTGCAGTGATGCCATCACTGAACGAACGCTCTCTGCAACTCGATATCGGATCATCTGCCGACCTCTACCAGAGCAACGATCGGGAATTTGCCGCAGGTGTTGATTTTGGCACCTACTCACGACTTAAACGAAGCAATGAATTCAAATTCCCTGTTGATGCTGTCGATTATCTTTTCGGCATCAACGCCAGTTGGAAAAAGCCCTTCCAAAATGAGAGGCTTCCTTTCAATGAATTCAGTGCAAAAGTGCGATTAAGCCACATCTCAGCCCATTTTGAAGATGGCCACTACGATGCTGAAAACAACCAGTGGATCCGGCAGGACGACTGGGCGGGAACGATTCCCTTCACCTACAGCCGTGAATTTGTGAATCTCGTTCTGGCGCTCAGCTCACCGGGCCACCGGGTATATGCTGGCTATCAGTATCTCTACCACACGCTCCCGGAGGGCATCAATCCACACACATTTCAGGCCGGGGCTGAAATCTCCACTCCCGGCAACACCTATATTGCTGCAGATTTTAAACTGTTACCAATATGGCAGCCATCACTTGAGGCAACAAGAGGACACCGGGGAACCTGGAACCTGCAAGCAGGCAAGCGCCTCGACAACATCGGCCTTGAAAAGGTCAGAATGGCCTGCAACTACTATTCCGGCATCAGCCGCCAGGGCATGTACTTCTACCATCCAGAGAGCTATATCACAGCAGGGATCATTATCGATTTTTGAAGAGCAAAAAAACAGCCTTGCTTGTTAACTGAAATATTTATTATATTGCGCTCGTGCGAAAAAAAAATTCATCTTCGTCAGCATCTGTTCTTAGGGGATGAAACGTTTTTTCTGATTACCACACAAAACCTAATGGAGAAAAAGAGATGAAAAAAATGCTGTCACTTGCTGCGATTTTCGCAGTACTCTCATACGCATCACCTGCGTCAGCCGAATCACCTGCATCAGTTGGATCAGTTGGATTGAAATTCAGCGGTGATGCTGGCATCCGTGCAAGGGCCGAATTTAACAGTAATTCACTTGTGGACGACGTCAAATATCAGTATAAAATTCGTCTGAAAGCAGCGGCTGACCTTGGCGATGGTTATTTCTTCAATGCAATGGCACAGAATGAGGACGTTGCAGGTGGATGGGGGACCGTAAGTGGCGTTCCTGTTTCTGCAACCGGTGTCACGAACAATGTTGAAAAATATAATCTTCAGATATCAAACTTCTACTTTGGACGCACTGAGGGATCTTGCCAGTACAAAATTGGCCGTATTCCTCTCAACAGCGTTAACAATCCGATTTTTGACCTTGCTTTTTATGCCGTCCCTACCGCTCTCGGGATCTATGCTGTTGACATTCCGGTGGCAACCTATAACTTCGACCGCTTATTTGGTTTCAACTACAGCACGAAAGTTGGCGATGGCGATATCAATACCACGCTTGTTGTGCTTGACAACAATTCAACATCGGGAAACACTGCGGCTACAGGCGACGGGCTCCTCAACGACGGCTATGCACTGCATCTCTCCTACAAAAACAAACTTGGCGACGTAACGATTGAACCTCAGGCTCTCATCTCTTTGACCGATGTACAGGGAGCTGTCTACCAGAAAATTTCACCGAACACCTTTGGGGCTAACGCAACGATCCCGTCAGGTAGTTCCAAAATCGGCATCAGCGCCTTCTACACCTTATGCAAGGACAGCAAGGGGGTTACTGCTGCCGCTCCCCTGGTTACGGCAAACATCCACTACAACGGCTACCTCCTCAGACTGAAAGGTGAATCAGGCCCTGTCATGGCATGGGTTGACTACAACCACACCAACGACAAACTGGCCAACACAACCTACCAAAACGTCTTTGTATGGGCACAGTACAACGTCAAGGTTCATCAAACATCAACTGGTTCGGCCAATGTCAATGTGACCCCAACCCTGAGATACCGTGCAAGCGGAAAAGATATTGCCGGAGCAACCACAACTCCAAACGACCAGCTTCGTGGTGAACTCTACGCAACCGTAACCTTCTAAATTACTCTCTCTTTATCAAGAAAGCCGTAGGAAACTGCGGTTTTTTTTTTATATCTTCAAGTGCGTTCCATTAAAGAACTGTATTTCAATAACCTCAACACAACAGCGGACTATGATTACCATTAAAAAAATCATCTGCCCGGTTGATTTCTCCGAGTTGTCGCGCAAGTCGCTGCAATATGCAAACGAGTTTGCAAGGCTCGCTGCGGGAAAGGTCTTCCTGGTCGGCGTTATCGAGAATGACCCAACAATCACCTATTCACGCGGGCTTGAGAAGGAGCGAGCCGAAGAGGAGCAGAAACTAATTGAGTTGATAAAGGAGGAGGACATGGCTGGCATTGTGGCTGATTATGTCATCTACGAAGGATTTGCAGAAGAGTGTATTCTTGACTATGCAAAACGACAGGAAGCTGATCTTATCATTATGGGATCGCACGGCCGTCGAGGACTCAAGCGTATGCTCCTCGGGAGTGTGGCGGAACATGTGATACGCCGAGCTCCCTGCCCGGTGCTGGTCGTCAAGGAGAACGAGCACGAATTTATCAGCTAAGTAAACGCTGCATTTAGAAGCATCGGCACGAGCAGTGGCGCAACCCATTTTTTCTTAACAATAAAAGAAAACATTTATGGCACAAAATGTCAGAAACGTTTCCCAAACCGAAGAGGTCTCAAGCACCCGGCGGGTTATTGCTGCATCTTCGGTAGGAACACTCATCGAGTGGTATGACTTTTATATTTTCGGTACTCTTGCGAAAATTATCTCAGAACAGTTTTTCCCGAAGGATAACCCGACAGCGGCACTGCTTGCCACCTTGGCTACTTTTGCTGCCGGTTTTGTCATCAGGCCGTTCGGCGCACTCTTCTTCGGGCGCCTTGGTGATATTATTGGACGGAAGTACACCTTTCTTGTGACCCTGGTGATTATGGGTGGTTCAACATTTGCCATCGGTCTTGTTCCCGGTTATAAAACGATCGGATTTTTTGCACCGGCGATTGTCTTTGTTTTACGATTACTGCAGGGTCTGGCTCTTGGAGGTGAGTACGGTGGCGCGGCTACCTATGTCGCAGAACACTCTCCGGCAGGCCATCGGGGATTCTGGACCAGCTTTATCCAGACAACAGCGACTTTAGGCCTCTTTCTTGCACTCGGCGTGATTCTTATTGTCCGACAGACACTTGGTGTCGAGACTTTCTCTGACTGGGGATGGCGCATTCCCTTCATCCTTTCATCGCTTCTTGTCGGAGTTTCGGTCTTTATCCGCATGAAGATGTCTGAATCACCGATGTTTGTAAAGATGAAAAAAGAGGGCAAAACCTCTGCAAACCCTCTTGCTGAAAGCTTCAAGCAAAAGGATAACCTGAAGATGGTGCTTATTGCGCTGCTTGGCGCAACTGCAGGTCAGGGTGTTGTCTGGTACACCGGTCAGTTCTATGCGCTCTCCTTCCTGCAGAATGCCTGTAACGTTGAGTTTGTGCAGAGTAACCTGATCATTTCGATTGCCCTGCTCATCGGCACTCCCTTCTTTATTGTCTTCGGTGCGCTCTCCGACAAAATCGGTCGCAAGTACATCATGATGGCTGGCATGATTATTGCCGTTATTGCCTACAGGCCTATCTATACCGTGATGTACAATGAAGCCGATCTCAAAACGAAAACAGAAGTTGTAGAGAAGACAACTGTTGAAATAAAAGAGGCTGTGAAGGGCACGGACAATGTTACAACAACAGTGACGAAAAAAACCTTCGCCGATGGTACAACCTACAAAGAGACCAAAAATGAGACTGTTCCGCTTGACGCAGCCAAAAAAGCTGAACTTGCTGCTGCAGGCAAGCTGAAGCCTGAAACCAAAAAGGAAACAACCCTGCCTCAGGCAATCTATTACAAGATGATCGGCCTCGTCTTTGTACAGGTGCTTTTTGTCACCATGGTTTACGGCCCTATTGCCGCTTTCCTTGTTGAGATTTTTCCGACCCGCATCCGCTACACTTCGATGTCTCTGCCTTACCATATTGGCAACGGTGTCTTCGGCGGTCTGGTTCCGCTTATCTCAACGCGTCTTGTTGAAGCAACCCGTCCGGCGCCTGGTCTTCCGCCTGCGGATCCGCTTGCAGGCCTCTGGTACCCGATACTGATTGCCAGTGTCAGCTTTGTTATCGGCATGCTCTACATCTCCAACAAAACCAACAACATGGACGTTGAGTAACCAAGAACCTTTTAATTTCATCTATTATGTCAGCCATTAAAAAACTGTTCGGAATTGTGTGGTCACTCATGGGCATAGGAATCGTCCCGATGGTGATCATGCAAGCCATGAAAGAGATCGCAGCAAAACCCAGCGAAGAGAACTGGATTTTCTGGTCAATCGTGATTGTCGTTCTGATGCCTATTATCGCCTTCAGCCTGATTATCTTCGGAGTTTTTGCGCTCAAGGGTGAATATGATGTGATCAAATAAGCATCAGGAGACTACGAACTGTTCTTTTTCTCCACGAAAAGCCGCATCTTGAGTGCGGCTTTTCCTTTTTCCGGAAAAGCATACGTTCATATAAAGGACAAACCAACCGCTGATAAACAATGGATACCCAGGATGAGCTAGCAGCCCGCACCGACATAAAAAGGGCGCTCGTAGAAAAACTCACTACCCTGCCCACCTCCCCAGGCGTTTACCAGTTCAAAAATGCGAGTGGCCGGGTAATCTACGTCGGCAAGGCGAAGAATCTGCGCAACAGGGTTCGTTCCTACTTTCGCAATTCGCAGCAACTCTTTGGCAAAACGCTGGTGCTGGTCACGCATATTGAGGATTTTGAGGTCATTATCACCTCTTCGGAGGTAGAGGCGCTCATTCTTGAAAATAACCTTATCAAGGAGCTGAAGCCGCGCTATAATATCAACCTGAAAGATGACAAGAGCTATCCCTACCTCGTCATCACCAATGAACCATTCCCGAGAATCATCTTTTCGCGCCAGCGGAGACGGGATGGCTCTACCTGGTTCGGCCCCTATACCGAAGCAGGTCAACTCCGTTCAATACTTGATTTCATCGGTTCAATTTTTCCCGTGCGGAGCTGTAAATATCGGCTGAGCGAAGAAAATATTTCTTCCAGAAAATACAAGCTCTGCCTCGACTACCACATCCACAAGTGCAAGGGGCCGTGCGAAGGGCTACAGTCGGAAGAGGAGTACGGCAAAATGATTGACGAAATCACCAGACTGCTGAAGGGAAAAACCTCCGGCATGATCCGCTCACTTACCGATTCCATGCAGCTTCACGCCAGGGAACTGAAGTTCGAACAGGCCGGGGAGATAAAAGCGCAGCTCGACAGCCTGAAACGATATACTGAACGGCAAAAGATAGTCGCAGCCGACCGCCTCGACCGTGATGTATTTGCGGTTGCCGCAGGAGAGGATGATGGGTGCGGCGTCATCTTCAAGATACGGGAGGGGAAACTGCTTGGCTCACAGCGTATCTATATGAATAATACTGACGGTGAAACTGACGCCGGGCTACAGGCAAGAGTGGTTGAAAAATACTATATCGAAACTCTTGAAGGTGTGCCTGATGAAATTCTGCTCCAGGAGCCGATTGGAAAAGAGGAAGAGGAGACTCTGAGGGCCTTTATCGCCGAAAAACAGCAGGAGAAAAAACAGATTCGCTTTATTGTACCACAAATCGGCGAAAAGGCGCATCTGGTCGAAATGTGCCGCCAGAACGCCCGACACCATCTTGAGGAGTATCTCATCCAGAAACAGAAGAGGGGCGAAGCTGTTCGAGAGCACTTCGGCCTCACCGCCCTCAGGGAGCTTCTCCATCTGCCCGCCCTTCCGCAGCGAATCGAATGTTTTGACAACTCCCACCTTCAAGGCACCGATTATGCAAGCTCCATGGTCTGTTTTGAGAAGGGAAAAGCTAAAAAATCTGACTATCGCATGTTTAAAATGAGAAGCTTTGAAGGCTCTGACGACTATGCCGCCATGGGGGAGGTGATCCGGCGTCGCTACAGCGGCTCGCTTTCGACCGAGCTCCCCTTGCCCAATCTTATTGTTGTCGATGGCGGGAAGGGACAAGTCAACACCGCCTTTCAAACATTGAGTTCGCTTGCTCTTTCAATTCCGGTTATCGGCCTGGCAAAACGCATTGAGGAGATCTTCACCCCACACTCTTCAGATCCATTCAATCTGCCGAAAACCTCCCCGGCGCTTAAACTGCTCCAGCAACTGCGCGATGAGGCGCACCGTTTTGCCATCACCTATCATCGCAAACTGAGATCCGAAAGAACCCTGCAGACAGAGCTCACGACCATTGCTGGCATTGGAGAAAAAACAGCCTTCAAACTGCTCAAGCAATTCGGTTCGACTGATGGTGTTGCCAAGGCCACCATTGAAGAGTTGAGAGCGGTAGCCGGAGCAAAAGTGGCCGAGGCCATCGACCATTTTTATCGTCCATGAATATCATCACCCGCCCTCTGAAATGTTTTTCTTAATAAAATTCTGTTATATTTAGTACTAATGATGTGACCGACTGATATGCCAATTTTTGATTAACGCCTCTATGAACATGCCTGATTTTTTCGACGATGATCGCCACAACCCGACGGGCGAGAGCGGAAAAGAGCAGCCCGACCTTGAAGGTCTGGATTCTATGTTCGATTCGGAGGAGCTTCTTGACCGCATCAGCCAGTATAACGATGATGGATTCCTGCTTGAGGCGCTGGCCGTTGCCCGCCGTCTCGCCGATATTGCCCCCTGCAACTCGGAGAGCTGGTTTTTTCTTGGCAACTGCCTGACACTGAACGGTTTTTTTGATGAGGCGCTTGAAGCGTTTCTGAAAGCCGTCGCCTTCAGCCCCTCAGACAGCGAAATGCGCCTGAACCTGGCGCTCGGCTACTTCAACACCGGCAGTTTCCATGAGGCGCTTGAAGAGATCGACGACAGCATGATAGACCCATCTTTTGAAAAGGAGTACTACTACTATCGCGGCATCATTCTGCAGCGGCTTGAGCGGGTTGAAGAGGCCGAAGCTGACTTTGAAAGCGCTCTGGAGCTTGACCAGGAGTTTGCCGATGCCTGGTATGAACTCGCATACTGCAAGGATGTGCTTGACAAACTCGATGAGAGCAGCTCGTGCTATCGCAAAACGGTTGATCATGATCCTTACAATATAAATGCCTGGTACAACAATGGCCTTGTGCTGAGCAAAATGAAGCACTTCGACGAGGCGCTCGACTGTTACGACATGGCGCTCGCCATTTCGGATGATTTCAGTTCAGCCTGGTACAACCGGGCGAACGTGCTTGCCATTACCGGACATATTGAAGAGGCGGCCGAAAGCTACCTAAAAACGCTTGAATTTGAGCCTGATGACATCAATGCCCTCTACAATCTCGGGATAGCCTACGAAGAGCTTGAGAAATATGCTGAAGCTATCCCCTGTTACCTTCGCTGCATCGGAATCAGCCCTGAATTTGCCGACGCATGGTTTGCGCTTGCCTGCTGCCATGAAGCTCTTGAGGAGTACGAAGATGCTTACCAGGCAACACTGGAGGCACTCAAAACAACCTCTGATAACGTTGAATTTCTGCTGCTGAAGGCTGAGATTGAGTATAACCTCAACCAGCTCGAAGAGTCCATTACCACCTACAGGGCAATCATCATCCTTGAACCGGATAATCCACAAATCTGGGTTGATTTTGCTATCGTCCTCAGGGAGGGTGGGCTCGTCAATGCCTCAATCGAAGCGCTCGAGCAGTCACTGAAGCTTCAGCCACTCTCGGCGGATGCCCATTTTGAAATTGCTGCCGCCTATTTTGCCATGGGCGACAAACTCAGCACCCTGAAGGCGCTCAGCAAGGCGTTCAAGATTGATCCGGAGAAAAAAGAGCTTTTCCAGAGCACCTTTCCGGAGCTCTATCAGCAGGATTCCGTCAGACGAATGCTCGGTATTTCATGATACAGGCGACGAAAATTCTTGCTCTTCTCGGGCGGGCAGTCGACTATTCATACTCTCCGCTCATTCATAACAGCGCATGCCGGATGCTTGGCCTGCCGTTTCATTATACCGTTTTCAACATTCCCTCTCCTGAGCTGGTCGGGGATGCCCTTCGCGGTGCCAGAGCGCTCGGTATAGCAGGGTTCAGCGTCACCATCCCTTACAAAAAAACCGTTCTCCCTTTTCTTGATGAACTCTCCGAAGAGGCAGCATCCATTCGGGCAGTCAACACCATCGTCAATAAAGACGGAAAACTCATTGGCCACAATACCGATATTGCCGGATTTGCCTCACCCCTTCTGCCTTACAGGGAGAGTATAACGGGCAAAACAGTCGCTATTTTTGGCGCTGGAGGTGCCTCGCTGGCAGCAATCAAGGCTTTCAACCGTTTTTTCACCCCGAAAGAGATCCTGCTCTTCGCTCGCGACACACAAAAAGCTCACTCCCAGCTTGAGGAGAGCGGTTACGACAACAGCAATCCGCTTACCATCCTCCCGCAGGAGAGTCCCGAAAAAATCAGGGAGTGCCGGGTGATTGTCAATGCTACACCCATTGGCACCAGAGGCAACAGCGGCTCGGTTATTCCCCTTGAACGTCAATTGCTCAACCCGGGCCAGATTGTTTATGACATGGTCTATAACCCTCCCGACACTCCCCTGCTGCAAGCGGCAAAACTCGCAGGTGCCACAACCATATCAGGCATTGAGATGCTGATTGGCCAGGCTGAAAAGGCATTTACGCTCTGGACTGGTCTGCCCATGCCGGTGAGCGCTGTTCGTGAGGCGCTGCTGCAAGAGATTCAACAATAATTGCCCCGACTCATGAAATGGTTTTTCTCCCTTGTTCTTCTGGTCATTGCGGCTGATCAGGCATCAAAAAAGCTGGCAGTCACCTTTTTGAAGGATACAGGGCAAAGTATCTCCATTATTCCTGACCTCTTTTCGCTCACGTATGCGGAGAACAAGGGAGTTGCCTTTGGCCTTGAATTTGCTCCGCCGATTGTACTCCTCCTCCTGACCGCCCTCATTACGATGGCTGTGCTCATCTATGTCATCCGTTCAAAAGACCGGAGTCCCCTCTTTCTTGTGCCATTTGCCCTTATTACCGGCGGAGGTATTGGCAACATGATCGACCGGTTCACCATTGGTCGGGTGGTGGACTTCCTCTATTTCGATCTCTATAACGGCTATCTCTTTGGAACATATATCTCCCTCTGGCCGATTTTCAATATTGCCGACTCCGCCATCTCCATCGGAGCCTGCATGTTGATTATCTTTCACAACAAGGTTTTTCCAGACGGGAACCAACCACTGCAGAACCATGTTCGTTGATATTCACTGCCACCTCTCCTTTCCTGAATTTGACCTTGATCGCAACGAGGTCATAGAGCGCCTGAAACTGGCTCAGCTAAGCCTGCTGATTGATCCGGGAATTGACGTTGCAACAAGCAAAAAGTCGATTGCGCTGGCCCAGGAGGTCGATTTTATCTACGCCAACGTCGGTCTTCACCCTCATGAAGCTGCCCAACCGATCAAAGCGAGCGTTTTTGATGAACTTTCGGCCCTTGCGGTACTGCCCAAAGTTGTTGCCATCGGAGAAATTGGCCTCGACTACCACTACGCCGACTACAACCGTCTGGCCCAGCATGATGCCTGCCGGGAGATGTTGCGGCTTGCCAAATCACTTGACCTGCCCGCAGTAATTCATTGCCGCGATGCCTGGGAGGATATGCTTCACATCCTCTCCGAAGAGAACCATTCCGCCATGCGCGGCATCATGCACTGCTTTTCAGGCGACACGGAGATCGCCAGAGAGTGTATCCGCAAAGGATTCAAGCTCTCCATTCCCGGCACCGTCACCTACAAGCGATCCCTGCTTCCCGAGGTGATCAGAGCCGTTTCACTTGATGATCTCCTCACGGAGACCGATGCTCCCTACCTCTCCCCTGTACCTTACCGCGGCAAAAGGAACGAACCTGCCTATCTCCCGATTATCACCGAGGCTATCGCCCGCATCAGGGAGATTCCCCTTGAAGATGCAGCTCGCGGAATTGCACGGAATGCCAATGAATTATTCAGATTACCGGGGTTATAAAGTGGCTGCTTTTTAACTGGCTGCTTATCATTTTGAAATTGAGACAAACTTGCTTAGGTTGGAGGCCGAACTTTACTGAAGCAGAAACCCGAAACAAAGCCTATGGAACAGAGTGTAAAACCATCGACAGAGGAAAATTTTCTCTATTTCGCCATAAAATATAAAACTGCACTTATCGGCCTGGTTGTTGTACTTCTCCTGTTTGGGGGCGGAGCCTTCTTTTGGGTGCGCCACCAGAAAATCAGTGAAGTGGAGGCTGCCCTGCAGCTCTCACGGATAGCCCCGCTGCTCGACCGGGGAGAGTATGGAGTTGCCATCAACGGCAAAGGCAATATGGCCGGATTGAAAAAAATTGCTGAGGATTATGCAGGCCGGTTTACCGGCACCCCGAGCGGCAACATGGCAAATTTGCTTCTTGCCAACGCTTATTACTCAAACAAAGAGTACGACAAGGCGCTGAGCATCTTCAAAACCGTTTCCATAGCGAACAACGATCTGGCTGCGGCGGCTCTTGCTGGCGCTGGTGACTGTTACATCAATAAAAATCAGTTTTCACTCGCCTCAGAGAGCTATCAGGATGCCTCCAAAAAGGCCGACAACAGCGCACTCAAGGCGCAGTACCTGGGCCATGCGGCCAACAGCTTCCAGCAGGCAAACCAGCTTGCAAAGGCATCCGAACTCTATACAAAAATCATCGCTGACTATCCAGGCTCCACAGGAGCTGCCGTTGCACAGCGCTCCCTCTGGCAAATTTCCGGTAACCTGTAATACTTAAAATCACAACTACTTTCATACCCATGCCTGAACAGTTTCTTATCAAGACAAACCTTGGCGACATTACCATCAGCCTCTATGACGACACCCCGCTGCATCGCGATAACTTCGTCAAGCTCACGGGCGAAAATTATTACGATGGCATTCGCTTTCATCGCGTTATTCAGAATTTTATGATACAGACCGGAGACCCGCTGTCACGGTTTGAAGAGAAACGGTCGCTGCATGGCACTGGCGGCCCATCAACCCGTATCCCTGCCGAGATCCAGCATGCCAACAAAAAGGGAACCCTTGCAGCGGCAAGAGACAACAATCCACAAAAAGCCTCTTCCGGCAGCCAGTTCTATATCAATCACAGCGACAACTCCTACCTTGACGGGCAGTACACCGTCTTCGGTGTCGTGGACGCTGGTATGGATGTGGTCGAAAAAATTGCCGCAGCCAAGACAGACCCTAACGACAACCCGATAACTCCAATCATCATTGAAACCATTGTTCCAGTAGCAAAGCCCTGATTTACCACACCATGGAGAGCATTGCATCCAATATTGAGGCAATACGGGAACAGATAAAGAGCGCCTGCATTGAGGCGGGAAGAGACCCCGCCACGGTGCGCCTGATTGCCGTATCCAAACACAAACCGGCGGAGCTTGTCCGTGAGGCTTTCGATGCTGGCCAAATTGAATTTGGGGAGAGCTACGTCCAGGAGTTCCTCGACAAGTACGCGGATCCCCAGCTTGAAGAGTGCCCGATTGAGTGGCATTTTATCGGCCACCTCCAGTCCAACAAGGTGCGCTCAATTATCGGCAAGGTGAGCCTTGTCCACGGCATCGACAAGCTTTCAACGGCTGAAGAGCTTTCAAAACGGGCTGTTCAGCATAATCTGCACGTTGACTATCTGCTTGAGGTCAACACCTCGGGCGAAGCATCAAAATACGGTATATCACCGGGCGACCTTCTTTTGGAGGCTGATGATCTCTTTCATCTCCCGAACATTACTCTTCGCGGGCTGATGACCATTGCCTCACCAGATCGGGAAGCCGCTCGAAAAGAGTTTCGCCAACTGCGCTCACTGCTTGAGTCGCTTCGGGAGATTGCCCCTGATCCATCGAAGCTTACTGAACTTTCGATGGGCATGAGCGGCGATTTTGAGGATGCCATTCATGAAGGAGCAACCATGATCCGTGTTGGGTCGGCAATTTTTGGCTGGCGCTGAGATGGGGTTATCCACCTATAAAGCTCCCTGCTTCAGGCCGTGGAGCAACTGACTGTAGAAGAAGCTTGACAAACATCCCCACTGACGGTGGATAATGCAATAAAAAAGATTTTGTAACGCGTTTATTAATAACCTGTAAAACAACCCAATCATGATTTCACAGCAGGCAAAGATTCAGGAGGCAGTTGCCTTTATCAGAAAAAAAACATCCGCCGATTATCCAGTAGGAATCGTACTGGGCACAGGCCTCGGCGCTCTTGTCAAGGAGATTGATATTGAGTTTTCACTCGATTACAGCGATATTCCGAATTTTCCTGTCTCCACCGTTGAGACGCACCATGGCAAACTGATTTTCGGAACACTTGCAGGCAAAAATGTTGTTGCCATGCAGGGACGCTTCCACTTCTACGAAGGCTACTCCATGCACCAGATTGTTTTCCCGATTCGGGTGATGAAACATCTCGGTGTCAAAACCCTCGGCATCACCAACGCCTGCGGCGGCCTGAACCCTGCCTACAAAAAGGGCGAGATCATGCTGATTGACGACCACATCAACCTGCTGGGCGGCAACCCGCTGATCGGCCCGAACGATCCCGAGATCGGCTCACGCTTTCCAGACCTCTGTGCCCCTTACTCTCCCCGCATTCTCGAACTTGCCGAAAGGGTGGCGCTCGACCACAGAATCAAGGTGCAGCGCGGTGTCTATGTCGCCCTCTCCGGCCCCTGCCTCGAAACCCGCGCAGAGTACCGCATGTTGCGCATCCTTGGCGCCGATGTTGTCGGTATGTCAACCGTGCCTGAAGTGATTGCCGCCGTGCATCAGGGAACCGAAGTCTTCGGCATGTCCATCATCACCGACGAATGCTTCCCCGACTGCCTCAAATCGGTCAGCATCGAAGAGATCATTGAGGTCTCCGGCCATGCTGAGCCAAAGATGACCTCTATTTTCAAATCAATTGTCGCCAACCTTTAATCCTTCTGATACCGTATGATAGACGCCATATCGTTCAAAGAGAGCACCCTTCACTACCTCGACCAGCGTTATCTGCCGCTCAAGGAGAATTACGTTGCCACAAAAGATTACAAGGAGGCTATTGAGGCCATCAAGACGCTTGCCGTGCGTGGCGCGCCGCTGATTGGCGTTGCTGCTGCCTACACCATCATCCTCGGCATCAACAGCTTCAAGGGAACGAAAGAGGAGTTTCCCCCCTTTTTCAAGTCACTTGTGGCTGAAGTTGAAGCGTCGCGCCCGACCGCCGTCAACCTCTTTTTTGCGGCAGCACGCTTGAAAAAGGTCTATGCTGAAAACTTTGAGGCCGATACCATCGAGGCGCTCTTTGCCAAAATGAATGAGGCGGCGCTTAAAATCCATGCCGACGAAATCGCAAATTGCGACTTAATGTCGCGCCACGGTGTTGATCAGATCAAGATTGATCTAGCCCACATCCTGAAAACCCGCAAGCTCAACGTGCTGACCCACTGCAACACCGGCACGCTCGCCTGCTGCGGCACCGGCTCAGCACTGGGTGTCATCCGGCTTGCCTGGCAGGAGGGGCTGATTGAGCGTGTCATCACTGCCGAGAGCCGTCCGCTGCTGCAGGGGCTGCGCCTCACCGCGTGGGAGCTTCAGCATGATGGCATACCCTTTGTCTCCATCTCAGACTCCTCATCAGCCTTCCTGATGCAGAGAGGGATGATTGATTTCGGTATTGTCGGCGCCGACCGCATTGCCGCCAATGGCGACACCGCCAACAAAATCGGCACCTGCGCCCATGCCATCAGCGCGTACCACCACAAGCTGCCGTTCTACATCGCCGCGCCGGTCTCAACCATCGATATCACCATTCCCGATGGCACCTACATCCCGATTGAAGAGCGCAACGCCGACGAGCTGCGCACCATTTTCGGCACCCAGGTTGCCATGCCGAACACACCTGTGCTGAATTATGCCTTTGACGTGACACCCGCCCAATTTCTGCGCGGTATCATCACGGATAAGAAAGCGGTCGTTGGCAACTATGTCGAGGGGCTTGCTGCGCTGATGGTGGAGTAAGGGAGGATCTTCTCGCTATAACGAAAAACGCTCACCGTCAAAAGTGAGCGTTTTTTGTCCTGACAACTTTCCATATTTCTCCTTACATTCCCCTTATTTTCAGAGAACGATCAGGATGGAATAGAACACCGATTTATGGATACCCTTTTTCTTGCGCGAACGCAGTTTGCCTTCACCTCTATCTTCCACTTCTTCTTTATACCACTGACGCTTGGTCTCTCCATCTTTACGGCGATTCTTGAGACTGCCTATGTGAAAACAGGCAAGGAGAAGTACAAGCAACTGACCAAATTCTGGGGCCATCTTTTCCTGATCAACTTTGCGGTAGGGGTGGTCACCGGCATTGTGATGGAGTTCCAGTTCGGAATGAGCTGGTCGGAGTATGCCCGGTTTGTCGGCGATATTTTTGGTGTTCCGCTGGCCATTGAGACACTCCTCGCCTTTTTTGTTGAATCGACCTTTCTCGGGATCTGGATCTTCGGGTGGGAGAGGCTTCCCAAAGCGCTCCATGCCGCCGCAATCTGGATTGTTGCTTTTGGCTCAACCATGTCGGCCTTTTGGATTCTGGTTGCCAACTCCTTTATGCAATCCCCCACTGGCTACACCATGGCCGCTGGAACTTCCCGACCTGAGCTGACCGATATTATGGCGCTCATCTTCAATCCCCATGTCTGGCAACAATTCCCCCATGTGCTTGCTGGCGGCATTGTCACTGCCGGATTTTTTGTGATCGGCATCAGTGCCTGGCATCTGATGAGAAAGAGTGCAAACCGAAACGGGTATGAAACATCGCTGAAGTTTGGCGCCATCTTTGCCTTTATCGGGACTGTTGTAGTGATTCTTGCTGGCCACTCCCAGATGCAGCATCTTCTCAAAACCCAGCCGATGAAAGTTGCTGCGGCAGAGGCGCTCTGGGAGAGCGAAAATCCGGCAAGCTTCTCTCTCTTCACCATCGGTGATGAAGAGGGGCTCAAAGATGTTTTTGCGGTACGAGTGCCGAAACTGCTCTCCTTTCTTGCCTACAACTCCTTTGATGGTGAGGTGAGAGGCATCAAGAACCTGCAAAAAGAGTATGAAGTGCAATACGGGCCCGGCAACTACATGCCATCCATTGTCACTGCCTACTGGAGCTTCCGATTCATGGCTGGCTCTGGCACCTTGATGCTCTTCATTGCACTGCTGGCGCTCTACAAAGTCATCAGAGAGAGCTACACCTTTTCGCCGTTGACCGGAGCGCTGCTCTTCTGGTCGATACTGCTCCCCTGGCTTGCCAACTCATCGGGGTGGCTTCTTGCGGAGATGGGTCGCCAGCCCTGGCTGGTTTTTGGCCTGCTGAAAACTGAACAGGGCATTTCACCTGCTTCGGTGGTGAGTGGCACGGAGATGATGATCTCTCTTGCGGTGTTTATCATGCTCTATGCCGCGCTTGCCATCACTGACTTTCTGCTGATGAAAAAGTATGCCGTTGCAGGCATTGAGAGTGGGGAATAACGTGTGGCCCCTGAATAACCTGAAAAAACGATGAGCAATGGATTTGCAAACACTCTGGTTTATCATCATCACCTTTCTTTTTATCGGCTTTTTTGTGCTCGAAGGGTTTGACTTTGGCGTGGGTATTCTGCTCCCCTTGATAAGCCGTGATGATCGTCAGCGGCGCACCATCATCAACACCATCGGCCCCTTCTGGGATGGCAATGAGGTGTGGCTGATTACCGCCACCAGCGGGATGCTTGCTGCATTTCCTGACTGGTACGCCACCCTCTTCAGCGCCCTTTATCTGCCAGTACTGATCATGCTTGTCGCCCTGATTTTCCGTGGTGTCGCCTTCGAGTTTCGCAGCAAGCGCGACAACCCGGCGTGGCGCAGCTTCTGGGACTGGAGCATATTCGGGGGAAGCGCTGTGCCTGCGCTCCTCTGGGGCATCGCCTTGGCCAATTTCATCCGGGGTGTGCCAGTGGATGGCTCCATGCACTATACCGGCGGCCTCCTGAATCTGCTCAACCCCTACGCCCTGCTCTGCGGCATCACCTCAACATTGATTTTTACGCTCCACGGAGCCATATTTCTCACACTGAAAACCACCGGTGTGCTTCAGGAGAGGGCGATGGACTGGGCAAAAAAGCTTTGGGCTCCGGCGACACTTCTCTGCATCCTCTTTATGGCCTACACCACCATCGAAACGGATCTCTTCCGCCACCTAGGTGTCAATCCCGGCATTATTCCGGTCTTCAGTGTGCTGGCCCTCATCTCGGTGCTCTTTCTGCTGCAAAAAAACGCTGCCGGATGGGCATTTGCCATGACCTCTGTCGCCATCGCCTTCTCCACCATCACCATCTTTATGGGGCTCTACCCGCGCCTGCTGGTCTCAAGCCTCAACCCGGCCTGGAGCCTCACCATCTACAACAGTTCATCATCAGCCTACTCCCTCGGCATCGTGTCGCAGGTTGCCCTGATTTTTGTGCCGATCATCCTCATCTATCAGGGATGGAGCTACTGGGTGTTCCGGCAGCGCGTGACAGTCGATTCGGAGCTGGAGTACTGAGGGGACAACACAATGCAGCCCTTCTCTTGAACCATGATTCGCATGATTATCGGATGTACCATGATGTTTTGATCACAACATATCAAGCCCATAATGTGATCAAGTGAATCAAGGTTCAGACACCAATTTCCCTGATAACATTCCATATTTCTCATTACATTGCTTTATAACTAAAAAACGATCTGGAGGAAGGGTATGAGCGACTCAGGGTACAACTACAGGGTGGTGCGCGGTTTTGCATTTTCGGCGCTCTTCTGGCTTGTTATCGGTCTGGTTGTGGGGCTCTGGATGGCTTTTGAGATGTTTGATCCAGCGCTGAATCTTACCCCCTGGCTCACCTTCGGACGTCTTCGCGTGGTACACACCAACGGACTCGGGCTTGGATTTGGCCTCGCGGCTATTTTTGCAACATCCTACTACATCCTGCAACGCCTGACACGAATACCCCTCCTCTTTCCGGGACTTGCCCAGGCGCATCTCTACGTTTTCAACGCCGCAATAGCGTTGGGTGCCCTGTCGCTCTTTGCTGGCATGAACACCACACGGGAATATGGTGAGCTGGAGTGGCCGCTCGATATCGTCGTTGTTATCTTCTGGGTGATGTTTGCCATCAACGTCTTTGGCACGCTGATCAAGCGAAAGGAGAAGCAGATGTACATCTCACTCTGGTACATCATCTCCATGACTGTGGCCATTGCCATTCTCTATATTGTCAACAACCTTGAGGTTCCCATAAACCTCTTCAAATCCTACACACTCTACTCCGGCGCAAACGATGCCAATGTTGAGTGGTGGTATGGCCACAATGTGGTCGGATTTATCTTTACCGTGCCGATACTGGCGATGTTCTACTATTTTATGCCCAAGTCCACTGGCCTTCCCATATACAGCCACCGGCTCTCCATCGTCTCGTTCTGGGCGTTGAACTTTGCCTATCTCTGGACAGGGGCACACCACCTTATGCTGACTCCCCTGCCGGAATGGATCCAGACCGTCGCGATGGCTTTCAGCATCTTCCTCATTGCGCCCTCATGGGGTTCAGTGGTCAATGGCTACTATACGCTGCAAGGGAACTGGGATCAGATGCGCACCAACTATCTCACCAAGTTCTTCATTGCCGGTATCACCTTTTATGGCCTCCAGACCCTTCAGGGACCGCTGCAGGGGCTCAGAACCCTCAACGCCTTCTTTCACTATACCGACTGGGTTGTAGGCCATGTGCACATGGGGACGATGGGATGGGTAACCATGGTTATTTCGGCATCATTCTACTACATGATTCCGCGCATCACCAACAGGGAGCTTTACAGCGTCAAACTTGCCAACACCCATTTCTGGCTCATTCTTGTTGGCCAGTTCACTTGGACCATCACCATGTGGATCGCCGGAATCCAGCAGGGGGCCATGTGGAAAGCCACCAACCCTGATGGCTCGCTGATGTACAATTTTCTTGATACGGTATCATCACTCTACCCCTATTACAAGTTGCGGTTTGGCGCAGGGGTCATCTACTTTATCGGCATACTGGTTTTTGCCTGGAATCTGATCATGACCGTCAGAAGAGAGCCAAACCAGAGCGAAGCATAAACGACAAAATCAACAAACAGGAGCTGACATCATGGGGATCACTTCAAAACCGGTTGTTTTTGCTGTTCTTGCAGCCGTTGTTATCCTGATCGGTACCACTGTTACCGTCTTTATTCCACTCTTCATGCCTTCGACGCAACCGGTGAGCCCGTACATAAAACCCTACACTGCGGTGGAACAGGAGGGGCGCGACATCTATATGCGTGAAGGGTGCAACAACTGCCACACCCAGACCGTCCGACCACTGAGAACCGAGGTGCTCCGATATGGCGAATACTCAAAACCGGAGGAGTTCGCTTACGATCGCCCCTTCCTCTGGGGCTCGCGCCGCACAGGACCCGACCTGAACAGGGTCGGAGGAAAATATCCTGACTCCTGGCATTACAAGCATACCGCACACCCTCAAAGCATGTTTGAAAAGTCAAACATGCCACCGTATGGCTGGCTTGCCAAAAACCGGCTCGACACAGGGTACTCGTTCAAAAAGACATCAACGCTGGGCTATGGCTACTCTGAAAGCGAGGTTCAGCAGCAGATTGACCAGTACCGCGCAACCGTCACCAGCGCAAGCTATCCCTCAAAGGAGAGCCGTGACCAGATAACGCCGCCGGAGCTGCAGAGGGAGCTGACCGAGATGGATGCCCTGATTGCCTACCTTCAGAAACTTGGACGGGATGTCAAGAAGATGGAGGCCAAAAAATGAATGTTTCAGGCTTGGCTTATGTGCTCTTCACCATGGTTCTCGCCATTATTTCCGGCGGCATCATGGTGTACTACTACAATCCAAAACGAAAAGAGAGGATTGAGGCGCCAAAACAGAGAATGCTTGATGACGACAACTGAACAACTGCATAGAGCGAAAAGGAGATAACCATGTATGATACCGGAGAACCCCAGGAGGGCCACAATAAAATCCCCAAAGGTTGGCTGCTCTTTTTTTTCGGGGGAATTATCTTTTTGATCGGCTATATCGTCTCCTATACCCCGGCTATTTCCGGCTGGTCATTCTACCAAGAGTTTGACAAGGAGATGGCTTCGGCGGCAAAATCAGAGAAATCTGTTGCCGTCAAAGAGTATTCGGGCGACAAGGATGCCATCAAGGAGGGCAAGGAGATCTATGCCAACACCTGCGCTCCCTGCCATAATGCAGATGCAACCGGCGGAATCGGCCCCAACCTCACCGCTGCAACGCTTAAATTCGGAGCTACCCCGAAGGATATCTATGAATCAATTGCCAAGGGGCGCCCCAACGGTATGCCTGCATTCCTTCCCCAGATTGGCTCAGAAAAAATCAGCAAGGTGGCTGCCTTTCTGGAAAGCCTGAGGAAAAAGTAATTCTCACCAACTCAGGAGCTTGCCATTTTGTGGAAACCATACCGAAGAGCTATCGAAATCCTGCAGGCCGTCATGTTGACTGGCCTTCCGTTTATTACCATCAATGGTCACAGTGCGCTCTGGTTTGACATACCAACACTCAAGCTTTATGTTTTTGGATCGGTGATCTGGATCCGGGAATTCTATCTTATTCTTGGCGTTTCGCTCTTTTTCCTCCTCTTTATTGCCTTCGTTACGGTTATCTTCGGAAGAGTGTGGTGCGGCTGGCTCTGCCCCCAGACGGTACTGCTCGACCTGAGCCAGAGCCTTGCAAAACTTTTTGGAATGAAACAGCAGAAAACTATTCAGAGGCTTCTGCTGCTACCCCTCTCTGCCCTGGTGTCGATCACCATGATCTGGTACTTTGTGCCTCCTGCCGAGACGCTGAAATCGCTCTTTGTCTCAACAACCATGAGCTCCTTTTTTCTGGTTCTCTGGGTAGCGGTCTACCTGGAGCTCGCCTTTCTTGGAAGAGGATTCTGTACCTCAATCTGCCCCTACGCCATGTTGCAGAATGCCCTCTTCGACAAGGATACCCTGGTGATTGAGTATGATGTTTCAAGGGATGCAACCTGTATGAAGTGCGATGAGTGCTTCAAGGTCTGCCCTGTCGGCATCGATATCAAGAAAGGGTTAAGCTCTGCCTGCATTGCCTGTGCCGAATGTATCGACGCCTGCCGGGTACTCAGTGAAAAGAGAGGGATGCCACCCTTCCCGAACTACAAGGGTCGAATAGTCCGTCCAAAAACCTTCTGGCTTGGAGGCGCAACCGCTGCTGCGGGAGTCGTTCTTTTCGTGCTGCTCTGGAGCCGTCCTCCGGTTGACTTTCTTGTCACCCGCGACAACGCTCCCCTGCCCTCGGGCCTGAACCGCTACTCCTACACCATCTATAATAATGCTGGAGTGCCGCTTGCCCTTGAACTCTCTTCGCCCGACAACGTCACCCTTATCGGCGAACACTCGCTCCTGTTGCCGCCGTTTTCTGCACTGCATGGGCGTATATTGGTGAAATCAAACGGCAAGCTGGAGCAACTGTATCTCAACATCTCGGGAAGCGGCATCACGAGCAGCAAAATGGTGGGGTTCCTGTAAATTTTGGGGCAATTGTGGTATAATAATGCGAAATAGTAGTGATTTCAACAATTTTGATGAAGATGTTATTCAAGCTATACTGTTAAAAAAAATTTAGAACTGGTTGGTCAATATGAATATGGAGATGAAGGCAACACAAGTTCTTGATGCAGCTTTGCATCTATCCCATCCTGCAAGGGCATTCATTGCTGAACGCTTACTGGAAAGCCTTGATGCAGAACCTGACTTTCAGCTTTCAGCAAAATGGCAAAAAGAAATTATTCAGCGCTGCCATGAGATTGATTGTGGCAAAGTGGAATTGCTGCCGGGAGAGCAGGTTTTTGAGCAAGCCTTTGAGGATTTGATGTGAAAACCCTTCGCTTTCATCCCGAAGCACAGCTCGAAATGGTTGAATCTGCCAGGTTCTACGAAGCACAGCAAGTTGGACTTGGAAAACATTTTTTGGAGGCGGTTCGTTCTTCCACACAAAAGATTCGGCTATTTCCATCAATTTATCAGCATGTTGATGGAAAGATCAGGCGCTGTTGTGTTGAGCGCTTTCCATTCGGGATTGTATTTCGTGAAAATGATGACGAGATTCAGGTTATAGCTGTCGTTCATTTCAAACGTGATCCCGACTACTGGAAAAAGAGAGTATGAAAATAACCCTTTCCATCATCTATGCCTGTTTTTTTACGGCTATGGCGTGCGGATTGTTTGTTGCCTACAAATATGCTGATGGACTGGTGGAGAGCAACTATTACGACAACAGCACCCACTATTTCCAGACAAAAGCTCTGGAAGAGAAGCTTGGCATTGCCTTGAGCCAGCCAGACTCGCTGAAACTTGGGAGCAATGCCATTCAAATCAGGGCAACATCGCACGGCCAACCGCTCGAAACGGGCGATCTCTCACTCTTTATCGGCAACCTCTCGAATACCCGTTACGACTCGACGATGACCATGCGTCAACTGGCTCCGGGCATCTATCAGACAACAGCTACCATTCCCTTCAAAGGCGTGTGGTTTGCTCGCATTGACCTTAAACAACAGCAACAACTTATCACCACAAAAAAATGGTTTTTCAACGTCAGATAAAGGGCTTCACGACCCTTGCACTTTTCGCCTGCATGATGACAGCAGGCATCACACTCCATGCAACAGCCGTGGATAACAGCATTCACGAAAAGGCCTGCACCGTTACCGCAGGCCAGCGAACCGTGACGCTGAACATTGAGCCGAAACCGGTGAAGCACATGAAGGAGCTCACCTTCAGCGTGACGGTAACCCCATGCGACAAGCTGCCTGAGACGCTGCTGCTCGATCTCTCAATGCCGGGAATGCAGATGGGCAAAAATCAGGTGACGCTGGTGAAAAAGAGCGCCTGCCTCTATGAGGGCAAAGGGATTATTGTGCGCTGCATGAGCGGTCGAACGCTCTGGCAGGCAACTGTCCTCTCCGACACCCTGAACAATCCGGCATTTGTCTTTAATGTCAGAGAGTGAGCAACCATCCCCCGAAAGGTTGCGCTGCGACCACTGCCTGCAGGAGACAAGCCGGGCATCGGCCATTATCGTTGAGATCAATGGAGAAAGCAAGCTCTTCTGCTGCCACGGTTGCCTCGGGGTCTACGAGCTTATCCACAGCAACTCGCTTGATGCTTTCTACAACCAGCGTTGCGACTGGCAGCCCGGCCCTCCGGCAACCGGGGTAAAACTACAGGCTTCGGCCTTCAGCGACACCGTCACCATCAGCGGCAACGAGCACCGGATTGAGCTGCTGCTCTCGGGAATCAGGTGCGCCTCCTGCGTCTGGCTCATCGAAAAGTTTTTGATGAAGATCGATGGTCTGCTCTCCATCAGGGTGAACTATGCCACCCACAAGGCAACCATCTCCTGGAGTGGCGAAGAGGTAAGCCTCGAGGCCATACTGAACGCCATTCGCTCCATCGGCTACCTGCCCCACCCCTGCCATGGCAACGAAAGTGCCGATATGTTTGCCCGGGAGAAACAGGAGCTGCTGCTGCGCTTCGGCACCGCCGGATTTTTCTCCATGCAGCTCATGCTCTTTACCACCGCACTCTACGCGGGCTTTTTTGAAGGAATTGAGGAGCGCTACCGGCTTGCTTTCCAGCTTATTTCATGGGCGCTGGCCACGCCGGTACTCTTCTACTCGGGCTATCCCTTTCTCTCAAGCGCCCTCCGCTCATTGCGACGGCTGACGCTCAACATGGATGTGCTGGTGGCGCTTGGGGCACTCTCGGCCTACAGTTACAGCATTGCCATGATTTTTTATGGGGGGGAGATATTTTTCGATACAGCCTCGATGATCATCACCTTCATTCTGCTGGGGCGCTTTCTGGAGGCAGGCTCAAGGCTCAAGGCGGGCAACGCCATTGCCGAGCTGGCTGAGCTGCAACCGCATGAGGCGCTGAGGGTTGAGGAGAGTGGCGAAACCAGCATGGTGGCTGTTGCTGCAGTAAAAAGCGGCGAGATGATTGAGATCATCCCGGGCGACCGGATTCCGCTTGATGGCAGGGTGGTGGATGGCGAAGCTGAGGTGAACGAAGCGATGCTGACCGGTGAGTCGAATCCTGTACTGAAAACAGTGGGCAGCGATGTTTTTGCCGGAAGCTTCTCCATGAATGGCAGGCTTCGCATCCAGGTCACCGGCAATGCGGCAAGCACCCTGCTGGCCCGTATTATCCGCACGGTGGAGGATGCCCAGGCACGCAAGGCGCCGATTCAGGGCATTGCCGACAAAACCGCCGGTTACTTTGTACCGGCCACCATCATCCTCGCGCTTGCCACCTTTCTTTACTGGAAACTCACCTCCGCCAGCACCGTCACAGCCCTGATGAACGCCGTCTCGGTGCTCGTCATCGCCTGCCCCTGCGCCCTTGGTCTGGCAACGCCGCTCGCCATTCTGGTCGGCACCACCACTGCCGGAAAGAGAGGGATTCTCGTCAAAGGGGGCGATATTTTTGAAACCGTCTCAAAAACCACGACGGTCGTGCTCGACAAAACCGGCACCATCACCACCGGCAAACCCTCCATGACCGACCTGCACGACTACGGCCTCACGTCAACGTTGATGCAGCATGTCGCCTCGCTCGAAGCCGCCTCGGAGCACCCCACCGGACGCGCCCTTGTGGCTGCCTGGCAGGGTGAGCGGCTGACGGTAACACAGTTCCGGGCAACGCCGGGCCGAGGAGTTTCAGGGGTGATTGATGGAGTTCTCTGGCGGGCGGGCTCAAAAGCCTTTATGGATGAGGAGGGTGTTCAGATGGAGCGTGAACAGATGGCTCACACTACATCGCTCGAAGCTGAAGGCAAAACCGTGGTGATGGTCGCCTGCGGCAAAAAGCTGGCCGGAGTGATCGGCATGATTGACGACCTGCGCCAGGATGCCCTTCCCCTTATTGAGGGGCTGCGAAAAAAAGGGTTCGCCCTGATGATGCTGACCGGCGACAACCGTGGAGTGGCCAACTACATCGCCGCCAAATGCGGCATCACCGACGTGCAGGCCGGGCTTGGCCCCCTCGAAAAAGCAGCAGTGATCCGCGCCCTGAGAGCAAAGGGTGCGTGCGTCATGATGGTGGGCGACGGCATCAACGACGCTCCCGCCCTGACCGAAGCCGACATCGGCATCACCCTCGGCCACGCCTCCGCCATTGCCCTTGAGAGCGCCAGCGTTGCCATCCTGAACGATGATCTCAGGCTCATCAACACCCTCGTCACAAGCTCCACGCGATGTTTTTCCATCATCAGGCAAAACCTTGTCTGGGCCTTTTCGTATAATCTCATAGTGTTGCCACTTGCCATGTCGGGGGTGCTGCACCCCATCATCTCCGCACTGCTGATGGTGACCAGCTCCCTTGTTGTGGTAAGCAACTCCCTGCGGCTGAAAAACCTGTGACCAAGCAACCATGAGCACCACCTTTTACCTGATCGGCATCGGTTTTTTTGTCGGCATCGCCGCATGGTTCCTCTTTATCTGGGCCGTCAAAAGCGGCCAGTTCGACGACCCCGAAGCGCCGAAATACCGGATGCTTGACGATGACGACGAGCCAGCCAAAGCGGCAAAGCCCCCAAGGCTCAGAACACCCGCAAAGAGGAAGAGCCCATGAGCAGTGCCCCCCTTCTCGCCATGCTCCTCTCCGGACTTGCCGGAGGATTCGGCCACTGCATCAGCATGTGCGGGCCGGTAGTTGCCGCCTTCACCGTCGGCGAAACCCGGCAGGGAGTGCTTCACCACCTGCTCTACAACCTCGGGCGAATCACCACCTACACCATCCTCGGCGCCCTGGTCGGCCTCTCCGGCTCATTCCTTGTCCTTACCGCCTCCATCGAGCAGCTCCAGCGAGCCATCATGATCATCGCCGGACTCTCCATCATCCTCATGGGCCTCTCCACCGCAGAGTGGCTGCCACGGAGCGCCTCAACCAGGAGCTGCACCCCCGGCAACTCACTCATCCAAAAGATCATGGCCCTCTTCAAAGCCCCGCGCTCCATCGGCGCTTACTACCCCATGGGCATCGTCCTCGGCTTTCTCCCCTGCGGCCTCACCTACACCGCCCTCCTCGCCGCCGCCCGCGCCGCCATGGAGGCACCTCACCCCTTTGCAGGAATGCTCCAGGGCGCCCTGATGATGATGCTCTTCGGCATCGGCACCGCGCCAGCGCTGATTCTTGTGGGGAAGGTGGTGAATAGTATCAGCGGCAGAATGCGGCGGTGGTTTTACCGCGTTGCCAGTGTGATTATGATTGCGACCGGGGTTTGGTTTGTGGTGGAGGGGTTTTAGATGGTTGGGAATTTGCGTATTATCAGCCATCGATATCATATCCTCTATGTATTATACTCTTTGATTGTCTCGAAACTTTGCGCCACATATTTTAAAAAAGCCAATGTAAATTTAAATCGCAATTCTTTTCCAAAAATCAATGTCAATACACTTGAAAAATTTCCTGTACCTGAAATATTGCCAGAATTTCAAAAGCGTATTGAAGTTCAGATTGATGAAATCTTAATCAAAACTAATGAATTTCAAGAAAGTAAAGCAAAGTTCATTGGGCTAGTTCAAGATAATTTAGCATTAACTTCGATTTCGAAAAGAATTGAAGCATTTTACGAATTAGATTTTAAAGATTTTATCTCAGAATTAAAAAAATTAAAAATCAATCTTTCGTTAGCAGATCAGTCAGATTGGAAAGATTATTTTGTAAAGACAAAATCAGAAATAAACCAACTTAAATCAGAAATTACAAATGCGGATACTGAAATTGACCGAATGGTTTATGAATTATATGGATTGACAGAGGAAGAAATTCAAATTGTGGAGGAATCTGTATGATGTGGCTAAAACGCTCACCATCCCTTCGCTTTCATGCACATGTGGCATTCGCACAAGGCTTGCCCTCAATCCAATAATGCCAAAAGAGCCTTCAAGCCTATCGGGAGATAACAACAACTAACGAAACCATCATGAACGCGAACGCTACATATAACCCACAACTGCCGGAAGACAGTGAAGAGGCTGAAAAGCATCTCGCCCTTTTAATCCATCAAGCAGGAGAAGACGCGAGAATGCGCACAAAAATAACGATGGACAAACATTTCAAAAAACTTAACGACATGATTGCCGAGGCAGTTTTATCTCAACAAAAATCCCTCCCTTCATGACAGATGCTCAAAAACCAAGATTGATTGTGGTAGCAGGGCCAAATGGTTCAGGCAAAACCACCATTACCGAAAAACTTCTCCGCCATGAATGGATGGAAGATTGTCAATACATCAATCCCGATCTGATTGCACAGCAAGAGTTTGGAGACTGGAACTCCCCTGCTGCTGTATCAATCCTGAAGGATTTCTAACAACAAACACCAAGACAATTACAATATGTCAACGGTAATGAAAAAGGAAGAAGCGCATAAACTCATTGACCTTCTGCCCCCGAAAGCTACATGGGATGACCTGATGCACGAAATATACGTTCGTGAAACAATTGAACGCGGCTTGGCGGACAGCAATGCAGGCCGATATAAAAATGAATGGGACTCGTTGATGTCGAAATTTTCGACTAAAGTGGACCCCAGCCGGTAGACAAAAAGTGGCTGAGTTTAAGTTGGTAACTTGGCCTGTTCATGCAGCGGAAAGGCGCTGCCCCTCTTTTACCTTTAACTCTTCTGTC
>CAJEXQ010000015.1 GCA_903994635.1 uncultured Chlorobiaceae bacterium
GATTATGGTCTCATATTGCATGGTATCAAGATGCCGCCAGCGTTGTTCCGGCACCCGGTCATACACTTTACCAGCTAACCCACATTCTGGACAAACTACTGCACCACCTATGAAACGAGCATGAATTTCTATCCGCTTGCTATCAGCAGAAAAATCGACGGCATCGACTGACCAAGTCAAGGGTAGACGTAAAAGGCTGTGGTAATGAGTGGTTAACTTCTGCATAAATTCAAATGCATCATGATACGCTTTTCTTCCACCTTTCCACTATAATATTCCAAGAGCCTCCATTTTTGGCATCCAGACACGACCAAGTTTGGCAATATATTCACCTGGATTTATGCCGTGAGCGGGAACTACGAGTATCTCCCCATTATGCGACAAGGAGCTTTGTGCCACCATATTTTGTAAAACGATATCGCCGTTGTTGACCAAATCTTCAACCAGCCAATCGGTAATACCAAAGAGCGGTCGGCGATCTTTTGGCAGTAATGCTGATGACAACCCTGGTGATTCCAAATCAAGATCAAGCACCATTACTCGTTTGCCCTCTTCAGCTAATGCCCAGGCTGTAGCCGCAAGTGCAGTGGAGCGCCCGACACCGCCCTTTATTGAAAAGAATACTGTTCGAGGCACCGATGAGGTTAACGGAGAAATTCGTGACCAATTTCCCTCTACCGCCAAACGATCAAGAACAAACACATCACTTGTTCCTTACCAGCGGAAACGATGATTCACGATCAAGAAAGCCCTGAATGTCAGGCTCGAACAACAAGGAGTGTTCTGGCGGATAGGCGTATGCACCCAACTTCTCAAATATCTGTCTGGTAATGAGAGTAAGCGTAGCTTGTTGAAGTTCAGAATCTTCCCACTTTTCGTCGATAATAAGCCGTATCCGACCATTCAAATCCCGATTAACCAGAACCGGTCTCATCGTGGCAATATCATCCTTAAACGCCAGAAGTATATTGGTCAGTACAGGGAGAATGTTATCAAAGGTCATCATGGGAGAATACCCTCAAGTTTGGCTGTTTTTAGCTTTAAAGCGGTATTGATGAAGATTACGACTCTTGATTTTCTGGTAAGAGGAGAAATAAAAGGGAAATACATTTTTAAGCGGCAAAATCCTGACCGCAAGACACCAAAGCGATGCTCCAGTTAATCAGGATTCATACATTTCACTCTTGAGTGGGGAATGTTGGGACTGCAGGGATCTACCGTGACTTCGCGCCGGGCTGGTGACAGCACCAGATCCATATCCTCCATTGGTACAGCGCCGAGCAACACTTCGTCACCCAATACCAATGCGCCCACATAACAAAAGCGATCCCGAAATTCTACTTTGATGGGCCCGGCGTAAGGGACGCTCATTGATCGGCCATCAGCAACCGTAACTTCGCGCTTTGAATCCATTTCAAGCTCAAGCTGAATGGCAATATGTTCAGGTATACAAAGCATCAAGGCTCCGGTATCAGCCAACGCCCGTGTGACAACAGGTGTTAAAATCTGATTGCGTGGGTTACTGAGTTTAATTTCAGCAAAGATATGCCCCATTTCTACGGTATCGTTTTAGTTGGAAGTTGCGTGCTGATTAACCGCAGCAACGCCTATCCCTAATGTATAATTGCCCCAATATACATCGAATGGCGGTATCCCTCAAGGTATAATACTGATATATCGGAGTTTTCAATCAGCTCCATCCTCCCTTTTTTCCCCCAATATCTTCAACCTTTGCTTATGGTTTGTTACTTTGTAGCAATTAAAACAAAGCCTTGTAACACAAACAATCCAGGATACTGTGAAACCAGCCACGATTGCTCCGCGTGAGATCCCTTTTAACTATACCTCTGCTGGCGACAGGCAGGCAATATCGTTCCTGCTTGGGGCGGATATTGTGCGGATGCTCGATGAGCTTCGCGAGTTGCGGGTTACCGGAAGGTCGTCGCGGCTGCTTATGGGCATTATCGGTGAAATTCTTATTCACCGGCGTAATCCCTATCTTTTTCAGGAGCTGGTGGACTCTTCCTCACGCCGTCGGCGCTTGTTTGAGAGAGCTTTTAATGAACTCAATACTATTGCTGAAACGGCTAATGGTGAAACGAGGGTCTCTGCTATTGTGGCGGCTCTGCGTGAGCAGCTTGAGCGGTTTCGGTCGGCGGTCGAGAAGACGCCGGAATTGCGCCGTCGCCTGAAGCGGGAGCTTGGCGCAGTAGTTGGAGCCAGGAATGTGCTTTTTGATCCTTTTTCTCTTGCGGCTCATGCCACTGATGCTACGGACTGGAGGCTTCATCTTCCCTCGGCGGTGGTGACGCCCGATGAGGAGTCGCAGGTTGCGCCGCTCATTATCGCAATTGCTGCGCTCGGGCTGCATGTAATTCCTCGTGGTGCTGGCACCGGCCTCACTGGCGGGGCGGTGCCGCTGAGGTCGCGGTGTGTCGTTGTCAATATGGAGAAGCTTAACCGCATTCGTGGTATTTCGGAACGTGAATTTCAGCTTGACAATGGTCAGATAGCGCTAGCCTCAGTGATTGATGTCGAGGCGGGTGTGGTGACGGAGAGTGCGATGGAGAAGGCTGACGAGCATGGGCTTGTGTTTGCGACTGATCCGACAAGTGAGTGGTCCTGCACGGTTGGTGGCAATATTGCTGAAAATGCCGGTGGAAAGATGGCCGTGCGCTGGGGAACCTGCATCGACAACCTCCTTGAGTGGCGCATGGCGATGCCCTCCGGGGAGAACTGGATTGTGAAGCGGGTTGATCACCGGTTGCGGAAAATTTTGCATGAAGATACGGTCACCTTTGAGGTGTGGAATGAGTCGGGCAAGAGGATTGATCGCATTGAGCTGCTTGGTACCGATATTCGTAAAAAAGGGCTCTGGAAGGATATTACCAACAAGGCGCTCGGGGGAGTGCCCGGCCTTCAGAAGGAGGGGACTGACGGAGTCATAACTTCAGCCACTTTTGTGCTCTATCCGAAGTATCCTGAAAAGAGGACGCTCTGTCTTGAGTTTTTTGGGCCCGATATGGACGAGGCGAGCCGGGTGATTCTTGAGCTGTCAAAAATTTTTCCTCTCCATTCTGAAAATCGCGAGGCGCTGCTGGCGCTTGAGCATTTTGATGATGAGTATATACGGGCTATTGACTATAAGGTGAAGGCGCCCCGTGCCCAGACGCCGAAAGCGGTGCTGCTGATTGATATTGCCGGTAACAGCGAGGCTGAGGTGCAGAGTGGCGTTGAGCGGGTGGAACGTCTGCTTGAGCCGCATCCGAATACGCTGATGTTTCTGGCCAGGGATAATGCGGAGGGAGTCCGTTTCTGGGCCGACCGTAAAAAGCTTGGCGCGATTGCCCGCAGAACCAATGCGTTCAAGCTGAACGAGGATATTGTTATTCCGCTTGAGGCGCTGGCCGAGTTCTCCCGTTTTATCGACAAGCTCAATATTGATGAGGAGCGCTATGCCCAGTGTCGGTTTGTGCAGCGTTCAGAGGATATTCTTTCGACAGCAAAGGTGAATGGGGATGGCGGCCAGTTTACCTCCAAAATTCCTGCCGGGCTTGAACTTTGCCATAAGTTTGATGAGAGAATTGTTGCGGAGCCGGAGGAGTCTCTTCGTTCTCTCGCTGTGGTGCAGGAGCTGGCCAGAGAGCTGGGTGAACTGGTGCAGGGCTATCCCGAGATGGAGGCAGCCCTGGATGGCGCGTATCATTATGTCCGCGACCGGCGCATTGTGCTGGCGACGCACATGCATGCCGGTGATGGCAACGTTCATGTCAACGTGCCGGTTCTCTCGAATGACCGTCCGATGCTTGAGCGTGCCGACAAGGTGATCGACCATGTTATGGAGAAGGTAGTCACTCTTGGCGGAGTGGTGTCTGGCGAGCACGGGATCGGTGTCACCAAGCTGAAATATCTTGATCCGGCCATTGTTGAAGAGCTTTCCCGCTATCGGCGCAAAGTTGATCCGAAGGGGATCATGAATCCCGGCAAGCTTGATGATTATGAGGCGCTTAATCATATTTTTACACCATCATTCAATCTGCTTGAACTTGAGGCGCATATTCTCAAGCGAGCCCAGATTGAGGTGCTCTCGAAAAAGGTTGACTACTGTATCCGGTGCGGCAAATGCAAGACCGATTGCTGCGTTTATTATCCAGCGAGAGGAATGTTTTACCATCCACGGAACAAGAATCTTGCCATCGGATCGCTGATTGAGGCGCTTCTTTTTGATGCCCAGCGCGAGCGTACCACCGATTTTGCCCTCCTGCAGTGGCTTGAAGAGGTGGCCGACCACTGCACGATCTGCCATAAATGTCTCAAACCTTGCCCGGTTGATATTGATACCGGCGAAGTGTCGGTACTGGAGCGTGAAATTCTTTCGGAGTGGGGATTCAAGCACTCGTCGCCGGTCACGGAATTGACATTGCGCTATCTCGACAGTCGTTCGCCTGCCTTCAATGCGCTTTTCCGCCATGCAGTGCTCAGGATGGGCGGCGCTGCCCAGCGGGCAGGCAACAAGCTTTCGTCTCCGTTGCAGCCAGAAAATGATCCACCGCGATTCTATCCGCTTCGTCTGCTGCGCTCTCCGGTGCCGCCGGTGCCTGAAGAGACGCTTCGCGATCTGCTGCCGGAGTGCGGTCCTGACCAGGTACTGGTATTCGAACCTTACCGAGAGGTGACAGGCAATGTTTTCTATTTTCCGGGATGTGGTTCGGAGCGGATGAACTCGACTATTTCGATGGCGGCAATTCATGTTTTGCTTGAGCTTGGCACAAGGGTGGTGCTTCCGCCCCCGTTTCTTTGCTGTGGTTTTCCGGCACACGTCAATGCCAAAACCGACCAGTATTCGAGCATTGTGCTGCGTAATACGGTGCTTTTCAGCCAGATCAGGGAGATGTTCTCCTACTTCGATTTTGACGGCTGCGTGGTGAGCTGTGGTACCTGCATGGAGGGGCTTGATGCTATTGAGACCGGCAAGTTGTTTGGCGGAAAGATCACGGATATTTCAGCTTATGCTCTTGAAAAAGGGCTGAAACTCAATGGCGAAGGCGATTATCTCTATCACGCTCCCTGTCACGACTCACTCTCCGGCAAGGCATGCGAAACATTGCGCACTCTTGGAGGTTTTGGTCGTGTGACCGCTGTGCCGCACTGCTGTTCGGAGGCAGGAACGCTGGCACTGTCGCGCCCCGACATTACAGACTCCATGCTTCACCGCAAACGTGATGCCATTACTGAGGTGATGCATGGTCAATCGAAAGCCGTCATGCTGACCAACTGTCCGTCATGCGTGCAGGGGCTTGGCAGAAATCTTGATCTTGGCATTGTGCCGCAGCATATTGTGGTGACGCTGGCGGAAAAAATCTCCGGATCAGGCTGGATGGAGTTGATGCGGAAGCAGACAGCAGGCGCAACTGCAGTGAGCTTTTAACGGACTACTAATAAAAGAGTTATGGGGCTAACGTTAAGTGACCGGCACGCCTGTGTCTTGCAGTCTGAAATTCGCAACATGTCGATTGAGTGCAGCCGGGCAGGAGGCATCAATCTTGCCCAGGGGGTTTGCGATACTCCTGTGCCTGAAGCTGTTCTTCAAGGGGCAGCAGATGCGGTGAGGCAGGGGATGAACACCTATACTCACTACGCTGGCCTGCTTCAACTTCGGGAGGCGATTGCGCTCAAGCAGAAGAGTTATTGTGGCTTAACCTACGATCCACAGAGCGAGATTATTGTGAGTGCCGGGGCAACGGGCGCTCTCTACTGTGCGTTTCAGGCTCTCCTTAATCCGGGCGATGAGGTGATTGTGTTCGAGCCTTTTTATGGGTACCATATCAGTACCTTGCAGGCGGCGGAGGCTGTGCCGGTTTATCTGCCGCTGATGCTGCCCGGGTGGTCGTTCAGCGAGCATGATCTTGAGCATCTTGTTACACCCCGTACCCGAGCCATTATTGTCAATACTCCAGCCAACCCCTCTGGCAAGATTTTTTCAAGACAGGAGTTTGAGCTTGTTGCCTCTTTTGCTGAACGGTACGATCTCTTTGTTTATACTGATGAAATTTATGAGCATTTTGTGTATGGTGGTCGTACGCATCGCTCTTTTGCAGCGTTGCCGGGGATGAGGGAGCGGACGATTACCATTTCAGGCTCATCCAAAACCTTCAGTGTCACCGGCTGGCGGATTGGTTATGCGCTTTGTGATGCCCATTGGGCGAGGGCGATTGGTTATTTCAATGATCTGGTCTATGTCTGTGCACCTGCGCCGCTTCAAGCGGGAGTTGCCAGAGGGATGCGGGAGCTTGATGACGGTTATTATCGCGGCCTTGCTGTTGATTATCAGGCAAAACGCGACCGCTTCTGCGCAGCCCTCTCAAGAGCCGGATTGAAGCCTCATATTCCTGATGGAGCCTATTATGTGTTGGCTGATGTTTCAACCATTCCCGGTACAACGGGCAAGGAGCGGGCAATGCATATTTTGCATACAACAGGAGTGGCCAGTGTGCCCGGCGGGGCATTCTATCACGACAAAAGAGGGGAGTGTATGGTGCGATTCTGTTTTGCAAAGGAGGATGCTGTATTGGAGGAGGCATGTCAGCGGTTGCAGCTTCTCGCTGAATAACAAGCCAGGTAGTGGCGGCATATCGGTAGCCCTGGGATAAAAAAAGCTGAAACCGAAAGCTATAAGCCGAATTCTGTGGATTACCCGGAAAACCGGGTAAAGCTGCAGTCATTTATCTAATGCGGCTTACCCGAAAACTCTCCTTGCGGAATTGAACGGGCCGCTCTCTTCCCTTGGTAGGGAAAGCTTTCCTATTTAGCCTTGCTTCGGGGAGGTTTGCCAAGCACATTGCATTACTGCACTGTCTGGTGGTCTCTTACACCGCCGTTTCACCCTTACTCCGTTTTATCAATTGGTAAAACGGGGCGGTCTGTTTTCTGTTGCACTCTCTGTGATAACCGGCTTGCGCCGTCATCCCCGGGCTTGAGCCTTGCAGCTCTCGACCGGCACCCTGCCCTGTGAAGTTCGGACTTTCCTCTGCGCAACCTTGGGCGTTGCACGGCGACTGCACACTTGCGATTTCAGCTTTACAAAGAACGTTTAAAAAATCAATTAAGCCTCAGCCTCTTCAAAAAGTTTTTCATGAACGACAATACGTCCGCACGACTCGCAGAGGTAGAAACCGCCCTGTACAATCATGGTGTGACGATTGGTAGGAACCCTTGTGTTACAGCCGGAGCAGGCGTTGCGGTTCAGTTTGACGACAGCATTTCGCAAGGTACCACTTCTGAGATGGTCGTATTTGTCGAGCAGCCTTTTTGCCTCTTCTTCAATATGGGCACGCTGTTTATCTACCTTCAGCTTCAGGGAGTCTACATCCTCGGCGGTTTCAATAACAATGCTCTCCAGCTCCTCTTTTTTCTGGTCAACCTGTTTTTTCAGATCTTCAAGTTGCTGATGCAGTACGTCATCTGGCATCATCTCCTCGGTAATCTCGTCGTAGCGATTTTCAGTGATCATCTGCTGCCCCCTTTTCTGTATCTCCTGAGCTTTCTGGACGGCATGGACAATATCCTGAAGCTGAATCTCAGCCAGGGCGATCTCTTTCTCTTCGTATTCAATCTGCTTGGAGAGGGCGTCATACTCCTTGTTGTTGCGGGCGAGTGTCTGTTTTTCCTTGAAGTTAAGGATCTTGTTTTTACACTCGTTGATGGTTTCGTGCAGGCGTGATCGCTGCTTCAACTGGTCGTCGGCGATTTTCTTTCGCGACTCAATCTGGCGGATTGTAAAGAGCAGATCTTCGTCGAGGGCATCAATCTCTTCTGGCAGTCCTTTTTGAAGACTGACTATGCTTTCTATCTGATTATCAAGGTGCTGAAGCTTGACAAGGAGATTTATTTTGGTATGATCCACTACGGCAGATGTTTTTGGTTATTAAAACATAAAAAAAGCACCGTCTTCAGAAGAGGTGCATACCTGTGTGTTGTATGTAAAAAACCCGATCTGAGATGAACCAACTGCTGCTACTGTGATCTCAAGCATCATTATCTGCACCTCGCTCTTGTATATATTAGTTTGTGCCCGAAAGGAGACTCGAACTCCTACACCTTGCGGCGCGCGTCCCTGAAACGCGTGCGTCTACCAATTCCGCCATTCGGGCATTGCTCTATGCCTGCACCAGATACAGAGAAGCTACTTAATCTCCTTGTGCAGAGTGTGTCGCTGCATGTTGGGATTATACTTTTTCAAGATAAGACGTTCTGTGGTATTTTTCTTGTTTTTTGTTGTCGTATATCTTGAAACGGTTTTACCCTCTTTTTTTGCTTCAGTACATTCAAGGGTGATGACGATTCTATTCTCTTTTCCTTTTGCCATGATAACTTCGATCAGGTGTGTAAAATTATAAACAGTCTTCAATATAAGTTCAATAAGGTAATTTTGCAACTTATGGTTTTTTCTTTCTCTCATAACAGGAGAAAAGCTATTTTTCGCCATCTTTCTAACCCTTTAAATGGTAATGGAACCGTGCTTGACAGTAACTATTTCTACTATACCGACAAGAGGCTTAACTGTGATGAGGTGAGGCTTGAAGAGCTTGCAAGCACTTTTGGTACCCCTCTCTATGTCACTTCATCAAAAAGCCTTGTCGACAGCTACAACGCTTTCGAGCACGCTTTTCGGGCGTTACCCCATTTCACCTGTTATTCAGTCAAGGCAAACTTCAATTTGAGTGTTATCAGGGCTTTTGCGGAACTTGGCTGCGGGTGCGATGTCAATTCGGGCGGAGAGCTTTATCGGGCATTGCAGGCAGGCGTTGCTCCTGACAAAATTATTTTTGCCGGAGTGGGTAAAAAACATGAAGAAATTATGTATTCTTTGAAGTGTGGCGTATTCATGCTCAAGGCAGAGTCGATCTCGGAGCTTCGGTCTATCGATCGGATTGCAGGTGAGCTTGGCAAAATTGCTTCTGTAGCGTTACGGATTAATCCGAATGTGACGGCCGAAACCCATCCCTACATTACGACGGGTGGCAGCAAGGAGAAGTTTGGCATAGATGAGGCGGAGATCCCGGAGGTGTTTGCGCTTCTCGGTCAGTTGCCGAACCTTCGTCTTATCGGTCTTGACATGCATATCGGGTCGCAGATTTTTGATCCTGAATATTATGTTGCAGCGACGGTGAAGCTGCTTGCTCTTTTCAATTTGTCGAAAACTTTGGGATTTGCTGTTGAGTTCCTTGATATCGGTGGCGGCTTTCCGGTTACCTACGATCCTCTTAAACCAGCAACGCTGATTGAACGGTTTGCCGAGAAGCTTGTTCCAATGCTCCAACCCGCCGGTGTCACCGTAATTTTTGAACCCGGGCGCTACCTGGTTGCCAATGCCTCTGTGCTTCTGACAAAGATTCTTTACAAGAAGCGCAACCATGCTGGCAAGGAGTTTTTAGTGGTTGATGCGGGGATGACTGAGCTGATTCGTCCGGCACTCTACCAATCGCACCATGAAGTTCAGGCTGTATCCCGGCATGACAAAACTGTTGTTGCCGATGTGGTCGGGCCGATATGCGAATCGAGCGACTTTTTTGCCCGTCATAGGGAAATTGATGCGGTTGAAGAGGGTGAACTGCTTGCGGTAATGTCGTGCGGTGCCTATGCCTCAGTTATGAGCAGCAACTACAACGGCAGGCTTCGACCGGCGGAGGTTATGGTGAATGGAAGCGAAGTGAAACTTGTCCGCAAACGAGAGAGCTATGAGCAGCTCATCCTGAATGAGCTGCTCTGAGAGGTGAGAGAGGTTATGGGTGCAGGTTTTTGAAGATTCTGAGAGTTGCATCGGCCATATTCAGGGTGTAAAAGTGAATCCCTTTGATATGATGGTCGATCAGCTCCTGAACCTGTGCTGTTGCCCACTCAATGCCGATTGAGGCTACGTCGGTATCACTTTCGGCTTTCAGTATTTTTTTCAGGAGAGGCGCGGGAATTCTTGCGCCAAGTGCCAGCTCCGACATTCTTGTCATCCCTTTTTTTGTGCTGATTGGCATGATTCCCGGAATAATCGGCACCGTAATACCTGCTACCAGGCAGCGCTCCACAAAGTCGAAGTAGTCGCGGTTGTCGAAAAAGAGCTGAGTAACAATGTAGTCAGCTCCGGCATCGACTTTCTCTTTCAGGTACTCGATCTCTTTCAGTCTGTTCGGAGTTTCGGGATGCCCCTCCGGAAATCCTGCGACACCGATGCCGATTAAGGGGTAGTTGGTTTTGATGAAGCGGACAAGATCAATGGCATGAGGAAAATCTTTGACGGCATCCTCAATGGACTCTGTTCCCGCTGGTTTGTCGCCTCTAAGGGCAAGGACGTTGTTGATGCCTTTTTCCAGATAGTTCTGGAGAATGGTTCCCGTCTCCCCGGTGTCGGAACAGATGCAGGTAAGGTGCGATACGACGGTCAGCCCCGTCTCCTGCTGAATCTTTGTTACCAGGTCATGGGTTCTTGAACGGGTCGATCCGCCAGCACCATAAGTTACACTGACGTAGGAGGGGCTGAGTGGTGCGAGTGCAGCGATGGTTTTGAACAGCGTCTCCCACTCTTCATCTTTTTTCGGAGGAAAGAACTCGAAACTGAAGACAGGTTTGGCGGCAGAACTCAATATTTCTTTGACAAGCATGCAGAGAGTGAGGATTAGCGTTTGGAGGCTTGAATATAAAAAAAGAGAATATACAAAAACAATGGTGTGCCTAACGTAAAAAATATAAAGGGTCTGCGGCTGCCCCTACAGTTTTCGATGGCACCCTATCCGGCGGTGCGTCTGCTTGTGGTGATTGTTTTGGGGATCCTGGCCGGTGTAAACTTCTCTCTTCCGCTGGAGAGGTGGTTGCTCTTGTGCGCTTTCGCCCTTTTCGTTCTTCTGGCAACTCTCCTTTATGAAAAGATCAAATGCCCAGGATCTCCCTTCCCACTCTTTTTCAGTGCGATCAGCTACACTCTTTTCGTTCTCTTCTGCTTTGCCGCCTTCAGCAGCTACCGGCAGGACTATACGCCCCGTGACGGGCTCTTGCCTTTTTGTGGTAAAAACGTACTGATTTACGGATACATTGACGGACGACCAAGTTTTTCCGAATCGGGCGCTGGCTGGGTTATGGAGGTTGAGGAGGTTTTTGATAACGGCAGGACGGTGAAATTGCATGACCGGGCAAAGGTTTTCATGCGCAATGGGGGGCAGCCGGGCACCAGGGTTCAGAATGGGGATATGGTGCGGGTGAAGGGGAAGCTCGATCTTATCGCAGAAGCCTCCAACAGGGGCGAGTATGACCCCCGCAAGGCCGGGCGCATGAAGCAGATTTCGGTACAACTCTACTGCGCCGGACCTTGGCAGGTGCTGAGAGATGGCACTTCGAGGCTTAATGGCTTTGAGCGCTTTATTGTTCAGCCCACCTACAATTATATCATGAAGAGCCTTGAAGAGCTGATTCCGGAGGGGCAGGAGCGCAAGCTCTCATCCGGAGTGATCACTGGCGAACGGGAGAGCATGTCGGAGGAGGTTTTTGAGGCTTTCAAGATGACGGGTACCGCCCATATTCTTGCGGTATCGGGGATGAATGTAGGGTTACTCGCCCTTGTTATCCAGATTTTTCTCCAGCGAATGAAAATTACTACCATCGGGCGGTGGCTCTCTTTCCTGCTTTTTGTTTTTATCCTGATTGTCTACTGTTACGTTACCGGTAACTCGGCCTCAGTCAAACGAGCCGCCTTTATGGCGCTGGTGCTGATAGGGGGAGAGGCGCTCGGCAGGAAAACCTGGCCCGTGAACTCACTCGCCCTGGCCGATATTCTTATTCTTCTCTCTGACCCTCTTGATCTGTTGAATCCCGGATTTTTAATGACCAATGGCGCTGTCCTGGCAATATTTCTTATTTATCCCCTTTTTGTCCCTTCGCCTCAAAAAGGGGGAGGGTTTCTGCGGGCCGTCGCAACTGCCTTGCTTAGCAGCGTCATGATCACTCTTGCAGCCATTATTGGAGTTTCACCCGTGATTGCCTACTATTTTGGCACCTTTTCTGTGATCAGTATTCTCGCCAATATCCCGGTCGTGTTCTTTTCCACCCTGCTGATGTACGCTCTTGTCCCTATGCTTTTGGTGAACCTTGTGTCGGGCTATGCGGCCACCTTTTTTGCCGCAAGCTCTTTTTTTCTTGCCGAGCTGACTCTTCACTCAGCCCTCTGGTTCAGCCGTGCTCCCTTCGCCTCCATCACCATCAAACCCGATGCAATAGAGGTTTGGATCTATTATGCAATGCTCGGTATTTTACTTTTTTTTATTAATCGAAAAGCCTGGGGAAAGGTTGCGGTGACGCTCCTCCTCGGAGCAAACATGCTCTTCTGGTACTCCTTTTGTCTGCAACCTCAGCCCGTTGCACCCGCTATGGTAACAGTTAATCTCGGAAAAAATCTTGCGACACTCTTTTCTTCAGGCAGTGAAACCGTGTTGATTGATGCAGGCAAGGCACCTCGTGACCAGAAGCGTATTACCCGGCAGATTTCCGAATACGGACTCGGCGCTCCGGCAGCCGCAGTGCAGTTTTACACCCCCGACACCCTCATTGCGCAGGTGCCCGCCCGTAAACACCTTCTCCTGGCTGATACCACCCTTATATTGCCCACCATGGTCATTGTACGCCCCGAAGAGAAGGTGATCAAAATTTGGAGCCGCAGCCGTTCAATGCTCATGGTGTCGGGCACAAGCCGCCTGAAAGAGGAGGAGCTCTATAAGGCTGATATTGCCGTGCTCTGGGTCTACCGCTTTGCCGACAAACAGCAGCAGCAGATTGGTTCGTGGCTTGGTTATGCGAAACCGAAACGGTGCATTCTTGTTCCCGGCTCTTTTTTGTCGCATGTTCAGCTTGTTGCCTTGCATCGATTTGCTGTGGAGCATCCGGGGGTAGAAGTGCGCAGCAAGTCGCAGCAAGTAGTAGTGAGGCAGTAGGATTATCGTGTATTTTTTTCTGATTTGTTATCTTACAGCCAGTAACGGCTGGTCATCAATTACACTCATGAATAACCCCACTAAAAGCGAGCAATTTGCCGGTCTTTCAGAGGTCGAAGCGGCAGAACGGTTGGCCGTGGAAGGGTATAATGAGCTGCCATCCGCAGGGGCGCGTGGTATTTTTTCTCTTGCCTTTGGCGTTGTTTGTGAACCGATGTTCCTTCTTCTGGTTGCCTGCGGGGTTGTTTATCTGCTGCTTGGCGATCTCCAGGAGGCGTTGATGCTTCTTGGTTTTGTTTTTTTTGTTATGGGGTTGACCCTCTATCAGGAGAGAAAAACAGAGCATGCACTGGATGCCTTGCGTGATCTTTCGAGCCCTCGTGCCCAGGTTGTCAGGGAGGGCACAGAACGGCGTATTGCGGGGCGTGAGGTGGTGGTGGGGGATATTCTTGTTGTCAGTGAGGGAGATCGTGTCGCTGCCGATGCACTGCTTCTTTCGTGCCTGAATCTTTCGGTAGATGAATCTCTGTTGACTGGTGAGTCGGTGCCAGTCCGAAAATCAGAAGATGAGCAGGAGGGAAAAGAGCTTCGCCCGGGTGGGGATGATCAGCCTTTCATCTATTCGGGCACCATGGTGGTTCAGGGGCAGGGGATAGCGCGGGTTATTGCCACTGGCATTGAGACGGAAATCGGGAAGATTGGCAAGGTGTTGCTCTCTGTTGAGCCAGAAGAGACGCTTTTGCAGAGGGAGACTGGGCGATGGGTACGTCATCTTGCGCTTGTCGGACTCTCGCTGTGTTTTCTTGTCATTATTTTCTACAGTCTGACACGTGGAGACTGGCTGAATGGATTGCTGGCCGGTGTTACTCTTGCGATGGCAACACTCCCTGAAGAGCTGCCTGTTGTTTTGAGCATTTTTCTTGCCATGGGTGCCTGGCGCATTTCAAAAAAACAGGTGCTTACCCGCCGGATGCCAGCCATTGAAACACTTGGCTCTGCAACGGTTCTTTGCGTTGACAAGACCGGTACGCTGACCATGAATTGCATGACGCTCAGCAAGCTTTTCGCTGGCGGAGAACTTCTTGATGTTGCTTCACTTTCACGGCGTGAAATACCGGAAAGCTTTCATGAACTTGTTGAATTCAGTATTCTTGGCAGTCAGCTTGACCCTTTTGATCCGATGGAAAAAGCTATCAAGGAGTCAGGTGACAACTTTCTGACGGAGACTGAGCATTTGCACAAGGATTGGGATCTGGTGCATGAATATCCCTTGTCCAAAGAGCTGCTTTCAATTTCCCGCGTATGGAAAGCATCGGAAAGGGAAGAGCATATCATTGCCTCCAAAGGTGCGCCTGAAGCAATTCTGGATCTTTGCCATTGTGATGAGCCTGAAAGAGTTCGGCTATCCCTTCATATTACTGAAATGGCTGATCAGGGGTTGCGGGTATTGGGGGTGGCACGGGCATTTTTTCAGCAGCCGTTATTGCCGGGTGAGCAGCATGATTTTGATTTTGAGTTTCTTGGCTTGATTGGGCTGGCTGACCCTGTGCGTCCTACCGTGCCCTCAGCTATAGCCGAATGTTACAGTGCAGGGATTCGTGTAGTGATGATCACCGGCGATTATTCGGGTACGGCACGCAATATTGCCCGGCAGATTGGACTAAAAAAAGCTGAGGCCTGTATTACTGGCCCTGAAATACAGTCTATGACCGATAGTGAGCTGCAGTCGAGAATTAATGAGGTGAATATTTTTGCAAGGGTTGTGCCGGAGCAGAAATTGCGTCTGGTGACCGCGCTCAAGGCTAACGGGGAAATTGTTGCCATGACTGGCGATGGGGTGAATGATGCTCCGGCGCTGAAGGCGGCCAATATTGGCATAGCCATGGGCGGACGAGGAACGGATGTTGCCCGTGAATCAGCCTCATTGGTGCTGCTTGATGACGATTTTTCCTCAATTGTGCAGGCCATAAAGCTTGGTCGCAGGATCTTTGACAATATCAGCAAAGCCATTGCTTACATTATCGCCATCCATATTCCTATTGCAGGTATCTCCCTTTTTCCTGTCTTTTTTCAGTGGCCGCTTCTCTTGCTGCCTGCGCATATTGCATTTCTGCAATTGATCATTGATCCCTCTTGCTCCATCGTTTTTGAAGCTGAGGGGGAGGAGAGTGATGTCATGATGCGCCCGCCACGGAACTCCAGAGAACCGTTATTTACCCGCAGGACTCTTTTCCTGAGTCTGATGCAGGGCTGCACGGTTCTTGTGGTTGTTCTTGCTGTTTTCTGGTTTGCACTTTCAAAGGGAGAGAGCGAGCAAGAGGTACGTGCGTTAACATTTACGACGTTGATGATTTCCAATCTTGGTCTGATTCTGACCAACCGTTCATGGAGCCGCACTTTCGCAGCAACGCTGCGGGTTCCCAATATGGCCTTGTTCCCGGTGGTTGTCGGGGCACTGCTCTTTTTGGGTGTTGTGCTCTATATTCCATTTTTTGTTACTCTTTTCAGATTTTCTGCACTTCATCCCCGTGATCTTTTGCTCTGTTTCGCTGCCGGTCTTGGAAGTGTTTTGTGGTTTGAAGGGATGAAATGGTTCGGCGCACGGAAGAGGAAACAGAACCGTGTTTTGGTTTAATGTATCCGTGCCTTCAGCAGCAACGGAAGGTGGTCGGAGTATCCACCCTTGTATTTTCTCTTTTCATACGTTGGATAAGGCCTGGTGCCAGTATCTTCCAGTTGGCGGGAAAAATAGAAGCAGCGGAATGCCTCTTGTGGCGCAAAGAGCCCGCTATTGTCGAGCATACCGGCAGTCAGGAGGATATGGTCGATTTGTTCCCAGCGTTTGTTGTAGAAGTAACTGCCGATTCCCTCGTAGCCGCTCCAGCAGTTGTAGAGAAGTGTGCTGCTGTTTGCCTTGACGCTCTCTGCGTCAAATGTAGAACCGAGTGTCTGCTTCAGCGACCTGTTGTTTGGCTCATCGTTGAAGTCGCCCATAACGACAATATCCGCTTTCAAATTACCAACAAGCAGGCTGTCGAGAATGTGCCGGGTCACTTTTGCGGCAGCAATCCGTTTCGTTTCAGTCCACCCGGTGTCAAAGGAGCGTGACGGCCAGTGGTTCAGGATAACGTGAAACGGGTTTCCGTTGGCAAAAAATCCGGCAACGATGATTTTTCTTGTCCGTCTGCCTGCAAGAGGAATTGAGTAGGCTTTTGACGCTCCGGGGCGAAGTGTTTGCGGGTTGTAGGCAAGGCCGATATCAATGCCCCTTGGATCGGGCGACTCATAGTAGATTGTTTTGTAATTGACACCCTGGAGTCCGGCAAGTGTTTCATCAAAGAGTGTATGGTTTTCAACTTCCGCAAATGCGAGTACATCGGGGTATTTCCTGTAGTCGGGATGCGCCTCAACTGCTGTCAGGAGATGGCGGATGCGCATTTGTTTGAGGATAAGTTTTTTTTCTGTCCATTGCAGTTTTCCCCCGGGAGTGAAATCATCATCTTCTGTTTGGGGGTCATTGGAGGTATCAAAGAGATTTTCAACGTTCCACCACATAAAGAGTACAGTTTTTTCCTGTTTTGGACGTCCGGCGACTGGAAGGGAAATACATGACGCTGTGTTGAGCAGGAGAAAAAAGCAACAGAGTAATTTTTGCATAACCTCTTTCTGTGTAATTTTTTTTCTTTACCATAATGATTATGTAACTTAACCGGGATTTTTAATTTTCTCAATACTTTTTCTCTAACGATCCGGAAAGCATTATGATCCAGCAGAGTGATGTCAAAGGGCGGGCGAAAGATATCCTCGAAGAGACCCTTGACAGGGAGGCGGTTATTGTGTTGGCCCGGATTTCTGAAGAGATGCAACTGCTTTTTCTGGCACATCCGGAACCCGGAGGGGAGAAGGTTAAAGAGGTCGTGACCGGTTTTTTTCTTGAAAACGGTAAATCGGAGCAGTTTATTGACGATTGGATCAAAACATCTCAAGAGTACAGTCGCACGAGGGGGTTGAGTGAGCATGATCAGCCGAAAGCAATGCTCTCGGATCTTGGTGTCTTCAGGTTTATGAATTTTTTGAGAGACAAGGGACTGACTGACGATCAGATCACTATCGTGCTTACAGGGGCGGTTCAGCAGGCAGCTTCTGACCAAAAGGAAGAGTGACAGCTTACGGCTCAACAACAGTGTGTTGCCAGCAAGAGACATTAAATCATAAAAATGCTTTTTAATCATGAACAAGAGTAGACAGCTTTACGAGGGCAAGGCTAAGAAGGTTTTTTTGACGGAGGAAGATAAAGAGTTGGTGATTCAGGAGTTCAAGGACGATGCTACTGCGTTCAATAACAAGAAAAAAGGGACTATTGCCGAGAAGGGTGTTGTGAACAATGCCATTTCCTGCAAGCTCTTTACCCTGCTTGAAGCGAACGGCATCCGTACCCATCTTGTTGAAAAGCTCTCTGATCGTGATATGCTGTGTCGGTATCTCGATATTATCAAGGTTGAGGTTGTGGTGCGTAACATTGCCGCTGGTTCGCTGGTGAAGCGGTACGGCTTTAAGGAGGGCACAGTGCTCGAAAAGCCGATTGTCGAGTTCTATCTGAAGGATGACGATCTTGATGATCCGCTGATGAACGAGTCTCATGCTGTGGCGCTTGGTGTTGCCACTCTTGAGGAGCTTGCCATTCTGAAAAACCGGGCAGAAGCCATTAATGCAGTGCTCAGCAAGTTTTTTGCGGAAAGAAAACTGAAGCTTGTTGACTTCAAACTTGAGTTCGGTCGCCATAATGGTGAAATTTTGCTTGGCGATGAGATAAGCCCGGATACCTGTCGCTTCTGGGATCTTGAGACGAACGAGAAAATGGACAAGGATCGTTTCCGCTTTGACCTTGGCGGTGTTGAGGATGCTTACAGTGAGGTGCAGAGAAGAGTGCTTGATTTTGACTGAATGAGTTTAACGGGTTGTAATGCTTGATTCTGCGATTTTTTGGCTGCAGCATGCGGACCCTTATGCTGTCTATCTTTTCCTTTTTTTGATTGCGTTTTTTGAAAATGTTATACCGCCGATACCGGGTGATGTGCCAGTTGCCTTTGTCGGCTATCTGATTTATCATACGGGGATCACCTTTATTGGAGCTCTGGTTTGGGCTTCTCTTGGTTCCACTTTGGGGTTCATGCTCGTTTATCTGTTGAGCATGAATCTTGGGTCAAAGTTATATGCTGAAGGCGATAATGCAGTGCAGCACCGGCTCTCAAAAAGTGTTCACCGTTTTTTTCCGCCCTCCGATATGGAGTTGCTTCGCAGGAAATTTGCGGCACACGGTTATATGGCTGTTTTGGGAAACCGCTTTCTCTTTGGTTCAAGGGCGGTTATTTCGGTTATGGCTGGTTTAATGCATCTGAAGGTGCTTTTAGTTTTTCTTGCAGCCTTGACCAGCGCTGTTGTCTGGAATGCGCTCTTGCTCTATGGTGGTTTTTTTCTTGGAAGTAACTGGCAGCATATCGGTGGTTATGTGGCTTTGTACAGCATTCCGGTTTCAATTTTTTTTTTGCTTCTGTTTTTTTTTTCTGTCTGGAGCTTTTTCAGGCAAAGAAAGCGGAAGAGGGACTGAATTTTATTTAATTCACAAGAATTTTGTTGACATAGTATCATGGCAAAAGAGTTAAAACTTTATCCTGCCGCAAAAAAGGGCGTGCTGCTTCAGCTTTCTGCAATTGATGATCTCAAGGAGATGGCCCGTCAGGTTCGACGGGATGTTATCCGAATGCTTGCAATGGCTAATTCAGGCCATACTGGCGGTTCGCTCGGCATGGCCGATGTTTTTACCGCGCTCTACTTCCGGGTGCTTCGGCACAAGCCGCACCAGTTCTGGCAAAATCTTGATGAAGATATGCTCTTTCTTTCCAATGGTCATATCTCCCCGGTTTGGTATAGTGTTCTTGCCCGTTCGGGATATTTCCCTCTCAACGAACTGAACTCCCTGCGGCAGCTTAACTCCTACCTTCAGGGTCATCCGGCCTCTGAGTCGAAGCTTCCGGGCATCAGAATTGCATCAGGCTCTCTGGGTCAGGGACTATCTGCGGCTGTTGGCGCTGCGCTCGGGCTTCGTATGGATGGGAAGGAGGGCGATATATTCTGCCTGATGGGTGATGGTGAGTGCCAGGAGGGACAGATTTGGGAAGCGGCGATGAGCGCATCTCATTACAAGCTTGGCAAGATTATTGGCATAGTCGATTATAACAATCTGCAGATTGATGGCGAACTCTCCTCTATCATGGGAGTTGAGCCCTTTGCAGACAAGTGGCGCTCTTTTGGATGGGATGTCTGTCAGTGCGATGGCAATGATATGGAGGATGTTGTCACTACTGTAGAAAAGCTCAAGGCCATTTCTGACAGAAGCAAACCTTCCGTGATTCTTGCGAAAACGATTATGGGAAAAGGAGTTCCTTTCTTTGAAGGCTCAATGCCGGACAACAGCAACTGGCACGGAAAACCCCCGTCGAAGGATGATGCGGTGAAGGCGCTTGCCATTCTCGGCGAGACCGTGTTTGGTGATTTTTAGGCTGAAAACGGCTTCGTGCAGATTCTGGCAGGAAAATACAAAGGACGGAAAATAGTGAGTTCATCGTCGCTCGCGATTCGTCCTTGCAGCAGCAGGGTGAAAAAGTCAATCTTCGATACGATTGCGGCACGGATCGATTTTGAGGGGATTTCGGTGCTTGATCTTTTTGCCGGTTTTGGCTCTCTTGGTTTCGAAGCACTGAGCAGGGGTGCAGGCTCAGTTTGTTTTGTCGATCAGCATGCAGATGCCCTGAAAGCCATGAGGGCTACAGCTCTTCAGATAGGGGGGCCTGGGAGTGTGAGGATTGTTAATGCAGATGTTTCATTATTTATCGGGCGAGCGAGCAGCCAGTTCGATCTTCTTTTTTGTGACCCGCCCTACTCCTGGCCTGATTATGAACAATTGGTTCGGAGAATTTTTGAAGGCAATCTTCTGGCTGAAGAGGGGTTGTTACTTGTTGAGCATAGTACCCAATTTGAATTCACATGGTCGCCGTATTACTCTTTTCACAAAGACTATGGAATGACACGTATCACTTTTTTTCAGCAATGACCCGTTTCAAACGATGAAGCACAAAGCTATTTATCCGGGAACCTTTGATCCCTTTACGAACGGACATCTCGATGTTCTCGAACGTGCCCTGAATATTTTTGAAGAGGTTATTGTTGTCATTGCGGAGAACTGCCATAAACAGGCACTCTTCACTGTTGAGGAACGGGAGATTATGACGAAAGAGGTAACCAGCGGGTATCCTGCTGTTAGTGTAAAGGTGCTCCATAAAGGATTACTGGCCGATTATGCCCGTCAGGTTGGAGCGAGAGCTATTGTCAGGGGGGTACGGCAGGTGAAGGATTTTGAGTATGAGTTCCAGATGTCTCTTCTTAACCGCCAACTTTATCCGGATGTGACTACAGTTTTTCTGATGCCAAATGTCAAATATACCTATGTAGCGTCATCTATCATCAAAGAGGTTGCCATGCTGGGCGGTGATGTCAGCAAGTTTGTGCATCCCTCTGTTCTTGATATGATGCATAAAAAACGTGACGAATATAACCATATAACATTATAACAAACCATTATTCATATGCCGACCACAGCTCTTCCGGAAGAAAAATATCTTACCCGCCGGGTACTCAGTATGCAGGAGTCGCAGACAATGCGAATCAGTAACCTTGCCGGAAAAATGAAATCTGAAGGTATGGATATTGTCAGCCTTTCAGCCGGAGAACCTGATTTTCCGACACCGGCTCATGTCAATCAGGCAGGGATAGATGCTATCAATGCAGGGTTCACCCGCTATACGGCTAACACTGGTATTGCGGATCTTAAAAAGGCTATTATTGAAAAGTTCCGACGCGACAATGGTCTGGAGTTTTTGGAAAACCAGATCATCGTCAGTAACGGTGGCAAGCAGGCTCTGGCAAACACTTTTCTTGCGCTATGCGAAGAGGGCGATGAGGTGATTATTTCTGCTCCTTATTGGGTAAGTTTCCCGGAAATGGTTCGTCTTGCTGGTGGTACACCGGTGATTGTTCATACGACGCTGGAAACCGACTACAAAATGACACCCGCTCAGCTTGAGGGTGCCATTACTTCAAAGACGAAGATTCTGGTACTGAATTCTCCTTCCAATCCAACAGGGGCGGTTTACAGTGAGGCGGAGGTGCGTGGCCTGATGGCGGTTATTGAGGGGCGCGGGATTTTTGTGCTTTCCGATGAAATGTACGACATGATTGTTTATGGCGGTGTTCGTCCCTTCTCGCCGGCAAGAATTCCAGCCATGAAGGAGTGGGTTATTGTGAGTAATGGTGTGTCGAAAACTTATGCCATGACGGGATGGAGAATAGGCTACCTTGCCGGACCGAAATGGCTCATTGATGCCTGCGACAAGATACAGTCGCAGACTACCTCAAATCCCAATGCCATTGCCCAGAAGGCTGCTGTTGCAGCACTGAACGGTGATCAGGCTATTGTTGAAGAACGTCGTGCCGAATTTGAAAAGAGGAGAGATTACATGTACCAGGCACTTAATAGCATACCCGGATTTAAAACCGCTTTGCCGCAGGGTGCTTTCTACATTTTTCCCGACATCAGCGGGGTGCTCGGTCAAACTTTCAATGGCGTTGTTATGAAAGATTCGGCTGATGTTGCGGAATATCTTCTGAAGGTGCATCACGTTGCAACAGTGCCTGGCGACGCATTTGGGGCTCCCGAAAACCTTCGTCTCTCTTATGCGGCATCGATAGCCTCACTTGAAGAGGCGGTAGACCGTATCAGGAGAGCATTCAAATAGGTGGTGCCAATGCTGAAAGTGCGTCGAAGCTGGCTGTATACCTTGTGGTTTGGCTGGTATTCCCGTCGGCAGTTCAAAAGGTATTTTAACTCGGTTCGGGTGTTTATGCAGTCCGGAGTGCAGCAGATGGATGCTCGCATTCCGGTGATTTTTTATGCGAATCACGCCTACTGGTGGGATGGCTTCTGGTCCCAACTCTGCACAGAAGAGTTTTTTCACCAGAGGCTCCATATCATCATTGAATTCAGTCAGTTACAGAAACACCAGTTTTTTACCCGTATAGGGGCTTTTTCTCTCGACCCCTCTCGCCCGAGGAGCTTGCCTGCCACGCTTGATTATGCCGCTGAACTGCTTGCTGACGACAATGACCGGCAGAACGCCCTCTGGATTTTTCCCCAGGGAAAGATAGAGCATGTTGACAGGCGTCCGCTTGTTTTTTTTAATGGGACAGCTTCCATTGTTTCTCGATTGCTTCAAAAAACACATCAGGTTTATCTTGTTTCAGTTGTCAGTCGGATTGAATATCTTGGGGAGCAAAAGCCTGAGCTTTTTTTATCTTTCAGGGAACCGGTTATTGTTTCCCGTGATGAATTTCCAGGCGCAGGTAATCTTACTGAATACATGCAGAAGATGACGGAGAGCCATCTTGATGAGCTCAGCGGGAAAATTCGGCACAGGGCGCTTGATGGTGCAGTGACTATTGTTGAGGGGAGTGCGTCCATTAACAGAAAAAGTGAGGCTTTTCGTCACTTTGTGCGTCTTGATAGATGTGAAAAAAGTAATAAATGATTAGAATATATAGCTTTAAATTGTTGATTTTATTATACGGAAAGAAGCCGTAAGTACACAATATACACAATGTTCCCTTTATGAGTAATGTGATATGCAGTTGTTTGTTGGGTAATAATGCGCAAGTGAGGTTGCTCCTTTCACAGTTGTTGCATAGTGAGATGGAGTCGATTTACGGGGCCCCTCCTGACGGGGTTACTGATAATATTTGCGAAGTTGAGTTGCAGGGTTGCAGGCGAGAGTTTTTTCTCAATAATACAGGAATTCCATTCAGTATCGGGCAGCAGGTTATTATTGAATCGGATGGAGGCTACGATTTTGGTGTTGTCTATTCGACGGCCCAGATTGCCCGAAAAAAATTCCAGCTAAAGGGGCTCGAAAAAAATGGACATGAGTGTACTGCTGTGTTGCGGGTGGCTGATGAGAGTGATAACCAGGCAATTATTGAGCTGAAAAAACGTCAGGGGGATATTCGCAACGCCTGTTTGAACAAAATCAAAAAGCATGAACTTGATTTGAAGCTGGTTGACGTTGAGTTGCGTATGGATCAACAGAAGCTCTCGGTCTACTACACCTCCTCACACAGGGTCGATTTCAGGGCGCTTGTGCGTGATCTTGCGGGAGAGTTCAAGGCAAGAATCCAGATGGTACAGATCACGACACGGGAGGAGGCCAGACGGGCAAACTCTTTTGGTCCTTGCGGTTGTCTCTTGTGTTGTTCGAGCTGGCTTCAGAAAATTCACGCAAATCCCTTTGCAGAAAAAACACAATATTCTGAAGCGGCAGGTAATGAGAGCCATGCGTTTAATATCACTGGGATCTGTAATCGGCCAAAATGCTGCCTTGGTTACTCAAAACATGAGAAGGGGTGTCGAAATCATTCTTCAGCTCAGTCAGCCATGCCTTCCATTGGAAGCAAGCTCTCCACGCCTGAAGGGCAAGCCGTTGTTGAAAGTGTTGATACAGAGAAAAAACTTGTCCTGATTCGTTACCAGAAGAGCGATCAGACAAGAAGGTTTCCGATTGACAAGTTCAATGCCATCTTTGTAAAATAATAATGCGTTCAGGATATGCCTCAGTTTACAAGAACCCTTGTCACCACTGCTCTCCCTTATGCCAATGGGCCTGTTCATCTTGGCCATCTTGCTGGTGTCTATCTTCCTGCAGATATGTATGTCCGCTATAAAAGGCTCAAGGGCGAGGATGTTATCCATATTGGCGGATCGGATGAACACGGAGTCCCCATTACCATTACGGCAGAAAAAGAGGGGGTTTCACCCCGTGACGTTGTTGATCGTTATCACCGGATGAACCTTGATTCCTTCTCGAAGTGTGGTATCTCCTTTGATTATTATGGAAGAACCACTTCGGAGGTGCATCACAAAACAGCGCAGGAATTTTTTCTTGAGATTTGGCAAAAGGGCATTTTTCAACAGAAAACCGAGAAGCTTTTCTTTGACCGCAAGGCAAACCGCTTTCTTTCTGACCGGTATGTAACCGGAAGCTGTCCGATCTGCAACAATCCGGAAGCTAACGGCGATCAGTGCGAACAGTGCGGCACCCACTTAAGCCCGCTTGAGCTGATTAACCCCAAAAGCAAACTATCGGACGCTACACCGGAACTTCGTGAGACCATGCACTGGTATTTTCCGCTCGGACGGTTCCAGGAGCAGCTTGAAGGCTATGTCAAGAGCCATGAGGAAGAGTGGCGCTCAAATGTGGTCAACTATACCCGTACCTGGCTGAAACAGGGGTTGCAAGACCGGGCGATAACCCGTGATCTCAACTGGGGAATCAGGGTGCCTCTCGACAGCGCTGATGCCGCAGGCAAGGTGCTCTATGTCTGGTTCGATGCGGTGCTTGGCTATATCTCCTTTACGAAGGAGTGGGCCGAACAACAGGGGGAGAGTGAGCGCTGGAAAACATACTGGCAGGATCCCGGGAGTCGCCTTGTTCACTTTATCGGCAAGGATAATGTTGTCTTTCATACACTGATGTTTCCGGCAATCCTGATGGCGTGGAACGAAGGACGTCAAAGTGGTTGCTACAATCTTGCTGACAATGTGCCAGCCTCTGAGTTCATGAATTTTGAGGGAAGAAAGTTCTCGAAATCGCGAAACTATGCGGTTTACCTCGGGGAATTTCTTGAAAAATTTCCGGCTGATGCCTTGCGCTACAGTATTGCCATGAACTATCCAGAAAACAAGGATAGCGATTTCAGTTGGCAGGACTTTCAGAACAGAACTAACGGAGAGCTGGCCGATACCCTTGGGAATTTTATCAAGCGATCGGTTGATTTTACCAATGCGCGGTTTGATGGCCAGGTGCCCTGCGACTCAACTCCGGAAGAGTGGGTTGCTTTGGGAATTGACTGGCCTCATATCCTTGACAGGCTTGATGAGGCTTATGAAGAGTTTCATTTTCGGGATGCGGCCTCTCTCGGGATGGAGATTGCAAGGGCGGCTAACCGTTTCCTTACCGTTTCGGAGCCATGGAAGGTGATCAAGATTGACGGGGAGGCAGCGGCAAGAACGATGGCGATCTCGCTTAATCTCTGTCATGCGCTTGCCATTGTACTCTTTCCTGTTATTCCTGAAACCTGTAACCGGATTTATGCCATGCTCGGCTTTGAAGGGCGGATAGAAGATCGTGTTATCCCCGGCACACCTCTTTTTTCCCAGCTTCTTTATCCAGTACTCAAAAAGGGGCATCGGCTTCGGGCGACATCTGAAATTCTGTTTACAAAAATTGAGAATAGCGCTATTGCGCCGGAACTTGAAAAAATTGCAGCGCTGCTGGTTGATGCCGAAAAACGGGAGGCTGGAGCTGAACAGAGTCGTATGGAGTTCAAACCAGTGATCAGTTTCGACGATTTTCTCAAAGTTGACCTGAGGGTTGCAAAAGTTATCGCTGCCGAAACCGTTAAAAAAGCTGCAAAACTCCTGAAACTGCAACTGCAGGTTGGTTCGGTAACAAAACAGGTGCTTGCAGGGATTGCAAAGTACTATACTCCGGAGGAGATGATTGGCAAAAATGTGGTGATTGTGGCCAATCTTGCTGAACGAACAATTCGCGATGAGCTTTCAGAGGGGATGATTCTTGCTGTAGAGGGGGAGGATGGCAAACTTTTTGTCATAGAACCTTCAGGAAATGAAATAAATGGTAAACAGATACAATAAAAGTTTGCATAACAAGATTTATTGCTTACATTGTTTGCACAAACATCGTGGGGTGGAGCAATTGGTAGCTCGTCGGGCTCATAACCCGAAGGTTGCAGGTTCAAGTCCTGTCCCCACCACAAGTAAAAGCCGCCCCTTCCAAAGGCGGCTTTTTATGTTGGATTAAATTGCTCACCATGAATCTTTTTCGTAAAGGAAGCATCGGCAGAAAGATTCCAGGTTATTATGACTTTATTCTTGCCACACTGCTCTTTTTCTCCCTTTTAGCGCTTCCAGTCTCGGCTGACGAGTTACACTGTGGCATTGACCGGCTTGAAGAGTCTGAATGTAGGGAACTCTCTGGCCTGAAAGTTGGCCTTATTACCAATGCGGCTGGTGTCAGTCGGAAAGGGGAGGCAAACTATGCTCTCATGCTCCGCAGTGGAGTCAGGCTGAAGTTTCTTATGGCTCCAGAGCATGGTTTTTCGGCTGATCTTGAGGCTGGTAAAAAGGTGGGCAGCACAGTTGTTGCTGATACACTTCCGGTTTTCTCGCTTTATGGCGCTTCAAAAATACCCGATATCCGGCAGTTGAAGCAGATTGATCTGCTTGTCTTCGATCTCCAGGACATTGGTACCAGGTGTTATACCTATATATCGACCATGAAGAATGCCATGGAGGCTTGTGAGGAGGCTGGTATAGCGTTTATGGTTCTGGATCGTCCCAATCCGATTGCACCACTGTTGCCTGCCGGTTTCATGCTGGAGCCCGGCCATGAGTCGTTTGTTGGAGCTGTCGATATCCCCTTTATTCACTCTCTGACGGTTGGGGAGATTGCCTTGTTGTTGAAAGATCGGCGCTACCACAAGCTTGATCTCAGAGTGATACCGATGCAGGGATATCGGCGTGAGAGGTTTGCCGATGAGTATCCTGGATTCACCTTCAGGGCTCCTTCGCCAAATATCAAAACTGTTGACACTGCGATTATTTATCCAGCCACTGTTTTTCTTGAAGCCACAACTGTCAGTGAAGGGCGGGGAACCGATGACCCGTTCATGCAGTTCGGGGCTCCTTTCATCAAGAGCAGGGAGCTTGCAGATGCTCTCAAGGGATACAATTTGCCAGGGGTTTCGTTTGAACCGGTTGTTTTCAAGCCACGCTCCAACAAATTTGATGGAAAGCTTTGTCATGGCTTGAAACTCTCATTGACCGAAAGAAAGGCGTTTAATCCGTTCATGACTGCAACGGCGCTTCTGCTCGAGCTTCAGCGTCTCTACCCGGACAAAATCGGACTTGACAAGCGTGGTGAATTTTTTGATAAACTTGCAGGGAACTCTCTTTTTCGGGAGATGATTAAAAAACAATTTCCGCTTGAAAAGATTATGGAAGAGAGCCGTCGGCAGGTAGTGCAGTTTAAACGGAGCAATCACTCCTGGCCCACTCTCTATCAATAACTCGTTACCGGAGCAGGCTTACTCTTCCCCGCAGTCCATTTTTAGAGAGCAGTATCTGCCAGAGCTGAATAGAACGAGCCCGAAATGCACCGGAGAAGCTCAGAAGATAGTAGCGCCACATCCGGTGAAACTTTTCACTGTACCGCGATTGCAGGACGGGCCACATTTTCTCAAAGTTTTCTTGCCACGCTTTGAGCGTCAGTGAATAGTCATAGGTAAAGACATGCCAGTCTTCGAGCATGAAAAAAGCTTCGTAGTTTTTCGTGATCTGGCTTGAGGAAGGAAGCATGGAGTTCGGAAAAATATATTTGCAACTCCACGGATCGCCATTGAAGGAGGGCTGATTGGTGCCGATGGTGTGCAGCAGGGTTACCCCATCAGGTTTCAGGCATCTGCTGACCATTCTGAAATAGTTCCGGTAATTTTTATATCCTACATGTTCGAACATGCCTATCGAATAAATCCTGTCAAAAGAGCCTTCCAGGTTTCGGTAGTCGGTCACGTTGATGGTGACAGGCAGGCCCGCGCACTGTTCTCTGGCAATTTTAGCCTGTTCGGTGGAAACGGTTATGGCTGTTACCGAAACGCCATAGTTTTCAGCAGCAAACCGGGCAGCCCCTCCCCAGCCGCAACCGATGTCGAGGATGCTCATTCCTGGTCGAAGCTGGAGTTTGTCGAATACCAGACGGAGTTTCTTCTCCTGCGCTTCGCCAAGGTTATTGGCCTCCTTCCAGTATCCGCAGCTATAAATCATGCGTTTATCGAGCATGACTTCAAACAAGTCGTTGCCGGTATTGTAGTGTTTTTCTCCGACGGCAAAAGCCCTTGAAGGGCGTTGCAGGTTGTATATTCTGCCAACCCATTTCCCGAAAAGCATCGCCGGAGTAACTATCTTTTCATCAGCTTTTGAACTGAGCAGTTTGAAAAAGAACTCCTCAAGGTCATGGCAGTCCCACCATCCGTCCATATACGACTCTCCAAGGCCAAGGCTCCCCTCGGTGATGGCACGCCGGAAAACAAGCGGCTGGTGGACTTGAAAGTCCCACTGTCGACCGCCCCCTATGCTGATATCGGCCGGTTCAAAAAGGTGCTCAAGCCGTTTTTTGCAAAAATTATCAAACATTTCCTGATATTTTGTTGCGATAAAGGCGATGCAATTAACCGATTTTCTGGAGGTTATAAACCAACCGACCGTATTATACGTACTATGCCTGTATTTGTCAAGTTTTTTTTGGACGCCCCCTTTTTTTTAAGCCAGATTCTTTCCCTGCCGGGGGAACAGGCATTTCAGCTTCATGAGTTATTTCATCTGATTCCACAAGATGTTCGACATTCAGATCCGGTTCCTCAATAAGTTCAAGGTCATCGCACAGGAGATCGTCGATGATTTCATCAGTTGGTACCTGTGATTTTACCCGGGTGCAGCGTTTGTTTTTCATTGCCGGTTCAATGAGGGTCATCACCTCATTGATGGAAGAAAAAATGTAAAGCTGCTTGTCGAGATTGGTCAGTTTCAGAAGATCCTTGATCTGTTTGCAGAGAGACACGAAAATGGCAAGTCCTTGCGATTTATTGGCAACCTGGTGGGCGATGAGCATTGAGCCGATCCCACAGGAATCAATAGCCTTGACCTGGGAAAAATCGATGATCAGGTTTTTGGTGTTCTCCTTGTTAACCATCACATCAATTGTTTCTCTGAATGCATCGCTGTGACGAAAATCAAACACATCCTCCTCTATTTTCAGAATGGTTAACTCTTTGCGTGTTGATACTGAGTTTTTCATGGTACATTCCTGCGATAAAACCTGTAAAGCATTACAAATTAAATATAGATCAGATTCTTTACCTGGCGGATTGTGAGACTTGTGCATAAGAAGATTATCGAAATGTCATGGTACAACACCCACCCGTACCTAAAGTAAAAAAAAAGCTCGTTGATAATATTTTTTTAAGCATGAAAATTGACCTTTCATGACTCTTCTCAAAAAAAGTTGGCAAAACCTTCTCAATATCTCTGTTACCTCTGCTCTTCTTTCATAAAAAGGCTGTTTCCGATGAGGTGATCGACTATTTTTGCGGTCTCCGGCGCAAGGCCAGGCGGGTTGATGTTGCTGATAACGAGGGCCAGGGTATAGATTTTACCTTCGAGTGGAAGGAATTTGTTAACCATAACCACCCTCTCCTCTCTTACTCTACACTCTCCTCCAAGAAAGTTGCCTTTTTCGTACCGCAGAATGTAGCCGTGCTCTTTTATTGCGGCTTCCAGCAGGTCAAGTTGTGCTGATTTTTTCATGAACCTCTAACTGTCACCTTGTTAGCCGGGTTATCCTCTCATTCTGGGATCAAGGGCATCGCGTACACCATCGCCGACAAGGTTGAAGCAAACGACCGTGGTCAGGATGGCAATACCGGGGAAAGTTGAAATCCACCAGTAATTTAAAAGACTATCGCGTCCTTCATTGATAATATTGCCCCAGCTTGGGGTGGGCGGCTGAACGCCAAGACCGAGGAAAGAGAGGCCAGCTTCGGTCAGGATAATGCTGCCGATTCTCAGTGTTGCAGCAATGATAACAGGAGTAAGGGTATTGGGTGCGAGGTGGCGGAAGATAATTCGCATGTTGGAGAGCCCGAGTGACTTTGCTGCAAGAATGAACTCCTGTTCTTTGAGCGAGAGCACCTGGCTTCTTACAATTCGTGCAACACCCATCCATCCGGTAAAGGAGAGCGTAATGACAATGAGATAGATGGAGTTGCCGAAGGTGGCGATGATAATAAGAATGAGAAAGAGGGCTGGAAAAGCGATCAGCACATCAACGATTCTCATCATCACAGCATCAATCCAGCCGCCGAAATAGCCCGATGAGACTCCAATGAGAGTGCCGAGGGTGACCGAGATCAGGACAACAAGAAAGCCGATAGAAAGCGATATTTTTGAACCATAGATCACTCTGCTGAGGATGTCCCGTCCGTACTGGTCTGTCCCGAGGATGAAGGTTCGCGTAACAGCAATATCATTTTTTCCTGCTCCGGCAAGTTCCTCAAGAGCAATGGTTTTGGTGCGCATTCCCTGCCGGTAGATGACCGAGTTGCCTTCAATACGGTATTTATTGACGAACCTGATGGCGTTGGGTTCATTGCGGGTTTTCAATACCTGGAAATCGCTGATCAGGCTGTTGGCAAGGCGAATGGTTGTTCCTCTCCCTCGTTGCAAGGGTATTATCAGGTTTTTCGGTTCTTTGAGCAGCAGAGCATCCAGTCGCGAAAAGGGAGGTTGATAGGCGGTGACCAGAAAGTCCTGCTGATCATAAGGGCTGAAGGGGGCGATGAACGGTGCAAGAAATGCTGCGGAATAGAGGATAAAGATAATGGCTGATGCGTAGAGAGCGATGGTATGCTGCATGAAGGCCTTGAGGCTCATTTTTGCAAGGCTTGACTCTTTGGCTGGTTGGCTCTTTTTTCGGAAAGATTTTCTGACGATGAACGCCAAAATAACCGGCACGGCTACAATGTAGATGGCTCCAATCCAGAATTCGATAATCTCCAGGGTAAAGATTTCCCTGAAAGCTTCCGGTGCCGAGAGAACAAGCGCCATTGCTGTAAAGATCGAGCGGAAACTGATCAGAACAAGATCCGCCTGGATGAACAGTATGAGCAGAAAGGCTACGATTGAGATCAGAATAAAAAGGGGCACTCCTTTCTTCTCAACGTTGAATGGTACTGTGCCTGACGTGTTGTCCGTCAGCGGTGCTGGCGGTCCGGACTCTCTGTCTTCTCTGTTCACGCTTGAGTGGCTATCGGTGGATATTGTTTTAGGGAACATAAAAAAAGCTGCCTTTCCCTGAAGAAAAGCAGCTTTGCGTGGGAAAGAACCGGGTAGATCAACAGATGTTGAGAGGCTCTCAGCTTGCTGTTGCTGTTGCTGCTTCTGCTGTAACTTCTGCCTCTTTTTTTGAAGCAAGAACGGTAATAACCGGAGCATCCGGATCATCCATGATCTGCAGGCCACTGTATGCCTCCATTGGAATCTCGCGAACATGGATTGAATGGCCGATCCCAAGCGCAGCAATATCTACAACGATGTGATCAGGCATATCTTCCGGTTTGCCCTTGATCGTGAGCGCATGGAGGATAATCTGTAGTTTGCCACCCTTTTCAACACCTACACTGTCGCCGGAAACCGAGACCGGCACTTCAAGTTCAATGATCTCGTCAGCAGAGAAGAGCTGAAAATCGGTATGGATGATTCTGTCGGTGACCGGGTGAAATTGAACCTCTTTAATAAATGAGCGTTTGATTTTTCCGTCAGGAAACTGGAGGTCAATAATATGCGACTCAGCTGAGTGCACCAGTTTTCTCAGCGCCAGTTCATTGACACTGATTGCGACGGTTTCTTCGCCTTTATGATAAACAACGGCGGGGACAACACCTCTCAGGCGCAATTTTCCCGCCTCTTTCTTTTTGATAATGCGGGGCTCTACACCCAATACAATTGTTTCCATGCTCTTCCTTTATCTCTTTTATCGCTTGTGTTTAATGAAGGTTCGTAAGTTTTTCGATGATATTTTTACTGTCGAACAGGCAACTGACAGAATCATCTTCATAAATACGTTTGATCGCCTCACCGATGAGGTTGCTGACCGATACAGTCTCAATTTTCGGTGAATAGGCGTGACTGGTGATAACCGAATCAGTAACAATTAATTTTTCAAGTATTGATGCGTTGATTCTCTCAATGGCTGGCCCGGAAAGAATCGGATGTGTTGCTGCTGCATAGATCTTGAGGCCGCCTGCTTCACGGATAGCTTTGGCAGCATTGACAATGGTGCCAGCAGTATCGATCATGTCGTCAACAAGAAGGACGTTTTTACCCTGTACGTCACCGATTATGTTCATAACTTCGGCTACGTTGGCTGCTGGACGGCGCTTGTCGACAATGACCAGATCTGTGCCAAGTTCCTCAGCAAACTTTCTGGCAAGTTTAACTCCACCAACGTCAGGAGATGCCACAACAAGGTTGTCGCGAAAATCCCTGTGCCGAATATCGTTGATCAGCACAACGCTGGAGTAGAGGTGATCGAATGGAATATCGAAAAATCCCTGAATCTGCGGAGCATGAAGATCCATGGTCAAAATGCGATTGGCTCCAGCCTCAGTGAGCAGGTTTGCAACCAGTTTAGCGGTGATGGCAACGCGGGGGCGATCTTTTCTGTCTTGCCGTGCATAGCCGTAATAGGGCAAAACGGCAGTGATCCTTGCCGCTGACGACCTTTTGGCTGCATCAATCATGATCAGCAGCTCCATCAGGTTATCGGCAGGGGGATTGGTTGACTGGATGATAAAAAGATCAGATCCCCGAATTGATTCAAAAAAGTTGACCGAAATTTCGCCGTCAGAAAAATTCTCAACCTTTGCATTACCAAGTGCCATGTTGAGGTACTCGGCAATCTTTTCGGCAAGGGCGTGATTGCTGCGCCCTGCGAAAATTTTAATTGGTTTTGCCATTGTCTCCTGCATTTTCTAATGAAAGGGGTTATATTGGCGATTACATTTAACACCCGGAAGTATCTCATATCGGTCCCCGAAGATGACTACATTTCATGGGAACTCAAATATAATTAAAAAGGGTGAAAAATTAACTAATTTTTTCCTCTTTGTAATGTTAGGTTATTTCCCTTAAAAATATGACTATTCAGGAGATCCGGGAGTACTTGGGGCAATTTTTTGCTTTTGTGGAACTGGTTGGTAGTGGCGAAGTGCTTATTTTCGCTCCTGCAAAGATCGAATCCGCACAAAAAGGGGATGTTACTTTTATTGCCAACGAGAAGTATGCCCGCTTTCTTGAATCCACAGAAGCCTCACTGGTTATTGTTCATCGATCATTTTGTGTTGATGAGTTTACCGAGACGACCTCTTTTCTGAAAGTTGATGATCCCTACTCTGCATTTGTTTTTCTCCTCAAGAAATTTGCTACACCACGTACAATAGCAGCCAGAGGCATTTCCCCAACCGTTTCTATGGGCGAAGGAGTTACGATTGGTGAAGGTGTCTCGATTGGAGAGTATGCGGTCATCGGCGCCCGATGTTCGATCGGGCTCAACACAGTGATTGGTGCCCATACCGTTCTCCTGCACGATGTCACTATTGGTGATGATACCGTTCTTTTCCCCAATGTTACCTGCTATGATGGCACTATTATTGGCAAGAGGGTGGTCATTCATTCGGGAAGCGTCATCGGTGCTGATGGTTTTGGGTTTGCCCCGCAGAGTGATGGATCATACGTTAAAATTCCCCAGATGGGCATTGTGGAAATCGGCGATGATGTTGAAATAGGGGCCAATTCCACCATCGATCGTGCCACCATGGGGAGCACTGTTATTGGCAGGGGAGTAAAGATTGATAACCTTGTACAGATTGCCCATAACTGCACGATTGGTGACAACACCGTCATCGCCGCACAGGCCGGTATTTCGGGGAGCGTTACGGTTGGCCGTCACTGCCTGATAGGGGGGGCAAGCTGGATTTGCAGGTCATCTTGAGCTTGCCGACCACATACAGGTTGCAGCCAAAACCGGTATCTCGAAATCCTTCCTCCAGCCTGGTATTGCCTTGCGTGGAACTCCCGCACAGCCCATGCGCGATCAGTTGAGACTTGAGGCAACGCTCCGCAACCTTGGGGCGATGAAGGAGAAGCTCGATCGCCTTGAAACTGAAGTGAAAGAACTCAAGATGAAGTAGAGCACAAAACCAGCTTTTATTGACGCACAGTCACCCCTCCCAGTGTTCATACCCGGAAGCCCTCGAAGAATATGGATTTTTCACTTCAACGTTAGCACTTTTCATCATTGAATCCCAAGCCGCTGCCCGGATCTCATCCAGCGAGCACAGATACCCCTCTTCGCTGATAAATGTCAACAAGCGGCCCTTAAACTCTGAATCAGTTTTAAGCCTATCGATAAATTCAATTGCTTCTTTCTGTGACATGGCAACCCCTTTTTTATGAACCATAGAAATACTCCTAACGCATATAATACATCATGTAACTCTAATGGTCAACAATAAGTTCACGATATATAAATTTTTCGCGCAGGGAATCGCTTTTATTTCCACAGAGTACACACTACTAATGCCTGATAGGCATCTTTTTACGTATGCAAAGGCTTTTCGTTTCCGGAAAAAATCAGACATATTGCTTCTTTATGCCCCTCTTCCTGATCACAAATTTTCTCAGTTCCTCCATCCCGAAAACAATAAACGGGGCAGACAGAATCCATGGCCACACTTCGGCACCAAGCTCCCGGGTGTTGAAAAAGTGATGGAAAGCAGGCAGGTAGATGATTGAAACAATAAAGAGGATTTCGAGTATGATGCCTGCCACGATCCAGGGATTGAAATGTGCAAGGTGACCAATCGCACTCTGGCGGTTGCTCCGGCACGCCATTACGTTTCCGATTTGTGAAAAAATAATAGTGGCAAGAAAGGCTGCTGTTGCTTGAGAATAGAGTGGGGAACTGGCTGGTAATACCACCCCCCACGACCAGCCGCCACCAAGAAGTACCCTGAAGAATACGAAAAAGGAGATTGCAGACTCGATCGGTCCGAGAAACGCATAGCTTCTCATGAAAGTCCCCATGCTGACAAGTCGCTCATGCTCTGTTCTTGGGGGCCGGAGCATGGTGTCAGATTCCGGTGGTTCGTTGCCGAGCCCGATAGCTGGCAACATGTTGGTAAAAAGATCGATGCAGAGGATTTGTACAACGGTAATCGGTAGTGGTATCGGAAAGAGTAGGTAAGCAATATAGGGAAGTATTTCAGGTATGTTGCTTGTCAGGACGTAGACAATGAATTTCCTGATGTTTTCGTAAATACCCCGTCCCTCCTCGATAGCCTTGACGATAGTTGCAAAATTATCGTCAAGAAGAATGATGTCGGAGGCATCCTTGGCAACATCGGTTCCGCGCAAACCCATGGAGATACCAATGTCCGCACGTTTCAGTGCAGGGGCATCGTTGACGCCATCTCCCGTAACGGCAACTACTTCGCCCGTCTGCTTCAGTGCATTGACAATGGTAAGCTTTTGCTCCGGGGCAATTCTGGCGAAAACAATCTCGTTGCTTTGCAGTTCCCTGATCAGGGCCTCCTCGCTCATTGCAGCAAGTTCAGTACCCTCAATGACACGGGGATTCTTCACAATACCGAGTTTTCGGGCAATGTAGCTCACCGTTCCGGCATTATCGCCGCTCATGACAATAATGCGGATTCCTGCTTCTCTGCATGCTTCCACTGCGGCTGGTACTTCAACTCTTGGCGGGTCGATCAGGGCTACAAGACCAGCAAAGACCAGACGGTCGACTTCTGCTCCTGCCTCGCAATCAGCCCTGAATCCCAGTGCCAAAACCCTGAATCCGTCATCAGCATACTCTTCTGAACGTTCTTTCAGTTGCTCCCGTTCTTCTGGCATCATGTTTCTGATCAATCCTTTTGTCAAAATGTCGCTGCATTTATCGAGGATGATCTCTGGTGCACCTTTCACGGCCATGTATAACGTTCCTTCATTTGTGCGCCATGTTGAGGACATGTATCTGGTATCGGGATCAAAGGGTCTGCTTGATACCTGTTCAAACGTCGATCGAAGTTGTTCATATCCGGCGCAATGTTCAACGAACTCCGCCATGGCAATTTCGGTGGGATCACCTTTGAAGTTGATTCTCCCTTGCTTATCGCAGGTTACAATGACATCGTTGCAAAGTCCCATTATTTCAGTAAGGTGGTGCGAAGCGGGATTGACACGATATGCAGCAAGATTACCTGAAGATATTTCCCTGAAATCGAAGAAGAATAATTCTGCTTGAAGCTTGTTCTGAGTCAGTGTTCCAGTTTTGTCGGTGCAGATTACCGTTGTACTTCCAAGTGTTTCAACGGAGAGGATGTCCTTGACTACAGCATTGCGCTGACTCATTCTCATGGATGACTGCGTCAGGGCAACGGTGACTTCCGGCAGAAGTCCTTCGGGTATATTGGCAACAATGATGCCAATTGCAAACACCAGATTTGTCCATAACGAGTTACCGATAAGAAATCCGATTCCAAAAAAAAAGAGTCCGATGCCCAAGGCCAGCCAAGTGATCTTTCTGACAAAATTTTTTAACTCTTTCTGCATAGGTGTCAAGTCTCGCGTCACTCGTTGAGAGAGCATGGAGATCGAACCGATACTGGTCAAACGTCCCGTTCTTACAACCAGAAGCTGACCGCTTCCCTTGAGAACTGTCGATCCTGAAAAAAGCTTGCAGGAATTGTCGTTAACATTTTCAAGAGTTTTTTTTGTAACTGGCTGCGATTCTCCTGTCAAAATGGATTCATCAACCAATAGCATTGCTGTTTCAAGTACAATGCCGTCAGCCGGAATCTTGTCTCCTTCCTGAATGAAGAGAATATCTCCGGGAACAATCTCTTTGGCATCAGCTATTATTTTCCGGCCATTGCGCAGGAGAACGACCATTTTGGGGATATAGTCGAGAAAGGAGAGCATCAGCTTCTCACCTTTGTAATTTTGTAAAAAGGAGACCAGCGCATTAAGGGTAACAACAGCAAAAAGCGCTATTCCGATCAGGTCGTACCCCCCTCCGGGGCTGAGGGAGTTCGCAAAAAAAGCAAGAATTGAAGCGGTAAGCAATAGCAGGGGAAAGAGCGCCTTAAACTCCTGAAGAAACATCAGAAACGGAGACTTCGGACGATGGAAAACAATCAGATTTTGACCATAAGAGGTAAGCCTGAGCTTAGCCTCGCTGTCACTCAACCCCTTTTCTGATGAGTTGAGAGCAAGGAAAATATCTTTCCTCGATTTTTCAGCCAATGCCTCAAAATCAATCATAAACTTCACCCCCTTGAAATCAGGATGGGGTCGGTGGAGTTAAAAAGTAAAAACACCCTCTGTTTTGCAGAGGGTGTTCCGGTAAAATAACGCAGTTGTCAGTTGACAGGAATAGACGTCTCCGATTTTTTTGACGGCTCAATCTTGGGAATAACGACCTTGAGCACACCGTTATCGTATTTTGCCTCAATCTTTTCAGTATTCACATTCTCTCCAATGGTAAAACTCCTGCTAAGGCACCCCCATGAACGCTCAACACGGTGAAACCCTTTTTTCTTTTCCTCCTCACTCTGAGTTCTCTCTGCTGTAATGGAAAGAAGGTCACTGTCCATAGACACTTTGATATCCTCTTTTTTAATTCCAGGCATGTCGGCCTCAATAAAAATGGAATGCTCATCCTCACTGATGTCTACTTTAAAGGATGGGGCAATCATTGAAGAGAAAAAAGGCGACACCCTGTCGTTAAAGACATCTTCAAACATTTTCAAAGGATCTCTTTTGTAAAGGGTTAGTGACATGGTCGAATCTCCCGTTTTATTTGTTGATTACAGTTAAAAAAGCAAAGAACACCAAAAAAGAACACATTTTGATACATAAAAATTCCCGGCTAAATCCTTCTCGTTTTACTGTGATTGGGTAACCCGGGATTCTTTCTCACTATTTTTGGCGGTAAAAGCTGACAAGATGCCCTGCAGTATCTGGTTTACTGTGTTCAGAATATTGGCAAACAAATCGGGAGATGCTTTTCCGATAAATTCGGCAAACAGTGCTGCTGAGTTAGCTGCAATTTTCAGCAGGTCAAGCTGTTGCTGAACAAGTTTTTCCAGAGTCTCCGACAGAGTAGTATCACTGGTGAGATTGCTTGTTTCGTTTGTCAAGGCTGTTATTATTTGTAACCTCATTGAATGGAAACGTGTTGAGTCGTCACCTTGGTGCGGTCAGCGTTTGATAAATAACGAAACTTTCATTTGTGCCCCCCAATTTGAATATGGCATACGCCCCAAGAAAACCGGCGACTACGACAATAAGCAGGCAACACTAACGCTTGAGCATAGTAAATTTACTTTTATTTTCAAAGTAGAGTACTGTTTTCCGCAATAGCCGATTTATGGCACAATGGAATGAATCATTATGAATTGTGCCAAAGAGAGGCTGAGTGGATTACGAGAGATTTCTCGGTACTTGAGATGAGTGGTGGTGGAGGATGGGTTTCGGAAGGGAGATGTCCATCACAAAGGTAAAGCGGGAAGGGAATGAGAGCAGTACCTGATCGACCTCAAATTCAAAGGAGCAGATGCCGCTTAATGTATGCAGGTTTTCGCTCAGCGACTGTTTTCTGAGTGCTTTGCCGTGCAGCCGCACGCCAAGCCCTTCTCTCGATGCGAGCTGTCCGAAATAGTTTCTGATGCCCTCGGGAGTTATTACGGTGTGAGGAGAAAAGGTAGGAATAAGGACTGCGCATTCATGATACAGAGACGTAATGTCGTCGGCGTTACCGCTGCAGATTCTTGAAACCCATTGAAAAAGAACCTCTTCAGCCGTTTTAAAATAGATCATGACTCACTCGTTTTGTTTTTCATTATATGGCACTGCGCATGGTAACACAAGGTATAATGGCAATACCACCGCTTTAGGATGAAGGTAACGAATTTTAATGAAGAGGTCAATAAATTGAATGTTCAGGAAGTCAAAGTTTATTTTGGTCGTAACGCCTCCACCGGATCGAGATTCGCTGCTTTCCATGCAGGGAAGAGACCGAATGTCATACCAATCCCTGAACAGACAACCATTGAAATGATTATCCATAACCAGGGAAATATTGGCGGCAGATTGAATTTGAAAGCCACAACATTGCCGGTTGCAACCCCAGTAATAATGCCGATCACCCCGCCTGCAAGCGAGAGAAAGAGTGCCTCAAAGAGAAACTGATAAAGAATGACTCCTCTTGGCGCACCGACAGATTTTCTGATGCCGATCTCCCTCGTTCTTTCAGTGACGCTGACCAGCATGATGTTCATGATACCAACACCTGCGGTCAGGAGTGCCATAAAGCTGATGATGAACGCGCCCGTCCCAATGGCTCGCTGTATATCCCTGAAGGAATCTATTAGGGATTCGTTGGTTCTGATCTCGAAATCGTTGGCATCCTTCACCGTCAGCCCCCTCGCAAGCCTCATTGCTCCAATCGCACGGTCAATGGCCAGCGGATAGTCTTGGCGTGAGATTGCTTCAACGGTGATACTCACACTGCTCTTTTCGTTGATATGGTTGAGGTATCGGGTAATGGGAATGAGCACAAAGTTATCCTGGCTTTGGCCGAAAGCAGCCCCCTTTTTATCGAATACTCCGGCAACAGTATAAACATCTCCATTAATCTTGATCGATTTGTTTTGCGGGTTTACGCCTGATGGAAAGAGAGTTGTGGCAACTTCATTTCCGAGAACGACACTGTTTTTTGCATACCGGATATCGCTCTCAGCAAGGTTGCGCCCGCCGGCTACAATGTAGCCGCTTGAAGCAGAAAAGTTCTCATCACCACCGGTCATGGTGACATCAGGATTTGTGGTCAGGCTGGCATATTTGGCCTGATTGGCCATGCTTGAAATCATGAATCCTATGTTGCGTGATGAAGCCTCCATGCTTTTTTTGAAAAGGAGTGCCTGCTGCCAGGTGATATCCTTGCGGTTTGCATAAAGGTTTCGGCTGTGGCCGCTCCCGAATGTTGTTGCGGGATTTTTCTGGATCTGGAAGGTGTTGGCCCCAAGGCTTGCCAGACCCGACTCGACGCTTTTATCGATTGCATCAAGGGCTGTCATGACGGCAATAATGGAAAAGACTCCAACAGCAACACCCATGATGGTGAGCCATGAGCGGAGCTTGTTGACGGTGAGAGAGTAGATCGCCTGGGTGATGGTTTCATGCAGCAGCATAAGAACTCCTATTCATAACGCAGTGAATCGGCCGGGTCAAGTTTTGAGGCCGTCACGGCAGGAGCAAGGCCAGAGACAACTCCGGTGATGACAGAAACAGCAAGACTTGCAAAAACAAGGGCAGGGGAGAACTCTATCGGAAAATCAGGGACAATTTTTTCGATGGCAAAGGTGATGAAGAGCGCTGTACCGAGGCCGATCACCCCGCCGATGAGGCAAATCATCACCGATTCAATGAGAAACTGGAGCAAGATAGTTTGCCGTCTGGCGCCAAGCGCCTTGCGCAGTCCAATTTCCCTGGTGCGCTCTTTCACGCTGACAAAGGTGATGTTCATGATGCCGATAGCGCCAACAAAGAGCGACATGCCGGTAATAAAGATGCCCGCGACGGCAATACCATTTTTGATGGGGTCGAGCTGACTTTTGAAGGCTCTCTGTTCGTTGATTGAAAAGTCTTCCTCTTTTCCAGGCGCAATCCTTCGGATTCGCCTCATCAGACCAAGCAACTCCTCCTTTGCCTCGGCAACTCGCTCCTGGTTTTTGATTTTCACCCTGATGGTGGTAAACATGTTTTTGCCGTAGACCTTTTCAAAGGCGCCAAGCGGCATGATGATCTGATTGTCGAAACTGAACAGCCCCAGGAACTTTCCCTGTTTTCGGAACACCCCGATAATGCGAGACTTGCGGTTTTTGATCTGGATAGATTTGCCAAGCGCAGCTTCATTCGGAAAGAGCCCTGCGGCAATATCGTCGCCAACGACAGAGACCATCTCACTGCTTGCAGATTCTCCATGAGTAAAAAAGCGGCCTGCGGAGAGATTTCCTGATGCTGTCTGAAGGTAGTCATGGTTGGTTCCAAGGGAAACAACATGTTCAAGGATCTGGTCGCGGTATTTTGCTGAAGCCTGGTAGGTTGACATTTGCGGAACAGCAATAGATAGTTCAGAGCGAGGATTGTCAGCAATAATCCTGTTAAGTTGAGCGGCATACTCTGTTTTAATGTCAGGCCGGTTCCGATAGCGCCACCATTGCCCCATGGTGCTCCACGACGATTTCTGGACATAAATAACATCATAGCCAAGCATGGCAAGGCTCTTGTCGAACCCACGGTCGATACCGTTAATGGCTGTGCCCATCATGGTGATTGCAACAATACCGATGATAACACCAAGCGCCGTAAGAAACGACCGTATTTTGTTTGCCCTGATCTGAAAGAGCGCCATTTTCAGGCTCTCCGTTGTTTCATATCGGAACTGTCGGGGGAGCAGGTTCATTGCCTGGTATCACTTTCGATTTTTCCGTCACGGAGACGGATAATGCGTCGCGTGTATTTTGCGATGTCCTCTTCATGGGTGATAAGGATGATGGTATTGCCCGCGCCTGAAAGCGCACCAAAAATATCCATGATATCGCGGCTGGTTGCGGTGTCGAGGTTACCTGTTGGCTCGTCGGCCAGAATGATGGAGGGTTTGTTGATAAGCGCCCGTGCAATAGCCACCCTCTGAATTTGTCCGCCGGAGAGTTCGGCTGGCTTATGCTTTATTCTGTCGCCAAGTCCCACCTTGACAAGAGCTTCCGCTGCACGCTCTTCACGCTCTTCAGGCGCAACTCCGGCGTAGATCAGCGGCAATTCAACATTGCGCAGGCAGTTGAGGCGGGGGAGCAGGTTGAAGGTCTGGAAGACAAAACCAATTTCTTTGTTTCGTATCCGGGCCAGTTCATCATCATCCATCTTGGCTGCATTCTGCCCATTAAGCTCATAAATACCAGAGGTTGGCGTATCAAGACAGCCAATAATATTCATGAGCGTTGATTTGCCGCTCCCCGACGGGCCCATGATGGCCGTATAGTCGTTCTGGCTGAAATCAAGGTTGATGGAGTCGAGTGCCCGAACAGTCTGATCGCCCATCTCATAAAACTTGCAGAGCGACTGCATGGTGATGATCGATTGTGTCTGCATCAGATGGCTATTGTTTCTGCTGTTTGACCAAGGAGCCTTCCTTGAGTTGACTTGTTATGGCTGTGTAACTTCCTGAAACAACCTCTTCTCCTTTTTTAACTCCTGACGTAACAATAATATGGGTGTTGTCAGTCGTGCCGGTTGTAATCGGTCGGAACGATGCCTTTCCGGATGTGATGACAAAGACCCCCTGCTGGCCTCTGGAAACCTTGCTTTTTGAGGCAATGGTAACGGTGTTTTTTTCGATTTTTCCAGGCTCAGTTTCACCTCTTATTGTCACGCTTTGAATGGGTACAACAAGTGCGCCCTTGATCCGGAGCGACTCAATATCCGCTGTTGCGCTCATGCCTGGTTTAAGCAGACGATCGTGGTTGAAGATGCGGATTTTAACCGAAAAATTGGTCACCTCTTCCTGGGTATTGGCAGCCTTTTGTATAGCAGAATTTGAAATTTCATGCACAACTCCCCTGAAAACCCGATCGCCACAAGCGTCCACGGTGATCGATACCGGGTTGCCAACCTTGACATTGACGATGTCGTTTTCATTGACTTCGACTTCTACCCTCATGCTGTCGAGGTTTGCCAGACGCAGCACTTCGGTGCCAGGAAACTGGCCAGTGCCGACAACACGCTCACCCGGTTTGCTGTTCAGGGCAATGATGGAACCGCTTATCGGCGCTCGTACCACCGTTTTTTTCATCCGATCCTGATTCTGGACAAGCAGGCTTTTGTTCTGCTCAATGGCGTGAAGCGATGCCTGAAATGTTGCCCGTGCCGCTTCGGAATTGGTTTTTGAGAGCATGTAATCAGATTCAGAGATAAGCTTCTCCTTGTAGAGCAAAGTGGCCCTGCGAAAATCGTCCTCAGCCTTCAGCTTTCTTGAGGCAGCTTCAAGGCTCTGTGATTTTGACGCGTTAAGTTGTGCAAGACTTTGTTCCACCTGATTGATATAGAGATCGGGCTGAATTTTAAAAAGAAGGTCCCCCTTCCTGACATTTTGTCCATCCTTGACCGGCAGTTCAATAATTTCACCAGAGACATCAGGTGACATGGCAACCACAAGTTCGGGTTCAATTTTTCCCGTCGCTGTTACGAGATGCACAACCTCCTTGAAGAAAGCCTTTTCAGAGGTGACCTCCACAGCTTTTTCGCGAAGTTTGAGCCAGGTTACAAGAGAAGCGCCCGCGATGAGGAGCACCGCCATGGTAATCAAAAGAGACTTTCGTTTCAGAAAAGATTTTTGTTTGCTCATCGGGATGGTAAACCGGATTCTGGTTACTGTTTGGTGGCTATGTTGCCAGTGGTAAAATCAAGAACACTTTTTTGCAGCGCCAGATTGTAGGTGGCCTGTGAAAGGTTGGACTGGGCATTGAAGAGAGTTGCCCGTGCAGCGCTAAGCTCCACAAAGCTTGCAGCTCCAAGTTCATACTTCCTTTTGATTGCCGTAAAGGCCGATCGCGCCGCTCTAACGCTGACTTTGGCGGTCTCAATCTGGGTGAATGCCGAGGCATATTCGCCAGCGGCCTGATGAAGATCAATGACAATATTTTTTTTCAGATCCTCATAATCAAGTTGAAGGTTCAACTGGTTGATTTTTGCCGATTCAACCGCATAGCGAGTCTGAAAGCCGTCAAAGAGCGCCCACGAGAGGCTTAGCCCCGCCGAATATCCTACGGTATCCCCAAGTTGCTTTGAGAGTGGGGGATAGGCGTACTCATGTTTCAGATACTCCATCCCTCCGGAAGTGACATTGAGATTCAGATCAACCGTCGGGTACCATGAGGCGCGGGAGGCCTTGATTTGCCATTGTGCCGCCTTGCTTTCCAGCGCCTTGCTATTCAGGTCGACGCGTCTCTCAAGAGCAATGGTGACAAGGGAGTCAATATTTGGCCTGGAGAGCAGAGGCGCTTCCAGCTCCCTTGGCTCAGGAACAAGGATAACCTCTGTTTTTGGGTCGATGCGCAGCCGTCGAACAAGTTCAAACATACTCCGGTTCATTCGGGTCTCAGCCTTAATCACCGAGAGGTGACTTTGCTCTGCATCAGCCTCCTGCTGGTAGCGATCGGTCATTGATTTCAGACCAGCCTTGAACTGCCGATCAGTAAGAGTAAGTTGATCCTGAGCCGACAAGAAGTTTTCGCGCGAAATATCATACAGCTCCCGGTCGAGAAGAAGCTGAAAATAGCTCTGGGTAACATCGAGTACAATACTCTGCAATGCCCGTGCAAGGGAGTGTTGAGCAGCGCTCTCCCTGTTCAGCGATGATTGCAGTGATGCGTAATCCCTGAAGCCGTTAAAGAGGTTGAGCGACGTTGATAGGGCGAGCTCAACCGATTTTCTGGTCGTTTTGTTGATTTCTGTTACAGGATTGTCGAGCAGACTGTATGTACGGCTGAGCGAATAGGGTGTATAGCCTGCCGATGCTGAAATTCTGGGAAGAAAAGTTCCATAACTTCTCAGGAGATCAGCTCCCTGAAGTTTCAGGTTGTATTCAGCCTTTTTTGCGGCGGTCGCATTTTGCAGCGCGGTCTCAATGCAGTTGGCCAGAGAGAGCTTTTTTTCGGCAACTTCAGCACACCCTCCGGTGGAGGGTGGAGCGAGTAACAGTGCAACAAAGCAGAATGAAAGTAAAAGTTTGAACAACAAGATCCCCGCACTAACCGTTTAGAGTGTCAACTATCGTCATTTCTATGTATGAATGTAACACAATATTTATGTCGGCTAAATAGTTTCAGTCGCCGCATGCACTTTTACTGACAGATCGGCACTGTACTACCTTTTAATCTCTCAGGGTTGAATTCCCCACCGCTTGCGGTGAAAGCTTGCTGAATTCTTCTATAAACAGATACCCCGCTGCTTGCGGCGGGGAGCTTCATTGGATCCAGGAATATGATGTGCGCCCTACAGCCGATCCAGAAGCGAATCAATCTCACTCTGGTAAAGTCCAGCATTGTGTGGTTTGAGCTGGATAAGATGCGTATAGATTTTTATTGCCTTTTTATAGGCACCCTGTGCCGTGAAAAGGTTGGCCAGGCTTTCAGTGGGTACGGCAATGGCGGTATCGTCCGAAAAAGGCAGTTTTTGTTCAAGTATCGAGGTCGGATCGGCATTTTCAGATGTTTTTACCCGTTCAAAGCTCATAAGGGCCATTGAAAGCTGTTCAAGCTCATCGGTGACAGGGTCGAATATTTCTGTTGTTGCGCTCTCATCCTCTTCGTATGGTGAAGATTGAAGGTTACCAAGCTCTCTCCATGCAACCTGGTTTGCTGGAGCTATAGAGCAACATCTTCGCAGATAATCACCAGCAAGAGATCTTCTGTTGAGGCCAAGCAGTGCTTTTGCATAGAGCAGATGAAACAGGTAGGAGTCCGAAAAGAGGTCTGAACAGGGCTCAAGCTTGCCTATGCCCGCCTGGAACTCTCTTTTTGAAATATCAAGCGAAACTTCAGCAAAAAACAGGTGCGGATTGGTGATCATGACCGCTTCATTTCCAGAGCAAGTTCCAGCAGGCGCTCCACAAGTTCCGGAAAGGGGATACCGATTGATTCCATAAGCCTTGGATACATGCTGATATCGGTAAAGCCAGGAATGGTATTGACCTCGTTCAAAACAATGGCGCCCGTCTGCTCGTCAACAAAAAAATCCACTCTCGACATGCCACTGCACCCCAGCACCTTGTATACCTTGAGGGCAGCAACTCTCACCTTTTCCTGAAGATCAGCAGGAATACGGGCAGGAATAAAGAACTGCGCTGTATTGAAGATATACTTGTCCTGATAGTCATAGAACTCCTTGCCGGGCTCAATTTCACCACACAGGGATGCTATGGGTTGCTGATTGCCGAGCACAGCAACTTCAATCTCCCTGCCTTTGATCGTTTTTTCAACCAGTACCTTCCAGTCGAGCGAACAGGCGCTCTCAAGCGCAGGCTGGAGCTCCCCCTGACGATGTACTTTTGTGATACCGATTGATGAGCCGAGACTGGCAGGCTTGACAAAAAACGGGTACTCAACCTGTTGTTCAATCAGCGTGTGAACCGCTTCGGGATCAAGGAGATAGTCGGCGCTGAAAATAGTTATGGATGGAGCAACCGCAATCCCCGCATCAGCAACACAAAGCTTGGTAAGCGCCTTATCCATGGTCAACGCCGAAGCCAGAACGCCACACCCTGTGTAGGGAATTCCACACGTATCAAGAAAGCCCTGAATTCGTCCATCTTCTCCATAACTCCCATGCAGGGCAAGAAAGGTCAGATCAATCGATGCAGCCTTGAAGTTAAAATCAAACGGTTGCTGTTGAGCTTGTTGAACCATGCGGCGAAGGGTCGTTCTTGCCTCTTCGAGGGAAGTGCTTCTCAACAGGGTTGAAAGATCAAGGTTCAGAATATCCTGGGCAACACCCTCACAAAGCCACGCTCCCTCATGCGTTATATAGAGCGGTAAAACCCTGTATCGCTCATGATCCAGATTGGCCGCGATTGATTGAGCTGAAATAACTGATATTTCATGTTCAGCAGACCTGCCTCCAAACATGAGTGCAACCGTAAGACCTGGCATGAGTTGTATTCCTGATGACAATTGAGGTGAAGAGAATTTTTCAGGAAAATAGCCCTCTTGCAGAACATTTCCCTACACTTTTTTTGATGCAAAATCCTTTTCCGCTATCTTGTTCCAAAATTTGAGCAATGAACACTCTCTTTTCAAAGGTCTACGCTCTGGATTCCGGGTTGCACACCGGAGAAGAAAATATGGAGTTTGACCGGCGTTTGATGGCCTCCTTTCTTGATGGTCGATTTCAGCAGCAGTTTGGCACCAACTGTTGTCTCTGGAGATTTTATGGCTGGTGCCCTTATGCCATCACGGTAGGGTATAATCAGGATATTTCAGCTCTTGACAGTATTAAATGCGCCTCGGCAGGCATTGATATTGTCAGAAGGCCCACCGGCGGCAGGGCAGTCTTTCATGCAGAAGAGTTCACCTACAGCTTTTTTACCGAATCCACAGAGCAGAATGCAACGCTTTACCGTATGGTGCATGAGGTGATTCAACGTGCACTGGAAGGGCTCGGCATTCATGCCGAGTTTTGCCGTTCAACACTGAGCAGACCCCAGGGTGAGGCATCATCCGGTTCTGTGAGTTGTTTCACCGCGTCGGCAAAATATGAACTTCAGGTAGAGGGACGGAAACTGGTCGGATCAGCGCAACGCAGAAACCATAACGTCCTTCTACAGCATGGCTCGCTGCCACTTTCTTCACGCCACAAGGAGCTTGGTACCTTTGTTGCACTGCCGGATGGTGAAGTTTTTAATGATGATATACGAGAGGAGATGGAGCGAAAAACCACCTCACTCGAAGAGATTCTTGGCTACATGCCAGAATATGCACGACTTGCAGAGCTGATGCAAAGCGCAGCGGGGGAGATACAAGGCGTTGATGCGATCGTGCTTCATCCAGACGACTTGTCAGAAATTTTATAGGGTAACAGTATATTTTCAATCAATTAAGCGGTAAAGCCATGAACAAAAGCGTTCAGCAAAAAGCATCCCATGTCACCACAAGAAGGTTGCTTGATATGAAACAGAACGGTGAAAAAATATCAATGCTGACCGCATACGACTATACCATGGCGAGAATTCTCGACCGTGCTGGTATTGACGTGCTTCTGGTCGGCGACTCGGCCAGCAATGTGTTTGCCGGTCACAGCACAACGTTGCCAATCACGATTGAGGAGATGATCTATCACGCCAAGGCGGTTGTAAAAGGCGTGCATGATGAAAGCGGTCGAGCGATGGTGGTTATCGACATGCCCTTCATGAGCTATCAGCTCTCAAGCGAAGAGGCGTTACGCAATGCTGGCAAAATCATGAAAGAGCACGAGTGTGATGCTGTCAAGCTGGAGGGTGGCAGAGTTATTGCTGATACCGTCAAGAGAATTACTGATGTCGGCATTCCCGTCATGGGCCATCTCGGCCTCATGCCACAGTCTATCTATAAATACGGCAGTTACCGGGTAAGGGCCCAGGAGGAGAAAGAGGCTGAAGAGCTTCTTGAAGATGTCGTTATTCTTGAAAAGGCAGGAGCATTTGCTATTGTGCTCGAAAAAATCCCCTCTGCCCTGGCCGCCGAAGCGACTCGCTCACTCACCATTCCCACCATCGGCATCGGCGCAGGAGTTGAATGCGACGGCCAGGTACTGGTCATCAACGACATCCTCGGCCTCAACCGCGAGTTTCATCCCCGTTTTGTTCGCCAGTACGCCGACCTGAATACCGTCATTGAGCAGGCGGCCCGGCGGTATGTTGACGATGTGAGGCGGCGGGACTTTCCGTCGGTGGATGAGAGTTACTGAAGAATATTGTTTTATTCCGAATCAATTGACAGCGACGATGATTTGAGCGACTCCGACGGAAGGCAGGTCATCATTGCCTGGGATATCGGCAATAACCGCATGGTAAATATCAAGGTCTCCCTGAGCCCCGAGAATTACCGCACAGCATGTGATGCGCATAAAAATAGCAGAACAGTATCACCTAAACTGAGCGATAATCAAACCCAGCAAGCAAAGTAAGGTCCGAAATCAAGCAAAGAAAAACAAGAAGTCAAACTTATAGCCAAAAAGCCGAAATGTACCTGATTTAT
>CAJEXQ010000016.1 GCA_903994635.1 uncultured Chlorobiaceae bacterium
AAATTCGAAAGTTACCGAACAAGGATCCTATTTTACTGTGGCAAACTCGATATGGGTATAGCCTGATGGCGTATTTAAAAAAAGCGGTTTCACTAAAATATGCGGAGAACCTGTCGAACAGTACGCACTCCTTTGTAAAGGCGATGTTAAGAGTGATTTTAACGGCAGACGGGCGGCATCATAATCCCATCGCTGAAGATGCCGTGAGGCGGTTTAACATTTACCAATTCTTATTGGCCCGGCGCAAAGGCTATTTGAATCCGGTTAAAAAATCGTATAATTACGGCAGGTGCGCCTTTTGGCTGCGCATATTATGTTGAACAGCACAATTTGACCATCACACCATGATGACGCAAGATCGCTACATCAACCCCTTCACCGACTTCGGCTTCAAAAAGATTTTCGGCTCGGAGGTGAATAAAGATCTTTTGATCGCTTTTCTGAACTCGTTGCTGCCTGATGATGCAGGTATTATTGCAGATCTCTCATTTATGCCCACAGAACAAACAGGTCGCAGTGAATATGATCGACGCGCCATTTTTGACCTGCACTGCAAGAATAAGCATGGCGACACCTTTATTGTCGAGATGCAGCGTGCAAAGCAGAACTATTTTAAAGATCGTTCGGTTTTTTACGCCTCGTTCCCCATTCAGCAGCAAGCCAAAAAAGGGACATGGGATTTTCGCCTGAAACCACTCTATATGGTTGGAATTCTTGACTTTATATTTGATGAGGATCAAGCATCGCGTGATGTTGTTCATCATGAAGTGAAGCTCCTGGATCGTTCAACAGGCCAGGTGTTCTACAATAAGCTCACCTTCATTTACCTTGAATTGCCAAAGTTTCGCAAAAGTGTTGACGAACTGCTGACTGATTTTGATAAATGGTGCTATCTGCTTCGCCACTTGCCGGAACTCACTGATCCTCCAAAACGACTGCAGGAAAAAGTATTCAGCAAAGTATTCGAAATAGCAGAGATAGCCAAATACTCACCTGCTGAAGCTGCTGCTTATGAGGATAGCCTCAAGATATATCGAGACTTGAAAAATGTCATTGATACAGCCTTCGATGAGGGCAAGGCCGAAGGCAAGGCTGAAGGCAAGGCTGAAGGGAAGGCAGAGGGCAAGGTTGAAGGAAAGGTGGAGGGTATTGAAGAGGGCAAGCTTCAGGTTGCCCAGAGGTTGGTAGAGATCGGGATGAGTACTGAACAAGCAGCAGAGATTGCAGGTGTGCCGATTGCCTTGCTGCAATCGTCCTAAACTTTGAACCTTGAACTTTGACCCTTGAACTCTCATCCCCGTCGTCATCCAAAACACTCCTTAAATCGCCTCCTTCAAATTCATCACCGACCAGTAATCGAAGACTGGCCCTTTAATACAGGTAAAGGTGGAGCCAACCATGCAGCGGCAGCACTTGCCCATGCCGCAGTGCATTCTTCTCTCCAGAGAGACGAACATGTGGTTCATGGGTATCCCGAGCTTGTCGAGGTAGCCGCAGACAAACTTGAACATGATTGGTGGTCCGCAAACAATCGCGTAACTCTTTTTTACATCAACCGAAATATCATTGAAGAGATCGGTGATCATGCCGGTTTTTCCCCTCCACGAGGTATCACCATGCTCGACAATGGTGTGGAGGCGGATATGGTTGATCATCTCCCACTCCTCAAACTGATAGGTGAAGAGCAACTGTGAGGGTTCTTTTGCGCCGTAGAGCAGATTGACCTCCAGAAAGTGGTCGCGATGCTCGTTGATCCAGAAGAGCGGCGCACGCAACGGCGCAATCCCGAGTCCGCCAGCAATCAGGAGGACGTTGTGCCCGGCCATCTCATCCATCGGGAACGACGACCCGAAAGGGCCTCGTATTGCGACGTGTGCACCCTCTTTAATGGTGAAGAGCGCAGAGGTGACATGGCCAACCTTGCGGATGCAAAGCTCCAGAAATTCATGGTTGCTGTTGGAGCTTGAAATCGAAATGGGCACGTCACCATAGCCAGGCAGTTCAAGCATGAGAAACTGGCCAGGCTTGAACCTGAAGAGTGCCCTCTCTTGCGGGTTAACGATGCGGAGCTGAAAGAGCTTCTCCTGTTCAGTGAGGCGGACGATGTTGGTGATCCGGCACTTGAACCCCATATCAGTGTTCATCATTTCCGAACGGCGATTGAAATCCGGCACCGATGAAGCGAACTCCTCGCGGTTTATGTTCTGGCGGGGGATGACGAAACGCATGTCAGGCATGACTCCTTCTCCATTCTGAGGTCGTTGATAACATCTTTCGGGTTAATCCCTGCAAGGCAGGCTCTTCCGCACCGGTTGCAGCCAACGCAGATCTGCTGGTTGCCGTTTTCAGCAAAGCCCCGGTGCTGATGATAATAGCGGTACTTCAATCGGTCGCCGTTTTTTGGACGGAAATTGTGCCCGCCCGCTACCATTGCAAAATCGACAAGGTTGCAGGAGTAGAGCTTTTTCTCACGTGTAGAGCCCTTCAGATTGGTGTCAAAAGACTCTGTCACCGAGTAGCAGTAGCAGGAGGGGCAAACCATGGCGCAGGTACCGCAGTTGAGGCATTTATCCCCCCATTTTTCCCAGACAGGGGAATTAAATTCAATATCAAGAATACTCGGAAGGGCAGTAACGTCAATTTCAGTTTGAAAGCTGTTCTGGATGAGTTTTCGCCGCTCGGCCAGCATGCAGTTGTCTTCGTTAAGCGGATCACGGGTCTCAAACTCCTTGAGAAAGCTGAAGGCTTTTGATGAATTGATGGAGAGATAATAGTTGTCACCGATATCGGAGCAGAAGAGGTTGAAGCCGGTCGTTACCGTGTGGTGGCTCATCGATTTGCAGAAACAGTCGGGCAATGGCAGATGATCCATGCCTACCACAACGCTGTTTTTCCGTTTTGCCAGATAGTAAGGCGATGGAAAATGGCCGTTGAGCAGCACATCGTCCAGAATATTGAGGGCGCTGATGTCGCACGCTCTGAGTCCGACAAGCACCACAGGCTCTGCTTCGTAGCTTATCTTCTGCTCCCATTCGTCCTCGTGAAAGGTAAAGCGCGACAGCTCCTCACGGAAAGGGAGAAAGAAGTGTTTGGCTGATGAGGCCGTAGCGGTGTAGTCGAAGGCGATCTCCTCAACCGACTGTACTTGCTTGAACTGGTATATGGGATTTCCACGGCTGTCCATGTCAACCTGTTGTGGCCCAAAGGAGCTGTTACTCTTGACAAGCAGGTCAACGAATCTCCTGAACTCCTTTTTGGAAATGACTTTATAGATCATTGCTCATGTTCCCGTGTGGGTAGTTGCAATAACAGTACACCTCGTCAACAAAGGTACACAAAAGCCTGCTGCAATAAAATTCATAACTATCATTCCGCACGAATCAAACAGCATGCTCATTTTCTCCTTTCCAGCAGATACACCTTGTCGTTTTTTCTCACTGCTGTGCATTTGATGGTGACATTGTCGCCCTTTACCGCATCTATATCCGGCAGGTCATTTGTGTAAAAAGTCTCTGCAATCACCGTAACCACACCCGTTTTAGGGCCCAGAATGGAGAGCTTCTCACCCCGTTTAAGGCCACGGGCGTAGATGAGCATCTCTGCCACACCTGCTTTTGGATAGTACTTTATAATCTCGCCAATATAGGTTTTTTTCTCCTGGGCCAGTGAGCCATACTCCCGTGTCCATGCTTCCAGAGGTTTGCCGAAATAAAACCCTGTCGAGAAGCCTCGGTTATAGACCTGTGCCAGCTCATGTTTGAGCGCTATGGCCAAGTTGCTGTATCTGCTTCTGAACTCCGGGTCAGTACGATGGACGGTACAGAGGTCGAGCGCACTGCGATATGCTGTGGTTGTTGCTTGAACATATTCAGGGCTGCGGCTCCTCCCCTCAATCTTGAATCCGCTGATTCCTGCATCAATGAGCAGATCAAGGAATTCAACTGCGCAGAGATCTTTAGGGCTCATCACGTAATTGGTGCCAAGTTCAAGCTCCTCGCTCTCTTCCGGGTCAGTAATAATGTACTGCCGACGGCAAGGCTGGACACACTGCCCCCGGTTCGCCGAGCGCCCAAAAAGCTCCTGCGACATAAAGCAGCGCCCCGATACCGCGACGCACATTGCGCCATGCACAAAGCATTCAATACGCACATCAAGTCCATCGTTTCTGATTTTGCTGGTGATATGGCGCACCTGTTCAAGGGTAAGTTCCCGTGCCAGCACAATCATTTTTGCACCGAGGGTGGCATAGAACTTTACCGCACTGTAGTTGCTGACTGATGCCTGTGTCGAGATATGAAAAGGCATACTCGCTTTTCGGCAAGCCTCGATAACAGCTGTGTCCGAGCAGATCACTGCATCAATGCCCGCTGCTTTGGCTGCCATCACAGTCAGCATCATCATCTTCAGCTCACCATCATAGACAATCGTATTCAGAGCCAGATAGGCTTTGGTGTTGTATACTGCACAGAGTGCTTTGATGTCGGGGAACTCTGCTGATGTGAAATTGCTGCTTCCGGCCCGCATGTTGTACCCCTCAGCGCCGAAATAGACTGCATCAGCGCCAGCCTTGAGTGCCGTAAGCAGGCAGGTCATATCGCCAGCGGGTGCGATAAGTTCAACGGCGGTTTCCCTTTTGCAGTCATCTTCTATAGTTGAGGTCAATCCCGCACTGGTTAAAGACATCTGTGATTTCCTTTTTGGAGGTGTACTGACATTGAGCTGATAATGTACTCAACAGGGAGGAGAAATCACGGATTGAGTTTGAAACCCCGCCGCCCCTGCACAGATAATTTTGCTTAACTCAGAGCCGATAAGACGCAGATCCTCATCCAGAAAATGGGACGAATGCAGGCGAGCGCGTTTGACTTCAGTTACATCAAGTGTTGCATCCAGAAGATGCGGCTCAAAGAGAGGTGCTGCGCAGATCACAGTGCCCTCCGGGCCGGTAAGTGAGGAGTTGCCCCAGTAGGTGAAGCTGTCTTCGTTGCCCACCCGGTTGACGCAGGCGACATAGCTGCTGAACAGAAACGAATAGGTTGACGCAATAGTCTGCCACTGCGTTACAATGGCGGGGTTGCCGCTGCCGGGCGACATGCGCAGGGGGCTCGACATAAGTACAAAGAGCAGTTTGGCACCCTGGTGAGCAAGCAGGTATGGCACCGAGACATGCCAAAAATCCTCACAGATTGCCACACCGATTCTGCCGAGCCGTTTTGAGGTGACTGCCTTGATTTGCTGACCAGCGGAAAAGTAGCGCAACTCTTCAAACATGCCGTAGGTTGGCAGGTAGATTTTGCGGTGGATGGTGCGGCTGGCTCCCTCCTCAAACATGAATGCTGAATTATAGACGCCATAGTCGTCGCTCAGTTCAATTCCACCGCAGATAATGCAGATCTTCCGGCTCAATTCACGCAGGGGATCAAGCCGTGCATCCTCAATGTGCATGGCAATATCCTGTGCGGCATCTTGCACATTGTAGCCAGTAAGCGAGAGCTCGGGGAAGGCGATGGCATCGGCGCCATCACGGATTGCCTCTTCCACAAGGGTGCAATGCTTGGCAAGATTCTCATCAAAATTGGCCAGAGTGCAATCAATCTGGGCTATTCGCAGTTTTGCGTTGAGCATTGTTCTGTCCGGTTTCGTGGTAAGGGTAGAAGAGATAGAAGGTAAGCGAAAGCAGGGCAAGAATCAACATCCCGATTTTGTTTTTCGGCTTTCTCTGCTGATTGATTTGCATTTATTCCATTTTCTGTTGTTAATTGTTGCTCAGTTAAATCTCTCCAAATCGGCGAAGTAACTCTTATTATTGTTCAGTATGGGAAAAGTGATGCCTTACAAGGGGATGTGGCCGCAGTTGCATGAAACAGTTTTTTTGACTGATGGTGCTTTTGTTATTGGCGATGTTCATATTGGCGCCCATTCGAGCGTCTGGTTTAATGCCGTGGTGCGTGGTGATGTCTGTCCGATTCGCATCGGGGAGAAGACCAGTGTGCAGGATAATGCCACTCTTCATGTTACCCACGACACCGGGCCGTTGAACATCGGAAACTGCGTGACCATAGGTCATGGCGCGGTGCTACATGCCTGTACGGTAAAAGATTATGTTTTGATCGGGATGGGCGCAGTGCTGCTTGATGACTGCGTTATTGAGCCCTGGTCGATTGTTGCTGCCGGGTCACTGGTAAAGCAAGGTTTTACCGTCCCTTCAGGGATGCTTGTTGCCGGTGTTCCCGCAAAAGTGATGCGCCCGATAACCGATGCTGAGCGGCGCAACATTGAAGAATCGCCCGAAAATTATGTGCGCTACTCGCAAAACTATCGGGAAGATGAAAAACAGCCCTGACAAAAGCGGTCTTCTTCCCTGATTTACTTAAATTGAGTGGGAAGTTCCTGTTTTTTTTTCACTGTTCTATTTGTAACTCTTTTTCTCTCATGATGCAAAACGATGTTGTTGTTGTTGGCGCTGGAATAAGCGGCCTGAGCCTTGCCTTTTATTGTGTACAGGCGGGCTTGAAAACCACGCTGCTTGAAAAAAGTGATACGCTCGGAGGCTCTTTTGCCTCTCCCCAGTACAGCGCAAGCGGAAAAAAATTCTGGATTGAACTGGGAGCCCACACCTGTTACAGTTCCTATCAGAATCTGCTCGACATCGTTGAAGCTTGCGGGATAACAGATACCATCATTGCTCGCGAAAAGGTGCCCTTCACCCTGCTGGTGAATAACCATATCAAATCGATTGTTTCCCAGCTCAATATTGTCGAGCTGTTGCTCTCCAGCCCGAATATCTTCAAACTCAAGAAAGAGGGTGAAAGCGTCAAGTCTTATTACTCCAAAATTGTGGGAGAGAAGAACTACAATGAGGTTATCAGCCACTTTTTCAACGCAGTGCCGTCACAAAAAACCGACGATTTTCCCGCTGAGATGATGTTCAAGAGCAGGCCTAAAAGAAAGGATGTGCTGAAAAACTATACCTTCAAGGGAGGATTGCAAAGTGTTGCCCGGGCTATTTCTGCAAAAAGCGGCTTGAACCTTTTTACCAGCCAGGCTGTCAACTCTGTGAAGTTTGAGAATGGTTTATATGAAATCAGGAGCGCTGGTGGCGGAGAGTATTCGGCCAAGACTCTTGTGATTGCCACGCCATCGTCAGTCGCCTCGAAACTGTTGATGGCGATCAATCCCGACATAGCCAGCCATCTTGCCCTGCTTAAAGCGGCTACGGTCGATTCTGTAGGGGTTATCGTTCGCAAGGATACCATTAAACTCAAGCCGGTCGCCGCCATTATTTCGCCAAACGATGAATTTTATTCTATTGTTTCTCGCGATACGGTACTTGACGATAACTATCGCGGCTTTACTTTCCATTTCAAGCCTGGTCTGGATGACAAGACCAAAAGAAGCCGCATAACCGAGGTTCTTGGGGTGAGCTTTGCAAAGATCGAACACACTGTCTCAAAAATCAACACCGTCCCGTCACTGCGTATGGGCCATAATCAGTGGCTTGAAAAAACTGATTCACTGCTGAAGGGAAAAAAGAACCTGCTGTTGACTGGCAACTATTTTGGCGGCATGGCTATTGAAGATTGCGTGAGTCGATCAAAAAGCGAATTTGGGCGATTGAGGGGGTAGAGGCTACCGGAAACCCGGTCAAGTACCAATGGGAGATACGATGAATTTATGGAATTTGCTTCAGGCAGGGTACCTGATCCCGTTGCTCATTCTCTTGTTTGTCCTGCTGTTCTATTTTGGGGCAAATTCCCTCTTCAGCAAGCTCATTTCGATTGTCCGTTCAGCGATCAGGGGGGTTACAGTTCCCTTGGAGCTTATGGTCATGCCATTCAGGTTGCTGGTCTCACTTATTGGCCTGGCGGTGCTTGTTTATTACCTCCCGGCATCCCCCGATACAAGGGAGCTGCTTGATCACACCCTTCTCATTATTACCATTTTTGGCATATCGTGGTTTTTCATGCGGCTGCTTGTGGTGCTGGAGCAGTTTGTTTTGCAACACTATGCCGCAAAAGTTCGTGAGAACGAAGCGGCAAGAAAAATTGCCACTCACGTCAATCTTCTTCGCAAGATTTTGAACGCGCTGTTTGTGCTTTTTGCCATTGCTGGTGTGCTTATGACCTTTGATACGGTTCGCCAGGTCGGGTTGAGTATTCTTGCCTCAGCTGGCATTGTCAGTGTAATGTTCGGTTTTGCCGCCCAGAAAAGTCTTACTACGCTCATCGCTGGTATTCAGATCGCCATCACCCAGCCGATCAGCATTGACGATGAGGTGGTTGTTGAAAACGAAAAGGGGAGAATTGAGGAAATCACACTAACCTACGTGGTGGTACAACTTTGGGATCAGCGCCGCATGATTGTGCCGATTACCTGGTTTATTGACCGTCCGTTCCAGAACTGGAGCCGCACCTCACCGGAGCTTCTTGGCACAGTTTTTCTCTCCATTGACTATGCTATTCCGGCGGAAATGCTTCGTCAGGAGTTGGGACGGATAGTCGCTTCAACGCCACTCTGGGACAAGCGGGTGGCCAAAATGCAGGTGACCAATGCCACAGAAAAGTCGGTCGAAATACGGGCGCTTGTCAGTGCGGCCAATTCTGCGGATCTCTGGGAGCTTCGCTGTTTTGTCCGTGAACAGCTTATTGAGTATCTCCGGGCCAATTTCCCCCGCGAATTGCCGAAAATTGCTCCGTATGAGCCCGCTTGAAAAAATTTATAATTAATTTCAGGCGCTTGAGGTGAATGCGATGAATGTTTCCCCCTGTCATGAACGAAAACGGTTTTCAGATCATCAAAAACCGTTTTTGTGCCTGTCGTATTGTGCCCTGAGGCATCATTACACATGGCGCACGGGTAACAAATCATTAAGAGCTACAGCAACATCTGTCAGTTTAATCGGCTTTTTCAGAAATTTGCTTATGCCATAACAGCTGGAGAGCGTCGCGGGATAGATATCCTTTCCATAACCAGTCATGAGGATTACTGGTATTCTGGGTTTGATTTTGTGCAGTTCTTCGGCAAGTTCGAGTCCGTTTATTTCAGGCATGAACAGGTCGGTAATGAGAAGGTCAAATCTTACAGGATTCTGCCTGAACAGTTTTAATGCCTGCAGCGGAAAGTTTAGCGCATGCACGGTGAAACCGATTTTGGTAATTAATTCCTTCATTGTTTGGAGCAAAACCGGGTCGTCATCTACCAGGAGTATGCGTCCGTGTCCGTTTCCTTGATTTTTTTTAATTGTTGAGTTTACAATCCGATCATTAACTGCCGGAAGATAGACCTTGAATGAGCTTCCTTTTTCCTGCTGTGTCTCCACGGAAATCGTTCCATTAAAGCTTGTAATAATGCCATGAACAACGGCAAGACCGAGCCCACTTCCTTTGTTACCAGGTTTAGAAGTAAAAAAAGGCTCAAATATACGTTCCACTGTAACGTCATCCATACCTGTTCCGGTATCAGAAATGCTGAGTTGTAAATAATAGGTTTCTGCCTGAAGATCGATATGCTCTGTTTGGAGGCAAGTGTCGGAATTAATCTCTTTAAGTTCAATGGTCAGCAATCCCCCAGATTTTTCCATTGCCTGCAATGCATTGGTGCAAAGATTGATAATTACCTGATGGATTTGTGATGAATCAGCGAGAATATTTCGGCAATTCTTATCAATATATTGGACAATTGTTATCGAGGGAGGTATTGATGGCCGGAGAAGCTTCAGTGCTTCAATAATAACGGCCTGAACACTCACAATAGTTTTCGTATTTTCTTGTACCCTGCTGAAGATCAGGATCTGTGAGACAAGATGCTTCGCTTGCACGGCAGCCTGACTGATTTCATTAAAATATTCATACCGTTTTTTCGTTTCTATCAGTTCTAACATCCCAAGTTCAGCAAGCCCGAGTATGGGAGTGAGAATGTTGTCAAGGTCATGCGCAATGCCACCCGCGAGCGTTCCAATAGATCCAAGATGCCGTGATTTACGGAGATTCGATTCCAATTGCTTTTGTTTCTCCTCCGCCCTTTTTCTTTCAGTTACATCAAGAACTATTCCAGAATAAACGTATACTTTTCCGTCGGAATCTTTAATCGGATTTCCTTTTGACATCAACCAGCGAATTTTTCCATCAGCATCTTGAACTCGCCATAAGCCGTTGAATTCGCTGCCCCTTTTAACTGCGTCCATGACAGCTTGTTCAACCTCGTCCCTGTCTTTCGGGATAATGGTTACTAACCAGTTTTCCATTGAAGGCTCACAGCTCTTCGGCTCGAGTCCGTAGAGCTTCCATAATTCATCTGACCAAACATTGATATTTGTGCTCAGATCATACTCCCAAAGACCTGCATTGGTCGCAGCCGCTATGAGATGCATCCGTTCATTGCTGGCAAGAAGCGCCACCTGAAACTCCTTACGTTCGGTAATATCATTTATGATGGAATAAAGCAGAGACATGCCAGCGAGAGTAATCGGAGCGCTGAAAACTTCGACATCACGGACTGAGCCGTCAGCCCGGCAATGGCGGAAGGTAAAAACATTTCGTTTTTCGTGGCGGGCCAGTTCCATTTCTGATTTTACCTCTTGCTCTGTCAACATGTTGATCTGACTGATTTTCATCTGGCATAATTCAGCCTGCTCCCAGCCGTAGAATGTTACTGCTGCTGGATTGGCATCAACAATCCTGCCATCTTTCGGATCAATGATCAGCATCACTGTTTGTTTGTTCTGAAACAAACTCCGGTAGCGAGACTCACTTTGACGCAGCTCATCCTCAGCCAGTTCCCATGCATTACGATTTCGCAACGTCGTAATGCCATACGCCAGATTGTCAGCCAGATCCACAAGAAGTTTCGTCTCCTCAGCATTAAAGGCTTCAAACATCGGGGAATAAATAGTTAATGCTCCAAACACCTTGTCATCAGCTTTCAGCGGCAAGCTCTGAGCGGAAGTGTAACCTCGCTTTATTACGTCTTGACGCCACGGTGCACATTCCGGGTCTGCTAACATGTTCCGTGTAGAACATGGCTGGCCAGTACGGATTGCTCTTCCTGTTGGCCCTCGCCCACGTTCGATATCGGCCCAGGAGATCATAAGCGTTTCGAGATAACCATCCTCAAAACCGGTTTGAGCAACCGGGCGTACACTTTTTCCCTTGTCATGTTCTGCATAACCAACCCAAGCCATGCGATTTCCACCGGTCTCAACAACAATGCGGCAGATCTCACCCAACAAAACCGTTTCACTCTCAGCATGAAGAAGCGCCTGATTGCAATTGCTGATCGCCAGAAGTGTACGGTTCAACTTGAGAAGTTCATCCTCTGCCTGCTTACGATCGGTGATATCACTAACGGTACCAACCATACGTACAACTTTGCCATTTTCACCGTGTTCAACAAGGCGGCATCTACTTTCTACCCAATGAACCACGCCATCCTTTGAGATCATCCTGCAGGTGACGGTCAACATCTCATTTTTATCCTGAAATGGCACTTGCTGTGCGAAGAAAAATTTTTGATGATCATCGGGGTGAATAATCATTCTAATAAATGCGGTATCGAATTCCGAAGCGCCTGGAGAGTAACCGGTAACTTCGTAAAACCACGGGCTTAAGTAAATCCACCCGGTAATCAGATTCCAGTCCCAGAAGCCCTCGTTTGCAGTACTTAGGATCAGTTTTAGTCTCTCCGTGTCTGTATTCATGTATTTATCACTTTTACTGAACTTGCATAAGTTGAAGTACGATGTTGTGACCGATTTTGGAATGTTGATTGAGACTGGAAGCGGGAACCATCGAAATGGGAATCAAGTGGAATGCCTGCCGAAGCTGATGCCGAAGAAGAAAAACCATTGAAATATCTGCATTAATTCAATAGTAACCCCCGCACGGTACTAACCCCCCCTCAAAGTATGCTAAAAACAGTGGGAAAAGAAAGAGCACGACCAAAACCAAAAGCGGCCAGAGCTCCTCAGTCTGGCCTGGTAATCAACAAAATGGAGAAAACACACCCTACCCCGACCAATTCTCATACCCATGTGGCTGTGATGTATAAGGACAACTACCCTCTTTCTTATAGTTCTCCATCAGAATTTCCCACTCTGCTTGTTTAATCTCGTTGATCGTACATGAAAACCCCGAGTGACGTATAAATTTTGTGACATTGTCGCAGAATTCACTGTCAGAATGGAGCTTTTCAATAAACATCTTCGCCTGTTCAAGAGACATACCCACCCCCGCTTGTCTAAAAATTATAAAAAGCGCATAGACAACTAACAAAAATGTAACAACAGGCGGTGTGAATTAGTTTCTTTAACTCTCGATTTATTGTAAAAATATCGGAAATTGATGGGTGTAAGTGTGGTAATGCAAAGGGGGAGATCTGGTGTGAGTTTGGTGGGCAGCAAAAAGGAGCACATGAAAAGTCCGGCTTGATACCATTGAATCAGGTATTCTGTTGATTTGAAGCATGTTTTTATCCATATATTGATTTTTTTGCCAAATGACCTGTTAATGGATGATGACCAAAAAAATTATGAATGAACGTTTTTTCCTGAAACTCCTCCTTGCTCTTTTTTCGGCACTTGTTGCAGCCGAGTTGTTTTTAGTGTTGCTGTTTGGTCTCAGGCTTGAGCTGATTCTTCTCTGTTTTATCATGGCAACGGCCTTTACAGGGATTGCTATTGTTGTTCGCCTTTTGTCGCAGCAACGGGGTGAGGTTGATTCTGTTTCAACACGGCGTGCAAGGGAAAAGCGTAATGATATCATGCGGGAACGGCTCAGGGAGTATAGTGTTGATGAGGAGTTTCTTGGCGCAGAAACTTTCAGGAACGTAAGAGGGGACTCTCCGGCAGCTCCGATGTCTGAAACGCAGAGAAGCACCAGCCCGCCAGCAGTTGAGACCGTGGTATCGGTTGAACAGGCAATCAGGGTTCACGCAGAAATGTATGGAGGGCTTGGGCTGTTGCTTCAGATGATGGAAAAGATTGATGATACCTCTTTTGGTCGGCTGGTGAAAAAAGCCGGTTTTGGTGAGCTTTCCCGGGAGGAGGTGATGCTGAAGATCACACTCATGGTTGCTGAGGAGTCTCCTTCGATGCGGGGTGTTGCCGAAAGTGACCAGGAGCGCTCCTGTATTCTTGAGGGGTATTCCATGGAGAGGGAAAGTTTTGACGACTATATCCGGCGCAGTATGAACGGTGCAGAAGGGGATGCCGAGTGCGCAGATGGTTTTTCGGTTAAACTTGACGGTGCAGCTCTTTCACGGGCAAGCGGGACACCTCCGGCAGATTTTTCTCATGATCCCGCCTTAATTATATCGAGCCTGAAGAGAGCTGGAGCAACGTCATGAAACCGGTTGCGTTAAGCAAGGCCAGGCTCAAACAGTTTGTGAAACTGCATCAGAAAAAGTTCAGGGATCAGGAGGGACTTTTTATGGCTGAAGGGCTTCGCACGGTGAGAGAACTTTGCCTGAACCTGCCCGAGGGAGAGATGCTTGTTGCCCTGCTGATCAGGGAGGGTGAAGTTGAGGCTGCCTCTTATGCCCAGCGGTACAGGGAAAAAGTTTTTTCGGTTACCGACAGAGACTCTTCACAGCTTGCCCAGACCTCCACATCACAGGGGATTTTTGGCGTTTTCCGCCAACAGCGAAAGGATGTGCATGAAGCGGAGGTGAAGCCGGGGCGATCGCTCATTATTGCTCTTGATGAAGTTCAGGATCCGGGGAATGTGGGCACGATACTCAGAACAGCGGTCTGGTTCGGGGCTGATGCCATGCTGTGCAGTGCCGGAACTTCCGACCGGTACAATGCAAAAGCCGTACGCTCATCTGCAGGGAGTATTTATGCCATTCGCCATTCAGGGGTTGAGCATCTTTGCCTTGAGCTCAGGCGGCTGCAGAAACAGGGTTATGCTGTTGTCTGTTCATCCCTCGATGGAAAGGATTTCAGGGAGTTCCCTGACAGGCCTGAAAAAATAGTGCTGGTGATTGGTAATGAAGCTAACGGTATCACTGATCCAGTGAGAGCCGTGGCTGACAGGCTGGTGCGCATACCCAATATTGGCAGCAGCGTGCGGGTCGAATCCCTCAATGCCTCCGTGTCAGCCGCTATTTTGATTGAACGGCTGACGCTGGGCTGATTTCAGGCATTGTCGCCGTCAATATTCATGGTTGGATGAAGATGTACAGGCTTCGCGGCTTTTTTGCGAAGCCGGATATTCAGCATCTCAACCGAGATAGAGAAGGCCATGGCGAAGTATATGTACCCTTTTGGAATTTCAAACCCGACACCTTCGGCAAGCAGGGTAACACCGACCAGGATGAGGAAACTCAGGGCAAGCATTTTAATGGTCGGGTGCGCTTCGACATAGTCGCTGATTGCTTTGGCACCCAGCATCATGATGCCGATGGAAATCATGATTGCGATGACCATCACCTGAACATCATCGGCAAGGCCAACCGCAGTAATGACCGAATCAAGCGAAAAGACTATGTCGATAACGGCAATCTGCAGCATCGTAAAGATAAAGTTGCTGCCAGAGCCCCCTTGTTTTGTCTCTTCTTCGCCTTCAAGACTCTGGTGGATCTCCTGGGTACTTTTCGCAAGCAGAAAGAGCCCTCCTCCAAGAAGAATCAGGTCACGCCCTGAAAAAGTGTGGTGAAACAGGGTAAAGAGATCGTTTGTCAACCCCATAACCCAGGTTATTGAGAGCAAGAGGGCGATTCTTGTCAGCATGGCAAGTCCAAGTCCGATAACCCGACCCTTGCCTTGTTGCTCTTTCGGCAGACGCCCAACGATGATCGAAATGAAAATGATATTATCTATGCCAAGAACAATCTCCAGAGCCGTCAATGTCGCCAATGCAATCCATGCTTCTGGCTGCGTGATCCATTCCATAAAAAGTCAGATTAGCGGTAACAGTTATTGAATAAAATTCGTTGTTCGGGGATAATGTACGGAACGGATTGCGTTTGGCAAAACAACGCTTAATCGCTTGGTAAAAAGTCATTCCGTAATTCCGCATTGAGCTTGAATCATGAGTGCTTTGGCTATTATTACGGAATCAATTACTGTGGAGCGCTTATCCGGCGGTGTCGTGCAGCTTTTTTTGTAATGAAAAGAGATGACTGCCAAGGCTTGGCGGTGTTGCAGCAATATGTTACTTTTACTGCAAGATTTGCTGAGTCATGTTTTTTATATAAAATAATGAACCAATAATGAAAAAAACAGTTGCAGGAGTTGTGGTTGGGCTTATGGCGTTGGCATTTTCTGCTCCTTGTGCCAGTGCCGCAATGCCTTATGTGAGTGGGTCGACGGGTTATGCCGCGCTGGATGATTCAAGCATTACTCCGAGGTCTTATGATTCCGGGCCCAGGTTTTCCGGAGCAGTTGGTCTTGATGGTGCGTTTTATCGCCTTGAAGCAGAATTTGGAAGCCAGCAAAACAAGGTTAAGTCCAGTGTCAAGGAAGTGTCGATGAGTACCTATATGGCTAAATGCTACTATGATATAGAGCTTCCCCTTGCACCAGTCAAGCCTTTTCTTGCAGCGGGAGCAGGTTTTGCGAATATTGATGAAGATAATGGGTTTGGCAGTATTGTGGGTGACAGGGTGTTAGCTTGGCAGATTGGTGCTGGAGTTGGATTCAGTATTTTTCCCTTCGTAACTCTTGATGTGCAGTATCGACATTTTGCGACTTCCGATACTGAATTGGGTGCAGGTCAAAAATATAGTATCAGTTCGAATAATGTGGTGCTTGGTCTGCGAGTCGGGTTATAAAACCAAGTGTGCTGACTTTATTGATACTCTTGCTATTAACCGATAAACGAGGGAGTGGGAGCTATGCCTATCCGCAAATTGAGAGAGTTTCTTGACAGTCACGCCGTCAGGTATTTTGTAGTCAGCCACTCTCCGGCCTATACAGCGCAGGAGATAGCTGCATCTGCACATGTTCCAGGCAAAGAGCTGGCCAAAACGGTGATTGTCACGATTGCCGGGAAGCTGGCAATGGTTGTATTGCCAGCTTCCCGGCAGCTTGATTTTGAGCTATTGCGCGGAGTGACCGGAACAGGGGAGGTGCAACTTGCCAGCGAGAAAGAGTTTGTTGATCTGTTTCCAGAGTGTGAAATAGGTGCAATGCCTCCCTTTGGCAACCTTTATGGCATGGAGGTCTATGTCTCTGAAGAGCTTGAAGAGGATGATGAGATTGCCTTCAATGCCGGGGCTCATACTGAACTGCTTCGGCTCTCTTATGAACATTATAAACGGTTGGTTCACCCCAAAGTTGCAAAGCTCTCTCGTGCTGCTGTGAAGTGAACAGGAGTGATATGATTGATATATCTCAGGGAGAAATGTTACTTTTGGTTCATGATTGGCAGTTGGGAAGGCAGTAAACAGCATGATTGCAGTGTGGTAAGGATGTGGTTATGAAGATTGCCTTGTATGTGGGGAGTTATGTCAGAGACAAAGATGGCGCGGTAAAATCCATCTATCAACTGGTCTCTTCATTCAGGAAGAATGGTCACCAGGTGGTTGTCTGGTCTCCTGATCTCTCTGCTGGCGATAACCATAGCGGTTTGACCGTTTACAGGGTGGCTTCAGTGCCCGTTCCGCTTTATTCTGACTACCGGCTTGGCTTTTTCTCAAAGGAAACTCTCAGGCAGCTCGAAGGCTATGCTCCGGATATTGTGCATATTTCGACACCTGATATTGTCGGCAGAGAGTTTCTTCTGTATGCGAAGGGAAAAAATATTCCTGTAGCCTCTGCTTTCCACACGGATTTCCCCTCCTATTGCAGTTACTATCGCCTTGGGTTTGCAGAGGGGCTTGCCTGGAAATATCTTGCATGGTTTTATAACAGTTCTACCCTTGTGCTTGCTCCGAATAATAGCGCCCGATTGAAACTCCAGAATCATCAGGTCAAAGGGGTTCATATCTGGTCGAGGGGAGTGGACAAGGAGCTTTTTGATCCATCCCGTCGTTCCGTCAAGCTCCGATTGGCGTGGAATACTCTTGACAGGAAAGTCATTGTCTATGCAGGACGTTTTGTGCCCTACAAAGATATTGATGTTGTTATGGGGGTTTACGACAGGCTTATGTTGGGTGGGTACGCTGATAAGGTACGATTTGTGATGATTGGTTCTGGACCAGAGGAGGATGAAATGAAACGAAGAATGCCGGAAGCGATATTTACCGGCTATCTTACAGGGGTGAAACTGCCGGAGGCTTATGCCAGTGGAGATATTTTTCTTTTTCCGTCAACAACCGAGGCATTTTGTAATGTTGCGCTTGAAGCGCTTGCCTCAGGGTTGCCTGTCGTGGTTTCGGATGCTGGTGGTTGTCGGGAGATTGTTGCCAGATCGGCTGGCGGTATTGTAGCCAATGAAAAAAATGTGGGGGATTTTTATGGTAAATGTCTTGAATTGCTTGATAATTCCATGCAATATGAGGAGTTGAAAGCCAGTGGCCTTGCTTTTGCAGAGAGGCAGTCATGGGCAGCGGTCAATGGAGTTGTGATTGACTTGTACCGGAAGATGGTTGAGAATGCAAGAGGCAGTGTTGAAATGAGTGGCAGACAGGCAGTTCGGCTTGATAAGAGGGAGAATTGATTATGAATGTTGGAGTTGTTGGGTTAGGAAAGATGGGATATAATATGGCGCTTCATCTTCTTGAACGTGGTCATAAGCTTGTGGTTTTTGATCTTTCCATGGAGGCAGTTGGCTCTCTTGAGGGAAAAGGGGCGTTGCCTGCCAGCTCTCTCAAGGAGCTTGCCAGCAAGCTGGAATCTCCTCGTATGATATGGCTGATGGTGCCTGCGGGAGCCCCGGTTGACAGCACGATTGACCAGCTAGCTCCTCTGCTTGATCAGGGAGACATTATTGTTGATGGAGGCAACTCTCATTATAAAGATTCTGAACGGAGAGCGGCCCGCCTTGAAGAGCAGGGAATCAGCTTTCTTGATGCGGGGACAAGCGGAGGGCTGGAGGGGGCTCGGCACGGTGCCTGTATCATGGTGGGTGGCAATAAAACGGCTTATGAGGCGATTGAACCCTTGCTTACCGACCTCTGTGTGGAAAATGGCTATGGTTACATGGGTTGCGCCGGGTCTGGCCACTTCGCCAAAATGGTGCATAACGGTATTGAATATGGCATGATGCAGGCTATCGGAGAAGGGTTCAACCTGCTTGACTCAAGTGGTTATGATATTGATCTTGAAAAGCTCTCCCGAGTCTGGTCGCACGGTTCAGTGATTCGTGGCTGGCTGATGGAGCTTATGGCTCAGGCTTTGCAGAAAGATCCAAAGCTTGGCGGTCTCACAGGTGCCATTGCCGATTCGGGCGAGGGTCGCTGGACGGTGGAGGCCGCTCTTGAGCATGAGGTCTCCATTCCTGTGATTGCCGCCTCTCTTTTTGCCCGTTATCGTTCACGTTCAGAAGAGAATTTATCCGACAGGGCGGTAGCCGCATTGCGTCATGAGTTTGGAGGTCACGCCGTTGTTGACAAATAATAAAACAACACTTAATCAGGCGCCATCATGCAGGTAAAAGCTGATAATTGCACCATTATTATTTTTGGCGCCAACAGTGATCTTGCTGCCCGCAAACTCTTTCCCTCTCTCTATGAGCTTGCTTTGTGGGGGAATCTTCCGGATGACTTTCGGATTATAGGAGCCGGTCGTGCAGCTCTTTCCCATGAAGAGTTTCGTGTCTCCGTGCGTGAAAATATGGTAAAGTTATTTCCGGAAACAGTGAGAGAGGAGGCGGGATGGAAAACGTTTGCAGGGAGGCTTTTTTATGTGAGGCTGGATCTTGCCGAGCCGGATGGTTATCACACCCTTCATCACGAGATTATGAGGGGTGCCGGAGAGTCTGGCAGTAACACGAATCTGCTCTTTTATCTTGCCACACCGCCCAGTCTTGCTCCGGTTATTGTCAGGAACCTGAAAGAGGCAAATCTTGGAGAACAAAATTGTTCCAGCGACGGATGGCGAAAAATTATTGTTGAAAAGCCTTATGGGCGCGATTTGCAGAGTGCGCGGGAGTTGAACAGTGTTATCGGAGAGGCATTCAGCGAAAAGCGGGTTTTTCGTATTGACCACTATCTTGGCAAAGAGACGGTACAGAACATTATGGTCTTCCGTTTTTCAAATGGTATTTTTGAACCTTTGTGGAACCGTGATCATATCGCCAACATCTCCATCACCATTGCGGAAAATTTCGGGATTCGTGACCGCGGAGCATTCTATGAAGAGGCTGGTTTGCTTCGCGACATTATGCAGAATCACGCGCTTCAGCTTCTTGCCGCTGTTGCCATGGAGCCCCCTGTTGATCTCTCTGCAGATGCAGTGCGTGACGAAAAAGCCAAGGTGCTTCGTTCAATTCGCCACTTTATTCCGGAAAATGCTGAACACTCTATTGTGCTTGGTCAGTATGATGGGTATCGGTCGGAAAAAAATGTTGCGGACGATTCAACGGTAGAAACTTTTGCTGCGATCAAGTTTTTCATTGATAACTGGCGCTGGAAGGATGTTCCTTTTTTTATCAAGGCAGGCAAGAACCTGGCTGAAACGGTGACCGAGATTGTTATTACCTTCAAGTGTCCTCCCCAGAACTATTTCGGTCCAGCCGAAAGTTGCAGTTATACTGCCAATCAGGTTATCCTTCGAATTCAGCCGGAAGAGACCATTGCCATAAAGTTCGGGGCAAAACGTCCGGGCGAAGCGGTGATTACCGACCCTGTTTTCATGAAGTTTGATTACAAAACATCATTCACTGAGGCGGGGTTGACTCCTTATCATCGATTGCTGCTTGATGCCATGGCAGGAGAGCAGATGAATTTTATTCGCCAGGACAGCGTTGAATACTCATGGGCCATTGTTGATGCCATAAGGGGGGCCGTCGGAGGTCAATCTCCAGATCTTTATCCTGTTCACTCCCGGGGGCCGGAGTCGGTAGTCAGGCTCTACTCGTAAACCAGCAGACGACCCCATTTTCAGGCTTAACAAGAGTTGCAGGGAGACCGCTCTCTTTTTCCAAAAATATTTTTTCGGCCAGCACGCTCTTCTCTTTGCCGATAGTAAAAAAGATGATGTTCCGTGCGTGGTTGATTATTGGCAGGGTCAGGGTCAGTCGCATTCCCGGTGGTTTTCCTTCAGGGGCGTTGACTGGCAGTACCCAACGCCTCTTTTCCTGCAGAATGGCTGGATTATCCGCAAAGAGTGAAGCCGTATGGCCATCGTCGCCGAGACCCAGCAGTATAAGGTCAAAAACTGGAAACCTCTCTCTCGACAGACTCTCACCGGGAAAGAAAAAAGATTGGATGGTATCCTCGTACCTTCTTGCAGCCGCCTCCTTGTCAGCTTCCTCTGCTGGCATTCTCAAAAGATGATGTCCATGTATTGCAGTACTTGAGAGCAGTGACTCTCTAATCATTTTGTAGTTGCTCTCAGGATGGTCGATCGGGACGCACCGTTCATCTCCCTGGAAAAACCAGGTGTGCTCGGGAAGAGGGTGATGAGTCAGCCATTTTTTTTTCCTCCACTCGGGTACAGGAAGGTTATAGCGCTCAAGCAGCTCAGTGGTAACTCCTTCTGCAAGCTTCTGATATAAAATTCTTGGTGAATTTCCTCCGGCAAGTACCATGGAAAAACGTCCGTGATTGGCAACTGAGCGGTATGCCTCAACAATGATGAGCGATGCGGCATGATCCGCTATTTCCGCTACGGTGCCATCAAAGAAAAATCTAGGATTATGAGTGTTCATGCGTTGCCTCACGGTCAATGGTTTTAAATTTTGTTCTTATGAACGCGAACCGCAGGGATTAGTGGAAAGGGTCATTGTGCAGGATAATGCTTGTCTCCTCCCTGAGCGTTGTGTAACTTGCCTTAACGGAAGATAATCGTAACAAGCGGAGGAAAAAATGGCGACGTTTGATTTTGGAGTGAAAGTTGATCCAACGCTGTTTAACCGGCAGTTCAATGAAAGCCATGCCGTCAATGCGCAGGATTATATCTGGCGAGGTTGGGAGATGTTCAGAGGGAATGTGGGGGAGTTTGTGGGGTTTACCCTTATTATCTTTGCTGTCTGGGTGGCAAGTTCTCTGTTTGACGGGGGGAGTTCCCTTTTATTTTCAGCAGTTGCTGCGCCACTTTATGCAGGGTACAGCATTGTGGCCTTCAGGCTCTCAAGCGACCAGCCATTTCGGTTTAACGATTTTTTTAGAGGGTTCAATTACTTTCTCCCTCTTTTTCTTGCCTCGCTTGCATCCACTCTTTTGGTCAGCATCGGTTTTGTGCTGCTGCTTTTGCCTGGTATTTACCTTGCTATAGGTTACATGTTTACGACCTTCCTTGTCATAGACTATCGAATGGAGTTCTGGCAGGCGATGGAGACAAGCCGCAACATCATTTCGAGAAACTGGTTCTCCTTTTTTGGCTTTGCTCTTGTTCTTTTTGTCCTTAATGTTTTTGGGGCGCTTGCTCTTGGTGTCGGGCTGCTTGTCACGATACCTGTCACCTCGTGCGCGGCAGCAATTGCCTACAAGGATATTGTTGGATGTATCTCTTCGGAGTGGTAATGGCTGGGGAAGTAGGGGTCAGTTTGACCATGGTGAAAAAAAAACTATCTTTTGCGGCTATTGTGATGGCCTGTTTTAATCAGGGCGGGGTAGCACTGACTGAACACGGTTTACGGATTGCTTATGCTCCGCTTGATTCCCATTTTGTTTTTGATGTTGCTGATGTCGTTTCCTCTGTTTGGGGGGCAGTTTCAGTGGGGGAGGGATCGTCCGAAAGGAGAAGAAGTCGTAGCAGAAATTATCCATGACCGTTGCGACCGTTTGCTCAAACAAACAAATCCTGCAGGTGGAAGTGGGACGGAAAGGGCGCTGTTTAACATCCGTTTAGAACGTTTCTATGCTGCGAGGGGGTTTCAGCCAGTCTGGACAAAACGGAAAATGATTGCTGAACTGGTTGAGGCAGTTGAAGAATCTGCTTATGACGGTCTTACCCCTTCAGATTACCAACTCAGTAAAATCAGGGAATATTACACCAATCCTCCTGCGTCTCCAGAATTGGAGGCACGAAACGATCTTTTTTTCAGCAAAGCTTTTCTTGTTCTTGCCAGCCATCTTCGGTACGGAAAGGTCAGGCCGGAAAGTCTTGAGCCAGGCTTGAACATCAATGGAGACAAAAGCTTGAGCGTTTTGGACGAGAGGCTTCAACGAGCCATCGACTCCGAAGCAATTGCCGTTGTATTAAAAGCACTTCGTCCGCAAGCTGCCAACTATAATCTTCTCAAAAAAGGACTTGTCCGCTATCAAGCCATTGCCGGTAATGGTGGCTGGCCGGTGTTGGCGGGCGGTTCGACGCTGAGAGAGGGCGACAGAGAGCGCCGCATTCCTGCACTGCGTCACCGTCTCAAGGTGTCGGGCGATATTCCGGTACAGAATGCTGATACTTCAACAGTGTACAGTCGGGAGATGGTTGTGGCAGTCAAGGGGTTTCAGCAGAGGAATGGTGTGGATGTTGATGGTTCGGTTGGAGCCACAACTCTGCGCGTCATGAATATTCCTGTAGAGCGTCGTATCGAACAGATCCGGCTCAACCTCGAACGGTATCGATGGTTTTCAGGTGACCTCGATTCAAGCTGTATTTTGGTGAACATTGCAGACTATTCCCTCCAGTATATTGAAAACGGAGAGTATCGGTGGAAGACTCGCGTCATTGTGGGGCAGCCTCTCCGTGAAACTCCGGTTTTCAAGGCAAACATGCAGTATATAGTTTTTAACCCAAAATGGGTTGTCCCTGCAACCATTCTTGCCAAAGATGTTCTGCCCGGAATCACCAAGGACTCCTTATACCTCGATAAAAAAAAGCTCAAAGTTATGACACCGGAGGGCATTACCATCAATCCGGCTTCAGTTGACTGGTCACACTATTCTGCGAAAAATCTTCCCTATCGCCTGCAGCAGCGATCGGGCGACCAGGGCGCATTGGGGAGAATCAAGTTCATGATGCCCAACCGGTATACTGTTTACCTGCACGACACATCTTCCAAAGAGCTGTTTGAAAAGAGTCGCAGAGCCTTCAGTTCAGGGTGTGTCAGAGTGCAATATCCGGAAGAACTTGCAAGACTGCTGCTTCAGGACACTATTCTGTGGAGCAGGGCAAAGATTCAGGATGCCATAAATACCGGAAAAACAAGGACAGTCAACCTCCCGAAACAGATTCCTGTTTTTCTTCTCTACCTGACCGTTATACCCAAAGGAGAAGAGATCCAGTTCCGTGATGATATCTATAATCACGACAATAAATTACTGAAAGCTCTAAACAAACCAATTCCTCAACAGTAAGCCGGAAAGCTGCGGCTTGTAAAACTATGGCATTTTCTGTTACCATCAACATTCAAAAAGAGTTCAAGAGTTCTGGCTCCCCTGACGAACTCTTCGCTCTTCTTGCCGATGTGCCTCGTTCAGCCTCCCACTTTCCCAAAGTCGACAAGCTTGTTGACCTCGGGGAGAACACCTTTCGCTGGGAGATGGAAAAAATCGGAATCGGCAACTACACCTTGCAGCAGACAATCTACGCCTGCCACTATGTCGCCGATCCTTCAACCTGGAGAGTCATCTGGATGCCTATTTCCGGTGTCGGCAACGCTATTGTCGAAGGAGGTTGGAGCATAACCCCAACAGAGGCAGGCTCACAGGCCATCTTCAAAACCAAAGGCGATCTTACCGTCGATTTCCCATCATTTCTGCAGTTCATCATCTCCCCAATGGTCGAAATGGAGTTCACAGGCCTGATCGACCGTTACCTCCAAAATTTACAAATCCTGCTGCGCGCAGGTAACTGAGTGGACTTGTTTATTTACAAAACCGTGTAAATAAAAAGCACCCGGGCTTTGAGATGCCAGGTGCTTTTGTGGTAAAAAGGGCAGCTTACTTCTGTGGACAAAGAGATGATGTGATGTTCTGGATGATCTGGCAGCAATTGCTGAGGAGGTTGCCAATAAGATCTGAAGATGTTTTAACAATAGGCTCAATAAGCTGTCCGGCAGTTTTGATTCCGATGTTTAACAAATCGAGCTGCTGCTGGGCCATTGTTCCTGCTGTTGTCAAGAGGTTGTTAAAGGCAACTGAGAAATCATTGATTGCGTCATTTGACATGGCTGTTATTGTTTAGTGATTTTATGAAAATGCGTTTTAAAAAAATGAACTTCAGGAACAAGAGAATTGTGCCAATAAACTTAACAGATAGTAAACATAGTTTTTATAATAGAAAAATCCCCCATTTATTCGAAAATTCTTTGCATAAGTGAATTATAACAGGTCATAGTTCAAAACCGGAGCAAGCCATTTTTCTGCTTCCTTGACACTTGTTCCTTTTCGCCCGGCATAATCCTCCACTTGGTCTCTCCCGATTTTTCCGAGCATAAAGTACTTTGCATCCGGGTGAGCCAGGTAGAAGCCGCTGACTGAAGCAGCCGGATTCATGGCGAATGATTCCGTGAGCGTGATGCCCGTGTTGGTTTCGGCATTCAGCAAGGTGAAGAGCTTTGCTTTTTCGGTGTGATCTGGAGTCGCGGGATAGCCGGGCGCAGGGCGGATGCCCTGATATTTTTCTGCCAGCAGATCATCAATGTCGACACTCTTGCATGGAGAGATGTCTGGATGGCAGGCACACGTTTTATGGGTCTTCTCGCTGGCTTCATATCCCCACAACTCCTTGCGTACTCGCTCATGCAGCATTTCAGCAAAAGCTTCTGCCAGGCGATCGGCAAGAGCCTGGGTCATAATGCGGTGGTAGTCGTCCTGCTCATCACTGAACTGTTTGAGCGCCTTTTCGATTCCGAGGCCAGCGGTGACGGCAAATGCACCAATATAATCCTTCACTCCTGAATCGGCAGAGGCCACAAAGTCAGCCAGAGCCAGGTTCGGTTCAGCGGCGTTTTTCTCCTGCTGCTGGCGGAGGGTGTTGAGAGTCATGAGTACGCTGCTGCGGCTCTCATCAGCGTAAACATCAATGTCGTCTCCGTTGCTGTTGGCCGGAAAAAGTCCGGCAACACCTCTCAGACCGAGCAGTTGCTCTTGTTCAATCCGGTCGAGCAGCTTGTTTGCATCATCCAGCAGCTTTTTGGCTTCTGTGCCGTATTTACCGTCATCGAGAATCTGCGGGTAGCGTCCGTGCAGTTCCCATGCCATGAAAAAGGGGGTCCAGTCGATATAGGGGCGCAACGCTCCGACGGTAACATTTTCCAGCAGGGTAATGCCGGTTTTCAGCGGTTTGTAGGCCACCGGTTGCAGTGAAGCGCGGTTCTTGCGGGCATCAGCCAGCGAAAGGTATTTTTTTGAGGCGTTGTTTGACGAGTGGCTCTCTCTCAACCCTGCCTGCTCCTTTTTGAGAGCTGCGATATACGACGGGCTGAGTGCTGGATTGAGCAGGCTGTTGACCACCGGAACGCTCCGTGAGGCATCGAGCACCTGAACGACCGCACCCGAATAGACCGGAGCAATTTTGACTGCGGTGTGCATTCGTGATGTCGTGGCACCTCCAATGAGCAGGGGGATCCTCATGCCAAGACGCTCCATTTCACTGGCCACATGCACCATTTCATCAAGCGATGGGGTGATGAGGCCGCTGAGGCCAAGGAGGTCAGCCTTTTCTCGTTCGACCGCTTCAAGAATTTTTTCGCAGGGCATCATGACCCCGATATCAACAACATCATAGTTATTGCAGGCAAGCACAACGGCGACAATATTTTTGCCAATGTCGTGCACGTCGCCCTTGACCGTTGCCAAAAGCACCTTCGCCGCAGCCCGGGTGTCCTTGTTCTTCGCCTTTTCTGCAGCGATGTAGGGCAGAAGGCAGGCAACCGAGCGCTTCATCACGCGGGCGCTCTTGACAACCTGTGGCAGGAACATTTTGCCTACCGCAAAGAGGTCGCCAATGGCGTTCATGCCGTCCATCAGTGGCCCCTCAATAACCTGGAGCGGACTTGGGTAGAGTTGGCGGGCCTCTTCGGTATCCTCTTCGATAAACTCGACAATCCCTTTGATCAGCGCATGACGCAGCCGCTCTTCAACCGGAGCACTCCGCCACTCCGCAGCTTTGGCCTCAATTTTTTCCCCGCCTGTGGTTATGGTTTCGGCAAAACTGACCAGTCGTTCCGTTGCGTCCGAGCGACGGTTGAGCAGCACATCCTCAACTCGCACCAGCAGTTCAGGATCAATATCCTGATAAATGGCGAGCTGTCCGGCATTGACGATACCCATATCGAGCCCTGCACGGATGGCGTGATAAAGGAAAGCGGCGTGCATCGCCTCCCGTACCGCTTCATTGCCACGGAAAGAGAAGGAGACATTGCTTATGCCGCCGGAGACCTTTGCATAAGGGAGGTTCTCCTTGATCCAGCGGACAGTCTCAATGAAATCGACGGCGTAGTTGTTGTGCTCATCAATGCCGGTAGCAACGGTCAATACGTTGGGATCAAAAATAATGTCTTCAGGAGGGAAGCCTACCTCCTGAGTCAGAATATCGTAAGCGCGTTTGCATATTTCAATGCGGCGCTGATAATTATCGGCTTGTCCCTGTTCGTCAAAAGCCATCACCACAGTGGCGGCACCGTACTGTAACACCTTGCGGGCTCTCTCTTTGAAAAGCTCCTCACCCTCCTTGAGGCTGATGGAGTTGACGATACTCTTGCCCTGAACGCACTGCAGGCCGCTCTCAATAACCGACCATTTCGAGCTGTCGATCATCACCGGCACACGGGAGATCTCCGGCTCGGAGGCAATCAGGTTGAGGAACTCCTTCATCACCTTTTCGGAGTCGAGCATCCCTTCGTCGACATTGACATCAATCACCTGGGCACCGCTCTCTACCTGCTGGCGGGCAATGGAGAGCGCCTCGTCGTAGTTGCCCTCCTTGATGAGACGGGCAAATTTTTTCGATCCGGTGACGTTGGTACGTTCACCGATGTTGATAAAGCCTGTGGTCTGGTTGACGAAGAGTGGTTCAAGGCCGGAGAGTTGCAGCTCATGCTTTTTAGCCGGACGCTGCCGAGGCTGAAGATTCTTGACTGCATCCGCAATAGCCTTGATATGCTGGGGTGTGGTGCCGCAACATCCGCCGACGATATTGACAAATCCTGAAGTGGCGAAGTCGGCGATCTGGGTGGCCATGTATTCCGGAGAGTCGTCATATTCACCAAATTCGTTTGGCAGGCCCGCATTTGGGTAGACGCTCACATAACTTTCAGCAATGCCTGCCATTGCCGCAATAAAGGGGCGCATCTGCTTTGACCCAAGGGCACAGTTCAGCCCGATGGAGAGCAGATCCGGCAGGTGGGCAATGGATGTCCAGAAGGCCTCGGTGGTCTGGCCGGAGAGGGTGCGCCCGCTTGCATCCACCACCGTTCCGGAGACCATCACCGGCACACGCCAGCCAGTGCGTTCGAAAAACTCTTCAATGGCAAAAAGGGCCGCCTTGCAGTTCAGGGTGTCGAAGACCGTTTCAACGAGCAGCAGATCAACTCCGCCCTCCATAAGACCTTCAAGTTGAACAAGATAGTTATCGACCACCTCCCGGAAGGTGACCGCCCGATAACCTGGACGGTTGACATCGGGGGAGAGAGAGAGCGTCTTGTTGGTCGGGCCGATGGAACCGGCCACAAAGCGTGGTTTGTCGGGGTTGCGAGCGGTATAATCGTTGGCTGCCCGTCGCGCAAGGCGAGAGGCCTCAATATTCAGCTCCTTCACCAGCTCTACAGCGTTGTAGTCACCCTGCGAGATCGGGTTGGCGTTGAAGGTGTTGGTTTCAATAATATCCGAGCCAGCCTCAAGAAAGTCGCAATGGAGGTTGTAGATAATCTCCGGTTGCGTGAGAACAAGCATATCATTATTGCCAATGAGCGGATGGGAGTGCGAGGCAAACCGTGCGCCCCGGTAATCCTCCTCCTTGAGTTTATGGCGCTGGATCATGGTGCCCATCGCACCGTCGAGCACAAGGATGCGCTGTTCAAGCAGAGATAAAAGGGTCTCCTTCATTCGTCTTTAATTCCTCTTTAGTTTGCTAAGGCATTGCGGTGGTTAGAAATGGAGAATATACCGAAAAGGGCGCAATTACTCTCCTTCCAGAGTTTCCTGCACTTTTTTTTCAAGCCAGGAGTGTATCAACCGGATACCCTCATCCGCAATCTGGTGCGCTATCGGATATTCCTGGTAGGTGAGATCATCCACCCGCTGCTGGAGCCACTCGCGGGAGGCTCGCCCTTTTGCAATTGGCAGCACATCATCATAGATACCATGGAGTACAAGAAAAGGGAGTTTGCGTAGTGCAGGGTTGGTGTGCGGGAGATTCTTTTCTGGCAACTGCCCCGAACAGGCTATCACCCCATGCAGCAGCCCAGGCTCACTGAAGGCGGTCATGTAGCTCATCACCGAGCCTTGGCTGAAGCCCATCAGAAAGACTTTGCCGCCTGCTGGTTTGTATTCAGCAATTATAGTTCTGATAAAGCTGACGAATTGCAGGCGCGCCTCCTCTGCTGCGTCGTAATCAACGGTAATGCCTGCAGGTGTAAAGCTGAGAGGGAACCAGCCAAACATGCCAAAATCAAGCGTATGCGGAGCGCGAACGCTGATATATCGGAGCCCCTCATGTAGCATGGGCGAAAGCTGGATCAGATCTTTTTCATTGCTGCCATAACCGTGCAGCAGAATCATGAGCGGGGCGTTGTCTAACGCGGCAGGCGCAAGATCAAGAAAGGTGAGTGAAAGATGTTTTCGTTGAAGCATTATGTCAGAAGAAAGTTATGGTTGAGATTCGTGAATAACCTGGCTGATAAAGCCGCCGCCAAGAACCTCAATGTTGCGGTAAAAGACCACCGCCTGGCCGGATGCAATGGCGCTTTTTGGTGAACTGAACGATACTGCTATGCCATCGTGATCAAGTGGTTCAATGGTGCAGGGGCTCTCTTTGTCACGATACCTTATTTTTCCAAGGGCCTCAATCGGGTTGCTCAGTTTGTCAAGTCCAATCCAGTTCAATCCTGAGGCAATCAGGCGATGGCTTTCGAGCGCAGATTTTTTACCAACATGGATGCGGTTATGCTCGGTGTCGATCCCAGTCACATAAAGAGGCTCTTTTGCCGAAACACCAACTCCTCGTCGCTGGCCGATCGTGTAGAAAGGGTAGCCACGATGTTTGCCAATCACTTTGCCGGTTTCATCCACAATGTCGCCATCAGCCACCTTTTCAGTAAGGCCGGGGATCGCGCCAGCAAGGTAGCCGCAATAGTCGTCCTGCGGCACAAAGCAGATCTCCTGGCTCTCTTTTTTTTCAGCCGCTCTGACACCAAAGGTGTGAGCCAGCTTTCGTACCTCCGGTTTGGTGAGTTCGCCCAGTGGAAGGATGGTTTTTTCGAGATCACTCTGGGAGAGCATCCAGAGAAAATAGCTCTGGTCTTTCTGTGGGTCAACCCCCTTGTAGAGCCTGTACCGTCCATCGCTGAAAGAGGTCGAGGCAAAGTGGCCGGTAGCGACAGCCTCGGCATCAAGCATCTTTGCACCCTCAAAGAGGCCAAACCACTTGATTTTTTTGTTGCAGACCATGCAGGGGTTTGGTGTTTTTCCGCCAAGGTAGTCATCGTGAAAATAGCTGATCACATCACTTTTGAACTTGCTGCTCAGGTTCAGGGTGAAGACCGGAATCTGAAAATCGGGATGGTCGCTGATAACGAGTGGTGATGGCTGAATCGAAGGGCTCTCGTCAAGGGAGTCGAGCACCCTGATGTTGAGGCCCATCACCTGATAGCCCTGCTTCAAGAGCAGGCAGGCCGTGACAGCAGAGTCGACCCCGCCCGAAATACCGACAAGAACTTTTTTCTGAGTGCTCATGAAGTAGCTGAATTAAAATGGATGTCGGGTAGCATTGTCTTAAAGGTAAGAGATCGGGCGAATGAAAAAATCGGAAACCACTCAACAGAGTCAACTTTGAAGCTATGGAGCGCCTCAATACTCAATTTACTCGCCTACGAAATTGAAAGAATCTCCTCCTCGAGCAACTGCTGGTTATACAGCTCTGCATAAAGATGTTTTTGAAGCAGCAGTTCCTCATGAGTGCCGCTTTCGACAATAGTCCCCTCTTTCAGCACAACAATGCGGTCGCAGTTCTTTACCGTCGAAATCCTGTGGCTGATCAGCAAAATGGTGGTATCAGGGAGTTTTTGCAACAGAGCCTCAAAGATGCGTGCTTCAGTGTCGGTATCAACGGCTGAAAGGGCGTCGTCGAGCACAAGGAGTTGTGGTTTCCAGGCAATAGCTCGGGCAATGCAGGCTCTCTGTTTTTGTCCCCCGGATAGATTGATTCCTTTTTCACCGAGCATGGTCTCGAACCCCTCCGGGAAATCATCGACATCGTCATGGAGCATGGCTATTTTACTGGCTTCAATCACACCCAGGGCATCATCGTCGCGGCTGCCCCAGTTGATGTTGTGTGCGATGGTGTTGGAAAAGAGAAAGTTGACCTGGGGAACAAAGCCTACAAGTTCTCTCAGGGTTGTAAGCGGAAGAGTTCGTATGTCGTGGCCATCAAGCAGTATGGATCCCTCAACAGGCTCGTAGAGTCTCGGAATCAGATTAACAAGTGTTGTTTTTCCCGCGCCAGTTGCGCCGACAATTGCCACTTTTGAGCCAGCGGCGATGTCGAGCGAGATGTTATCAAGAACAGGATTCTTCTCCTGGCCGGGATAGTAAAACCGGACGTTGCGAAAAGAGAGTGCACCGGTGAAAGTGATATTTTTATTGAATGTTTCCTTTTTGTCGGTGATGTCGGGCTTGATGCTGAAAATCTCATTCAGTCGTATCTGGGCAGATGCAGCCCTCTGGATAATGCTGGTGACCCATCCGATAGAGATGATTGGCCAGCTCAACATTGAGACATAGACAATGAATTCTGCGATTCCTCCAATGCTCATTTTGCCCTCAATAACACTGATCCCGCCGACCCACACCACGGGGAGCAGCGAAAAGGCGGTCATGGAGGTGAGAAAAGCAAAAAAGAGAGCTTGCAGTTTTCCGAGTGAGAGGTTTTTGCGATAGTATTCTCTGTTGAGAGTTTCAAACCGCTGGATCTCGAAGGATTCACGGGTGTAGCTCTTCACGACCCTGATGCCGGAGAGGTTCTCCTGTACCAGATTGGTGACTGCGGCATAGCTCTCCTGAATGCTTTTTGACCGTTTTTGCATGGAGTTGCCGATTTTATAGATGGAATAGCTTAATATGGGAGCAGGCAGCAGCGCCAGGAGAGTCAGTTTCGGGGAGATGGCAATCATTGCAACAAGCGCAAAAACAAGCCGGAAGAAGGTGTTGAGGGAGTACATGATACCGGGGCCAAGGAACTCTCTTATGGCGTTCAGGTCGTTGGTACCTCTGGAGATGAGGTCGCCGGTGCTGGTTGTGTTGTAAAACCGCCGGGGCAGGGTTTGCAAATGCTGATAATAGTCGTTTTTAAGGTCAAATTCGATATGCCGTGATACAACAATAATGTTCTGGCGGACAAGGAAAAGAAAATAGCCGCTCAGAAGGGCAAAGAGAAAGTAGAACCCGGCATCGCGGAGAACATCCCAAAGCTCAAACGGTTTATTCATGGTGTCGATGGCCAGTCCGATGAACTTTGGCGCGATGACGGCGAAGAGGTTGGTCACAATGATAAATACAAAGCCTGACCAGAGTTTTTTTTTATACCTTAACAGATAAGGTTTCAGGCCGAGAAGACTTTTCATTCCGTCATAAATTTTTGAAGTGACGACAGCAATGTATAACAAGAATAGGGAAAACAAAATTCCATAAGTGCTCCACAGTAATTGATACCCTAATACAATAGCCGAGTCGCTCGTGATTCAAGCGACGCTCGATGCAGCATTACGGAATGAGCAACGCCCAATGCGGCATTACGGAATGAATTCTTTTATAAGTACTTACCTGCTTCTCTCTTATGGCATTTGATTCAAATAAAAACTATTACTCTATCGGCGAGGTGACTAAAATTGCCGGTATTCCAGCTTACCTGCTCCGCTACTGGGAGGGCTTTTTCAATGAGCTGACTCCGGCCCGGGATACGAAGGGGAACAGACGGTACACCAATCGTGATATAGCTATGGTGCTCAATATCAAGGATCTGGTCTATGAGAAAGGGTACAAGCTCGGCAAGGCGAGTGAAATTGTGAAGGGAAACCTTCGCGACGGTGAGGACGATCATAAAACAAAGGAGATTCTCAAGCTCCAGAAACAGATTGGCAATGAGAAGAATCGCCACACCTCTGTTGATGAACGGCGTACGGCCTTGCTGAAGGAGATAAAAGTGGAGATTGAAGACATACTTCATTTGCTGGGGTGAACAAAGGGGTAAAACAGAAAAACCGGCGAGAAGCCGGTTTTTCCATGATGAATATCCTGTTTACTGGGCGTACAGCACTTCAAACTGTCCGGTACCGCCCTTGCAGACATGCTCGACCCAGCGGCCATAGGCACCACCGCTCCAGCGATACTCTTCAAGGTTTTGGGAACGGAACTGAGGCGCAGCATAACGCACCTTATAGCCCTTCGGGACAACGATTTTCAACTGAGCATCAACGGTAAAATCGTTGAGTTTGCCTACCATACCGTGGTGTACCAACGGGATGAGCGGGTGGTTCAGGATTCTGCGGAGGCCACCGCCAGCATCAACGGAAACGCCAGGAAAATCACCATCAACCTTTACCTCAATACCCTGGGAGTCAGAACGGAAAGCGGCTTCAACCGATGCCGGTCTGGTCAATTTGTCGGCGGGGAAGAGTTCTGCCCAGCGTGCGATCGAATCGACAATACCTGAGCCGCCATGGGAGAAGCGCCATCTTGTAACACCGACAGGCCCCTTTTCGCCGCTCTGGGTGCCGATGCTGTTGACTTCAATTTTTGAAATTCTCTGACCGCCCTCGTTCAGTGCGGTAAAGGCAGGCCCGATAAACCATAATTCGCGAATCCAGTCATTAAACGATCCGGTTGACTGCATGGCACGAAGGGTGTTTTCCCAAGTGTCGATAACATCATTATTGTCAAGCGGCACCTTCATGATGATGTCATGGAACTGGCGTCCCTGCATGTAGATCGGATTCGGGACATTTCTTTTGACTGCGTCTGAGCGGTAGTAGAAGAGGTTGACAACTGAACCTTCGAAAGAGAACGAGTGAGAAAAGTCACCGACAGTAACGGATCCTTCACCGACACAGATTCTTCTTTCATTGGTTTCGTTGGCAATATCAGCCTCAATAACCAACTTGCTTTTTGTGCTGTCTACAATCGATTCAATAACAGCCGAGAGCCTTACGAAGCCTTTTGCGGGATCAAGAGGTTTCACATTGATCTTGATGTTACAGTCAGCAGGTAACAAGGGCAACGCCGGGGGGACGTTAACCTTGGCCCGACATTTTACTTTGCCCCACGAACTTGAACCACCCTCAAGTACGATTTCGTAGTCTGAGTGTGCGGTTGTGGTGTCTTTAGTGCCGAAAAGAGCCATAATGAGTTCTCCTTTTTCTGATGGCGTTGAAATTGGATATTGTCAGGAAAAAAATCAAACAAAGATCGTTCCTCTTAAGTAACAGATTGTAACAAATTTAAAGAATAAAAATCAATATTTAAAGTAAAATATATTCAGAGTGATTTTCTCCTTGTCTGAAATATCGTTTACTTTCAGCGATTTCCTCTCTCCCTGCCCATTTTTTTATTTTTTTTCTCTTTGCTGAAAACTTTTCGATCGATTTATGACGCCACTATCGCGGACAATTAATTACCTGAGTCGCTCCCGTTATGCAGCATCCCTTTTGAGTGGTGTATTTCTTGGTGTATCGTTTCCCTCCTATCCCTTTATCCGTCTTGAACTGCTTGCATGGGTTGCACTTGTGCCGCTTATCATCTCCCTTCGTACTGTGGAGAGGGCCAGCGATTTTTTTCAAAGAGTTTACCTCGCCATGCTGGTTTTTTGTCTGATCACCTTGTGGTGGGTCAGTCTTGCTACCCTGCCTGGAGGTATACTGACTCTTTTTGCAGAGGCGTTTTTTTTGACGGTACCTCTTTTTGCTTTTTATGTGGTCAAAAAAATGGCAGGATATCGTTTTGCGCTCTTTTCTCTCCCTTTTCTCTGGGTTGCCTGGGAGTGGGCATACATGCAGCAGGAGCTTTCGCTTGGTTGGCTTACTCTCGGAAATTCCCAGGCCAACCTGAACTTCATGATTCAGTACGCAGACATTACCGGTGTCTGGGGGATAAGTTTCTGGTTGTTGTGGTTTAATGTGCTTTCAGTTTTGGCTTTGACCGGGAGCAGAAAAGATGCGCTTCGTTTTGCGGTTCCGATGGTACTCATGATTGTAGCTCCACTTCTTTACTCTGCAGTGCTCTTTTACAGGGACGGAGCGGATCAGAAACCACTGGCGCACCTTCGCATCACCCTTGTTCAGCCGAATGTTGATCCTCATGGCAAATGGGTGCAGCGGAACAGTTTCGATATTATGGAGCGATATTACCGGTTAACTGGTGTGGCGGTTCGAGAAGAGCGGCCTGAGCTGGTGATTTGGCCGGAAACCGCCATTCCTTTTCATATCCTTGGGCCACTCTATGCCGACGATTTGCAATCTCTCAGGGTATCGCTGAGAAAGTGGCATACCGCCCTTTTGACTGGTTTTGTTGATGTTATTGAGACTGGTGCCAAGTCTGAGTCATTCAATGCCTCAATGCTGCTTGAACCGGGCAATGGAGCCCCCCAACTGTATCGCAAAATGTGTCTTGTGCCGTTTGCGGAGCGGGTTCCCTACCTGGACTATTTTCCCTGGCTAGGAAATGCAACATTTTCACTATCGGGTATCAGGGGATGGGGGCGAGGGCGTGATGCTGCTGTTATGAGGCTGGCAACCGCAAGGTATGGGGAGGTTGTTATCGCCAATGTTATCTGTTATGAATCAATTTTTCCCGCTTTTGTTACGAAGTTTGTTCGTAAAGGCGCTCGACTTCTTACCGTCGTGACCAATGATGGCTGGTATTCAACCTCCTACGGCCCTTATCAGCATCTGGCAATAGGCAGATTGCGCTGCATTGAGAACCGCCGGGCGATGGCGCGTTGTGCCAATACAGGCCTGACCGTTGTTCTTGACAGATTCGGACGCACCATTGCGGAAATTCCCTGGTGGGAGGAGCAGACCTTGAGTGCCGAGGTGCCGCTTGAGAGTGGGCTCACATTTTATACCAGCAATCCTGATCTTTTGCCGAAAATAGTTTCTGCCATATCAGGCCTTCTATTCCTTGTTGCATTTATAAAAAAGGAGCTATGGCTTTCATGAATCCATATTAATCCTCTTTTTTCGATTACAGCCCGTAAGCCTTGATTTTGCGGTAGAGAGTTCGTTCCGTAATGCCGAGAGCGAGGGCAGTTTTCCGTTTGTTGCCGTGGTACGCATCAAGCGCTTCGGCAATGGATTTTTTTTCTATTTCGTCGAGTGAGTGGAGTCTTTCTTTGGTGGACGCGGGGTTTCCATTTTCCCCGAAAGAGCGTCTCAACGCGGTTGTGAAGGGAGGAACCGTTGCCGATGTATCGGGCAGAAGCAGCGGCACGACCGGTCTGGTTTGAACAAGGTGCTGAAGAAGTTGACGGATTTCACTAACCTCCTGGCGAAGTTGTATAACATTGCTGTAGATGACCTGGAGTTCATTTTTTTCTGATCTTGCAGGATCATGCACCAGGCTTTTGTACCTGTTTCGCTGTACCAGATGTTTTTCAAGAATTTCCGGGGTGATGTATCTGCCTTTTTCAAGCACAAGCAGCGATTCAATGAGATGGCGGAGTTCCCTGATATTGCCCGGCCAGGGATAGCGCATCAGCGTCTCTGTAGCATCAGGACTGAACCCTTCAAAAATTATTTTATGCTTGTGTTCAAATTCATGCACAAAGTTTTCGGCTAAAAGGAGAATATCCCGTCCCCGTTCCCTGAGTGGGGGGAGCTGGAGTTCAACACTGCGGAGACGGTAAAAGAGATCTTCCCGAAAGTTTTTTTCAGCAACCGCCTGATACATGTTTTTGTTTGTGGCAGCAATGATGCGCGCATCGGAGTAGATAGTCTCGGATGACCCGACCCGTTGAAATTCCCCGGTTTCAATAACCCGGAGAAATTTTACCTGGGTTTCTGGAGGCATTTCCCCAATTTCATCAAGAAAAATTGTTCCTCTGTCAGCGCTTTCAAAGTACCCTTTTCTGCTTTGTACTGCTCCGGTAAAGGCACCTTTTTCATGGCCGAAAAGTTCAGACTCAAGGATGCCTGCAGGAATGGCACCGCAGTTGACGGGAACAAAACTTTTATCAGCACGCAGGCTGTTGGCATGAATAAATCGGGCCAGCACCTCTTTGCCGGATCCAGTTTCTCCGATGATCAACACCGTAATATCCGTCTCTGCAACCTGAAGTGCAAGTTGTTTGAGCTGGGCGATAAGGAGTGACTCTCCGATAATTGCCGTCTCTCTTTTCATTTAGATATTGCCTTAAAATTCTATGTCAGGTCATGGCGCCATAACAACAATCGCCTCAAACGGCAGTCTCTTTGCCGCAGCCTCAGCCTCCTCTTTTGATGCATAGCGTTTGTTCAGGAGTACTCTATAGGAATCTCCCCGCAAGAGGGCCTTGGCCGTGGCGTGAGGGGAGATTTTTTTTACAAATAGTTCAGCATTTTGCCTGTTTTTAAAACTTCCGCATTGTAAAGCAAAGGGGGTTGTTACGGCAACAGGAGGCACCTCTTTACGTTTTTCTTCGCCATCAGAGATCGATTGCTTCGTGGAATCCTGCACATCGACAGAGTGTTGTTTTTTGGCAGGAATGGTGAGTTTCGATTTTTCTTTAAGATAGGTGAGAGAGGGCTTCAAAGATTCCTGTATCTCCTTTGCACGCTGTTTGGGTGAAGGTTCTGGAGCTTTAAGCTTTGGAAGAGGCACAATGCCCTCTCTTGCCATACTGTAAGCAGCAATGCGCGATGTACTGATTTGGTCAAGAACTGGATCAGAGTATTGGGTCAACTGTTTCTGGTAGAAAGCAACCGCCTGGGGGGCATCTTCAGAAAGAAGAGCGTCAATAACAAGTTTTTCGGCAGGAAGTGTCACTTTCCCTCTGATATTTTTTAGCAAATAAACCTTATCTTCTGCGACATATCGCCGTATCTCCTCTGCATAAGAGGGCTCGCCAGCGGAGTGCAGGACGGGCGGGCAGAAAAAAGCAACAAAAAGGGCAACACAAAATGTTGCAGGGCTTTTACGGAGAAGGGATTTTGTTCGGTCAGTAAGCATTGCGCAGCTCTTTATTGTTAGTCCACGGTTTCCAGGAAGATTGCTCGCTGGTCAATATGTTAAATATTTTCATATAAAATCAATTGTATTCCATGTTTCCTCTTACAGTTAAAGCCTTTGCAAAAATTAATCTCGGACTTTTGATCACCGGGAAACGCCATGACGGCTATCATACTCTTGAGACTATTTTTGCGCCAATCAACTGGTATGATACTCTTGAGTTTACAGAGGCATATTCGATTTCAATGAGTTGTACCAATGTTGACCTGCCAATTGACGACAACAACCTCTGTATCAAGGCGGCTAAATCTCTTCAGCAGTTTGCCGGTATCCAGAAGGGTATTGCCATCAAACTGCACAAAGATGTCCCTTTTGGTGCCGGGCTCGGTGGTGGAAGCAGCGATGCTGCTACAGTGCTCAGAGTCCTCAACGCACTCTGGAAAACTAATGCTTCTCCAGAAGAGCTGCACTCCCTGGCGGTGAAACTTGGCGCTGATGTGCCATATTTCCTCGAAATGAAAGGGCTTGCCTATGCCAGAGGTATTGGTGATGAGCTTGATAATCTTGCCTTTTCCCTCCCCTACTATGTTGTGACGGTTTTTCCCGAAGAGCACATCTCAACGGCCTGGGCATACAAAAATTTTTACCCTCGGTTTGGTCGTGAGCTCCCTGACCTGAAAAAACTTGCCTCTGAACTTTGCCTTTTTGGAAAAAAAGAGGGGTTTCCCGCATTTGAAAATGATTTTGAGCAGGCGGTGTTCGATCATTTCCCTGCAGTTCGTCTTGTAAAGTCAGCCCTGCTTGGCTCGGGAAGTGTGTTTTCCTCACTGTCAGGCAGCGGCTCTGCGCTCTTCGGGCTTTTTGAGCGAAAGGATGAGGCTGTTGCTGCGATGAAGCATCTGCCCGAAGCATACAGGATGAGCCTGACTCCTCCTGGTTTTTCCATGGAGCAGTGAGATTGCCGGTCAACTTCCGGTGATATAATGTCAAAAGCCCGGCTGAACCGGGCTTTTGACATTGGCAGAAAATATCATCCGCTTATCTGTAGAGAAGAAAAACACGGAACGTATAGACGAGAAAGGCGATAAGGAGAAAAAGGCCAAACATCGTGAAATTGGGGCTTTTCTCCTCTCTTGATGCCTTGCTGTCCAAAAACGGCACAAGCACCCAGATAATGGCCGCAGTGGTAAAGAGTGCGATTGCAGCGAGTTCTCCGCCCGGGAAGCTGAAATCCTTAAGCAGCAGGAACTGACCCCAGAAATACCACTCAGGCTTGATGCCAAGTGGAGCAGGAGTAAGAGGATCCGCCTTGATACCTATTTCCCATGGAGAAATTATTGACAGGTAGATAAGAATCGCAAAACCAATTAACCAGCCGACAGCATCCTTGGCGAGGAAGGTGGGGAAAAACTTCTCATACCCCTTGATGCGTCCAGTCTCCTTATAGCCGATAGGAGCGGAACTCCCCAGAACCTGTACAAGAAAAAGGTGTGCCGCAATCAAGATTGTAAGAAGAGCTGGAAGCAGAACAACGTGCAGCGAGAACATTCTGGTAAGGGTTTCACCCGAAACCTCTTCTCCACCACGAAGAATGTTAACAATAAAAGCGCCGCCAGGAACAGCTTTCGGCACCTCGGTGCCTACCTGCGTGGCAAAAAATGCCAATTCATTCCATGGAAGAAGGTAGCCTGTAAATCCAAAACCAAGGGTGAGTACAAAAAGCGCAAACCCCGTCACCCACATCAACTCACGCGGCTTACGATATGCCTTCGTGAAGAAGGTACTGAACATGTGGATAAAAGCCATCAGTACCATGGCGTTTGCTGACCAGGCATGGACCTGACGGATGAGCCAGCCAAAAGGCACTTTCTGTTGAATGAATACAAATGAGGCAAATGCTTCAGCTTCAGTAGGCTTGTAATATTGCATCAAGAGCAAGCCAGTCAGCACCTGAAGGACAAAGAAGAACAGGGTAAGACCGCCAAAATAATACCATACAGAGTGGCGATGCTGGGGGACTTCCTTTTTTTTCAGGTAGTCAATGACAGGGAGCAGCACGTAGAAGCGCTCCTGAAACCACGTATTCACCAAACTGATTCGGGAAGCCTTGTAAGGATTGCTATCCGGACGATCTACCGGAGGTTTATAGACTCCACCGTCTGAAACTGCGGCTGGGGCGGCTCCAGGTTTTGCTGCACCCGGAGCGGCTCCAGGTTTTGCTGCACCCGGAGCAGCAGGTTTAGGCTTGGCAGCAACATTTCCTGCCACAGCGTTCTGATTGTTTTCGGCCATATTTCCACACTCCCTTGGGTTTCAAGAATTAAAGGTTAAGCTTTTGCGATAATGAGATCTTCTCCAACCACCTTCACCTTGAAAGTTGCCAAGGGTAATGGTTGTGGTCCCGAGATAATCTCTCCAGTCTGTTTGTATTTTGCTCCATGACATGGGCAGAAAATGAGATTCTGTTCATTATCCCAGTGTACAACACAGCCAAGGTGAGTACATACGGCGCTGCATGCAGTAAGCTTGCCATTATCATTGATGACAATCACTTTGTCTTTATTGAACTGGAAGATTTTGCCTGTGTTTTCCGGGATTTCAGCAGCTTTTCCAACCAGAAGCTCATTGACGCTTTTCGTGGTAATTGTTGGAGGGATAATGTACTTGATAACAGGATAGAGTGTTGAAACGGCTACAGCCGCGCCAATCCCGCCAACCACCCTTCCGAGAAAACTGCGACGCTCAAAGTCAATTCCACCCAATCCCTGTTCACGGGGTTTGCCGCTGGTAATTGCGCCTGATGAAGAGAGAGAGGCCTCGCCTCCAAGCGCTACCATCCTGGACGGGCTCTTGAAATTCCCTTGTTGTGCCATTACAACCGTTCTCCTTTTTAGATCCTGTTGTTATAAAATCAAAAAATATGTTTTTACCCGGAATTCAATGCAACACACCATCTGTTTTTTTTACCCTGCGGAGTGATTTATAAGCATTAAAACTCAGGCTGAAATAACAGGTGAATTTATAATTTTTTCACCTATTATTCCAATCCAAAGAGTGCTTAAAACGATTATAGCCCTTGTACATGATCGATTGCTCTTCATCCCTCCAGATTCGACAGCAAGTGAAAAAACGCATAAATCTTGATTGCAGGCGGCCAGGATTAAGAAATTCGGATATCCCCATTATTTTTTCAAAATCCCGGCCCTCTATCTGCAGAAAAATCTCAGATGTAAACCTGAGGTAAAAAGGGCCGCTATCCAGCACCTTGTCGTGATAGATCTTTAGTTTCATGTTCTCGCAATGCAAAACAAGATCCCTGCTGTGATAGGGCGACAAAAGCCCCTGTCTGAAATTGCTTTCATGAAAAAGAACCTGGTCGTGCATTGTGACTGTTTCAGTTTCATTGTCCTGAAGCAGCAGCAGAGCAAGGGGCCGATACTCACTCTTTTTAAAAAAAACGATATAATAGATCATGTCAAAGTGATCGGAAAAAGCTCTTCCCCAATACCAGCGTGAAATATACCCCTGCATGGGCGTGGCACCGAGGTTGTGATCGTGATAACCTGCTGCTCTGACAGGAATCCGGCGTACGGCTCCTCCTGGTTGATCGGTAATTTCAATCAATCCTTCAACATCAGCTTTTGGAACAGCTAAAAGCCACTGGTGAAGAGGTACCTTGCCGTTATTGTTGATATCCTTTTTCTCGTAGATGATTCGGCGGATTGACTTGAAAACAAGAGTTGCTTTTACCTCGTTATGACGGGCAGGAAAGGCAAAATCAATATCAAGAGAGTATTCATCCCTCAGTGCGTTATAAGAAAACCGGTTCTTTTCGAATCGAACGCCGATATTGGAGCTGGAGCTTTCGAAAAGTTCCTGAGGCCCTTCCCGAATGAAATTGATGATTTCCCGTCCATTTTCGTATAACTGGAAGCTGAAGGCAGAGTAATTTGAGGGGAGGGGGGCATTGTTCAGGGTGTTTTTTTTCCATTTATCATAATGAGCAGTGTAATATGGAGAAAATGGAAACCCCGAAAACCAGATCAGGACAAAAGAAAAGCCGCTTGCTTTGTCTTCCGCATCAAAATACCACCACTCATAAGCGCCAGGTTCCTGGATATCATGCCAGACTTCCTGATCGGGCGTTGTGGTTATATTCATGCTGGGGATTGGTTATGTGACATACAAAACCAGTGTAATGTGGCAAGAACGAAAAAAAGGCAGAAACCGAAGTGATTCGGTGTGGACAGAGAGGGAATCGAACCCACGACACAAGGATTTTCAGTCCTTTGCTCTACCAACTGAGCTATCTGTCCCCATATTCAAAGGCGAGCTGAATATAGCAATAAATCTTTTACATCAAAAGAAAAAATAAAACAGGGAGTGGCCGAGTATTCGCTCCCTGTCTTTGTTTGATTTATACAGAAGAACTGATCTTCTCGAGCCCCACCTGAATGCGTCTGAGGACGGTCTCCTTGCCGAGCACTTCGAGTAAATGATAAAGGCTTGGTCCAAAACTCACTCCTGAGGCCACTATTCGCAGCGGATGGATGAGAACTGCCGCCTTCATTCCTTTCGGTGCTACAAATTCCTTGAGGTGCGCCTCAATATTTTCGGCGCTGAATTCCACAAGCGATCCAAGTATTGATGCAAAATCACGAAGAAGATCATTGGTATCAGTTGCCCAGCGCTTTTTGACGGACTCTTCATCATAAGCTTCCGGTTCAAAAAAGAAATAAGATGAAAAAGTCACAAACTCATGCTCAAACCCGACACGTTCACGCATAAGTTCAATAACTTTTTCAAGATAAGTTTCACTGGTGATCATCTCCAGCGGCATCAACGGCTCTCTCTTTTCGAGTTCCGCAAGAAGAATCGGCTTGATGACGGCAACAAGCTTCTCCGTTGGCCGATTCTTGATATACTGTTTTTCTAGCCAGTTGAGCTTGTCAACATTAAACACTGCGCCAGCTTTGCCAACCCGTTCCAGTGAGAACTTGTCGATAAGCTGAGTCATGCTGTAAACCTCCTGCTCGCTTCCCTCTCCCTCGTTCCAGCCGAGCATGGCGACAAAATTGATAATTGCTTCAGCGCTGTACCCTTTGCGGACGTAATCTTCGACTGCAACATCACCCTGCCTCTTGCTCAGTTTTGAGCGATCAGGGTTGAGCAGGAGAGGAAGATGAGCCACCTTCGGAGCTTCCCAGCCAAAAAACTCATAAAGAAGAAGATGTTTGGGCATTGAGGAGAGCCACTCTTCCCCCCTTATAATATGGGTAAAGCCCATGAGATGATCATCGATGACACTGGCAAAGTGATAGGTAGGAAACCCGTCCGATTTCATCAGCACCTGATCATCAATTGTGGCGGAATCGAATTCAACAGGCCCTCTTATTATATCTTCAAACCAGACAGAGATATAATCGGGCACTTTCATGCGGATCACATAAGGCTCACCCTCATCCAGTTTTTTCTGGATAACGCTTGGAGGAATGGAGCCGCCCATCTCTTCAGGAAGCCATTTGCGGTTGTATTTCGGCTGAAGTCCCTGTTTTATCTGAAGCTGCCGATTTTCATCAAGCTCCTCATGCGTTGCAAAACAATAGTAGGCGTGGTGATCTTCAAGCAGTAGCTTGCAATATTTATCGTAAATGTCGAGTCTCTCAGACTGAACATAAGGGCCAAAATTACCTCCATGCTCAGGGCTTTCATCGGCTATAATTCCGGCCCATTCAAGGGTCTTGATAAGATTTTTCTGTGCATCCTCAACTTTTCTGCTTTGATCGGTGTCTTCAATTCTGATAATGAAGTCTCCACCCATTTTCTTTGCAAACAGATAGTTATACAGAGCGGTTCTCAATCCGCCTACATGCAAGTATCCTGTGGGAGAGGGAGCAAACCTGGTTCTAACCTTTTGAGCAACCATAATGAGCGTTGTAACTGTTAATTGTTTGTACGGCGAACTATTTCATAGCCCCTAAATTTAAGAAAAACTCCGCAATCAGTTACAAAGATAAAAGATTAACCCGAAACCCATAGAGTGATGTTGACGGAAATAACGTATTCTGGCTTATATTCGTCAGAAAAGCTCAAAAGAAGTGGAGTCAATGAGTATTATTCTTCTCGACATAGGCAATGTTCTGGTATCGGTTGATTTTATGCGCTTCTGCCGCGCGGTTGCAGTTAACCCTTTTTCAGGGGAGGATGAGATTTTCCGAAAATACTGTAGCGGTGAGTTGAAAGATAAACTCGAAACCGGCTGGATAGCTCCACTGGAATATCTTGCTCTTGTTGCACGAGACCCGCTTGCCAGAGCGATGCCGCCGCAGGAACTCAGGCAGCACTGGCAGGATATTTTTGAGTTGCTGGATGGTGCCGTTGAGGCCGTCACGTTGCTCAAGCAGAGTTATTCACTCTGGATCATGAGCGATACCGATCCACTCCATTTTACCTTTTTGCTCAACAATTATCCGTTACTGCGAAGCGCTGACCGCTACTACCTCTCCTTTGAGCACGGGAAGATGAAAACCACGGTTGACGCTTTTACCTATATGCTTGAAAGTTCAGGGCGCACTGCTGACGAGTTTGTGCTGATTGACGACAAGGCGGTCAACTGTGCCTCCGCCTCACAAGCTGGAATCAGAAGTATACAGTTCCAGAGCTGGTCGGAGACCCTTGCATTACTTTGAGAAAATAAGGAGCGACCATGTTGCAGATTACCCGAACCATTGCCATCCCGGATGACGAAATTGAGCTTCAGACCATGCGGGCGCAGGGAGCTGGCGGCCAGAATGTCAACAAGGTCGAGACTGCCGTTCATCTCCGCTTCGACATCAGGGCTTCGTCACTTCCCGATGATTTTCGTGAAAAGTTGCTGCTGCTGAAAGATCATCGCATGACGAAGGATGGGGTGATTATCATCAAGGCGCAACGCTACCGTTCCCAGGAGAAGAACCGCACCGATGCCATACTGCGTCTGCAAGTGCTGCTACAGCGTGCTGCTCAGCCGGTAATAAAACGCAAAGCCACAGCACCGACGAAAAGCTCGAAGGTGCGGCGCATTGAGAGCAAGGTGAAGCGGGGAGCTGTGAAAGCAACGAGAGGGCCGGTTGATTATTGAGTCTCTTTGATTCATATGCTGAGGGCTTTGACGGGCTGTTGGGCTGAACGGCATTTTTCGTTATATTATTTTCCGGATATAGGGGCTGTGGTAAAAGCACTGAGCTGAATATGTTGCAACACGATATTGAAAAAGATTATATCGTTGTGAATTTTTCCGCTCGCCATGAGCTTGATATAATAAACCTTACCTACATTGATCTCTTTCTGATTACGATGGAGAAACTCTTTCGTTGCTGAACATGGCATTGAGATTGACCCGCTGTTGCTTGCCAGTATTCGTGAGTGGAGCTATTCAACCGAAATTAAAGAAATAAGTAAACGTACTGGCGAAGCTTTACTTGAAACAGGAGGGGAGGCCGGGGTTGGGATCAGGAGTTTTGCCCGTTTTTTTGGCAAGATGCGTCTGGCAGGCAAGGCGAGTTCCTCAACCAGGCAAACCATCATTACAAATATTGAGCCACTGGTCTCTGATTTTATCAGCCATTGCAACGATCTTATTCGTGAAATCAGGCAGAATCTTGAGCAGTGCGGGAAAAAAGGTCTCCTTATCATTATGGAAGATCTGGATAACTTAAGTGTTGAGAAAGCAGAAGAGCTTTTTATTAACCACAGTCATATTCTCAACAGCCTGCAGACCAATGTCATTTTCACCATTCCGATATCGCTCAGTTATCATCCAGATGCAGGGAACATCAAGGCTAATTTCAGTGAGAATTTTGAGCTGCCTATGGTCAAGGTGCATGACAAAGAGGGGTCGCTCTACCCTGATGGAAGGGATACCCTGTATCGTCTTATAACACGGAGGATACCGGCAGAGTGTTTTGATCCACCCGATCTGGTTTATCGCTTTATAGATATCAGTGGGGGTTGCCTGCGGGATCTCTTCAGCATGATTCGTGATGCTGTCATGAGTGCGGTTGATAATGAGCGGACCATGGTTACTGAAACTGATTATAGGGCAAGCATCTCAAAGATACGTTGCGATTACGAGAACACGATTGCGGAAAAAAGGGTTGATAATCGGGTTATAGTTTAGGTTGGCGAGTATTATGAATCCCTCGTGGGGGTTGTCTTGAGCAAGACGAAAAAAGTTGATAATACCTAAACTGAGCGATAATCAAACCCAGCAAGCAAAGTAAGGTCCGAAATCAAGCAAAGAAAAACAAGAAGTCAAACTTATAGCCAAAAAGCCGAAATGTACCTGATTTAT
>CAJEXQ010000017.1 GCA_903994635.1 uncultured Chlorobiaceae bacterium
TCAACAGGTTACAAGCTCCCATCCCACCCATCCCCGTACCCAATAATAACCCCCACCCCCCGCCGCCGCGTCTAACTCATTGTCAGTCAACTCGTTTTGCACCTCTTTAACCTCTGCTTCGGTAACATGAAATCCTGCGTCCCCGGCCGCAGCAAGCCTTGCATCAACACCCTCAATTGCTAAGATGCGATTCCTGAATGCCTCGTCCGACTTCATTTTCTCGATGAACAATCTTGCTTGGTCTAATGACATGAGATTCCCCTTGGGTTGGTGGGAAAAACCCTATAACCTGAAGATCAAGCTAACATTTGTAACTGCATTTGCAAAAGCAAATCAGCTTGCTTTGCTATGCTCATTCAGCGGCTTGCGGTGCCGCCCGACATCGATGCGGGGCATCAGCGCCTGTCATTTCGAGCGTCAGCGAGAAATCTTGAGTATTGTGCTGTAAGATTTCTCCTCACTTCGTTCGTCGAAATGACAGGGTGATTGATCCATGTTTCCGGAATGGATGTGCGACCATGAACTGCGCCATTTCGGAATCGTCGGTAGGTTGGCCGGCAAGTTGACCAAACATACACCCTTCTGCACAGTCGATGATCGCTTCGTCAAGTCTGTTCATGATTTATCTGAAATACGGTGACGACTACCATGATCTGGCCACGTTCTATTGGGATGAAGGAAACCGCAAGGAAGCCCTTTCGATTGCCGAAAAGGGGATGAAGAATGGGGTGGAGCGGATGGATGAATTGCGAACATTCCTCTCTGACCGAGCCCTTGAGGATGGTAACAGGGAGCAATATCTTGCCATCCAGTTCGAGCAAGCGGTCGATCATCTTACTCTGGAAAAATACAAGAGCTTCAAAAAGATTTGCTCTGCCGAAGAGTGGATGCTTTTTGAACCAAAAATAGTTGAGCAGTTCGATACATCATGGGCGTCGGAACAGCTCAAGATACGAATGGAGCGTGAGGAATACGAAGAGGCATTGGCACTCCTGCTCATGAGCAACTATCCCTGCCATGTCGGTGATTCAAGTGAAGCGCTGCTGATAGCGAAACAACTCGAAAAACGTTTTCCGGAACAGATTCTGACCTACTACCGCTCCGGCCTCGCTCAACTGAACAATAATGCACCCCGCAAGGAGTACGCCAGACTGGCCCTGGTTATGCTTAAAGTTCGCTCTCTGCTGCTGGATGTCATGAAGGATGAAGCCAGATGGAAATTGTTTGCTGGCAAGGTCAAGGGTGAGAACCTCCGCAAACCAGCATTCCAGGAAGAGTTCGGCAAGGTCATAGCAGAATGGGGTGAGCTGGTTCCGGCAGAAAACGTTGTTCAGAGAACGGCAAAGCGATGGTAATGAATCAGTAAAGCTGTTCCGTTGGATAACGTCCCTATCGATTGTTGTGGTAGCGGTGTGGCTGAACGCTGAAGAGATTCCTGATATTCTGTCTATCATCAAGCAGCATGCAATCAAAGAGGTAAAATATTGTTAAATTCGTCTGCAAGATTTACGTCACCGAACGGAGCTGGCAGCACGTCTGGCACATTAGAACACTCAAAAAGTGACCTGACGAGCAAAGAAATCATCTCAGCCGTTCACGCCGTTTTTTGAGCAGCTCAATATGTTCGAGTGCCGCATGGACAAGTGCGACACAAAAAGAAGGAAGCTCACCATGTGCATTCAAGTTCATGACCGAGTTCGCAAAACGTTCTGCTTGTCTTATTTTTAGAGGATTTTCTGACCTCAATCCAACTCCGTACCGATTGAGCGTCTCTCTCCTGCGTTCTTTGAGCGTAAACGCATTCAGATTCAAAACCTCATGAAGCATCCGTTCAACCGCAAGATCTTCGCTCGTCACGGTTCCATTCTGGTGATAGTTGATCAGCTTCTCACATCTTGAATCGCGTGGTGTCAACGCCAAAAATTGATCACCACGATACGTTGCTCCAAATTCAGTACCACCTTTACTCTCCTTTCCTGGATAGCAAGCTACCATATTCCCGTATTCAACACTCTCTTCTACCTGTATTTCATTACGGGACTTCGATTGCGGTATAAGATGCTCTATATGCGAAGTATCAGCAGTAATGCGAAGCATCGTGTATGCACACAAAAAGCCCTGGTCTTTCAGACGCTGAAATTTGATCGCTTTCTTGACGTCCACCTGCTCTCCGTTCACTTCGATGCGACCCAATTCAGCAAAATCGAGAGTCTGTGCTGCGGCATTGCGTTGAGCTTTCCAGTAAAGGAGCGCTTGGGGAGGATCATTTTTTTCGATATAACGCATAATTCAGAAGCAGTTACCTGAATCATCCTCATCGGCGATTGCATCCATGCGATCCATATAGGCGTCCACGCGATCAAACTCCGGAACATTCGGAAATTCATTTCGAAGTACATTCAAGACGTTTCGAGCCACTTCAAATTCGGCATTAGCCAAAAGTGTGTCCAATTCGGCAAGCTTTTCAGCGAATACCCGGCTGACGTAGTTTGCTCCCATGATATCCCGTAAGACCTCATTGCTGTTGAGGCCGAGTGACGCATCTGGCTTGAACCAGCTTCCATCCTGCCGCAGGACAATAATCTGACCTGCCGGTGTTTCGCCAATCACCTGTGGAGAGTGGGTCGAGGCAAAAAACTGAATTTTTGGAAAGATGCTTATGAGGTTCGATACAACCTGGCGCTGCCACTTGGGGTGAAGATGCAAATCTATCTCGTCAAGCAAAACAATACCGGAGGTCTCCCGTAAAACAGCATCGCCATAATGTGGATTCAAAACAGCCGCCTTGATTGCGATGTCAGCAACAACAGCAAGCATAGATCGTTGACCATCACTAAGCAACCTGAAAGGCAAGCGCCCTTTACCGCAGTATTCGACAACAAGATTTTTATCCTTAACGCTATAATCCAGATAGTTGCAGTTATCCACACAGCGCCTCATGGCATCCTTCGCGGCCTTGAATGTCGCATTCTCGTGACCCTGCTCTAAAGCTATATACTTTTCGTTCGCAAGCCAATTAAAGATTTCACTTAATTTGATTCTTGGATCAATGCAAAAGGTATAGGCATCCAGACGAACAGAATTGTTTAATTCAGACGGAATATTTTCAGTTGCCTGCATCTCCTTCGTCGGAATCCACAATCTTCCTGCGCCATAATAGGCTATTAAAGGAAGATTGACCCGTTGATCCGCCTGAACCTTGTGCACCATTTTTTCAACCAACTCCTTCAAAGCTCTTGCATCCTTACTGGTGGTCTTCCCCCCTTTGCCACAAATCTCCCGCTTCCATTCCAGCTCCCATTTTCCATGAAGCGCCACGTCATCAAAAATCAAGCCTTTGGCAGCAACCGATACGGGGTACTGAGGGAGTGGAACGGGATTTTCGCTCTGTTTGCTGAATTCTATACGGACATCCTCCTCCCTGATGTGCCGTGAATCGTAGCCCTTCACTCCCAACAAAAAACTCCCTGCTGCAACAGCTAATGCATCAAGCAAACTGGTCTTGCCGCTCCCGTTTTCACCAACGATCAAATTGAACCCGTCATCGAAGTCAATGCTCGTATCTTTGAATCCTTTATAGTTCGATAAATCGAGATGATTAATTTTCATGACCTATTTTTCTTGTTCAAGGGTTATCATGAAGCTTTCAAAAGAACCATCACGCTAATTTCACAATCCCCTTTTAAAACGACATCAAACCTTCCAAAGCGTCCTTTTTTCGCTTTCCTGAAATGTATAGAAACGGCAAACAAAGAACCAGTACATTCCGAAAATCAAGAACTGGCTGCACCATAGAAGAAAACGAGATCTACCGGCTGGGAAAGCAGAAAAAGGTAAATTTCAGGGAATTTCACCCGGAACCGATGCACGTATTTTCGCCTCGTCCGCCCCGCTCACCATGGAATTATGTGGCATCACGAACAAGATTTCAATTCCGATACGATTGTGTGGGACATACAGAATGGACAACATACTCCTCCAATTGGCTTTTATTATCACCGAAATAGTATTCATAAATGGTTTCTGCCCGGCAGGCGTATTCCCATTCTTCCTCGGTTGGCAAGCGGTAAAGCTGTTTACCGGAAAGCCTATTGAGTTTTTGTATGAAGGTCTGAGCATCATTAAAGGAAACGGTTTCGACCGGCAGAGTGCCACCTTTGAAATGACTCGGACTATTTCCCATGACTGTCTCCCATTGCTGCTGGGTAATCGGATACTTGCCAAGATAGTAGTCTTGTCCGGGAATCGGGCAAAACTCGAATGCGGCCTCTTTCCCAGACGAACCGAAGCGTAGCGGAGTCTTTCAGGCATTGGCTGTACCCGGCCAGTGCCGCATCTTTTCAGGAAAGCGGGTGCGTACCCGGCACTGGCTTGCCTGTGGATCTCTGCCCTGCAAAAAGCTTTCCCGCCTTGCTTGCAGCGGAGCAAGGGAGTGTACTCGCGCCTTTGCGGAGTCGGGCGGGCCTCCCCTGGGGTGGACAGCGCCATGCAGCGACCGGCCAAATGCTGCAATGCTTCGCGGGCGCTGTCCGCACCGGCCACTGCGCTCAATGCTGCGATGCGAGCGGGTTCAAGGGGTGCGAACACCTTGAGGCATTGGCTGTACTGATGAGCTGCTGCGCTTATTGTCGGGCGAATGAGCAATGGTGTGTCAACAAACCGTTTATAAATGCGTTATTGAGCTATGGCAAAGTTGCAGTTGCAAAATCTCTGGCATACTGAAGGCCGCAGGTTTGCTCGCTGGGCGCCTTCCGGCAGGAAGCAGTTGCCAGCAGCAAAACACTCCCTCCGGGGAGTGCTGCGGCTGTTCATCAATCGATCCTGCATGCATGTCAATGGGCATGGAGGGGGCAAGCGAGCTGTAAGGATTGTCGATAAGCAGGCTCGCAGGTTTACATGGGTGGCAAAATTCGATATTGCCGCCTACTACGATTCAATCGACCATCGAAAGCTCCTTTCGTTACTTGACTGGGCAGGGGCGGATGAAGAATTGCTCGAACTGGTTAGCGATTACCTCTCTCTTCCGGATACCGGGAGTACCGGAAAAAGGATAGTTGCCGGAGGGGCGATCAGCGATCAGTCCGCTGCTTGGTGCCCTTTATCTGCACCCGCTTGACGAAGCCATGCTGGAATGGGAACGCAAGGGACGGATTCTCTACCGCCGGTTTATGGACGATTTCGTGATCCTGGCCTCGTCGAGGCATGCCTTTGCGAAAAGCTATTCGGAAAGTACACGAGGTGCTGTACAGCTTGATGCTTGTCCTGCATCCGGTGAAGCGCTTCATCGGTCGAACAGTGAAAAGCTTTGACTTCCTTGGCTACCAGATCCATCCAAACCGCAAGCTCCGCCCTTCGGCGGTAAGCCTGCATCGCCTGACGGAACGTGCTCGCCAGCTTTATGAGCGAGGAGTCTCAGAAGAGAGACTCCGGCAGTACGTCATCCGCTGGCACCGCTGGCTCCATGGCGGTTTGGATGGCATGGTATCATACAAAGGCGGCATCACCAAATACTGGGTCTCTGTTCTGAAACATCTTCACATCACCGGGGCCACGGTTCAACCCTGATGCCGGGGCGGTTTATGACCACTCCGGCAGAGCAAAGGTAACCTGGCAAAAACGTGCCCCACGACAGGGGTTGACCGAAGGTGTGGACTCTTTCAACAGACTACCATAACGCGTTCACCCAACACCACGTCCGCCTCCCCCCCGCCGCCGCTTCTAACTCATCGTCTGTCAACTCGCTTTGCACCTCCTTAACCTCTGCTTCGGTAACCTGAAATCCTGCGTCACGGGCCGCAGCAAGCCTTGCATCAACACCCTCAATTGCTGTGATGCGATTCCTGAATGCCTCGTCCGACTTCATCTTCTCGATGAACGCTTTTGCTTGATCTAATGACATGATATCCTCCAGAGGTTGGTGGTTGAAAAATGATCTTACCACTCGGAAGCTACGCGTTTTCGACAGTAATTGCAAACGCAGCCACCCAAGTCTGACCTGCCCTCGCACCGGCCTGTTCTCTGGCTGGTAGATGGATGCCCCTCGAGGGGCAGCGGGAGATTTGCCAGCGAAGAGAAACTGACGTGTCCAATGAATTTTCAGTTTTTCTTTAATGTATATTTATCATTCGGAGCTATAACTTGAATGCTTTTCAGATTGATTATGCCATAATATCCTTGCAGGTGGTTGTGTAAGTATCTTTTACATGGATTTTTTTCCTCAATAACCGGACACTTGTGAGTATCTGTGACTATAGTAAAGGGGTTTTATTCACTTTAATTTTGCATTCTGTTGTCAGTTTTATCGATATTCCAGGGCCAATTCAACGCCTCTGATCGTTCTACTGAAGCTCCTGTCATGATTACGCCACTGGGTAGAGAGGATATAAGCGCGGTCTCTTCTTTGACATTTCCGGCATATCGCTTTTTGCTTGAACAGGCGATTGCTGATAACAAGAGTGAAGAGACGGTTATTGCCCTTGTGGCCCGGTCGGCAGGAACACCTGTTGGCCTGGTTCTTGCACGATACTCAGTAACAGATGGTAGCAGTCCCGATGCCGAACATCCGCAGCAGCTTGCTTTACTTTCAGTCATGACCGATCTTTTGTGGCGTCGTTGTGGTGTTGCCACCTCGTTACTGCAAGCTTTGAAAGAGGAAGGATGGCGACTTGGTTTTCAGCGATTGAAGGTGGGTTACACAACAAAAATGGAGTCGCTGGCTGCATTTGAGCACCTGCTTGCCTCAACAGGATGGAGTGCTCCACAACCATCCATGCACCTGTCGCTGTTCAGGGTAAGTGATATGCAGAAAGCTTCATGGCAGGGTTTTGCTCTTTCTCGGCCTCGAGGTTATGAACTGTTTCCCTTGAGCGAACTCAGGGATGAAGAGTCTGCCCGACTCAAAGCAGGTGTTGCTGCTGGCGATATACCCGAAGGGCTTTCACCTTTTGCAGATGAGGAGTATCTGGTGCCGGAGTTGAGCGTTGGTATCCGATTCGGAAAAGATGTTGTTGCATGGATGACACTGATCCGCTCGCCTTTTATTTCGGATGCTCTCTGTTACCGTAGCTTTTTTGTGCATCCAGCCATGCGGACTGCCAACGGATTCGGGGCACTTGTTGCCAGAGAAGCGTTTTATCTTCATGCAGCAAGCCACATTCGGGAAGAACGACCAAATGGTGTTTTCGGTACCTCATGCAATGCAATAAAACAGCTTAACTTTGCTCGAAAAAGGCTGTTTCCCTATTGCCATGAAATCTATGAATCACGAAGAACAACCTTGCTGCTGCAAAAAGAGGCGATGAAACCAATGAAAGAAGCCATAACACTTTAGGCGAACAGTACTTTTGACCGTCAAATGGCTGAATGGATATTTCAATGAGCTGGCAAGCCAGCAGACAGCATGGAGGTTTGACAATGGAACAATTGATGCAACGGAAGCGGTTTCTCCTTGACCTTGGAGCTTCAGAGAGCGAAGCTGAAGAGTTACTCGTGTATAATACCAATCGTTTTAACCACTTTTTTCTCGGTCAGGAGATCTCTCTGCCGCTTATTGATGAACCATTTGCGGCGGTCTGGGATGCTTATGTGCGTGAGGCCGAAGAGAACGGGGTTTACCATACTCTTCAGCAAAAAGTGGTACAGCTTGCTTTTCCCGTGCAGGAGGGAATCAGCAAGAGCGATGGCTATCGGGCAGTGACGCTCAGGGGGGAAGATGTTTCTGCTTGTCAAGAAGCAACAGGGTTGGCACTGAACCATCCTGAGAGCATGAAACTGTTTCTTCATCCTACTGCGGCAGGTCGAATACCGGTGATTGTGATTCCTGACAGGAGCGATTTTGTGAAGCTTGTGCAGGCCATTACCTGTCGAAATGAACCAAAAAATGTTCCACCCTCCATGGGCGCATGCATGGTGCAGGGCTATAATAACTGGGACAGGGTGCATCAGGCTAAAGCAGAGTGGCTTCGCCTGCATCCTGAGGGTGATTGGACGCTGGAGTTTTTCGATTTCAAGGAGAAAAAGGAGCTTTATCGCGACAGACTGATACTGTTGAGCGATGGGCCATATAGTAACGTAAGTGCCGCGTCTATGGGCCTTGATACGGAGGAGTGGCTGAAAAAATCATTGATTATTCGCCTTGAGCATGAGTGCACTCACTACATGACAAGACGATTGTTGGGGTCGATGCAGAACAATCTTTTTGACGAACTCCTTGCCGATTACCGTGGAGTCGTTGCGGCATTCGGCGAGTACCGGGCTGCACGGTTTATGACGTTTATGGGGCTTGAAAATTACCCGGAATATCGTGCAGGTGGACGGTTTGAGAATTACAGGGGTGAGCCACCGCTGTCGGCGGGTGCATTATCAATACTTCAGACGCTGGTGTACAAGGCGGCGACAAATCTTGAAGAGATTGAGCACTCAATAGCCGGTACGGTCACTGATAAGGATAACCGGGCACTGGTTGTGCTTGCATTTGCACGAATGACACTCGAAGAGCTTGCCGGGTCGAAAGCTCTGGAGCAGTTTGTCGGGTACTGGCAGATGACACTTGCTACGTTTACAACTAAAGGATAAAATTAATGTCATATTTCAGCGAGGTCTATGAGAGTGTGATTCCGTTTGTGCCGGAGCAGCTCGTGTCAGCGGAGAGCAGGCAAAGAATCCGGCATATCGTCAATGTTTTGCCAAAAGAGTATGCCTTGAGGACATTCGGGTTTGAGTGCCCTTTGACTGATGCGTGTGCGGATGCGGATTTTCTTGTTTCATCCGACATTACCATGGACGGGCCATCAATAATGATGCGTGCCAGTGCTGCCGGGAGTGAATTTGATGACTCCGGTTTTGAGAGAGTGCGCGAGTTTGGCGCTTTTTGGAAAGAGCTTGTCTCAAGAGAGAAAAGTGACAGAACTCTTTTGATGAATGATGTGTGGCTCGAATATGATTTGATAGACAACCCTGCAAAGCTGCCGGTGCCCGGTATTTTTTTTAAACCTTATGTCGAACAGCAGAATGGGGAAGGCACCGGACACCAGGATGTGATAATTGATCTTGTTTGTCAGGCTTATGCTGCCGCTAAAAAACAGCAGCTCTCCAGGCAGTTGCGCGACCTGCTTGAGAAGTGCCTTGTTGCTGATGCGGCGGGCAATCAGACGCAAAAAGGAATTCATGTCGCCATGATGCTGTCGCGTGCCTCAGAGGGCTTGCGACTGGTGCTTGATTTTGCTGCTCCGGGCCTCCTCTTCTCTTTTTTGGAGAGTGTTGGTTGGCCAGGCTCTTTTGAGACGCTCAAACCTCTTGTTGAGAAGTGGTATTCGATGGTGGACAGTGTTCGTATGAATGTCGATATCGGTGAAGCTTTCGGGATGAAACTCGGGTTTGAGTTGACTTTTAACTGTCGTCGTGACCCTCTTCGTGAATCTCGCTGGCAGGCTCTTCTTGATTATCTGGTTGAAACAAAGTTGTGTTGCAAGTCTAAAATGGAGGGGTTACTTGCCTACTCTGGACATGGTGCATATTCAGGGTTTGAGCGAATTATGGAGGAGTCATCAGAGAATGAAGTGTTGAACGGTGCCTGCAGGATGTTTCTCGTCCGAAAATTATTTCATGTCAAGATAGTTTATGATGGCACACCCGCTCTTCTTGCAAAGGGCTACCTTGGTGTCATTCCCTATTTTCGACAGTGGGATGCTCTGAAATGAGGGTTACCTGACAAGGCTGTCAGTGGACATCATGTTTGTCTGTCTGAGATTGCGATGCTTTTCGTCCATCCAAACCGCAAGCTCCGTCCTTCGGCGGTAAGCCTGCACCCGCCTGACGGAACGTGCTCGCCGGCTTTATGAGCGAAGAGTCTCAGAAGAGAGAGTCCGGCAGTACGTCATCCGCTGGCACCGCTGGCTCCATGGCGGTTTGGATGAATTTGTTACTCGGGTACAAGTAACAAAAAAAAGCTTTTCAATGGTTGGCAGAGTACCAGTGTTATTCCACTTGTTCCGGAGCAGCTTTTTTCCTCGGAGAGCAGCCAATAATCATAGAAGATTGTTACTATTTTGGCATATCTTTCTTTTGCACTTGCGCAGTACAGGATGTTATAGCCGTCGCGGGTGTGTTTTAATGTTTCAACTACTGTGAATATGAAGAACAAGGCTCTCGACGACTTTTATGAGGGGTGCCGTGCCAGGGCTATTATGCTTGCCCTTGAAGAGGATCGTTATACGGGGGATATTACCACACTCGCAACCATTGATCCCCACCAGGGGGGAAGCGCTGTTATTCGGGCCAAGGAGAGCGGTATTATAGGGGGGGTTGGTGTTGCTTCGCAGGTTTTTGCGGGCTGTGATCCGGGGCTTTCGGTTGTGTTGCACCGCAGGGATGGCGAAACGGTGAGCGTTGGTGACCTGATTCTTGAATTGACGGGGAAGCTCGCCCCTATTCTTGTTGGTGAGCGCACAGCCCTTAATTTTTTGCAGCGTATGTCGGGGATTGCGACCAGAACGAGGGCCTATGTTGACAAAATCAGCCATACGGGGGCAAAAATTCTTGATACCCGAAAAACAGCCCCGGGGTTGCGCTATTTCGACAAGGAGGCTGTTCGGATAGGTGGTGGGGAGAACCATCGCTTCGGCTTGTTTGACATGATCCTTATCAAGGATAATCATATTGACGCCTCTGGCGGTATTGCCCAGGCTATTGGAAATGCCAAAATCTACCGCAAAAAGCATGGGCTGAAGGTGAAGATCGAAACCGAGGTTCGTTCCCTGGAGGAGTTGAGTGAGGCGCTGTCGTGCATGCCCGATATTGTTCTTCTCGATAATTTTACTCCTGCCCTGCTGAAAAAGGCCGTTCTTCAAGTCAGGAACTCTGGTATCAGGGTGCTCCTTGAAGCCTCTGGTAATATCGGCTTGCACAATGTGATTGCTGTGGCCGAAAGCGGAGTTGATTATATCTCTGTCGGTGAACTGACGCACAGCGTCAAGGCTCTCGATCTTTCCATGACCATCAAACTTGACTGAGGGGAAGGGTATGGAAGTAGGTGTGGATATTGTTGATCTTGACCGGATCGAAACGATATACCGTCGTTATGGCAGGAAGTTTCTCCAGCGCATTCTTTCGGATGAGGAGATTACCCTTTGCCTTCAAAAACCTCAGGTTATTGCCAGTATTGCCGGTCGTTTTGCCGCCAAGGAGGCTGTTGTCAAGGCGCTTGGTACCGGATTTTCCGGCACTGTGCACTGGAAAAGCTTTGAAATACTGAATGACGAGCGGGGTCGACCCTATGTACGCCAGGTTGATGCAGACTGTTTTCCTGCAGGATGTTTGGTTAAAATTTCGATTGCTCACGATCGACATGCAGCAATTGCTACAGCGCTGATTGAGCTGTAAAGGGGGATGGGTATGACGGTACAAAAAAAGCAGGGGTTCATCAAAGAACTCCTGCTTTAAACGGGTTGTTATCGGAAACTACACCTCTCGCGTTGAGGTCAGCCTCTCCTCTTCGGTGATTGTTACCTTTGATTTAAGAAGGTCATAGATCTTCTTTTTGATAACGGACTCGGCAATGAAATCCCTGATTTCGCCAGTTTTATAAGATTCAAGCAGTCGTTCTTTATCCAGGGATGGATTCTCGCTAATCTCTTTTTCAACGTAAGCCTTAAGGTCATCTTCCGAGACGGTAATATTTTCGGTTTCAGCTATTTTCCTTGAGATAACCATCCATTGGGCATGTTTTACAGCATTTGGCCGCAAGGTTTCAAGAAAATCTTTTTCGTCAAAACTGGAGGGGAAGGCGCCGCCTATCTGACGTTTGGCGTTATCAACAAGCATTTGTGTGAAGGAGCCAACCATTGATTCAGGTGCGGATACCGGGTTTGCCTCAATCAGTTTTTCAGAGATCAATTCGAGAAGATCCTCTTCTGCCAACTTTATGAAATTAGCTTCAATCTGGTTGCGGATATCACTCCTCAGGTCTGCTGCCGACTCAAACTGTTGTTCGGTGACCTCTTTGACCAAATCGTCCGTGAGCTCCGGTAGTTCAAGTCTTTTGATTTCTCTGACAATGACGCGGAAAATAGATGGTTCTGCATTGGTCTCCTCCTTTTTGTTTTCGACGTCAATGCTCTCCCCTCTCTTTTTCCCAAGAAGCGCCATGCGGAAAGGGTTCTCTTCAGGAAGGTACTCCAGGCTGAAATGATGATTTTCTGTAATACTATCCTCTTTTGGTTCACCAACGTCGTTGAGTTTCCAGACATCACCTATCACTGTGTCGGTTGTTGATGCGGCTTCATCGACACTGATCAGTGTCGCCTGTGCTTTGAGAATTTGTTGTATTTCGCGCTCGACATCTTCATCGGTAATGGTGTAGAGTGCCTTGGTGAATGAATATTCACTGAAATCGCTGAGTTCGAATTCGGGCTGAATTTCATAAGCAAGCTTGAGAATCAACTGATCATCCTCAAAAGAGAAGCTGATAATCTCTGCGCGGTTTATCGGTTTGATGGCTCCTGAATCAGCAATTTCCCCAAAATATTTCGATGCCATTTTTTCAGCCACGGTCGTCTCGATAGAGGGGCCAGCCAGTTTCTTTATCAGGCTTGCTGGAGCATGCCCTTTTCTGAATCCCTTGATTTGTACGCTTCTCTTGGCTTCCTCAAGCTCTTTATTATATTCGGTTCCAAACTCTTCCGCAGACAGAATAATTTCCAGTACCTGTTCGGTTTCGCTGACGTTCTTGATATTCTTTTGCAAGGCTCTCTTCGGTTAATTGGTCATTGTGAAAAAATAAAAGTGAACAAGATACTAATTAATCCTGTTTATTAAAATAGAGTGTTCCCCGTGTTGCGGTTCATCGTTTCGGTTTATAGACCAGCGTTGAATAAGGGGTATCGTGCAATATCCTCAGGGCGGTTTCGGAGATCTCTTCCGCCGTGACTGCTTCGATGGCGGTTGTTTTTTCTTCTGGCTCTATGTACCGTCCGAAATAGGAGAGGTCAGAAGCGGTTTGTGACATTCTGCGTGTCATTTTTTCCTGACCCATGATATGTGAGCCAAGCAGTTTTGTTTTTGCAGCCAGAAGCTCTTCCGGATCGGGATGTAGCAGCGCATCGCTCTTGAGCAGTTCTCTGATAAGCTCAAGCGTAAGCTTTACCTTATTGCGGTCGGTGCCAGCATAGATATTGAGCGCGGTCTGATCGTCGAAAAAGGTGACCGATGAGTAGATGTTGTAGGCAAGTCCCCGTTTCTCCCGTAATTCCAGATTGAGGAGAGAACTCATGCCGTTGCCAAGCATCGAGTTGAGTACCATCAGGCTGTAAAAGATCTTATCCTGACGCGTTATGGCGGTGCCAAGCACAATTTGAGCCTGATAAAGCTGTTTTTTCAGTGTTACGGTAAAGGGCGTGTAGTGTTCCGGAAGGAATGGCTGGCGAACGTACTCGTTGCCGGATGAATCTCCAAGCGGGCCAAGAAAACGTTCGCTGAGCCGCATAATTTTGTCGTGATTCACTTTGCCGGTAGCGGTGAGTAACATTTTTCGTGGTACATAGTGTTGCCGCATGAAGTTCTTCAGGGTATCGTCCGTGAATCCGCTGACACTCTCTTCAGTGCCGAGGATTGGTTTACCAAGAGGGTGGCAGGGAAACGATCGGAGGTCAAACTCTTCAAAAATAAGCTCTTCCGGCGTATCATTCACGCTGCTGATCTCCTCAATGACAACTTCTTTCTCCTTTTCTATCTCTTCAGGGGGAAAAATCGGGTCGCAGACAAGATCCGAGAGCAGCTCAAAGGATGGCTCCAGGTGCTCAGGAAGGCAGCGAAGATAGATGCAGGTATGCTCCTTGGTGGTGTAGGCATCAAGGTAGCCCCCATTTTTTTCGATGTTTTTGGCAATATCGAGGTAGGTGCGGTGCCGGGTCCCTTTAAAGATTGCATGTTCAATAAAATGGGCCAGTCCCGGACTCTTTTCGGGGTCATCGCGTGAACCGGCATCAATCTGAATACCAAGCGTAATGCTGTGGACAGAAGGCACGTCGTCAGTGACAATTCTCAGCCCGTTTCCAAGAACACCCTGATGGACAGTTCCTTCTGAAAAGGGAGTTACAGGGCGCTGCTGATTTTCTTTAGTCATAGCTGAATGATTTTCTTGTGCTTGTCTCTTGAATTGAATGCAATGTAGTTTTAATTCTTATTTTTAGGAACAGTGGGGTTCCGCTGTTGTTTATATTCGTTACCGCTTGGCTTCCTTTTTATTTGGCGATTGGTGAAAAAAAAAGGTATTCTGCTTGGGGTGAGGGCGGTGTGTGTTTCCCGATTTTTCATAAGGCCAGGTGTCGGGAGCAAAAAAAGGGAAATATTCGGAAATGTAATGATCAAGTCATCGATTGTCATAACTGGTGCCACCGGGTATATAGGCTCTCAGGTTGTTCTTGCCTTGCTTTCACAGCTTTCCGGTGAGGTCAAATGCCGGGTGATTGCACGCAAAAGTTCGGACTGCTCATTTCTTGCGGGGTTGCCGGTTGAAGTTGTACGGGCTGACATTCTTGATCCTCTCTCCCTCAATGAGGCGTTCAGGGGGGTAGATACGGTTTTTCATTGCGCAGGTCTGATCTCCTATACAAAAAACTTTCGTAATGCGCTGTATGAAACCAATGTGCTCGGAACGAGGAATGTTGTCAATGCCTCACTTTTCAACAATGTCCGGCGGCTTGTTATGACCAGCTCTATTGCTGCGGTCGGAGCTACGGAAGATGGTTCCTCGGCCAGCGAGTCAACAACCTTCCAGGAGTGGCAACGAAGGAACGGGTATATGGAGGCCAAGCATCTTGCTGAACTTGAAGGGCTTCGCGGTCTTGCCGAGGGACTTGACGTTGTGTTTGTCAATCCCGGCGTTGTGATTGGCGTGGACAGGGATAACCCGGCATCGGTCAGCTCATCGAACAAGGTGTTACGGCTCATTTATCAGGGGAAATTGCCCTTCTCTCCCCTGGGAGGCAGCGGTTTTGTTGATGTGCGTGATGTGGCTGATGCTCATATTGAGGCATGGAAAAAGGGGCGATCAGGAGAGCGGTACCTCATTGTTGGCCACAATCTTTCGTTCAGGGAGCTTTTTACCCGAATCCGGCGCAGTGAGGGCAGCAGCGTTGGCCACACGTTCATGGTGCCGAAAGGGTTGGGTTTGCTCGCTGCTCTGGGCGGAGAGTGCTGGTCGATGGTGTTGAACCGTCCCTCCTTTATCAGTCTGGAAAGCATTCGCACGTCATCGAGGAGGCTTGTCTACAATAATATGAGGTCAATACAGGAGTTACACTTGCAGTACCGGGATCTGCCGGAGACGTTCAAGACTATTATAGCCTGAATGATCCATTTCTTTCACTTTTATCTTATGTCACATTATGGATACTCAGAAAACTGAACAGAAGCCTGTCGCTGTTGATCCGGCAAAACTCAAACAATTGAATCTGGCCGTTGAAGCCCTTGAAAAACAGTTCGGCAAAGGAGCGATCATGCGAATGGGAGACGATTCAGCGGGTATGAAGGTGCTGTCGATTTCGACCGGCTCCATGGCGCTTGATTTTGCCCTTGGCGTTGGGGGTCTTCCCCGTGGAAGGGTAACTGAAATTTATGGCCCTGAATCATCGGGCAAAACCACTCTGGCGCTGCATGTTATTGCCGAGGCGCAGAAAGAGGGTGGCATTGCGGCTATTGTGGATGCTGAACATGCGTTTGACCCGACCTACGCCCGCAAGCTCGGTGTTGATATTAACGCGCTGCTCATCAGCCAGCCGGAATCGGGCGAGCAGGCGCTCTCCATTGTTGAGACGCTGGTGCGAAGTGGCGCCATTGACGTTGTGGTGGTCGATTCTGTAGCTGCTCTGGTGCCCCAGGCTGAGCTTGAAGGGGAGATGGGCGACAGTGTGATGGGGTTGCAGGCCAGGCTGATGAGCCAGGCGCTACGCAAACTGACCGGCGCTATCTCAAAATCGAGCACGGTCTGTATATTTATCAATCAGCTTCGCGATAAAATCGGTGTCATGTATGGCAGCCCGGAGACAACAACCGGCGGCAAGGCGCTGAAATTCTACTCATCAATACGTCTTGATATTCGTAAAATTGCCCAGATCAAGGATGGTGATGAAAGCACCGGCAACCGCACCAGGGTCAAGGTTGTCAAGAACAAGGTGGCGCCTCCCTTCAAGACTGCCGAGTTTGATATTCTTTATGGAGAGGGTATATCGGCCATAGGCGAGCTTATCGATCTGGGAGTCGAATTTGGGGTGATCAAAAAAGCGGGCTCATGGTTCAGTTATGGTCAGGACAAGCTTGGTCAAGGCCGTGAAACCGTGAAAAAAGCGCTGCGTGAAGATCCTGCGCTCTACAGGACAATTCATGCGCAGGTCAAGGAGTTGATGAGCGGGCCAGCAGAGATTATCAGTGCTAAGGAATGAAGATAGGCAGTGTTGATATTGACCGCCCTGTCATGCTTGCGCCGATGGAAGATGTAACCGACAGGGCGTTCAGGCAACTCTGCAAGCGCCATGGGGCGGATATTGTCTATACCGAGTTTATCAGCGCTGAAGCCCTGCGCCGAGGCGTTGAAAAGTCTTTGCGCAAGTTGCAGACTGACGACATTGAGAGGCCGTTTGCCATCCAGATTTTCGGCAGCAGTGTGGAATCGATGGTTGAAGCGGCGGTGATTGCCGAAGAGTATCGGCCCGACTATCTCGATATCAATTTCGGCTGCCCCACCAAGAAGGTGGCTGGCAAGGGGGCTGGTGCCGCGCTTCTCAGGGAGCCGGAGAAGATGGCGCAGATTTCCGAAGCGGTTGTGAAGGCGGTGAGCATTCCGGTGACAGCCAAAACAAGAATAGGGTGGGATCTGGAATCGATCAATATTCTTGATATTCTTCCCCGACTTGAGGATGCCGGCATTCAGGCGCTGGCGCTGCATGGGCGCACGCGGAGCCAGATGTACAAGGGGAGGGCCGACTGGAGCTGGATTCGTGCGGCAAAAGAGCAGGCGCGGATTCCGATTATTGCCAATGGCGATATCTGGTCAGCCGAAGATGCGGTGGCGATGTTTGCCGAGACCGGAGCGGACGGGGTGATGATTGGCCGAGGCTCAATTGGCAACCCCTTTATCTTTGAACAGGCCAGGCAGCTCATTCAAACCGGCAAGCCTATGCCGCCGCCCGATTTTCGGCAGAGAATAGAGGCGGCCATAGAGCATTTGAAGCTCTCGGTGCAGTTCAAGGGAGAGAAATATGGCGTGCTTGAGATGCGTCGCCACTATTCGACCTACCTGAAAGGGCTCCCGATGGTATCGCGAGCACGGAACAAACTGGTGCGCGAGGATGGATGGGAGCAGGTTGTTGATATTCTTCTGGCTTACCGTCAGGAGTGCGAGGGATATGCGCTGGGGGGCAAGATTCACGATGGCGCAGAATATCTCAATGATCATTCAGAGAAACTAATTTTGAATTATTAAAAGAGCGTGTTATGAGTAGTTCGGATTTCCGCTGCAGAGTGGCGGTTCTTGGTGCAACTGGCCTCGTTGGCCGCACCATGATCAAGGTGCTTGAAGAGAGAAAATTTCCGGTAACCGACTTTGTGCCGATTGCTTCCGCCAGAAGCGCTGGCCAGTCGGTAACCTTCAATGGCAAGGAGTACATTATCCGTGAGCCATCAGCCGAAGCGTTCCGTGGTGTCGATATTGCACTCTTTTCCGCAGGCGCAACTGCCAGCAAAGAGTGGGCCAGGGTTGCCGCCGCCGAAGGGGCCATTGTGATCGATAACTCGTCGGCATTCCGCATGGATACCGATGTGCCGCTTGTCGTCCCTGAGGTCAACCCCGGAGATATTTTCAAGGGTGATGGCACCCCTGAGCCGATTATTGCCAACCCCAACTGTTCGACCATTCAGATGGTGGTGGTGCTCAAACCGCTGCATGACCGCTTCGGGTTGAAGAGGGTTGTTGTTTCGACCTACCAGTCTGTTACCGGCAAGGGGAAGGTGGGGCGCGATGCCCTTGAGAGCGAACTTGCTGGCGAGAAGCAGGATGAGTTTACCCATTTTCACCAGATCGCCTTCAATGCCGTGCCGCAGATTGATGCGTTTACGGAGAATGGCTACACCAAGGAGGAGATGAAGATGGTGAACGAGACCCGCAAGATCATGGGCGACGAAGCTCTCAGCGTCTCTCCCACGACTGTCCGCATCCCTGTGTACGGTGGCCACGGTGAGTCGCTCAACATTGAGCTGGCTCGCGATTTCGACATCGACGAAGTGCGCGAGCTTCTTCGTACGTCGCCAGGCATTATCCTGCAGGACGACCCTTCAGCGCGTCTCTATCCCATGCCGCTCACCTCCTACGAGCGCGACGAAGTTTTTGTCGGGCGCATTCGCCGCGATTACTGGCACCCGCAGACACTGAATATGTGGATTGTGGCCGATAACCTGCGCAAAGGTGCCGCCACCAATGCGGTGCAGATTGCCGAGGTAATTGCCGCTCGATGGTAGCAACTGCCCGTTTAAGCTGAAAGAGCTATCAGCGCCATGCTGGTGGCTCTTCTGGCTGAAGCAGACCTGATGTTTAATGCGCCTTTATTTCAGGTAACGTTCACTCTTTCCATGAACAAGTTCAAGCTCCGTGTGCGGTAACCCGTCGGATACGGAAGGCTCTCAATGGTGAATCATTGGCAGACTCTTTCATCAGTGATGTTTTTTTGAGCCACAATTTCACTCTCCTTCATTGTTCAGAACTCATTCCCGAAAAATTCCAGTCTGAAGTCATTCCGAACGTAGAGAGGAATGACAGTTTTGGTTCGGGATGGTGGGCTATCAACTCGTCGCACCCTCTTCTTGAGATGTTGCGGATGGTTCAGGAAAATAATCGCATCGGAAAATACAGTGATTTAGGGCAGGGATATGTTATTGTCGACTCTCACAGTGAGCTGGCTCAATTGATTATTCCGTTAAACAATTCGGAAATTCCTGACTTCATACATGAATCGCTGTGAGTCTATATGTATAAAATTCAGCAATTTTTACCCACGTATCAATCGTTCAAAAAGAAGCTCTTGAAGATCTCTTCTGCCATCAAGAACACAGTGAATAAAAATCTTGCGAGCCACGATCCGGTAAATAATCCGATACGGCTTGTGGTGGAGTTCACGATAGTCCAGAACATGTACCCTCTGAAGTTCGGGTGGGTAATGCCCTCGATCAGGAAAACGACCAAGAGTCAGACATGCTTCCTGCAGTCCATCGACAAGGGTATCTGCTCGTTCAACAGAATCGTGATGAGCAACGTATTTCCAAATATCGAGAATATCTGCCTCCGCATCATCAGTCAGGAAAATATCATAGTTCATAACTCCTGCTGCCTGGAAATCTGCTGCCTGATCAAATCAAACGATTCACTGGCGGGCTTATACCTTCCCTGCTCAATACTCTCTGAACTTTGCGCAAGTATTTTCAGCATGGCGAGGCTTTGCTGGGTCTCTTCATAGAGACGAACATCCTGAACAATCACCTTCGCTTCACCGTTATGGGTGATAATCATGGTTCCTCTATTGGCCGAAATCTCACGGATAACTTCCGAAGCATGAGTTTTCAAAAAGCTGATCGGCTTGATCGAAGTACTGTAATTCATGAGAGTAGTCTTCTGTATTGACTATAATAAAGACTTTATAATAGTCAATAGTATCTGTCAATAACAAAAAAGCCAACCTGAAAGATATCCACACATCAAAAAAAACAGTTCTCTCTTTTGCCTGCGTTATGTTATAAATCGTCAAAATATGCCTGAAGATAACGTTTTGCTGGCATGGGACTTGGTGTTAGTCTGAACCAGAGGCGCTGCAAGTGTAGAACGAATTGGCATGGTCAGGGGCCAATACAGGTTACTGAAAAGTCAGCTTGAATGCCGCTTTGGCCCGTTGCCCGAATGGGCTCCAGAGCAGTGTGCGACGTGCTAAAGCAAATGAGTTGGAAGCTTTGGGTGATGGCTTTAATACCGGGTTGCCGCAAAAGATCGTCGCTTTGATCACATCGAACATCGGGCGAACAGGGAAAACCCCTTTAATCGACGGAGTGGTACAGGTTGCTCTCTTCCATAATATTCTGGTTTATATTCCGTAATTTGTGTTTATCGATTCCAGAATTTATGCTGATTGATTCCATATTTTACGTATCTAAGTGCTTATGAATAAGTCTTCTCTCTACCCACGCCTGATTGAAATGCGCATAGCTGAAGCGCTGGCCGACACGCCCGTTGTTTTGGTTGCGGGGCCACGCCAGGCAGGCAAAACAACCCTGGTGCGGCTGATGGCAATCGAAGGGATGCGCTATCTCACCCTTGATGACGAGTTGACGTTGTTGTCGGCAAAAAATGATCCTGTGGGAATGATTCGCAGCCTTGATTGTGCGGTCATTGATGAAATTCAGCGTGCGCCTCAACTGCTGCTGGCTATCAAGAAGAGTGTAGATGAGGATAGGCGCCCGGGGCGGTTCTTGCTGACCGGATCAGCAAACTTGATGGTACTGCCTGTGGTAGCGGATTCTCTGGCTGGTCGTATGGAGATGCTCACATTGCTGCCGCTGTCGCAAAGCGAGTTACACGGGAGTAGTGCGAATTGGATCGATGCGGCTTTTGCTGGCAGGCTGCTCAAGGTCACCATGCCAGTGACAGGAGAAGAGTTGGTCGAAGCTGTTTTGCGGGGCGGCTATCCTGAAGCGATTTCACGCACTGATGCACGCAGGCGTACGGTTTGGATGCGCCAGTACCTGAATGCCATCATCCAACGCGATGTTCGCGATGTAGCCAGCATCGAAAAGCTGGATCAATTGCCCAGGTTTTTGCGCATCCTGGCTGAAGTATCAGGTCAGATGTGTAACTACACCAAACTGGGTGGTCAGGTCGGTTTGGACAGTAAGACGGCTTCACGCTATACAGGAGTGCTGGAGCAGATGTATTTGCTTAAACGCATTGAGGTCTGGGCAAGGAATCGACTCAAGCGTGTTGTCAAAACCCCCAAGTTGCAGTTTATTGATGCCGGTTTGCTGGCCACATTGCTTGATTTAGGTGCAGCCGAAGTGCAGCAAGATCGCAGCCGGTTTGGCAAAATTCTGGAAACTTTCGTCTATGGTGAACTGCTCAAGCACAGCTCAACGGCGGAGGGCGACTATAAACTGCTCTACTACCGCGACCTTGACATGCTTGAAGTGGATGTGGTGATCGAAAACGCTTCCGGCCAACTGATTGGCGTTGAGGTAAAAGCCTCAGCCACTGTGAATGCTGGTGATTTACGCGGTCTGAAAAAACTGGCAAGTGTTGCTGGTGACCTCTTCAAAATGGGGGTTTTGCTTTATGATGGCACAGAAACCATGCCCCTGGGTGATGGCCTGTGGGCGGTTCCATTATCGACGTTATGGGGCCAATAATCAGGGTGTCGCTTCAGGAGAGGTAAGAGCCGCGAACATCCTGAAACAATCCAGCCCTCCCTTCAAAACTGCGACTCCAGAGCCATCAGCGCGGCACTGATGGCTTTTACCACCACTGGCGACGAAGCGGGAAATTGCTGCGGATTGGTGATCGACAGTGATGGTGGTATGCTGAGCGGTTTCAGGGGAATCGATGTTACTCCGGCAATCAGCGCCATCATTGCCTTGTCAGCTCTTGTTCCGGTTACTTGCACAGCCGTTGTTCTGCAAATCGGGTTCTCCATAAGCTCTTTCATGGTGAAATATTCAGCCTCTTCCTGGGTTTTGACGTGGTGGAATGAGAGCTTTTCTATCTCTCCATTACGCGATATGGTCAAAAGTACGGAGCTGTTTTCAAGTTCAAGAATAACCTGTGGCCCCTCTATGAACTTCGACAGATGGATGAGAGGGAGTTGCGCCGTGCCAGTGAAGAGTATCCGGTGCTCACCTGAAAAGTGTTCAGCAATTCTTTGGCATGGTTCGGCAGGGTAGAAGAGCAGAAGCTTGTTACAGTGCGTTGCCTGATCACCCGCATAAGTGGCGATGTCGGTACAGTACTCATCGGGTCGGTCTAAAAAGTATTCAGCTTCAATCCTGCAGTACGTTTGGCACTCTTCATGATTTGCTCCGACGGGAAAGCTGGCTGGAAGGGGCAGCAAGGTATCTTCGCCGATACAGAGTACAAGATCTTCTTCCTTCCATCTGCTGCAGTAGCCTTTCAGCTTGCCGAGAAGGCGTTTCTCTTTGCCAGAAACAACGTCATTGAGGCCATGAGGCTGAGTTATAAAACCACAGAGTGTATATCCGCCTCTGCCGGAAGTTTTAAGCCGGATAACAGCCGATTCCGCATGGTCGATGGCGCAGGCGACAAGGCTTCTGCTCATTTTTTGAGGCATCATTCGAGCGTGAAATATTTTTTGAAGAATTCAAGCTTTTTTTCGCCGACACCCTTCACTTCAAGCAACTCCTGGAACTCGCGTACTTTTCCCCCTTTTGTGGTTCTGAAGGTAATCAGGCGTTCAGCCATCACCGGGCCTACACCCGGAATCTTCTGCAACTGCCCTATACTTGCCTTGTTGAAGGAGATGGTGCCAGTAAATACCTTTTTTTCGGTTGAGTGTTGTGATGCTCTTTTTGCCAAGCCGGATTTGCTATTTTCTGAAGCAACTCCCTGCATCACATCCTCTTTTACGGTTGCTTGCTCTGCAGTGGCAAGGCTGATCAGACTGTCCACCTCGGCTTCCCTGTACTGAGCGGTTTCGACTTTTTTGACAAGAGTCTCCGCCTTTTCAACTGAACGAAAATTTTTTAGAATCCCTCCAAGCACAAGAAAGCCCAGAAGAGCAGAGACCAGAGTGATTTCAGCCTTGGTAAAGCTGAGTTTGACCGCAAGTTTTTCAAGAAGCTTCATAAAAAAACACGTTTAACTCTTGAGGAAACCGAGCAGAGTGTTTCGTAACTGATGGTGCCGGCAAGGTCGGCAAGGTCGCTGGCTGAGGCTCCTTCCCATCCAAAAAGGGTGACTGTATCTCCTACGTTGACATTGTGCTCTGTTCCAAGGTCAACCATGATTTGATCCATCGTAACGATGCCGACCTGCGGATAAGGCTTGCCGTTGATCACCACTGTGGCGCGGCTTGACAAGGCTCTTGAATAGCCGTCAGCATATCCGGCGGCGATGGTTGCAATATAGTGTGCTCCCGGTGCCGCCCAGGTTCTGTTATAGCTGATTGTTTTTCCCGCTGATACCTGTTTGATAAAAATAACCTTTGATTCAAGTTGCATGACCGGTTTTACATCAAGTCGGCAAGGAGTAGCTTTTGCGGGATGATAACCGTAGAGCAGGATGCCGGGCCGTACCATATCAAACCAGGACTCCTCTGCTGAAAGAATCGCTCCGCTGTTGGCAGCATGTTTACAGACTGTTTTGCCGGAAGCATGTTCATACTCGTCCGTCAGCGCCTTGAATGCAGCAAGCTGTTGATGAGTATATCCTCCGGGAATGGCACTTTCGGCAAAGTGGGTGTAGATGCCGTTCAGCTCAAGGTGTGGTGACTGGTCAATCTCTCTGAGAAGTTCCATCGCCATTGCAGGAAAGGTGCCGAGGCGTCCCATACCCGTATCAACCTTTACCTGCACGGAAAGCGTTTTGCCATGCGCAGCGGCAATGTTGTTGGCAGCCTGAAGTGTAGCTGCGTCGCAGAGGGTCAGGTTAATTCCGTATTTCAGGAAATATTCAATATGCGAGGGAAGTGGAGAGGAGAAAGCCAGAATTGTCGCCGGTTTTTTTAATGCGCCCCCGGTTTTTAGCTCAATGGCTTCATGGATGTTGGCAACGCCGAAATCGTGTATCCCCGATGCTTCAAGCCTCTCTGAAACCTTGTGGACATTATGTCCATAGGCATTTGCCTTGACAATACCCATGATGCGAGCCTTTCCGTTGACTCTTTCGTGGATCAGACGTGCATTCCGGGCGAGGTGCTCCATGGATATTAAAGCCTCGGTCATATTTTCGGCAGGAATCTCTCTTGCAGATATGACTGCCTTTTGTTTATCCATAAAGCGAAGGTCGTTTGCAGGTTTTATTGAGAGGGCAGGATGGCGGGTGCCCCTGGACGGTACTTCACCCAAAAAAACATATTTTGTCGTTGATTATCAAACATGAAAGGCGCTTATTTGTATATTTTGTGCTGAAGGTGCCGGGGGCGCATTGGCACTGTAAATCATTTTTCAGCTACCACCATGCCTATCCAGGATATCTTTGGGCTTACAGCCGAAACCCCACTGGTTCTTCTCAAACAGATGGCCCGTAACATCAGGCCAAAGGTCATGGCCAAACTTGAGTTCATGAACCCGGCGTGGTCGCATTACTACAGGGTGGCGTGTGCTATTGTCAAAGATGCCGAAGACCGCAACCTGATTCATCCCGGAATGACCCTTGTTGACTGGAGCTTTGGTAACAGTGGCATTGCCCTTGCCATGGCCGGAGTCAGTCGTGGCTACAAGCTGCTGCTGGCAGCCCCCGATAAAATATCGCGTGAGAAACAGGATATGCTCCGAGCTATTGGCGCTGAACTGGTCATCACACCGTCGGATGCTCTGCCCGGAGAGCCACGCAGTTGCATGAACGTAGCCGAAAGCCTGGTCAAAAGCATTCCAAACGCCTTTTATACCGGTATGCACGAGAACCCGGTGAGCCTCAAGGTGCACAGCGATGCCACTGGCAGCGAGATTTTCCGGCAGACCGACGGGCAGGTTACCCATGTTTTTGTTCCAATGGCTTCTGGCGCCATGGTGTTCGGGATTGGACGTTTTCTGAAAGCGAAGAACCCCGCGATTCGCATTATCGGTGTGGAGTCGCAAGGATCCATCTATGCAGGCCTCTTCAAGGATGGAAAACCAGGTGCCCCTGCCTTTTCCGAACTGGAGGAGATAGGCGCTCAGCAGGCTTCGGCGTTTTGGGATCCATCGGCTATTGATGATGTAGTACAAATAAGTGATTATGATGCATTCAACTGTGGCCGTGAGCTGTTGCGGATGGAAGCTGTATTTGCCGGAGGCGCATCAGGCGCGGCGATGGCGGCTGCTCTTCGGGCAGGGGCTGGATACCGAGAAAGTGACTGTGTTGTTGTGGTGATGAACGATTTTGGCGGCTACTATCTGAGCAAGATGTACCGTGACGAGTGGATGCGGAAACGTGGATTTTACCGCAAGGCCAAATCGGCCATTGAGCAGATTACTGCCGAGGATATTCTGCAATTGAAAGCCCGCCGTGACTTGATTTTTGCGTGCCCGGAAAATACGCTTGCGGAAGTGTTTGAGATGATGAAGCAGAACGATGTCTCCCAGATGCCGATTGTCTCTTACAACGCTCCGATTGGCAGCATCAGCGAGAACAAGATCCTCTCCATACTTATTGAAAACGATGATGCGATGAACTCAAAGGTAGTCGGGTTTATGGAGATGCCATTTCCTGTCTGTCCGCTTGATGCCACTATTTCTGAATTATCTGCAAAATTGCAGCAAAACGCATCAGGAGTGCTCATAAGCCTTTCGGATGGAAGATTGCAACTGCTTACAAAATCAGATCTTATTGATGCATTGACCCACAAGTAAAATCTGTAAAATTATGTGGTTGTTTTTTTTGCGGGATTTACTTATTTAAGCAATCCTTAACATTCCTCTTTTTTTCAGGCGTCATGCATTATATTGCGCCGTAAAGCTGGAAAAATGTACACAACCAGCACGTTTTATATGAAGGTAGAGTCCAGAAAAAGGCAGTTCATTTTGGAGGGCAAGATCAAGGCTTGCTTTTGTGAAGGGTGTGGCAAGATTACTGACAAGGTGTTTGTTGGTGAGTGGATGCCGAGTGACAAGCCTAAATCTGACGATTTTCTGATTCCGGCTCCGGTTAAAAAGCACAAAGAGGGGAAGAATGGCGCAGTTAATCTTTCACCTGCTGCTGAAAACCAGTACTGGATTCGATGCACCGAATGTAATCAGGTTCACCTGCTCAAAGAGTGGCAGATACAGATTGATCGGGAAGTCAGTCCTGACGAGCTTAATGCGGAAGAGTGCCAGGTTTACTCTCCCCACGGCATTTACGCCAAGGGTGATGCCATTTATCATCAGGCGCTTGCTGAAGTTGGAGTGGTGAGAGAAAAACAGGCCACAGGCAGTGGAGCCTTCGTTATTATTGTGGAATTTTGTAAAAGTGGCAGAAAACAGCTTCTCGAAAATGTGCAGTTGAATGCAGTGAATGGAAAAAATGGAGAGAGCGTCACTGATATTATTAAACTTAAACTAAGACGTTGAGTCTGAAGATTACAGATCTTTTTAAAGGGGGTGAATTTACATTGGTTAGTGTGCAGATAAATGATAATGAATCAATCGACAAAATGCTGAAACGCTTCAAGAAAAAGTATGAGCGGGCAGGTGTTTTGAAGGAATTTCGTGCGAACGCATACTTTGTCAAGCCTTCGGTGGATGGCCGTTTAAAGCGATCGAGGAGCAGACGGAGAGCCCAGAGGGCAAACGAAGAGCGCAATTCATGACACTCCGATCGACAATGTTACACAAGGCAGCTTCTTCAGGGGAGTTGCCTTTTTTTTTCACTACAATCCCTTGACTCATGAGAGTTTTCAAAGGTGAAGTAACCACTTTACCCCCAGACAAGTCCATCTCCCACCGTGCAGCCCTTATCGGCGCCCTGTCGGAAGGGACAACGGAGATAACAAACTTTTCAGGAGGATTTGACAATCAGTCAACCCTTGGCGTACTTAAAGATGCTGGCATTACCCTTTTGCAGGATGAGACAGAGGGCGCCTATGGCCGTCGCAGCCGGCGGGTTATTATCGAATCCCGTGGATTATGGAGCTTTCAGCCACCATCGGCGCCATTAATGTGCAACAACTCCGGCAGCACCATGCGCATGTTTGCTGGCATTCTTGCCGCACAGCCTTTTGCAAGCGAGCTTGTCGGGGATAGCTCCCTGATGAAACGCCCCATGAAAAGGGTTGCTGACCCCTTGCGCCTCATGGGTGCTGGCATTGAACTTTCTGCCTCAGGAACAGCGCCAATCCATATCAAAGGGCGAAAAGATCTCAAGCCAATCGAGTACCGCCTTCCGGTTCCTTCAGCCCAGGTAAAGTCCCTGGTGGCGCTTGCCGCCCTCCATGCCGACGGCGAAACCAGAATTATAGAGTCAGTTCGTTCCCGCGACCATACCGAAGTGATGCTCGGGCTTGAAACCATTGAGTGTAATGGGGAGCGAATCATTGTGGTGCCGGGCAGAAAACGTATTGAAGCAAAGCCATTTTTTATTCCAGCCGACCCGTCAGCCGCCTGTTTTATTGTGGCGCTTGGTTTGCTTGCCCCTGGTTCAGAAATCATCATCAGGGATGTCTGCCTCAATCCGACCCGCTCTGCATTCCTCGAAATCCTTGCAGAAGCAAGAGCAGGAATCTGGGTGGAAAATCAGAGAGTGATTGGTGGCGAGATTATTGGTGACATTGTTGTTGACAACCTCTCCGGGCTTGAACCCCTGCGCATCAGCGATCCTCAGCTTGTGGCCTTTATTATTGATGAAATACCAATGCTTGCGGTGCTTTCAGCCTTTTCCTCGGGAGAGTTTGAATTGCATAATGCCGCTGAGCTGAGAACCAAGGAGAGTGACCGGATTGAAGCGCTTGTGGTCAATTTTCAGCGATTAGGATTTGAGTGTGAGCAGTACCCTGACGGTTTTGTGGTCAAGGGGCGCAGGATTACTCCATCAGGCACTGTCGCGGTTGATAGCTTTGACGACCACCGGATTGCCATGAGCTTTGCCATTGCCGCCAGGGCGACAGGGCTCCCCATTGATATTACCGATATTGCTGTGGTTGGTGTCTCGTTTCCCAATTTCTTTGAACTGCTTGACTCTCTGGAAGTGTGACGATGCAGGGTGTGGTGGAGGTCAGGATTGCCTGGCCTCTGTGAAATGCTCCAGCAGCGCCCGGTTAAACGATTCGGGCTGCTCCATGTTTGAGATATGCCCCGCTTCGGCCAGTAACCTGATTTTTGACCCCGGAATATGGGTGTGGATGCTCTCGGCAGTCTCCTTTGTGGTGAGTTTATCCTCCACTCCGTTCAGCACCAGCACCGGGCAGCCGATAGAGGCAAGACGCGATGTTGCGTCAGCACGCAGCATGATGGCCCGCATTGCTCCATTGATAACCGAAGCAGACTGCTTGTTGATGATGGAGAAAGCCTTGGCCACCAGTTCCGGTCTCTCGCTGTAAGTTTTAGCAGCGAAATAATTTGGAATCATGCGGCTGGCAGCCTCTTTGGCCCCGTTTTCTTCGACAGCCCGGATAAACTCCTCCCTTGATGCCCGGGCAGCAGGCGCATCTGCCTCAGCACGGGTGTCGCATAACACCAGCGATGCTGTTCTTTCGGGGTAGAGCCGGTAAAATTCAAAAGCCTGATATCCACCCATCGACAGGCCCACAATGGTTGCCTTTTCCACCCTTCGTGAGTCAAGAAGCTTCGCAAGTTCATGGGCATAATCGGTAAACGTCCACCCCTCTTTTTCAGGGGAGCCATCAATACCAAAAGAGTTCGGCGCTATGACGGTATAGCCAGCCGCACCGAGCACCTCAATCTGGGGTTGCCACATCTCGGCAGAGAGCGGAAAAGCGTGCAGAAAGAGTATAGCATGCTGTGCCGCGCCATGATATGCAGTATTAGCGTCAAGAGAGGTGAGCATTACTCAGTTTTCCTTGGTTTTTGGGTATCCTTTTATGTCGCGGATAATGCTGTTGGCTTCGTTCAGAATTTTTTTTGCTTCATCACGGGCAGTGTCGATGATCTCCTGTGAGCGACTCTTTGCTTCGTTATTATAGGCCCCGTCACGTTCGCTGCTTTCGTAAAATTCAGTGGCTTTGTCGAGTACATGCTTCACCTTGCCGGAGATAATCTGCTGAGTCTCCCGGCCCTTGTGCGGAGCAAAAAGCAAACCCATAATGGTACCAGCCGCAGCGCCAAGCACAGCGCCAAAAAAAAGCCCCTTGTAAAACTTGTCCTGTTGTTCCATAGTGCAATGCGTGTTTTATTTTAACGCAATATAAAGATAAAGAAGGAATGCTCGTTCCCTTTTTTTGATTGTTACACACTTTTTGGAATCAGCATCAATTTTTTAAGCAACATTTAAGTGTTCATTTATCACCAGTTAAGAATTCGTGATGTACTTTGTTTACAATCAATCGAAGGGATTCGATTGAAACGACACCGTAGATTCTCTCATTTTTCTTAATCACTGATATGATGAACACTAACCAAAAATTCCGTCCGACTCCTCTTGCGGTTGGAGCATTTATTCTTTCTGCCGTTGCCGCTATTTTAATTTCACTGAATGTCGTTATGGGTATGTCCCAGTTGACCAATGTGTGGTTGAGTGGCATATTTGTTGTCGCCGTCGTGCTGCACACCGCCATCAACTGGAAGCAGTTTACCTGATTCTTCCCGAAAAAGCCAGCGCCCCAGTTTGGCATGTTAGCTTTATTTTGCCGAGCTGGGGCTCGGCGTTCCCGGGGATAGGACTACAGAAAACAAGTCTATCGAAACAGGTCAAGATCATTGGCCATCAGGCACATAATTGCTTCGCGTGACTCCACAATGCGCTCAACCAGATCGGGGCGGCAGAGCAGTCTGAACTTTTTGGTATATCGCTCAAAGGCGAGAATAAAGTCTGACTGAAAGACCGACTCATTCAGATCATCAAACCGGACGTACTCTGACGTACATTGCATGGCGTAGTGGATGTGCTCCGAGCGTGTCGGGTAGACCCGAAGCTCTTTAAGATCGGCGTAATCGAAAATATCCTTCTTAGAGGGTGGATCAATCAGCACCTCATGGCCGTGCAGCCCAAGGTGGTAGCGCTTGTTGAGAAACTCGCAGATCTCCAGCTCCATGGCGCGGCGCATTTTGTTGTCGCTGTTATAGACAAACCATCGCTTATCTTCTTTGTCTGAGTCGTTCAGATAGGGTTGCACCGTTATGGCCCTTTTGTAGACCCGTCGCATGAGAATATCATCAAGCAGGGCAGAGATCGGATGAGCCTTCTCCGGCAGCAGTTGTTTCAGTTCATGCAGCACCCGGTCGTCGGCATTGCCGTAAAAAAGATCACGCAAAGCTTCCGGTGAAAGCATTCCTTCACTGGCAATATCCTGCAACAGCCTGCGGAGCATGGCCGAGAGTGCCCGGCTGGTATGGTGCCAGTAGACATTGCGCATCATCATGTACTTGGCAAACATCAGGCTTTCAAGCGGAGCGATCCCCTTTTCCGTGATGGCAAATCGCTCGCGCTGCGGGTCGGGCACAAACGACTCAATCAGTCGCTCAATATCAATGCTCCCATAAGGAATATTGCAGTGGTGTGCGTCACGCATGAGGTAGTCCATCTTGTCAGGGTCGAGCGTGCCGCTGATGAGCTTGCTGAAGCGCGTTTTGCCCACAATCAGTTCAATAACCGATTCCGGTGGCACCTTCCACTCATCATGCAGAATTTCAGCAATCGTGGGAACTCCGGGATGTTGCTCATAGATAAAGTGACGGCAAAGCTCCTCATGATGTGAGAAGACCGGCTCGTTGCCGAATTGGGGAATCTGCTCCTCAATGATGTGAGCATGGGGAAAGTGGCCAATATCGTGCAAGAGCGAGGCCGAAAGTAGCACCCTGCAGTTGTGGTCATCGAACCGGAACTGCTCATCCTGAAGGCTTTGAGCCAGTGGGCTGGTCAACATGCGCTGCAAAATAAGCTTCATCAGATGATAGACTCCTATAGAGTGCTCAAATCGGGTGTGCGTTGCTCCAGGGTAGACCTGCTGCGAGAACGAAAGCTGCCGAATTCCCTTGAGGCGCAGGAACGAAGGGTGCGACAGGATTTTTTTCAGTGGCCCGCTAAGGGGGATGTGCCCCCAGATCGGGATACGAATAAATCCGCCATCAGACTGAAAAAGCAGGTGTTCGGCTATCATGAGATTTATGGGTGACACCTCAGTTTATGACTTTTCGTTTGTCAAGCAGTTCTCGCAGATTCGCTCAACGATGTCCAATGTTTCTGCAGAAAGGTACATAACTCCCCACCCGTTCTGCGAAGAGATGGAATGGGCAGAACTACATCGCCATTTGTTTGAAAGATACTAAAGTGAGCTGGAAAAGCGAATGCTCTTGATTATCGGTTCAATATTGCGTTATCGGGAAAAAAGTATACTCCCGTCTTTAATACTGATCAGGGTGCTCAGTTTACGAGTACCGCCTTTATCGGGGCACTGACGGCACATCCTTCCATCAGTATCAGCATGGATGGGCGTGGCAGGGCACTGGATAACATCTTTGTCGAACGGTTCTGACGGATCAAACATGGGGATGTTTACCTAAAAGGCGACGCGACCGCAGCAGAATTACAGTGTGGATTAAAGAAATATTTCATAGACTACAGTGTTGATAGGTCGCATCGGTCGTTGGGCTACGGTACACCTGAAAAAGTTTACCGGGCAGCCAGCGAAGGCGGTGCAAGAATAGTTGACAAGTATAGGAAGTTGAATCAAGCCGACAGAAGAGTTAAAGGTAAAAGAGGAGCAGTGCCTTTCCGCTGCATGAACAGGTCGGGTTACCAACTTAAACTCAGCCACTTTTTGTCTACCGGTTGGGGTACACTTTAATAATCCTCTGAATGGAGTGTGATGGAAAACAAGAAAGAATACAGCGGAAAAGTTCTTGTAGCTGGAGCGACAGGAAAAACTGGTCAGTGGGTGGTGAAAAGGCTTCTGCAGTACGGGGTTCCGGTTAGGGTGTTTGCACGGGACAAAGCTAAAGCTATTCGTTTGTTTGGAGAGGGTGTTGAGATTGTTGAAGGTAAAGTACAAAGTGCTTCCGACATAGGCCTTGCGGTCAGGGGGTGTGATGCAGTTATATCAGCCCTTGGCTCCAGTTCCTACTCGGGGGAGTCATCACCGGATGAAGTTGAACGGGATGGGGTAAAAAGGCTTGTAGATGAGGCTGCTAAAGCTGGGGTAAAGCATTTCGGGCTTGTCAGTTCCCTTTTTGTAACACAGTGGTATCATCCGCTTAATCTTTTTGCTGGTGTCTTGCACAAAAAATGGGAAGCAGAGGAGCACGTGCGGGCGGTATTTTCACAATCACCACTCTCCTATACCATCGTCAGGCCTGGTGGCTTGAAAGATGGCGAACCGTTAAAGCATAAGCTCCAGGTTGATACCGGAGACAGGTTGTGGAACGGATGGACCAACCGCTCTGATGTTGCAGAGCTTCTTGTGGTGGCTTTATGGACTGAAAAAGCTAAAAATAAAACCTTTGGAGTCATCAACGAGAGCGAGGAAGAGCAATCAGGTCTTGAGCAATACTATGATTTACTTCCAGGATAGTTTGTTCATCGCCCGTTTCCATTGTATACCTTAATTATTATTAGAGATTTTCAATGGCCTGTATCAGTTCCTGCCCACTGAACGGCTTTTTTAGGGTGGAGTGCGCTCCGAGAGCATCCGCGATAACGAGATAATTATCAGGACTGACTTTGCCTCCACCTGAAATTGCATGGATTTTTATTTCCCTCTTTTTCGGGCATGATGAGGTCACTCAAAAAATTTGGAAAAAAACAATTTGAATTGAATCGCTTGCTCTCGTCGATCTTGAGCGAAATCAGCCCCTGTGCAAACTCTTTGATGGCGACCTTAACGTAACGCGTATCTGTTCCGACCTTGAAGTTCTTCTCCAGCAAAAGATCACGCCAGGAAAAACGCTGCTTTTTTTTGATGAGATACAAGCGTTTCCCCGTGCCATAACCGCCCTGCGCTATTTTTATGAGGAGATGCCGGAACTGCATGTTGTGGCAGCCGGTTCGCTCCCTGAATTTGCGCTTGAAGAGAGTTCTTTTCCTGTGGCAAGGGTTCAGTTTCTCAATCTCTATCCGCTCTGTTTTGCTGAATATTTGGAGGCAATCGGCAAACGCCCCTGCGGCAACGGCTGTTCTGGGCAATCCGGCGGAGATATCACCTGCAGTTCATGAACTGCTGCGCGAAGAAATTAAACGCGCCAACTACACACTTCAGTGTACGCAAAAGCTTTGCGATGCAACCAGCGGATAAACTGGCTTGAAGCTGCATCTGCCAGTAACCCTGCAGCATATATGGTGTCAATCTCCCGCTGTACACGAATATGAGCTATGGCTTCTCTCTGGAGATTTCGCCTCTCACCATCCGCATTGAAGAGGTTCTGAAGCGCATCTGCAATCTCCCGTGGTTTTGTGTTGTGCCCTTCAATAAGGTTTGAGTAGTAGCAATTCATGACCCTGACAAGATCGGCGAGACTTCCTGCGGTTTCAGGATGGAGGCGGGCTCCTAATTTTTCGGCTGATGTCGACAGTGCAGCAATCGGGTCAACAATTCCCGGTTCCAGGGTGTCTGGCAGGCAGGGCTCAAGACGTGGAGGCGTTTCAGTGATCATTGTTTTTGCCGATTATACAATCAGTTTATCTTTTTCATTGTAAGTCTTTTAATACGAAAAATATATAAAAATTGCCGATGTGTTTGCCGATGTTTTGATGATTATCCGCTGTTGTCCAATCTCCCAAACATGCAAAGCAAGCTCTTGAGTCGCAAACGCGCAAAAAAACATGATTGAAAAATGACCTTGTTTTTTGCTCTTGCTTATGCAATATTGGAGTTCAACTATACTATTGCATATTATGATTGCACGTCATCTCATGCCGACCCTGCAAAGTCGGGCCTCGCAATATCCGGTTGTAACGCTTACCGGCCCCAGGCAATCAGGAAAAACCACTCTTTGCAGAACAGCTTTTCCTGAAAAACCTTACAGCAATCTGGAGCGGCCCGATACCCGTTATTTTGCACAGCAGGATCCCGTAGGATATTTGGCACAGTTTCCAAAGGGGGCCATTCTTGATGAAGTGCAGCGTGTGCCTGAGTTGCTTTCATGGATTCAGGTTCGTGTTGATGAACACAACACTGCTGGTGAATTTATTCTGACGGGAAGCCATCAATTTGAACTGAACCGTCATATAAGTCAGTCACTGGCCGGAAGAACTGCGCTTTTGAAGCTGTTGCCGTTATCTGTTGCTGAACTGTGTGATGCAGGGCAACCCACTGGCGTTGATCATCTCCTGCACACTGGTGGTTATCCACGTATTTATGCAGATCATCTTGATCCGGCAGTCATGCTCGGAGATTATTTTGCCACCTATGTTGAACGCGATTTACGGGAGTTGCTGCAATTACGCCAGATACGTGCATTTGAAAACTTTGTCCGTCTGGCAGCAGGAAGAGTGGGACAACTACTCAATCTGCACTCTCTTGCTGCTGATGCCGGGGTTTCGAGCGCGACAGCAAAAAGCTGGCTTACCCTGCTTGAGGCCTCTTATGTTGTTTTTTTACTTCCCCCATGGTTTACCAACATCGGAAAACGATTGACAAAGTCACCAAAACTCTATTTTTACGATGTGGGTCTGGCCTCCTGGCTGATCGGAATAACGCAGGAGTCACACCTGCAAGCTCATCCCTTGCGAGGATCGCTGTTTGAAAATCTGGTGGTGCTTGAAATGCTCAAGGCTCGCATTAATGCTGGCTTGCAGACGAATCTCCATTTTTATCGCGACAGCAGCGGACTTGAAGTTGATGTTCTGCTGGAGTCGGGAAACATGATCAGGCTCTTCGAAATCAAGTCATCGCAGACCTTCAATCAGGAGTCGTTCATCCAGCTCAACAAAGTCGCAGCCATTTTTGGCGAACGTGTCGCGAAAAAAGTGGTGCTGTACGCTGGTCATGAACAACAAATACGCAGCAACGCCGAGGTCGTGAGCTATCTCCATGCCGGTGCTGCAGGAAGCAGCGAAGCTATGCTTGCCACCTCTTAGGCACCTGCCTCCCATTCGGCAAAGAGGGCGTTCAGCTCCTTGCAGAGTGCGTGGTAGCCATCAAGAATTTTGGCGGTCTCATTCTGGCTTTTTTTGTAGAAATCTTCGTTGGCCATGATGGTTTCGATCGACTCTTTCTTTTGTTCGAGCTGGTTAATTTTATGCTCGACCTCGTCCATCCTCTTTTTGTCTTTTTTGGCTGTGGTGCTCTTTTTGGCCAGCTCTTTCTCTTTTTCAACGGCTTTTGCCGGAGCCGCCTGGCTTTTTTGCTTTGCGGCAGCTTCCAGCTTGCGCTCGGCTTCAATCACTTTTTCGGCGGTTTCAAGGTATTCTGCGTAAGTGCCGAGGTGGAGTTGCAGAGAACCGTTTTTTATTTCAACCACTTTGTTGACAAGGCTGTCGAGGAAGTAGCGATCGTGGCTGACTATGAGGAGGGTGCCGTCGTAGTATTCGAGCGAGTCAATCAGCATCTCTTTGGAACGCATGTCGAGATGGTTGGTCGGTTCATCCATGATGAGCAGGTTGGAGGCCTGGAGCAAAATTTTTGCGAGGGCAACCCTCGATTTTTCTCCTCCCGAGAGTACCCTTATTTTTTTTTGGACGGCATCTCCGCTGAAGAGAAAGCAGCCGAGAATGTCGCGCACTCTTTTCTGTGCTTCGGACGATGGGGCTGAGTCCATCATCTCCATGTAGACGCTTTTGTCTTGCGAGAGGTTTTCGGTCTGGTGCTGGGCAAAGTAGTTGAGGGTGACGTTGTGCCCCATGCTCAGTTTGCCATCAAAGTCGATCTCTCCGGCCAGAATTTTGCAGAAGGTTGTTTTTCCTGCGCCGTTTGAGCCAACAATGGCAATCCGGTCGCCGCGCATCACCTCAAGGTTGATGTTGTTGAGTACCTGTTTTTTGGTGCCGTCGGGCAGCAGGTAGGCTTTTTTGATTCCGTCGAGCCGCATGACCTCACGTCCGGAGGGGTTGGCCTTGGGAAAGCGGAAGGAGATGCGTGCGTTATCCTCTTCAGGGGTGAACATGTTTTTCTCCATCTTCTCCATCTGCTTGAGGCGGCTCTGTGCCTGGCGTGCCTTGGTGGCCTTGTAGCGGAAGCGGTCGACAAAGGCTTTCAGCTCTGCCATTTTTTTCAGGTCATTGGTATATTGGCCCATCATCAGCTCGTACCGCTCAGCCTTCTCCTTTTCGTAGTAAGAGTAGTTTCCTTTGTATTCGTTGATGCGCTCAAAGGCAATTTCGAGGGTTTTGGTGGTGAGCTTGTCGAGAAAAAAGCGGTCGTGCGAAACAATAATATAGCTGTGCTCGTAGTTGAGGAGATAGTTTTCGAGCCAGCGAAGTGAATCGATATCAAGGTGGTTGGTCGGCTCATCGAGCAGGAGCAGTGTCGGGTTCTGGAGCAGCAGTTTGGTGAGGTGGAGGCGCATCTGCCATCCGCCGGAGAAGGCTTTGACTTTTTTATGAAAATCTATTTCGCTGAATCCGAGACCGGCGAGCACCTTTTCGGCATTTGACTGCATGGTGTAGCCGCCGAGATGGTCAAATTCGTGCATGGCATCGGAAAAGCGCTCGATAAGGTTGTGGTAGGCTTCGCTCTCATAATCTTGCTCGGGCAGGGCGAGTTCGTGCTCCATCTGGGTAATTTTTCCTGATAACTCGAACAGTCTTGCGTTGGCCTGAAGCGCATATTGCAGGGCGGTTCTTTCAAGGTCGGCATCAAAGGAGATCTCCTGGGGGAGATAACCGATGGTGGTTTCCGCCGATTTGAGAAACTGTCCATCAGTGATGATAGCAGAGTCTGTAGAGGGACCGCTGATAAGGCGCAGCAGTGTTGTTTTTCCGGTGCCGTTAAGGCCTACAAGGCTTACATGGTCTTTATCGCCGACGCGGAATGATGTCTCGGCAAGGAGTTGTTTGGATCCGACGGTGAGTGAGAGGTTACGGGCTTCAAGCATGAATAGGGAGAACTGGTGAAATTATCTGATATCATCGAAAAATTGTAAACTTGGGTGAAAAGATACAATTTTTCATCAAAGCTTCATGCTTCTTCGTCCAGTTGCATGGGTAGGCTTTTGTATCTGGTGAAATAATTATAAAGTAAAGCACAAGGTTTTAACGCAAAGCTCGTCGAAGGGGGAGAGTGGTTGTGATTATCTTCAAGGGGTAGACAGAATGCTGTTGTGGTATGAAATCAAAAATTAATCTGCTTTTGGTAGTGTCGGTTTTCATCGTCGCCTCGCCGTTGCGTGCCGGGGAGTCGCTGAGCTGGCAGCAGTGTGTGACTGAAACCAGGGTGGCTCATCCTGACCTCAGTTTGGCTTTTGCGCTGTTGCAGCAGGCTGAAGCTACAAAAAATGTAACAGGGGGGTCGCTTCTTCCTCAGTTCTCCCTGGGCTTGAACTCTCTGAAACGGGGTTCCTCGAGTGGTGGCTCTTCCCTGGTCTCTTCCTATTCATTGTCGGCGCAGCAGCTTCTTTATGACGGCCATAAAACGTCAAGCGCGGTGGCGAGTAATAATGAGGCGATCATGGCAGCTCAATATAATTATGGCGCAGTTTCGGCTGCTGTTCGTTTTGCCCTCAAATCCTCTTTTACGGCGCTGCTCAAAGCACAGAACCTTGTAGGCCTTACTATTGAAATTGCCGAAAGACGACAGAAAAATGTTCGCCTGATTACCCTTCGTTACCAGGGTGGACGCGAAAATATTGGTTCCCTTCGTCAGGCTGAGGCCGATTTGGCCCAGGCGGAGTTTGAGGTTGCGCAGGCCAAACGGGGGTTGGTGCTTGCCCAAACAGCGCTTGCCTCAGCGCTCGGGCGTGATGTCCATGGCCTTCTCAGGGTTCAGGGTGCCTTCAAGGCTGGTGATCTTTCCGTTGAAAAGCCTGATCTTGGGCTGCTGGTCAATAGCAATCCGCAGTTTCAGCAACTTAACGCACGCACTAAGGCTGCACGGTATGATCTTGATGCGACCAAAAGCGTCTTTTCACCCCAGCTCTATCTGACTTCATCGGTTGGGAGAAGTTCTCCTGATCGATGGCCTGTTGATGCTGTGGATTGGAGTGCGGGGTTATCTCTGTCGATTCCGATCTATGAAGGCGGAAGTGGGGGAGCGAGGGTTGCCAGCGCCAGGGCGGTTGTTGATCAACAGAGTGCCCAGGAAAGGAGTGGATTTCTTCAGCTTTTCGATGCTCTTGAGCAGAGTTGGAAGAGTTTTCAGGATGCCCGGCAGGCGGTTGTTGTGCGCAAAAAATTTCTTGATGCGGCGATTGAGCGGGCGACTATTGCCTCAGCGCAATATTCGAATGGTCTCATCTCTTTTAACGATTGGGTGATGATCGAAGACAATCTGGTCAGTACCAAAAAAGAGTATCTCAATGCCGGAGCAGATATGTTGATTGCCGAGGCTCTATGGATTCAGTCAAAAGGAGGAGGGCTTGATGGTAAGCAGGAATAAGCTTGTGTGGGGAAGTGTGGTGGCGATTGCTCTGGCCGGGCTCGGACTTTTCTTCTTTTTCAGGGGGAACAGAGCGCCGGAGAAGAGTTTTGAAGAGATCCGGGTGATGAGAGGCACTATCAGTTCGTCGGTATCGACAACAGGTGTTGTGGAGCCGAAAAATCGCCTTAAAATTCAGTCTTCAATCGGGGGGCGGGTGGAGGAAATTCTGGTTGCTGAAGGGCAGCAGGTGAAGAAGGGAGAGGTGCTTGCCCTTCTCAGCTCTACCGAGCGGGCAGCGCTTCTTGATGCAGCCAGGGTGCAGGGAAAGAGCGAAGAGAGTTACTGGAAAAAGGTCTACAAGGAGACGGCAATTATTGCGCCTCTTGACGGGCAGATTATTGTGCGGAGCATTGATCCCGGCCAGGCCGTGACGGCAAGCGATTCACTCTTTGTGCTCTCTGACCACCTCATTGTCAAGGCGTACGTCGATGAAACTGATATTGGCAGGGTTAAAGTGGGGCAGAGGGCTGTTATAGGGCTCGATGCCTATCCCGACATCCGGGTGAACGGGGTTGTCGAGCATATCTATTATGAGTCGCATCTGCAGAATAACGTCAATATCTATAATGTTGATGTTATTCCAGAGCGTATTCCCGATGTTTTCCGCTCCGGTATGAGTGCCAATATTGAGATTTTGGTTCAGGAAAAGCAGGGTGCGCTGCTTGTGCCTATTGGTGCTGTACAGAGCAAGAGTGGCAAAACGGTGGTGCTTCAGAAACAAGGGGGAGGCAAGAAGGGAGTGCGCTACAGGGCGGTGCAGACCGGTTTGCAGGATGGACAGAATATTGAAATTCTTGATGGACTGTCGGATAACGATTCTGTGCTTCTTCCCGATACTACCTTCGTTCTTCCTGGAAAAAATGGTGGCTCAAACCCCTTTGCTCCCCAGCGCAACAGGACGAAAAAATGAAACCACTGCTTGAACTTGTTGATGTTCATCGGACATACCGTATAGGTGAAAGCACCGTTAACGCATTGTGCGGAGTCTCCCTGACTATTGAACGGGGTGAGTTTATTGCTATCATGGGCTCTTCGGGGTCAGGCAAATCCTCCCTGCTCCATATTCTGGGGCTTCTCGATAACCCCGACAAAGGCGAGTACCGGATTCTTGGCAATAATGTCAATACCCTTTCTGAGGATGAGCAGGCTGGACTCCGCAATAATGTTGCAGGGTTTGTGTTTCAGCAGTTTCACCTGCTCAAGCGAATGACTATTGTCGATAACGTGCGGCTGCCACATATTTACAGTGGCCTGAAGGGTGATTTTCGTCATGAGGCGATCGAGCGCCTGAAGCTGGTTGGACTTGAAAAGAGGATGGATCATACTCCCAACCAGCTTTCGGGGGGGGAGCAGCAGCGTGTGGCTATAGCGAGGGCGCTGATTCGTGATCCTCTCCTCATTTTTGCTGATGAGCCGACAGGTAATCTTGATACCAAAAATTCCGGCGACATCATGAAGATCCTCAAGGGACTACATGACGAGGGCAAAACCATTATCATGGTCACCCATGAACCGGAGATTGCAGCCTGGGCCAGCCGAGTCATCACCATGAGGGATGGGGTTATTCTTGCTGATGAGCGCAAGGCTGGGTTAGATCCTTCAGTGGAAACAGCCCAGGAGATTGAGTTTGAAACTCATTTAGCCGGAAATGGCGCTTTATGGCGTGATGGTCGTTTTACAGGTTTTATGGCACAGGCGGTTCAGTCTATTCTTGCCAACAAAATGCGCTCTTTTCTCTCGGTGCTTGGAATTCTTGTTGGAGTTGCCTCCGTGATTGCCATGATGGCGCTAGGCGAAGGGGCTAAAGCTGCCATGCAGGAGGATCTGAAATCCATGGGCTCAAATATGCTCTCTGTCAGGGGAGGTTCGGCCAAAATCCGTGGCGCGGCCCAGGGGGCTGGAGCGGTTGCCCGGTTTACCTTCAAGGATGTAGAGGATATCGCACGGCTGCGTTCACTCGTCAAAAATGCCAGTGGAGTGGTCAACGGTGGCGGTCGGATTGTTTACGGAAACAAAAACTGGAGTTCTACGGTTACCGGCGCCGGATATGAATATGGCACAATGCGTGCCGTGATGCCGACCGTTGGGCGGTGGTTTACCCCTGAAGAGATTCAGAGGCGGGAGAAGTCAGCCATTATTGGTGTCACGGTGGTGAAGGAGCTGTTTGGCAGCAGTAATCCCCTTGGCAGAACCATAAAGATAAACAGGATAAATTTCAAGGTAATCGGTATCGCTCCTGCAAAAGGCTTTTCAGGGCCGCAGGACGAGGATGACGTGGTCATTATTCCGGTGACGACGGCCATGTACCGTGTGCTCGGCAGGGAGTATCTCAGCGGAATTTTTGTTGAGGTGACCGAGTCGGGCAAAATTGATCAGGCGAAAATTGCAATAACGGAGCTGATCAGAAAAAAGCGCCGACTGAAGGATGATGATGACTCCTTCAATATCAGGGACATGACCGAAATTCAAAAGATGCTCAGCAGTACCACGCAAACCATGAGTCTCCTGCTTGGCTCCATTGCGGCTATTTCGCTTCTGGTAGGAGGTATCGGAATCATGAATATCATGCTTGTCTCCGTTACCGAAAGAACGCGGGAGATTGGTTTGCGCAAGGCCATCGGTGCACGAAAAAGTGACATCATGATGCAGTTTCTCGTTGAATCAGTCGGTATGACCATAAGCGGAGGCTTTATCGGGGTAGTGACCGGTATTGGGATCTCGATAATTCTCTCAACTTTTGCGGGCTGGGCGGTAAAAACTTCGCTGATATCGGTTGTGCTTGCTACGGCCTTTTCGGCGCTTACCGGTATTTTCTTTGGTCTCTGGCCAGCCAGAAAAGCGGCAGAACTGAAGCCGGTGGAGGCTCTGCGCTACGAGTAGGATTAAAAAGATGTGGCGCAAGATTCACACGGAAACCTCGTCGAACTTGTGTGTAGAGGTATTCAACAACAGGTCGGGTTGTAAGGTGTTGAGCGGATGTCTTATGAATTGAGTGGATGAAGGCAGGCAGGTTGTTGGTATTTGGCAGCGGGGGGAAGTTATCCCCCTTTGCTGCTTTTTTTTATCCTATGAGCGACTTTGCGCCAGAAGATCTTTTGCCATCAAAAGATAAGAAATATATAAATCAGGTTTTGTTTTTTTTACATAATTTCCTTATAGCCATTTGAATGTATGATCTATCC
>CAJEXQ010000018.1 GCA_903994635.1 uncultured Chlorobiaceae bacterium
CATACGTGCACGTTAAAAAGTAAGAAAAATGCACGATTTTGCTTGGAAATCGTGCCTGCGCGGTGATGTTTTTCGTTAATGTGTGCGCTTTATCCTACTTTCAGGATATTACAGCCTGTAGGCAGCGGTTTTTTTCAAAACAGTTAGATTTCCCCCCAATGAAAAAAAGACATTCCATTTTTTGCGCAATGCTTACTGCCAGCATGATAACAGCTCCGGCATACGCAGCTAGCCCCTATGTCAGCAGCAATTTTGGTGGAACATGGTTTAATAACAGCGGCCCGGCAGCATCAGACCATACAATCGTTGCAGGCCTTAATGTGACAGGTGCCATCGGCATGACATTTGACAATTTCCGACTTGAGGCGGAAGTTGGCGGGCAATCAAATATTGATCCGTTAATCTCAGGTGTTTTTGGCATTTCCAGCTCTATGTCCGTAACATCACTTCTGGTCAATGGATATTATGATATCAAGGGTGGCGGCCTGGAGCCTTATCTAACCATAGGGGTCGGACCGACCTGGGTCGACATAGACAACTCTATTTTTTCGAAACAATACTCTGCCAAATATACCACGCTTGGTTATCAAGTAGGTGCTGGTGTTGCCATTCCATTAAGTAATTACTTCGCAATTGATGCACGCTACCGCTATTTTGGAACAGGCACCATTACCGACAATACAAACGGAAATTTAAAAATAGCAAGCCACAGCGCCCTTTTTGGCCTCAGATACGAATTCTGATTTTTCGTTTTCATCAGTAGGATAAACGAACAGAAATAACCCCTTTGGATAATTGACTCCTGAAATCGGAGGGTATCCACTGCCCTCCGATTTCGGACATACTTGTTCTGCCGGAATCTTTGGCAAAATGCTTTCCGTCCAGGGGTTTCAGCTCCACCGCTTTGCGGAGAGCTCAAATCGGTATTTTTCTGTTGCCAGGCGGTGCTGCCAGGCATGATCGAGAGGAGGTTGGGATGCATCATTGCCATTTCAAGCACTCTTTCGCGTCACTCATCGCCGGGTTTCATTGCCCACTCCACGGCGAAATCGGGTCTTGATGCCTTCGTCCGCTCTCTTGCAGAAGAGGTTGGGCCCTTCGGCATACGCGTCAACGTGGTTGCCCGAAGAACAGAAGGCGATGATGGCGGATATGGCCCCCCTGAAGCGGGTTGCCCTCCCTGAAGATGTAGCCGGAGCCGTGCTTGCAATGGCTTCTGACCACAACCGGTTTGTGACTGGCTGCTATATCCCTGTCTCGGGCGGGATGCTGATGCTGTGATGGCCTATCACTCTCCCGTACTCGAAGAAGCGCTTCTTTGAGCACGGGGCATTGCTCACGATAGTGTCAGTCAACAAGCCAATAATTTGTTCAGCGCATTGCGAGAGACGCGAAGCTATGGAATGTCAATTTCGCAATGGAAGATTATTTGCACAACACCTGCATAAAAGGTAAACTTCCGAAGAATAGCCTGATTTTACAGTAATCAACAAGCGGGGTGAGATGATGAAAGCCGTGGTTATACTCAAGAGTGGGGTTGCCCCTTTACGCAGGAGAACTGCGCTGCCGCAGATTAACCCTCGGTCTGAATTGCGGAAAATCAATGAGATGAAAATCCGTGATTTTGCCAAGCTCTTGCCTGGATGGGATGGTTATGGCGTGTTGCCGATACCTGGCGTTGTGATGACAAGAGCACTCGCTGTCATCAGTAAACTGAAGGAGCAACCTTTATACGTTTTTCCATCCGCAAGAGAGACGATTCAGTTTGAGTATGATATTGCTGATACATCATTGGAAATAGAGATTGGCGAGAAGAGCGTGGAATTTTTGTCTGTTGAAGGAAATGTTACGGATGAGTGGGTCAGTTCTGACATCAACGATCTCTTTCGTGTCATTGACTGAGTTCCACTCGAAAGCCAAGATTTTATGAATCCTGAACGTATTGAAAGCGGAGAGGTTTTGTTCAGAGCTGTTCAGCAGCATCCTGATCTTTGGAGAGGCGACAGGCCGTCCTCTTTGCTCTTCAGAAATACTGCAGGGGTGTCGGTGGACAGAGATGGAGAGCGTTCAGAAGCGGATATTTGTGAATTTATACAGTCCAATCTGTCGGTATACAGATTGAAAGCTGTGGTGTCCGTAACAGCCGCAGGATGTCAGGATATTGGTGTTCTTGCCATTCCAAAACGCGGCCATTTCTTCCCGTCAACTTTTCCGCACCGCTTCAAGGCCAGTTCATCAACCACTCTTATATGATATTGTGCCTTTCTTTGCCGCTATTTATGCACGGCTTACCATTATTTTCTGATATAAAAGTGCAATTATAGCGGTAATATCCCTTCTGTGAGAAAAATAGGTTTCGTCGTATCGGGTTATGCAAACATGCCTGATGGGGTTTGAACGATGTCATTATCAAATGTGATTTTGTGCATCATGCGCTCCTTTTTCGGAAAGTAATTTTTTTTGAATAGTTCCCATAAATGCTAACTTCGAGAGTGTGGGCCATGAACTATGAACTTGAATATTTCCACCCTCGAATTAAAGAGGAGATTAACCGTTGGCCGAAAAGTACACTGGCGGACTATAAACGGTTGGCAGGACTGTTGATCGAGTTTGGGCCAAACATGAGAATGCCGCACTCAAAAGCTATGGGGCACGGGCTCTTTGAACTGAGAGCCAGAGGAAAAGATGGCATCGGGAGAGCTTTTTTCTGTTACATGAGGAACAAACGGATTGTGATTCTGCACGCATTTATAAAAAAAACACAAACCACACCTCAACGAGAACTGGACATTGCATATAAACGAATGAACGAGGTCAAATAATGGATAATCTCAAATACCAGCCAGTGCCGTACAACCACGAGGAGGAGCTTCGTGAATCAATGAAAGACGAGGAGTTTCGGAGGGCATACGATGCCCTGGAACCAAAGTATGCACTGATCAGGGAGTTACTTTTGGCACGTCGGCAAGCTGGTATGACTCAGTCGGCTATTGCCGAAAAGATTGGGACAACAAAAAGTGCAGTTTCCAGGCTGGAATCGTCCGGTAAACACAGTCCTTCCATTTCCTCACTCAGGAAATATGCTGAAGCTGTCGGCTGTGAACTGGAAATTAAGCTGATTCCAAAAAAGCCGACAGAGCAGAGTGAGCGAATAGTTGGTTTACCACATCCATCGAACGACAAAGAGCCCTCTTGACTGTTGCACGAGCGGCTACATATTTGGAGCGTGTTGTGCAGGGAAATCATTCAAATGTTTTTCCAATTGGATCGGGTTTATCAGAGAACAAGCTTGATTATGGTCCGGGTTACAGAATTTATTACGCTAAAGAAGAGGACACAGAAATACCGTTTAACAGATAATGGTCGGCAATTACGGGAAAGGCTGTCAGGGGTGAAATGATTGCGTCACTCGATGCCGAAAGCGATTTCCAGAGAAAAATCATGAAAAAGGTTCAGCGGAACTGATACCAAAAGCGCAATCATTTGCACCGCAGTATTGTTCGTAGGGAAGATTGCGATATTCAATTTATTCAACACAGAGGAGATATTATGCCGTTACCCGTCAACACCCCAAGCGTTAAGCCCATCCATAGCAATTAATTTCGCGGGTTTTGTATGGTGGTGGATTTATGGAATCAAGGAGACAAACGAGAACCCTATGAACAACATCTCGATCAATATTATTGAGGTAGTAAGTTGGGACGAATTCAGGAGCCTGACTGATACTTGGGTTGAACGCGGGCATTTCTTTCCGTCAACTTTACCATACTCTTTGCCTGGCGTGAGTGAGTGCAGATTTATGGATTGAACAGGCAATACGTTCCTGCTGTCCCACCCTGTTTTTTGTATATTAACAGTGTAATGCTGGCGCTCATCCGTTGAGGTCTTCAGTGCCAGTCAGCAACCCAAAGGTCATCAGTTATCAGGGTGTTTATGGTTTTATGATGAACAGCAAACGTTCATCGTCACGCAAGTTTACCAGCTTATGAGCAAAACAAGAAAACTGATCACCTTCGACTGGGCCATAAAACGCCTGCTACGGAGCAAAGCCAACTTCGGGATTCTGGAAGGCTTTTTAAGCGAGCTGCTGAAAGAGGAAATCGTCATCCTGGATCTCATTGAAAGTGAGAGCAACAAAGATGATAAACTCGACAAATTTAATCGGGTCGATCTCAGGGTACGCAACCAGAAACAGGAGATCATCATCATAGAGATACAGTATGATCGGGAGTATGACTACCTGCAGCGTCTCTTTTATGGCGTTTCCAAAACGGTGATTGAGGGGATGAAAGAGAAGCAACCCTATGCAGGGATAACCAAAGTCATATCAATAAACATTCTCTATTTTGATCTGGGCATTGGCGACGATTACATCTACCATGGCACCACCCGCTTTATAGGCATGCATAATCATGATCTTCTGGGACTTAATGAAAAACAAAAGCAACTGTTCCGGAAAGAGAGTGTCGAGGCACTTTACCCTGAATATTACCTGATCAAAATCAATCGCTTTAACGACATTGCCAGAGACAGGCTTGATGAGTGGATCTACTTTCTGAAAAATGAAGAGATTAAAGAGAGCTTCACGGCAAAAGGGCTGAAAGAGGCGGAAGAGAAGTTGAGCATCATGAAGTTGCCGGAAGGGGAGCGAAAAGCTTATGAACAGTACCAGGATGATTTGCGCTACCAGGCAAGCATGTTTGAGTCATCATACGGTGATGGCTATTACTCCGGCAAAGAAGAGGGCAAGGAAGAAGGTATTGTGGTAGGTATTGAAATTGGTAAAGAACAAGGTGTAGCACAAGGTGCCGAGGAAACAACCAGAACGATCGCCTTAAAGCTGATAGAACAGGGCGCGGCGATTGAAATCATCAAAGCGGTGACAGGGTTAAGCGTTACAGCGATAGAAGATCTTGTGGGGAGCGTAGGATAATGTTTTAATCTCTCAGGGTTGAACTTTCCCATCGCTTGCGGGGTGGAGCTTCACTCAATACCGAAAGCGATCATTTGTACCGCAGTATTGTTGCATGGATGATTGTGATACTCAATTCATTCAAAACAGAGGAGATATTATGCCGTTATCCGTCAACACCCCAAGCGCTAACCCCTTGACACGCCGTGCCATAAAGAGGGTTGTCAAGCAATCGACGGGCAAGGAGCCACTGTCGTCACTGACGGTGGGTTGCTTGACTGGCGACCTTTATGATTTGCTCAACAGCCTTACTCTGCTGATAACGATACACTGATAACCCGGAGGCTTCAGTAATATCTTCAAGTGAACCACAAGCCTCAAGAGCAGCAATTATTTGGCGCAATTTCAATAAAATACGATCATCTCGAATTTTCTGGGTATCTTTTACAAAACGCTTACTGATTACTAACTTCATTGTGGTAAGCTGGCAAGAAAGGCGTTTTTTTCATCGTCGGTTAAAAAATCATCCTCATCTTTGGCTTCACGGCACGCTTCATACAATGCCAATGTTTCAAGCCTGTCTGCTTCTTTATGCAGTAACTTTTGCAAAAAGCGTTGCTGTTCATCATGCAACAATGCGTTATACATTCCATACAATCTTTCGGCTGAGGTGATGGGTACGGTTATCATGCTCTATAGTGTTTTCTTACTACTGCAAAATCGAACAATCATCTATAGTGTACATGTTTGATGGAAAAAATGCAATACTTTCGAGGATCACACCAGAAAACCGGAGATCCGCCATTTTACAGATCGCACCATTTTCTGGAACCCCGGTGACGCTTTTGCGAAAGGCAATTTACTGGAGCCAAGGCCGAAAGAGGTTCGTAACCCCAATATTGCTATTGCCTTCCGTCGGATAGGGTTAAGCGAAAATGCCGGATGGGGCTTGAGCGATGTCATTGCCAACTGGACGAAGCTCGGTCATGCCAGACCTGCCATACAGAATGACAAAACAGGCAAGTTTTTTGAAGTTACGTTACTTGACCAGGCTGCGTTACATAGTGTTGCTGAACAGGTAAATGAAGTAACCGAACAAGTAACCGAACAAGTAAGCAGGTTGCTGAATTGTTTGCTGGAAGGGCCTTTGGGAACCTGGTCTCTCATGCATCGACTGCAATTACAGCATCGACCGACATTCCTTTACGACTATCTGCAGCCTGCCCTGGCGGCAAAATTGGTTGCCATGACTCAGCCTGATTCGCCCAGAAGCCCGACACAGAAATACCAGTTAACAGACAAGGGACGGCAATTACGGGAAAGGCTGTCATTGGAGATAGTTTAGCTCTGCACCATCGCTTCACTACTTGTATTTCAGGAGTCGCCGGTTCTTCCAAATGCAGTAATATTTAAGAACAACGGCTTTTCTCTCATTGAATTGTTACAGGATATATTCCATGACGCTGTGCTTCATGAAGGAATTACTGTACGTGAACTAATACCCTGCAGATATGTTGTGGGCGAGTTGGGTTTGGTTTGTCAACCTCAACTTCTTGTTCGTCATTGGCAAGAGAAAATCCGTCACTATGTCACCGTATTATCGAATTAAGAGAGAAGATTTTGAATTTTACTGAACTTCAAAAATCATTGCCGCAGGTGAATCCCTGACGCTTGAACTTAAAAAATCCACCGCTGAAAAAGAGCGTGCTTGTCGGAGTATGTGTGCTCTGGCAAACGGCCGAGGCGGGCAGGTGGTGTTTGGTATTACTCCATCCGGAAAAGTGGTGGGCCAAAAGGTGACTGATCGTACACTGGAAGAGCTGGCCCAGGAGTTTCAGGGTTTTGAGCTACCGCTGTGCCTGCACCTCCAGCGTCTACCACTTTCCGAAGGGGATGGTCGGGGATTGGAAGTTCTGATTGTCCATGTCGATCGTGCCACTGACGCTCCCGTTTCTTTTCGCGGAATACCTTATGAGCGCGTGCTGAACACAACGTGTGTCATGCCTCGCGCCAATTACCAACGATTGTTGATTGAGTCTATGCACGCCAGTGAGCGCTGGGAAATGCAGCCCGCCATAGGGTGCAGTGTTGAAGAGCTCGACAGCCTTGAAATTGTTGTCACCCTCGAAGAATCCATACGACGGGGGCGCAGCCTGGACCCCGGTACTCGCGACACTATGGGGATATTGCGTGGGTTGGGCCTGCTGGTGAATGGCGAACAACTATCACGTGCTGCCGTTGCCTTGTTTTGTGAAGATGAAGTTGTTTTGCCAGCATTCCCGCAGTTTATGCTTCGCGTTGCCCGATTCAAAGGCACAAACCGCGACGAATTTCTCGACAACCGGCAATACACCGGTAACGCTTTTGCGCTGATGCGTCGGGCCGAACGCTTTTTGATTGATTGGCTCCCGGTGGCCAGCAAGATCGTGCCGGGCCAAATGGCTCGTATCGACACGCCTGCGCTCCCCACCGATGCAGTGCGCGAAGCTCTTGCCAACGCATTTATCCATCGCGATTATACCAGCGCTGCGGGCTCTGTTGCTGTGGCTTTGTACGATGATCGCCTGGAAATCATCTCCCCCGGCGAACTGCATTTTGGATTGACTCCCGAAATGCTCTACCAGCCTCATGAATCAAAACCCTGGAACCCATGGATTGCCAAGGTGTTTTACCGCCGTGGACTGATTGAGACATGGGGAAGAGGAACCCTTAAAATTGCCAGTTTGATGCAGGAGGCTGGCTTGCCCGTGCCTGTGCTGCATGAAAATACCGGTTGCGTTTTGATGACGTTTAAACTGCCAAAGCCGTATGTCGGAGTAAATGAGGGAGTAAATGAGGGAGTAAATGAGGGAGTAAATGAGGGAGTAAATGCACTTGTTGAACTTATAAAACAACGCCAGGGTATGCGAGTTCCAGCATTAGCGGAATTGATGAATACCTCTCCCAAGAACCTCGAACGCTGGCTTAAACAATTACGAGATGCCGGGCAGATAGAGTTCATTGGTTCATCAAAGACAGGTGGTTACTATCCGAAACAGTAATATCGAGTTTCAACGAGAGCTGTTGGATACTGCGCACATTTATAAAAAAATCTGGATAGCGTTCAACGCATTTTGTAAAGCAGAAAATGATTGGCTGTGATCCATTAACACTCGTCCGAAAAGCCCTGTTCTCATGAAAAACAAGCGCAATAACCCTTCATGCCGATTGAAGCGTATCATTGACCCATTTGTTCAGGCTTTTCCCCGCTTTGACGGCCTTGAGATGAATGGCGTGGTGTAGTTCCGGGTTCATTTGCAGCACAAATTTGCCGGAAAATGGCTTATCCGGTTTTTCTCCCCGTTCTGCACAAAAGTCAAGATAATCATCGACAGAGTCCCTGAAGGCTTGCACGATTTCATCAACACTCCGTCCCTGAAAAGTGACAACATCTTTTAAGTCAAGAACTTCGCCATGAAACAGTCCCGCTTCATCATCAAATTCAATATGCCCGGTATAACCTTTATAGTTCAGCATGGTAGTCCATTCCTGCTTCTTGTAAAAAACGTCTCACTGATTTAAGTGCCCCCTTTATCGCACTCTTTTTCAGGATGCGGCCTGTGAAAGACGGCACGTATCCCGGTCAGAAAAATTCGTACACTTGGGCATCTTTTCTCGATGATGACACGTCTCAAGAGTCTCCATAATGGTCTCGCAAAGAGAGTACAAGGACAGTTACCGTACGATCATTGATCTCGTAAACCATTCGATGCTGATGATTAAGCCTTCTTGACCAACATCCAGAAAGATTACCTCGTCATTGCTCCACTCTGCCTGTCCCTTCTTTTGGATGCTCGGATAATTCAAAAAGAATACGTTTAATCTTTTTGAGAATAACCTCATCACCAACTTTATTCCAATGCCTGATATCTTCCCTGGCTTGGTCAGTAATGTCTATAAAATAGTTGCCCATGGATCGGCTGGATCAGTTATCCTCGTAATCCTGCCTGCTTTTGCATCGGCTTTCCCTCGTTTCAATAGCATCAATAACCTTCGTGTCAGAGAAATATCGGTCGGTGTCAATGATTTTTCGTGCAGGGACAATTTCATAGGTCTCGGTTCCACCACACTGGACGATGACGCGCTCATTGTTGGCCATATTCAAATATTTACGGAGGTTTTTACGCAACTCCGTTGTGCTGACTGCTATCATAATTTCAACCTTTTGTGTTACAGTATACCGTACAGAGTATAGCTATTTTTTCTTTTTAACGCGTGGCCATGCAATTTTTGTACACATTAAAAATTCTGTACTTTACGCACATCTCCAATACGTATAAAAAAAGGAGGCGACTGTGCCACAAATTCCAGTAGAAAGTAACTCGCGACTGTCGTTGCGCATTGCTTCAGAAGAGAAGTCTCTTTTGGTGAGAGCGGCAGCATTACAGCATACGCATTTAACCGAGTTTGTAACCAGAACCGTTGTTGCAGAGGCGCGAAAGGTGATTGATCAGAGTGAGCGCATAGAGCTGAGCGAGAGAGATCGCACGCATCTCCTGAATCTTTTGGAAGAGCCACCTGCTCCAAACGAAAAACTCATGGCGGCAGCATTTGCTTTACCGAAGCATCAAGGAATCTTCGACAGGGTAGAGTAACTTACACTCACCGATGGTTCACGCACATAAAAAAGGAGATATGCTATGACGGCAAAAGAGAAAATTATGATAGCAGTTGAAACGCTTCCTGCCGATACCACATTTGAAGAGGCGATGGAGCGTCTTCTTTTTATCGCGAAAGTTGAGAGGGGAATCCAGCAGGCGGATGCCGGAGAAACTCTGTCTCAACTGGAAGTAAAAGAGAGGATGTCGAAATGGTTCAAATAAGGTGGACTCCTCAGGCAGCAGATGATTTGGAAGCGATTGCAAATTTTATTGCTGTGGATTCCGCACACTATGCCAGGCTATTTGCAAGAGATGTGCTGTCAGCCGTTGATCGTTTAACAGATTTTCCTTATTCCGGTAGATCATTACCCGAATTGAACGATCCTGCCATTATAGAAATTCTGTTTGGGAGCTATCGCATAGTGTACAGAGTGAAAAGCGATATGGTAGAGCTTTTAACGGTCTATCACGGTTAACAACTTCTTGAACCCTCAAGGCTAACCATTGACGACTAAATCTCCCTCAAATAATCCAAATCATTCATTGTGCTCAGGTTGTGATTGTGAAATTTTCTTCCAAATAACTCGCATTAAATAAACAGGTTATCCCCTGCCCAGCACCCCCAGAATCTCCTGAAAGCTTGCCAGCCCGGCTTCGAGGTTTTCGATGATCTCTCCGGCCAGTAGATCCGGATCAGGAAGGTTATCAAGATCGGCAAGGCTTTTATCTTTGAGCCAGAAGATGTCGAGGTTGGTTTTGTCGCGGGCAACAATCTCTTCGTAGGTGTATTTGCGCCAGCGCCCTTCGGGGGTTTCGGGCGTGAAGCTTTCCTTGCGCTTGTGGCGGTTCTCGGGATTGTAGCAGTCGACAAACTCTTGCAGGTCTGAAGCCTTGAGCGGGCTCTTTTTCAGGGTGTGGTGGATGTTGGTGCGGTAGTCGTAGAACCACACTTCACGTGTCCAGGGATCTTTGTGGGCGGGCATCACGTCGAAAAAGAGGACGTTTGCTTTCACGCCCTGTGCGTAAAAAATGCCGGTTGGCAGTCTCAGAATGGTGTGCAGCTCGGTTGTTTCGAGCAGCTTTTTTCGGACAAGCTCTCCGGCGCCGCCTTCAAAGAGGACGTTGTCGGGAAGCACCACGGCAGCCTGGCCGTGAACCTTCAGGATGGTGTGGATATGCTGCAAAAAGTTGAGCTGCTTGTTGGAAGTTATTGCCCAGAAATCCTGCCGGTTATAGACAAGGCTCTCTTTCTCCTGCTCCTCGTCATCGTTGGTGAAGGTCATGCTGCTCTTTTTGCCGAAAGGGGGATTGGTGAGCACGTAATCGTACCGGATGCCACCATCCGAAAGCAGCGCATCAGCGGATGAGACTGCGGCAATGCCGTCAAGTTCGCCGATGTTGTGCAGGAACATGTTCATCAGGCAGAGCCTGCGCGTGCCGGGCACAATTTCGTTGCCGCCAAAGGTGCGATGCTTCAGAAACTCCTTGTCGCTCCGGTCAAGGCTGTAGCGGTTGGTGATAAAATCGTACGCCTTCAGGAAAAATCCACCGGTACCGCAGGCCGGGTCAACAATGGTTTTCATGGGCTCCGGGCGGATGCACTCCACCATCACCTCTATCAGGGCACGAGGCGTGAAGTACTGGCCAGCCCCGCTTTTGGTATCTTCGGCATTCTTTTCAAGCAGCCCTTCGTAAATTTCACCCTTGACATCAGCGCCCATCATCACCCAGCTCTCTTTGTCGATCATGTCAACCACCTTGTAGAGCATCGCCGGATCGGCAATCTTGTTCTGCGCTTTCAGGAATATCTGCCCAAGCATTCCCGGCTTTTTGCCAAGATCGCGGAGCAAACTGGCGTAGAGTACTTCAAGCTCAGCGCCCCGCTTCTCCTTTAGCTTCGGCCAGGTGTACTCCTGCGGGATGTCGATGGTGCGGCTGTAGGGCGGCTTGCTGTACTCGTCGGCCATTTTCAGAAAGATGAGAAAGGTCAACTGTTCAAGATAATCGCCATAGCTCACGCCACTGTCGCGCAGCACGTGGCAGAACGACCAGACTTTCGAGATGATGGCAGACGGGGTATTGGTCATAAGTACAACAGTTAATGCTTGTTCCTTGCAGTTCGTTTTTCAGCCCTGATGCGCTCAAGAAGCTTTTCAGCAGGCTCCCAGTCCGGGGCGTTGCGAGTTATCTGAAGCTCTTCCTCGCTGAGCAGTTTTCCCTCAAAAGCTTTTTTCAGAATGCTTTGCCGCAGGGCCTCCGCTTTTTCAAGTGATTCACGGATGGTTGATTCGATGTTATCGCAAACCGGGAGGCGCGTTTCGATTTCCTGCACGATTTGGGATTGCTCTTGTGGGGAGCAATAAGGAATCAGAAACGTCCTCAAACTGCTCAGTGCGACAGTCTTTTGAGCAGTCCCGGTTGCTGTGTTTTGGGCTTGAATGAAAACGTGATTAGTCTGTAATAAGTAATACAGCCACTTGGAAATAGTCTGAAATGCTGGGCGGATTAAACCAATATGCCGTTGAAAGCAGAATGGTTTATCAAAATCGATGAGCACAGGGACTCCAAATGAACCTGTAACTGTGTAAAGGATATCGCCTTTTCTTGGTTTTCGGTGTTCTTTTAGTAAGGAATAATATTCATTTGAGACATAAAATGATGTCGAAAAATCAATTGTATTTCTTGTTTTGTCAATATTTGAAATGGTTATAAAGGGAACCCCTTTGGTGGATTTAGGTGGTGGCTGATGGTCACCATCTGTTATTTCAAGAGTAATATCCTCAAGAAGTTTCCACTTCCACCCATCCGGCAGTTCAGGCAAGTCATCAAGTTCAGCCTGTGTAAGCGGCATAACCGATTTGAGTTTTTTACCCTGAAGTTTTGCTGCTTGCTCCCGTTCGGTTTTGATATTTTCAAGTAACTCCCGCGCTGACGGGAGGCTGGTTTGCTGCTCACGCCATACTTTGGTGAGTTCACCTTCAAAGGCTTGTTTCAAAACCGCTTGACGATAGACCTTGAGTTGCTCCTGCGCCTTTTTCAGGCAGGCAATCCCGTTATCAAGTTCACTGAAAAGCTGTTCCAGTTTTGCAACAATGGCTCGTTGTTCGGGGAGTGGGGGAATTGGAATGGAAACGGACCTAAAAAAAATCGTAGGGACTCTCAACTGTCCAGCGCTTCCCGTCATATTACTTTGCGCATCTTTACGAAAAGCAGTCTGAATAAAATAATAGAACAAATATTTCTTTTCTATGAAGTTATGTGGTCGGGAAACATGGAACTCTGTTGAGCCATATCCAATCCCATTTACCAAATTGTCGAGCACTGCCATTTTGCCATTTTCCATGCAGGGAGTAATTTTTGCAAAAATTATATCTCCGTCGATGAAAGATGTGTATCCTTTTTTTACTTCACAGTATTTTCTTGTGTTTTGTAAATGATAATTCCCTGAAACCTCATCAACACATGCCATTGGTAAAAAAGAAACCTCACTTTCTTCACTGAGGTTATGATTTGGCAACTTTGGGTTAATAGCAGAAATTTCTTCATGCATGACCCATGCCCAGTTTGAAGGGATCGCTTTTTTATTATTCATTAACAAATGATCACTTTTTCACTATTGGCCAATAAACAACTCCGGCATTACCGGCTTCTGATCCCATAGAACCCCGTGAAGTGTACGGCCAGTTTTCTTTTTGTTGAATCCGCCCCATTGCTTGAAAAAAAACGGTACGTTTGCTGCAAGGCATTGTTCACGAATCTCCTGCACCCATTCAGGCTTCATTGGTCGTGCATTTCTGCCGCTTTCACCACCGACAATGACCCAGTCTATCCCTTGCAGGTTCAGCTCTGGCAGTGACCCAAGCAGAGGCTCACAGGATATAAATTTTACCCGTGCACCGGTTTCCCGAAGCCTGTCAATTCGCGGCATGGCATGTTGATTTTCCACCGATACCCCCATCCAGATATTGTGCGACCAATCGAGCCATCCTTCATTGTCGTAATATGTTAAAACATCAGCTCGCTTGGTCAGTACCTGAAACACGTGATGCGGATTCTGCTGCATCACCTTGAAAACTTGCTGGATATAGTCGAGTGGAATATCCTTGTAGAATTATCCTACATCAAGAGAAGATATGGTTTTTTTCCTGGGCTTGAATGCCTCCTCGTACTCTTCATTATCAAACACATTTTTATTGGAAGTATTATTTCTGCCACAATAATTTTCATATTCCGATTCATTGATGAAAGAGCATAAGACAGAAAGTGAGTCTATTGTCCAAAACAAAGCCATAAATGCAAGAAAATATAATGCAGTTCCAACGGATGAAAAGGCATAACTCCAAAGCGCATTATGGCGTTTTATATGATTGAAATTATTGTCGGAACTTATTTTCTGTATTGACTCATTCTTGTTTTTCAAGAGTTGATTCAGCTCATCTTGTTCGGTTTTATGATTATTTTCTATCTCATTAATCATGCTCTGCGTATTATTGAGTTCAGATTTTATCTGATTATAATATACATTCATTTCGGGAAAAAATAAGCTGTTCTTTTTTTGTGAAGCCCCTAGCCCCATACGTTCCTTACCCATTTCAAGAAGTTGTTGGCTTTGAGTTCCCCTTAATGCCGTAAGGTTTTTTTTCCACTCTGAATTTTGTATTTTTGTGATTTTCTCATTAAAATTAGCTTCTACTATAGTCAGTTGACTATCTTTCTGCTTCATAAATGAGTCTATATCTGATTTGAAATAATAATTTAATGGTGCTGAGGAAAATATATATCCTGTGATTATCGCCAGTAAGGAGCGTATTAATTTGGCCTTATGGCCTCCTTGAGAGTTAATTATAGATATATCTAATATATAAACTGTCAGGCCGACTAATATTATTGGCAATGCCGCAATATATAAATCGATTTCTTGAAAGTCGTGTTTTGTTGATACCACAAAAAGAATCATGCCAAGAATACTCCATACTGTTGGGATTAATACTGACGCACTTTTTACATAGCGCAGTGTTTTATCTTTTGGGGATAATTTTGCAAATGACAAAATATCTGTACCAATTGCCACTAGTGGAGCTCTAAGAAATGAATTGCCCCAAGCGAACGCTCCAGGGTACTCTATCTTGTATTGAGCGTGTTTTTTGCGATGAACTATGTAATTCCCAATAAATTTAATCGCTTTTTTACCAAAAGAGTAAAAAATGAAAATGAGAAAAAATCCGGATATAAGAAGAATCGCAAAATTAATAACGTATACATACTCGGCAGGGGTGTTATTAAATGTGTTATCAATAATCCGATATATAGAGCCTTCTATCATGGTCGCATATTGTTTTTCAATAAATCGGAATAATATTTCCATCATGCTATGATCTTTTAGAATTATCGCAACAAACCAACACTAACCTTTGGATAAAAATACATTTATTTTTAAACATTGTTGAGTTTTTTCATCCCGTCAGCTCCTCGTTAAGTTCATCAATAATCGCCTCCATCCGCTCTCCGAAAAGCTGCCACATTTTGCCTCTGCCGCCATGCGCATCGAACGGGGTGAGGTCGAGGTCCTCAGGCTCAATATGGATGCTGGAGGCAATGTGCTCCTTGATCATGCGCAGCCAGCTCATCTGCTCTTCGGTGAATTTTTCCCCGGCGCCGGAGTGCTGCCTGAACACCCAATCCTTGAAATTGGCATCAACGGTTTTGTCGTACATGGTCAGTACGGGGTCGATGCCGGTGACGCGGCGGATGAGTGAGACGAGGGCGATGAGCTCGTTTTTCGGGCTGGTTCCGTTCACCTTTTCGAGCTGTTCATAAGCGTGCCAGATGCGCATCGGGGCAAGGGCCGGTTTGTCGGCTTTGAGACGGTCGAGCAGCTCGCGGATCATCCGGTAGGTGACGGTGCGGCGCTGAAAGGGCTGGTTGTAGAAGATGGTGAGCGCAATTATTTCATCTTTGTGGCTCTCAAGATATGCCTTGAACTCTCCGATCAGCTCGGTTGCCTTGTCGGCGCTTTCATCGGCCCATTCGCTTTTGGTGACCTGGTCGAGGTTGATGGTATCAATAATCTGCTCGTGCACCCGGCGAACGTTGTCGATGAAGTCGTTCAGTGAACCGTTGAAGGTCGAGCGTGCTTCGTGCAGGAGCGTTTGCTGCGCCTCTTCCCGCAACTGCATTGTTTCGATTGAGGGGTTATCGCTCTCCTCTTCCAAAAGCGCTCCATGTAACGATTGTGCTTTCTGGTTTATGATGTCGGGATTCCACGATTCGAGCAGTTCACGGACAACCTGGTTGATGCTTTTGCCGCCTGTTTTTGCGATAAACGTTGCTCGTTCCTTTTCGGTGATCTGCCGGTCGAGTCGGGCAAGGCGGCTGGCGAGAGAAATGAAGAGATCTTCCTCCTGGGCACCGAAGGTGACGGCTTCAAGCAACTCCTTCAGGGAGACGGTGGGCTTGCGCTCAAGGGGGCGGCTGTCGGTTTTCAGCGATCTGGTGACGCCGACGGCATCGACAATGACGAAGTGGGTTTTGGCGGAGGTGACAGACGGGGTCACTTTTTTCAGGTCATCAAAACCAAGGGTGCGCGTGCCTCGCCCCTTCATCTGCTCAAAATAGTTGCTGCTTTTGACGTCGCGCATGAAGAGCTGGCATTCGAGCGGCTTGACATCGGTGCCAGTGGCGATCATGTCAACGGTGACGGCAATTCTCGGGTTGTATTCGTTGCGGAAGCGGGCAAGCAGCGATTTGGGATCTTCATCCGATTTGCAGGTGATCTTTTTGCAGAAGTCGTTCCCTTCGTTGAACTCTTCGCGGATAATGCGGATGATATCCTCGGCATGGCTGTCGGTTTTGGCGAAGACAAGGGTCTTGGGTACCTCGCTTCGTCCGGGGAACAAGAGCGGCAGTGCGTCGCGAAAGGTGCGGATGATGTTGCGGATCTGGCTTGGATTGACCACGTCACGGTCGAGCTGGGTGGGCGTATAGGTGACATCCTCTTCGAGCTGCTCCCACCGTTTGCGGCGTGAGAGCTTTTCGCGTTTGTCAACAAACTCCCTCGCCTTGAGTTCCGCTCCGTTTTTTGTTATCTCGGTCTCGATGAGATAAACGGTATAGCCAACATTGACACCATCGGCAACGGCCCGTTCGTGGCTGTATTCGCTCACGATGTTTTCGTTGAAAAAACCGAAGGTGCGTTTGTCGGGCGTCGCCGTCAGGCCGACAAGGAAGGCATCGAAGTAGTCGAGCACCTGCTGCCAGAGGTTGTAGATGGAGCGGTGGCACTCGTCGATGACGATGAAGTCGAAAAATTCGGGAGGGACTTTTGGATTGTAGGCCACCGGTACCGGCTCTTTTGGCTGCCAGCTTTTTTCCGCCGGGTTCTCCTCCTCCAGCGAAGGGTCAAGCTCCTCACCTTTCAGGATAGAGTAGAGCCGCTGGATGGTGGTGATGCAGACCTGGCTGTCGCTGGCGATGCTGCTCGACTGGAGGCGCTGCACGTTGTAGAGTTCTGTAAACTTGCGGTTGTCGTCATTGGGCGTGTAAGCCCTGAACTCTTGCTCTGCCTGTTCGCCGAGGTTGCGGGTATCGACCAGAAAGAGCACCCGTTTGGCATCGGCATGTTTCAGCAGACGGTAGATGGAGGTGATGGCCGTGAAGGTTTTGCCTGAGCCGGTGGCCATCTGGACGAGCGCTCTCGGGCGTGCGTCACGGAACGACTGCTCCAGATTGTTGATGGCGACGGTCTGGCACTCCCGTAAACCCTGCGGAAGCAGCGCGGGCATCTGTTGCATTCGTCCTCTCAGGCTCTGCTCCTTGCCCAGCCATTCGCGGAGCGTCTCCGGTCGGTGAATGGTAAACACCGGTCGTGAGAGTGGTTTGGGGTCGCGGTAGTCGGTAAAGTGGGTCAAGACACCGGTGCTTTCGTAGACAAACGGCAACGGGTTGTTGTTGAGATGCTTCAGCTTGCTGGCGGCATATCCCGACGATTGATCTTCCACTGCGGTGAGGTGATGCCCCTCCTCCTCTCTTTTTGCCTCGATGATCCCGACAGGCTTGCGATCGACAAACAGCACATAGTCGGCCTCAGTCCCATCCTTCAGCGGGTAGTGCGTCACCGCTATGCCTGCTGATACATGCCAGTTGATAGCGCTCTTTTTCTGAACAGCCCATCCCGCCGCCGTTAGCGGCCGGTCGATAATGTCGCGAGCGTTCTGCTCGGGTGTTTGGTTCAGAGGGTCTTTTTCTGGCATAAAGGGAATGTGGAGAATCAGAAGACAACAAAAACGGCCTTGGTTTTAATGTACATAACTTCACAGAAGTACTGCAAAGAGAAAGCGGCGGTTGCTGTTTCCTTCTATAATTTATTATCTTGCCTATCAGTTTTCGCCCCTTTGCGGGCAGTGTTTCCGCTGGCCTGCTGTTGTGACTGCATGACTTCATAAAAAAAATGTTATTGACCCATTATAAAAAGAGTTAACGAATGAAGAAAAGTTCGAATAAGCAGTTGTTGATGAACAAGACTGGCGACGAGATACAGGTTGCGCTGGTTGAGGAGGGTCGTCTGGTTGAGTTGATTATTGAGCGTCCTGAGAGCCGGAGAAGTATAGGTGATATTTATCTTGGCCGGGTGCACAAAGTTGTTGAGGGGTTGAAGGCCGCTTTTGTTGATATCGGGCAGAAGTCTGACGGGTTCCTCCATTTTTCGGATGTGGGCACAACCAACGAGGATTATCGGGCACTGATTGAGGATGATGAGGATGATGACGAGAACGGTGACCCCGATGATGCTGATGGCGATGATGTTCCACAGACTGCCCGTGCTGGTGTTGAGTCAGCGGCTGGCGCAAATGTAAAACAGGCGGCTCGCAGTGGCAGCAAAACCCCTTCGGCAGATGAGCAGGAGCGGGCTGAAAAAAGGCAATCCTATACCCAGATGATTGCCGGAAAGCTCAAGCCGAATGACTCTATTCTGGTGCAGGTTATCAAGGAGCCGATCAGCAGCAAGGGCTCTCGTCTCACCTCTGATATTACCATTGCGGGGCGCTTCATGGTGTTGCTCCCTTTTGGCGGTGGCCAGGTTGCGGTCTCGCGCCGGGTGATTGCCCGCAAGGAGCGGTCGCGGCTGAAAAAGCTGGTGCGCTCCATGCTTCCTGAAGGGTTTGGCGCCATTATCCGCACGGTTGCCGAGGATCAGGAGGAGACCTTGTTGAAGCAGGATCTTGAGAAGCTGCTTGGCAAGTGGACTCAGATTGAGGAGAAGTTGCAGGATGCTGCCCCCCCCCCAGTTGATTTTCAAGGAGGATACCATCATATCGAGTGTTTTGCGCGACTCGCTCACCTCTGAGGTTGCTGAAATTGTGGCGAATTCTCCGGTCATTCATCAGGAGACACTTACCTATATTCAGTGGGCGGCACCAGAGATGGTGAAAAACGTCGTGCTCTACCAGGGGAAGTTGCCCCTTTTTGAAGGGTACGGGATTGCCAAGGATGTCGAGTCAATTTTTTCACGCAAAGTGTGGCTGAAATCAGGTGGTTATATCATTATCGAGCATACCGAGGCGATGGTTGTGGTTGATGTCAACAGCGGTCGTTATGCGGCAAAGCGGGAGCAGGAAGAGAACTCTTTGAAGACCAATCTTGAAGCTGCGCGTGAAGTGGTTCGGCAGTTGCGGTTGCGCGATATTGGCGGCATTATTGTGGTTGATTTTATTGATATGCTCGACCAGAAGAATGCCAAGAAGGTCTATGACTCCATGAAGACGGAGCTCCGAAACGATCGGGCAAAATCGAACATTCTGCCGATGTCGGATTTCGGGATTATGCAGATTACCCGTGAAAGAATTCGTCCGAGCCTGATGCAGCGTATGGGCGACCAGTGCCCCGCCTGTGGAGGGAGCGGTGTGGTGCAGGCGCGTTTTACCACCATCAACCAGATTGAGCGGTGGCTGCGGAAGTATGCGCTCCAGCACTCCATGCAGTTCAAGCAGCTTGATCTCTATGTCAGTCCGACCGTGATTGAGCCGTTGCAGAACAGCGACCTGAAGACGGAGCTGAAGTGGTTCCTGCAGCACATGCTTTTTGTGCAGGTGAAGCCGGATGAGAGCCTCAGAAGTGACGATTTCAGGTTCTACAGCCGGAAAAATAACAAGGATATTACCGCCGAATACGGCGACATATAAAATAGAACGCACGCTATGGGACAGTATGATGCACTGAAAGAGTCAATTCTTGCTTTTTCTTCACTTGGTGCCGCTGAACTTTGGGAGATTCCCGAGGCGCGGGCGGTTTTTGATCAGTTCAAACAGTTGCTGAACGAAGGACTGGTGAGGGCTGCAGAAAAATTTGGTGATGATTGGGTTGTCAACTCATGGGTAAAGCAGGGGATTCTGCTTGGCATGCGTCTCGGCAGGTTGCAGGGAAGCACTCTTTCGCTTGATGATCATGGCAACGGCTTTACCTTTATTGACAAGGATACCTGGCCGCTGAAAAAGATAACGATGGATAACAATGTGCGCATTGTGCCGGGTGGTTCAGCGGTGCGGGACGGTTCATATCTGGCCCCCTCGGTGGTGATGATGCCCCCTGCCTATGTCAACGTCGGCGCTTATGTTGACGAGGGGACAATGATTGATTCTCATGCTCTTGTCGGGAGTTGTGCGCAGGTGGGCAAAAAGGTGCATTTGTCGGCGGCTGTGCAGGTTGGTGGTGTGCTGGAGCCGGTTGGAGCCATACCTGTTATTATTGAGGATGAGGTGATGGTGGGTGGCAATTGTGGCATCTATGAGGGAACGATTGTCCGGGAGCGGGCGGTTATTGGTACGGGCGTCATCCTGAACGGTTCAACGCCGGTTTACGATTTGGTGCGGAATGCGATTTACAGAAAAACAGCGGAGTCTCCTCTCGTGATTCCTGCCGGAGCGGTCGTTGTGGCTGGCTCACGCAAGGTCAAGGGCGATTTTGCTGCGGAACACGGTCTCTCAATCTATACCCCGATGATTATCAAGTATCGTGACGAACGGACGGACAGTGCAACGGCTCTCGAAGAGGCTCTCCGGTAACGATATGCAGCATAAGAGAGAGAGTTTTGGGGGGCGCTGGTTTCGGCTGAGTGTACGGGGCATCATGGTTGCCCTTTTGTGTTCATTTTCCATACCATCACTCTCTCAGGGTGCGGAGCCGCCACCCGACAAAGAGTATTTCGAGATTGTCAAAAGCATTGATCTGCTCGGTGAGGTCTATCGTGAAGTCTCAAAAAATTATGTGGATTCTCTCAATGTCAGTCAGTTGATGTATGCGGGCATTGATGGGATGCTTCGTACCCTTGACCCCTATACGGTTTTTCTGGATGAAAAGGATTCGGGCGAGCTTGAAGAGCAGACAAATGGGCAGTATGTCGGTGTCGGGATTAACATTGGGTCGATTGATGGCACTTTTTATGTCACATCTGTAGCTGAAGGCCATCCCGCAGCGAAAGCGGGCCTCAGGGTGGGCGACAGCATTGTTGCCATCAACAATAATGAGGTAAAGAAGATGTCGCACGAAGAGGTGAAGGTGCAGATCAAGGGGCTGGCTGGCACTTCGGTTACCTTCAAGCTTGAACGGCCCGGAGCTTCACCATTTACCGCCACTCTGGTGCGGGAGGAGGTGCGGGTAAACACGGTGACTTATTCAGGCGTGATTGATGATGTTGGTTATATCGAGATGAAAAGCTTTGGCGCCCGCTCTTCTATTGAGCTTCGCGAGGCGCTCCAGGGGCTTATACAGCAAGCACAGGAGGGGCGGGTGCCGCTGAAGGGGATTATTCTTGATCTAAGGAACAATCCTGGCGGGTTGCTCAACTCGGCTGTTGATGTTGCTTCGCTTTTTATCCGTCAGGGTAGTGAGGTGGTTTCGATTCGGGGACGTTCACCTGAGATGGCGAAATCGTATCAGACAGAAACGGCTCCGGTTGACGCGGCGCTTCCCCTTGTTGTTCTTATCAATAGTCTGAGTGCCTCTGCCGCTGAAATTGTTTCCGGCGCCATCCAGGATTTGGACAGGGGGGTTATTATGGGAGAACGTTCTTATGGCAAGGGGCTGGTGCAGTCTGTTGTCAGGATCTCTTATGACTCCTCTCTGAAGCAGACGATTGCGAAATACTACACTCCTTCAGGCCGTTTGATCCAGAAAGAGTTAAAAGCAGGTACCGGGGCGCGCAAGGTTTTGCCGAAGGCTCATGCTGAGAACGCCCTGCAAGTTTTTACAACCAAAGGGGGCAGAAAAGTGTTTGGAAGCGGAGGTATTACTCCTGATATCGAGCTTTTGGAACCGGCAGGCTCTCCTTATCTCACGGAGCTTCGCAAAAAAGGGGTACCGTTTCTTTTTTCTGCGAACTATTGCTCTTCATCTCCCCTCAAGCCTCCGTCACTTGAGCGTCAACAGCTTATGATTTCGTTTGACGAGTTTCTCAAAAATAAAAAATTTGTCTACATCTCTGATGCTGAGCGTCGCTTGAATGAGCTGAAAGAGAGTCTGAAGTTGGTGTCAACTGCGGGTAACGAGAGCCGTCTGAAGAGTTTTGACACCTTGCAGCAGGAGATTGAGGGGCTTAAGTCGCAGGAAATTGAGAAGGAGTCAGCCGGTGTCGCTCACTCCCTTGAAGTGGAGGTTCTCCGCCATTATGGTGATCGGCTTGCCCGAAAGGCCGAGCTTGATAATGATCTGGTTGTAAAAAAAGCGATTGAGCTGCTTGCAGATTCTGTGAAGTATACCGCAGTTCTTCATCCTCCGATGCCGGTCAAATGATTTCGTTCATACTCCCTGATTTTATGGTGTGCACCGAGGGCAATCATGAGATTGCTGACGCTCAGCAGGCTCTCGGCAACCCCGTGGAGCAGGTTGTCGTGTGACAGGGTTGGATACCCCCTCACCTGGGTGGCAAGGTACATGCAGAAAATGGTAACGGAGATGAAAACCAGGACAAACCAGAACCCCGCAACCGTCAAGCCTGAAAAAATAGTGCTGTCGCGTCGATGGAGCACCAGCAGCAGCACCAGAAAGGTGATGTAGATCACGCTCGAGATCTGCAGAATGGTGTCGAAAATATCAGCTCCGAGCCATGATTGCGGTTTTCCGGCAATCATGATGGCGGCAATGGCTGCAGTATATCCAGCCTCAGCAGTGACTTTTCTGGTCGATTTCAGAAGGTTCAGGGTTGCAAGCAGGAGCGCCGTGCTGCCAAAGACATTAATTAATTCCGACATATCGAGCAGCACCGGAATTGTGTCACCCGAAATATGGTATCCCAGCACAAAAAAGCTGCCACACCAGTGCGGGAGCATGGCAAGGCCGAAGAGCCGGATATCGCGTCGGCCTCTTATCTGCCCGTAGCGGAAAAGGAGTGCTGCAGCGATTCCCCACTCAAGCGCCGAGGAGATATGGATAATCCAGTTTGGAAAAGAGAGCAGCATTCAGGAGCCCTTGATGAGATGGTAGATATTCTTGGAAAAGATTTTTATCTGGACAGGCCAGGAGGCAGGGATCATTTTTTTGTAGAGATAGGAGTCGAAGGTGATCCGCTGTACGTCATCATCGGCGCAAATAGCCACAAAGCTCTCCCGAAGCCGGTCGTTGCGGTAATAGACTGCCTGCAACACCTCAAGACCAAAAAAGATTGGGGCATAGAGCTTGCGGAACTCTTTTTCATAGTTCTTCAGAGGCGTGCCGTGCTTAAGGTGTTCAATCATGGCCAGAGCGCCAAGCTTGCCTGAGCGCATGGCGAAGAAGATTCCCTCTCCATTGGCCGGAGTCACCAGCCCTGCTGCGTCTCCAACAAGAATCGCCTTCTCCTGGGTGAATGATTTACGGGGCTTCATCGGAATTTTTGCCGCCTCATCAAGATAGGGCTTGTCGGTAATCCCTATCTTTTCAACAAAGCGTTTTTGCAATGCCTTGATATTGTGCTTGTTATCCTCCGTGCCGGTTCCGATGGCCAGGTGATCAGCCTTGGGAAAAATCCATCCGTAAAAGTCGGGAGAGACCTCACCATCAAACCAGATTTCGACAATGTTGCTGAACTTCTGGATGGAAGGAGTGTACTTGAAGCGCTGCTGCATGGCAATAACCTTCAGCTCGCTGGGCGGAAAGTGCAGTTCATCAGCAGTTTTTGAGTTGGCGCCGTCAGCCCCGATAATTCTGCTTGCATGGAGTGGTGCTACTTTGTTGTTGAGGGTGTTGATGACGAACCCGTCATCGGAGTGAGAGATGAATTTGACCAGCCCTTCAACCACAACGGCTCCAGCTTTTTCAGCTTCAACGCGCAGGTAACGGTCGAATTTTTCACGACATACCATGCCTACGTAACCGTTGGGCATCTTCATGTCGATGATTCGCCCTTTCGGTGAGCGGGCCTTCATCCGTGAGAGTTTTTTCTCTATCAGCTCAGCAGGAATATTAAACTCTTCAATAAGGCCAAGAGGGATGGCTCCGCCGCACGGTTTGACATTATCAAAGTTGCGTTCAATGAGAATGGTGGAGAGCCCGGCACTTGCCAGTATTGCCGCGGCAACAGCTCCCGAAGGGCCTCCTCCTATGACTGCGATGTCGTAATGCATGGTTTAGAGTCCGATAAGTTTCGATGCGATAAATTCCTGAACTCTTGATATGTCGATTCTCTCCTGCGTTGCTGAGTCGCGATAGCGCACCGTCACCGAGTTTTCTTCAAGCGACTGGTGGTCAACGGTGATGCAGAATGGCGTGCCGATCTCGTCCTGTCGGCGGTAGCGTTTGCCGATTGAGCCTGCGTCGTCGTATTGAACGAGAAAATCAGCCGACAGATCGTCGCACAAGGCTGAGGCTCTCTCGCTCATGCCCCCTTTTTTCATCAGCGGCAGCACTGCGGCTTTTACCGGTGCAACCTTTGGCGAAAGCTTCAGCACCACACGCAGGTCGCCATCAACGGTGTCCTCGGTGTAGGCATCGGCCAGCAGGGCAAGGAAGAGGCGGTCGCACCCGGCAGAGGTCTCCACCACATAGGGAATGTAGCGTTCATTGGTGAGCTGGTCGATATACTCCATGTTTTTGCCGGAGAACTCCTGATGCTGTTTAAGGTCAAAATCGGTACGTGAATGAATGCCCTCGATCTCCTCAATCCCGAACGGGAACTCGAACTTGATGTCGTAGGCAAGGTCGGCATAGTGAGCAAGTTTGTCGTGCTTGTACCAGTGAAGTTTTTCTTTGTTGATGCCAAGAGCGCTGCTGTACCAGTTAAACCGCTCCTCCCGCCAGGCTTCAAATGCTTCAGCCTGGGTTCCGGGCTTCACGAAGTACTGCATCTCCATCTGTTCAAACTCAACCATGCGGAAAATGAAGTTTCCCTTCACAATTTCGTTGCGGAAGGCTTTGCCAATTTGCGCAATACCGAAGGGCACCTTCATTCGCGACGACTCACGAACGTTGTGGAAGTTCACAAAAATACCTTGTGCGGTTTCGGGGCGGAGGTAAACAACACTTGCCTTGTCAGCCACTGCTCCCATATTGCATTGGAACATCAGGTTGAACTGGCGCACCTCAGTCCAGTCTCCGGAGCCCGTATCAGCAGCCTTGATCCCCTCAGCAATAATGATCTCATAGAGTGCACGGTTCAGATCATCTGTCACGGAAGCTGCTTCGTAGGCGCTCTGTACCCTCTTGAGATCCTCCTCCTTTTCATCACGTCGAAGTTTTTCAATATGGGTCTCAATCAGGTGGTCGGCACGGTAGCGTCGCTTGGTCGTTTTGTCGTCTATCATCGGATCGTTGAAGCTTGCTACATGCCCTGAAGCCTCCCAAACGCGGGGATTCATCATGATGGATGCGTCAAGTCCCACAATATTCTGATGGCGACGAGTCATGGAGTTCCACCAGAGCTCCTTGATATTGCGCTTCATCTCGCTTCCCAGCGGCCCATAGTCGAAGCAGGAGGAGAGCCCCTCGTAAATCTCCGAAGAGGGGAAAATAAAGCCCCGCCGCTTGGCCAGTGAAACCAGCTTGTGCATCACTTTATCAGGGGAGAGATTGGCACTCTGCACTCGTTTTTGATCAGAATTACTCATCGTTGGTTCAGACTGGTTGTTGAAAAATCGTCAAACATACCCTCGCCTTCATCTGGCTATCACGCAACGCAATATAAACAAACAGTGAGAATTATCTGTCAGAGGTGTATCCGCAGATACAGTCTGAATTCCCTAATGCTGGTTTCTACCATTATGCCATGCCTACAGCATCGAAGAAATAAGCTTGGAGACAGCGTATCTTGAACTCAAGAGGTCTGAATTTCGGTTTTAAGGGCGATCTCTTCAAGAATTGAGCTTACCTGCAGGCACAAAAACATTGATCCGGCATAGACGATGCTTCTGCCCCGGTTATGTACTTCCCAGGTGTGCTTTTCAGCTTTCTGGCGGGTGCAACGCACCGCCTTAATAATTTGAGTAATCACGTCATCAAAAGTATGTTCTTCATCATTGAAAAGGATAACGCGGTACTGGTCGAGCAGTTTTGGGCCAGAGCTCTGTTCGTGTTTTTGTGTTTCAATTTCAGGTAAGGCGGATGCCAGTTGGTGCACAAGAGTGGAGTTCATAGCTACGGACACAGGGTTATAGGGAAAAAAATAAGTCACGATTCGGAGATATGCAAGTCACTACCTACAGACGACGTATTACTATTGTATGGCTGGTTCGGTGGCCCCGAAAAACAAATTGCCAGCTTGCGAAAGCTCCATTTTAAACCGTGCGCCGATGGGGATGGTCATCAGATTCTTGATATGGCCGCAGGAGAGCCCTCTCATGACCGGGCCTTTGATTTTGGTGTTTGCACTGTAATAATTAAAAATATTATTCAATCGTAAATTCTCCTCTCTTGTTATTTCTGAGATGTTGCTGAACTGGCCGAAAAGAACTCCCTTGCATGGCGCAAGCAAACCCGCATTGTTGAGGTGCGAAAGCATTCGGTCGATACGGTAAGCCGGTTCGTTGATCTCTTCGAGAAAAAGCAGCAAATGATTGAACGGAGGCAAGTATGGGGTTCCTATCAACGAAGAGAGTACAGAGAGGTTGCCACCGAGGAGTCGTCCCTCCGCTGAGCCTGCCCTGATGCAGGTTATGGGGTGGTCAGGGTGATTCTGCAACGAAAGCGAGTATGAGGGCGAGGTGAGCATTCCCCAGAAGTGCTCTTCGGTGTAGGGAGTTGGTTCGTGCAGTTCCGTCGCGAGCATCGGGCCGGAAAAGCTGATCAGGCCGGTTTGAGCAAAGAGGGCGAGCGAAAGCGCTGTAATGTCAGAATAGCCAACAACTATTTTAGGATTTGCGGCGATAAGGCTGTAATCAATTTTATTCAGCAATCTTGTGGCACCTGCGCCCCCTCTCAGGCAGATAATTGCCTTGATGGCGGGATCGGCGAACATCTCATGAAGGTCATGAAGTTTCTGTTCGTCAGCAATGAGAGGATTGGTATCAATGCAGTTGAGGTAACGCGATGGCTTGACCCTGTAGCCATTTTTTTCGAGATACATCACCGCCTGCTCAATTTTGTCAGGATAAGCGCAATGTGACGAAGGGGAGATAAGGCCAATGGTATCTCCCGGGCGCAGGGCTTTTGGCGTGAGGGTTGTCATAAAACCAAAAAACATCAGCGCCTGTGAGGATGCTGATGTTTTTTTTGTAGTTGCATGGGGTCAGGAGATGTTTTCAGTCAACAGAATAGCCTTGTTGCTGCTCACCTCTAAAAAACCATCAGAGATAGAAAACGTTTGCTCACTGTGATCGGCCAATGAAAGTTTAACCTTGCCGGATCTTAGGGATGATATCAGCGGGGCATGGTTTTTCAGTATCTGAAACTGTCCACCCTCGCCTGGCGCAGTCACACTCACAACCTCTCCGGAAAAATAGAGCTTCTGGGGAGTGACAATCTCTATCTGTAACCCATTTTCGGAATTCGCCATGGTTATTGCGTCTGTTTAGAGAGTTTTTGCTTTTTCTACAGCTTCCTCAATAGTTCCGACCAGGTAGAAGGCGCTTTCCGGCAGGCTGTCGTGACGACCCGCTATAATCTCCTTGAAGCCCTTGATTGTCTCTTCAAGCTTGACATACTTGCCAGCAAGACCAGTGAAGGCCTCAGCCACAAAGAACGGCTGTGAAAGGAAACGCTGTACTTTTCTTGCTCTGGAAACAACAAGCTTGTCTTCATCGCTCAGCTCGTCCATACCAAGAATGGCGATAATGTCCTGAAGATCCTTGTAACGCTGCAAGAGCTGTTTGACGGCCTGGGCGGTGTCGTAATGATCGTCGCCGACAATGTTCGGGTCGAGAATGCGTGATGTTGAGTCCAGAGGGTCAACGGCGGGATAGATACCAAGCTCAGCAATGGAGCGTGAAAGCACGGTCGTTGCATCAAGGTGAGCAAATGCCGTTGCAGGAGCCGGATCAGTAAGATCATCTGCAGGTACGTAAATGGCTTGCACAGAAGTGACCGAACCTTTCTTGGTAGAAACGATTCTGTCCTGGAGCTCACCCATCTCGGTTGCAAGGGTTGGCTGGTATCCTACCGCGCTCGGCATACGCCCGAGAAGAGCTGATACTTCAGAGCCTGCCTGGGTAAAGCGAAAGATATTATCAATAAAGAGCAGAACGTCGCGCCCTTCCTCATCACGGAAGTACTCGGCAATGCTGAGGCCTGTAAGTGCAACCCTTTGGCGTGCTCCGGGAGGCTCGTTCATCTGGCCGAATACAAGCGCAGTTTTATCGATAACGCCAGATTCCATCATTTCATGCCACAAATCGTTTCCTTCTCGGGTACGCTCACCGACACCGGCAAAGACGCTGAAGCCCGACTGTTGCTTGGCGATATTGTTGATAAGCTCCATGATCAAGACTGTCTTACCCACACCTGCGCCACCGAAAAGACCGGTTTTGCCACCGCGAGAATAGGGTTCAAGAAGGTCGATAACCTTGATGCCGGTTTCGAACATCTCAGCTTTTGTGGAGATTTCGTCAAATCTTGGCGCCAGACGATGGATTGAATAGGTTTTTTTCGTGTTGACCGGGCCACGACCGTCAATCGGGTCGCCGACAACGTTCAGCATCCGGCCAAGCACTTCCGTGCCGACCGGAACTTGTATGGGCCTGCCAGTATTGGCAACGCTCAGGCCTCTTACCAAGCCGTCGGTACTCTCCATGGCGACGGTACGAACGCGCTCTTCTCCAAGATGCTGCTGTGTTTCAAGAACGAGCTTTGTGCCGTCTGGTCTTGTAATTGTAAGTGCATCCAGGATTGACGGTAGCCGTCCCTCTGGAAAATCTACATCAACTACAGGGCCGATGATTTGGGAAATCTTACCTTCTTGCATAGTGACAGTTTGGATAGGATTTTATTGGTGTAATCAAACATTCATGCTTCCGGGCTTGAGTGCCGGATTTCGCTGTTCAGACTGTTCCGGATACGAGCCACCTGAGGGACTTGAACCCACGACCTACTATTTACGAAACAGTTGCTCTACCAACTGAGCTAAGGTGGCTTGCGGCATAGCGAAAATTTCAAGCCAAATATAATTTTTTTGACAGAGAATCACAAAGACTAATTACAGTGCCAAATTATAGTCAGGAAAAAAAGAAGAATTGATATATTGTGGGGGGTGCTGTTGTTTGAGCTCTTTCATTAATAATCGGGATGGCATGAAAAATAAATTTATCAGTAAGGCGGTGAGTGTGTGGGTGCTTTGCGCTATCTTGATGGCTGGTGCTTATGGTACGGTGGTTGCTGCTCCGCAATCAGCGCCGCTGGAGTTTGCGGCAATTTCTCTTGACGGGAAATCAGTGTCGTCAAGTCAGCTTCTCGGCAAGGCCTATATTGTGAATTTTTTTGCCTCATGGTGTCCTCCATGCAGGGCAGAAATTCCTGATATGGTTGCTCTTCAGGCAAAATACAGCAGCAAAGGGTTCACCTTTATTGGTGTAGGGTATAAAGATACAAATCCAGCAATCCGAGACTTTACGACGAAAATGCAGTTGAATTATCCTGTTGTGATTGCTGACGATAAGTTGTCGGCAGTTTTTAGCGGCTATACCAAGGGTGAGATTCGCGCTATTCCTACCTCTTTTGTTGTTGACTCTGCTGGGCGGGTTATACAGGTTATTACCGGAGGAGTCAGCAAAGAGGCTTTTGAGAAAATAATTGTTGGGGCGCTAAAAAAACCTGTTCGCCCGAAATAAAGCCTTCATTCCATGATTGACAGGTTTCTCCGCCGGCGGCAGTTACCTCCGGACATCATTCTCTCTCCAACACGTTCGCGGTCAGTGGTGATTGCGAACGTGTTTTTTTATAACTCCAATCCAATAAATAAACGATCATGACGCTCATGTCTATCAATCCCCCAGACTATGTGAAAAACAAAAAGCTGATCCAGTGGGTGCAGGATACGGCTGAACTTTGTAGCCCGAGCACTGTGCACTGGTGCGATGGTTCCAGTGAAGAGTACGACCTTCTGGCGCAGCAGATGGTCGAGAATGGTACGTTTATCAAGCTCAATGAAGAGAAGCGCCCAAACAGCTATCTCTGCCGTTCGGATCCAAATGATGTCGCCAGAGTTGAAGACAGGACCTATATATGCAGCATCCGTCGCCAGGATGCTGGTCCTACAAACAACTGGGTTGCTCCCAGGGAGATGAAAGAGACTCTCAAGGGGCTTTTCAGGGATTGTATGATAGGTCGTACCATGTATGTCATTCCGTTCAGCATGGGTCCGCTTGGCTCTCCTATTGCGCATATTGGTGTTGAAATTTCAGATTCGCCTTATGTGGTGACCAATATGCGAATCATGACAAGGATGGGACGCAAGGTTATCGATTTGCTCGGAGAAACGAGTGAATTTGTTCCCTGTCTCCATTCTGTCGGCTCACCGCTTCATCCCGGCGAGAAGGATGTCGCCTGGCCTTGCAATGATACGAAATACATTGTTCATTATCCTGAAGATCGCTCCATTGTCTCTTTCGGAAGCGGTTACGGCGGCAATGCACTGCTTGGCAAAAAGTGTTTTGCCCTGCGTATTGCCTCTTCAATGGCACGTGACGAAGGGTGGTTGGCTGAGCACATGCTGATTCTTGGCGTTGAATCTCCGGACGGAGTTAAAACCTACATTGGCGGAGCATTTCCGAGCGCCTGCGGCAAGACCAACTTTGCAATGCTCATTCCCCCCGCCTCGTTTGATGGGTGGAAGGTGACCACTATCGGTGATGATATTGCCTGGATCAAACCGGGTGAGGATGGTCGTCTTCGTGCCATCAATCCCGAGTATGGTTTTTTTGGTGTGGCTCCAGGCACTTCGGATAAATCCAATCCGAATGCCATGGCGACGCTGGCCAAAAACTGTATTTTTACCAATGTTGCCATGACTCCTGATGGCGATGTATGGTGGGAGGGGATGACGGATGAGGCACCTGAGCATCTTATCGACTGGCAGGGCCATGCCTGGACTCCTGATTGCGGGCGTCTCTCTTCTCATCCGAATGCCCGCTTTACCTCTCCTGCAAGTCAGTGTCCTTCGCTTGATGCTGACTGGGAAGATCCAAAAGGTGTGCCGATCAGTGCCTTTATTTTTGGTGGTCGTCGCGGAGACACTGTTCCACTCGTTTACCAGTCGGCAAACTGGAATTCCGGAGTCTACCTGGCAGCTACAATGGGTTCTGAAAAAACCGCAGCCGCTGCGGGCAAGGTGGGCGATGTTCGCCGAGATCCTTTTGCCATGATTCCTTTCTGCGGTTATCACATGGGCGATTATTTCAACCATTGGCTCCATGTCGGTCGTACACTGCCTGAACTGCCAAGAATTTTTGGGGTCAACTGGTTCCGCAAGGATGAGAATGGCAAGTTCCTCTGGCCAGGTTTTGGTGAAAACATGAGGGTGTTGAAGTGGGTTGTTGATCGTGTGCATGGAAATGCCGGGGCTGTAGAGAGCCCGCTTGGCTGGATGCCGAAGTACGATATGATTGACTGGACAGGTCTGGAGGAGATGACGGAAGAGAAGTTTATCAAATTGATGTCGGTCGACCGTGAAGCATGGAAAAAAGAGCTCCTTTCACATGAGGCACTTTTTGAAATGATTTACGACAGGCTTCCCAAAGAGTTTCCTCATATCCGTGAACTGATGCTTTCGACGCTCTGGATGTCTCCTGCTCACTGGTCATTGGCACCGGAAAATTACTCTTCCGAAAGCTGACAATCATTTTTTTGAACAGAATGAAAAAGGGCACCTGCGAAGGGGCCCTTTTTTATTGCTCACCAGTCAGTTGCAATCAGTTTTCGTCGAGGGTGAAGCCAATTTTGACGGTAACCTGCCAGTAGGCAACTTTCTGCTCCTCAACATGGCAGCGGGTTTCAAGAATCTCAACCCAGCGGATGTTTCGGATTGATTCTGCTGCTTTGGCAACAGCGTTATTGACGGCCTCCTCAATGCTTGTAGCCGAGGAACCTACCAGTTCGATTTTCTTATAGATGTGAGCGCTCATGGAGTATCGTGTTTTTAGTGCTTTAAAAAAAGGGAGCGATGGTTCTTGCTGCCTCTCTGACAGGCCAGAGTCTATAATAGCAAATCAGGCGAAATCTGCAAAAAGCCTCCCTCAGTCAGCGCTTTTTGACGCAACTTTTTCTTGTTCGGTTGTCTGGAGGTCAATTATTTTTTCAGCGAAAAGAGAGGCGCGGGCGTATGTTGTCTCCATGGTAGTGATAAAGTTTTTGGAGGAGCGCCAGTAAGGAATTGAACCAAGCCGTTTTGCCATTGTAGCATGTACTGTTGGTGATGTATGGATAAACGCCGGATCGGGAGAGGGTGTATAGCCCCAGAACGTACCATGGTCGGATGGCAGTGGTTCCGGTATTGGCGGGGGCTCATTCTCTCCTGCGCTCTGGCGCTTGTAGCCGATTTTTTTGAGAAAATCTTCCTTTTCTATCCCGCGCAGGGTGAAGAGAAGAAAAGGATCCTGGTCAAAGGCTTCTGCCATCAGATAAAAGACTGCGGCAATGTGTTTGCAGGGGTTTGAGTAGTCGGGGCAGGAACAGATGGTGGTCAGATCGTTGTATTTGCCGGGAAAGAGGGAAAGCCCTGCGGTTTTGAAGAGCCGCTCAAGATTTTCAGGCATCTCTCCGTTGAGGAGCTGAGCGATGTATATCTGTTTCGAGGTAAGCTTCTGTGACAAAAGTTCTTTCTGCTCTTTTGAGTAGGGCACCAGAGTGATGGAGACCTTGTAGGGGCGGACTCTTGATCCCTGCACTTTTGCCGAGACCCCTTTTTTTGCCGTGATGACAAGGTCAGTTACCTGCCCTTTTCGGGCGTACGATTTTCCTCGAGTAATCCTTTCGCCGATATCAAAATTCTCAAGTGTTGTAATCCACTGCTTTCCCCACCACGTTTGGCCAAACGCTCCCCGTTTGTTCTGGGCCTTTATGCCTCCGGTCACCGATTTTGGGGCTGAAGATGTAGCCCTTTTATACCAATAATATGCCATTAACCGTTATTCTCCCATTGCGTCCCGACTGAGCATAATCAGGCTGCGCAGATCATTGTTCGACAGTTCGGTCAGCCACTGCTCACCTGTTCCAAGAACCTGGCCAGCGACCGTTGTTTTTTTCTCAATCATTTCATCAATGCGCTCTTCGAGGGTTCCGGCAGTAATAAATTTATGAACTTCCACATTTTTGTGCTGTCCGATACGGAAAGCGCGGTCGGTCGCCTGATTTTCGACCGCCGGATTCCACCACCGGTCGAAGTGGACGACGTGGTTGGCTGTTGTCAGGTTCAGGCCTGTTCCTCCCGCTTTCAGCGAGAGAATAAAGATTCCGGGCCCATTGCCTCCCTCCTGCTGGAAGCTCTCCACCATTTCATCCCGCCTTTTTTTTGTTACTCCCCCGTGCAGAAAGAGTACCTCTTCGCCGTAAAGATCCTGAAGGTAGCGCTGGAGCATCGTGCCCATTTGTGTAAACTGGGTAAAGAGCAGCGTTTTTTCGCCTGCTTCGCGGATGTCGCTGAGAAGTTCAGTCAACCTCTTAATTTTGCCTGATCGATTTTCAATGGCAGAGTTGTCGCCGAGAAAATGTGCAGGGTGGTTGCAGACCTGCTTGAGTTTCACCAGCAGCGCCAACACAAGTCCTCGCCGGTCAATACCTTCGGCGCTCTCGATTTTCTCCTGCAGCTCATCCACAACCGCCTTGTAGAGCGACGCCTGTTCTCTGGTGAGCGTGCAATACTCTTTCATCTCAATCTTTTCTGGCAGATCAGAGATAATCGACTTGTCGGTTTTCATGCGGCGAAGAATAAACGGGCCGGTCAGAGATTTCAGTCGTGATGAAGCCTCAGTGTCGCCATACCACTGTATGGGTAGATAGAAGTTTTGCCTGAAAAAGTGCTGGGTGCCAAGAAAACCGGGATTGAGAAAATCCATAAGCGCCCAGAGGTCGCCGACATGATTTTCAACCGGCGTTCCGGTCAGGGCAATGCGGTAATCGGCCTTGATTGTTCTTGCTGCTTTCGACTGTTTTGTCTCCGGGTTTTTGATGTTCTGCGCTTCATCGAGAATAATGCCCGCCCAGGGAACCTTCGAGAGAAATTCGAGGTCGCGCTGGAGGAGCCCGTAGCTTGAAATAACAAGGGCAGACGTACTTGCGGCTTTGCGAAAAGCGGCGGTTTTCATTCGGTCACCGCCATGATGTATCAGCACTGCCAAATCCGGAGTGAACCGTTCAGCCTCTTTTCGCCAGTTGTTGACGACGGAAGTGGGGCAGATCAGCAGTACGGCCCGTTTTTCTCCCAGCTCACGCTCTCGCTGCAGCATTGCAAGAGTCTGGATGGTTTTACCAAGTCCCATGTCGTCGGCAAGGCAGGCACCAAGTCCCCACTTGCGGAGAAATGAGAGCCATGAAAATCCCCTTTCCTGATAGGTACGAAGCGTTCCCTGAAAATGCTCTGGTGGTGGAAGCTGTTCAAATTTTCCCTGCCCTGAAAGCTTTTCAAGCAGTTCCTGAAGCCACCCTTCAATTTCAACTGATCGAACAAAGAGTGCATCCCCCTTTTTTTCGGCTCCGAGTGCGGTTGAGAGGAGTTCTCTGGCTGAAAGCTCGCCACCTGGATTTTTTTCAAGAAAATGCAGGGCATTGACCAGCTCCTTTTGGTCAATCTGTATCCACTGCCCGCGGACTCTCACCAGCGGAGCTTTCAGGTTGGCAAGCGCTTGCAGCTCATGTAAATCAAGTTCTTCATTGCCGAGTGCGGCAGCATAATCGCAGGTAACCATGCGATCCAGTGTGAGACCCGATCCGCTTCCCTGCATGGAGGGAAGTTTCACTTTTGTTTTGATGCCAATGCGGTTGAGCCCTCTGCGGCTGCTCCACCACGAAGGAAGCATAACCACAAATCCGGCGCTTCGCAGCGGCTCTGCATACTCCAGCAAAAATTGGTAAGCTCCCTCTGTATCAAGATCGAAACCGCCCGGATTTTTCTTTTTCAGGCTTTGGGTGACTGCCGGGCAAAGGCCGGAGGCTTGCCCCAGGGCCGTGAGCATGAATTCTCTGCAATTGGAGGTATGGGAGGCAGCGTGCTGTGATGCAGCGCTCTCAGGCATCCAAAGATCCCCGGCGTTGAGAATCAGGCTTGGATCAGCTTTCAATTGCAGTTGATAGCCGACATGCCAGCGCTCCTTTTTCCTCCCTTTCAGCGCAGGCTCGGTTAATTGAAAGCAGAACCTGAAGGGCGAGCGTTCATGGATCTCAAGGGGACGGCGCCATGCGTTGAGCTGACAGGCAAACTGCTCAATTTCCTGCTCATTTTTCCATGTCACCCGTGCATCATTGCTCGACAGCGCATGAAGCCATGCGTCATGGATGCTTTCAAATTCGGTGATTTTTGGTGTGCCCGCTTTATCTGGTGGACGTACCAGAGTATTGACGATAAAAGAGAGTGTATGGCGGAGCACCACTCTTTTTGGCACTTCCGGCAGTTGTGTGTTGGTAAGGCTGATCGAACGGCATACCGAAGGAATGCTCTCCGCAAGTTTTTCAAGTGAACGGGAAGTCGCCGTGTCGGGCAGAGGCTGCCACAGGGCCTTCAGTGAGCCATCATTTTTAACCAGCGAAGGGAGTAACGACTCGCTTCTGATGATATTGAGTGCAATTTTGCGTACCTGCCGTATCCAGAGTATAGAGGTTCCAAAAATGACACCACTTCCGGGGATGTTGCCTTTTTCCGAGAATTGGGAGAGTTCGAACAGGGAGGTGGAATTGAGCCTGAGCGCGGTAATCGGGTATGCTTTGAGGCTCTCCCCGCCGTCAATGTCGGGCATTGTGCCGATCAGCGGAGATGATGGAACCGGTTTTTCCCCCCGGCTTGGCAGCCAGACACAAAACTCTTTTGTAGTGTTACTGCGCAGGGAAATCATGCGAATGCTGTCCATTGCCAGTCGCAACTCTTTCAGCATGCCAATCTTTTTGCCTTCGCTCCAGAGTACCGGGGCACCGTCAAATATGGAGATGTGCAGTGCAATCATCAGTTATTCTGTTCGGCAATGTTACTTTTTTCAATTGAATCAGCTTTTCTGTCTCATTGAACCAGAAGAAAGATTGCTAAAATAAGCAATCGAATGTAATAGTGTAGAGAGATAATCAGGAAAAGGTTGATCAACTGAAAGGTGGTATCGGTGTGGCCCGAAACAACCTTAACACTTATGGTCGTTTCGGGCAGGATGGGCAAAGTTACATTCCAAGGGATTTGAAGAGAAGCGGAAGGGCGCAAAGGCCGATGGCAACATTTGTTGCGCCGCAGATTTTTGTAATGATGGCGTTCTGCTTGTACCAGGCAAAAGGCAGCAAAATGGTCAGCAAGTTGATGAGTAGCAGTACGGTGGCTAAAGGCCAGATTTTACCAAGAAGAATGGCCTTGTAGCTGAAAACAGCCGTGATGAAAAAGATACCCAAAAACATGTGGGCATAGATTTTCTTGTCGCCGGGGTTATAAAAATGCATGGCGACAACAACCCAGAAAAGTCCATAGGTAGCAAAGATGGTGCCGAGGTAAACCCTAATGTCCGCGGGTAACCCCATGTCGAACAGATACATACAGAGAGCCGTGAAAAGCTGCGCAACACCGCCGAACCAGAGGGCAACATTGGCAAGATTGCGCCCCAGTTTTGCGTGATCTGTCTCCTTGTCAAGTCCGAATCCCAACTGTTCAAGTCCAAACACCCAGACGGTGATGATCAGCCCGAACAACCCGATAGCTTCCGGATTAACAACATTCATAGGAAGAGCTCCTTTTTTATTGGTGATAAATAGTCAACACAACGACCACCACAATTATAATGGTCAAGCTAATGTACGGCTATTTTTGTTGAAAGAGGAAGAGTATTGCTAGCAAGAGAATCCGCTTTCTTTTAATACCTTTGAACGCGGAAGAATGAGATAACTGAAGACGTTTTTATGCGATGATTCTACCTGCTGAAACTGCCACCCCAACCAATCCGAAGCCTCAAGGGCACCGAGGCATCTCCGCCCAATTACTTTCAGCCTTCCCCGCCTTTGAGAGCCAGAACTTCCGACGCTATTTTCCGGGGCAGGTGATCTCCATGATTGGCACCTGGATCCAGATGGTGGCGCAGGGGTGGCTGGTACTCGAAATAACCGGTTCGGCATTCGATGTGGGGCTTGCCGCTGCCGCCTCCACACTGCCCCCACTCTTTCTCTCCCTTTTTGGCGGTGTTGTTGTTGATCGCTATCCAAGGCTCACAATTCTGCTCTGGACTCAATCCGCAGCGATGCTGCTTGCTTTTGCGCTTGGTATTTTTGCCATGACTGGTATGGTGACTCTCTCAATTATTCTTGTACTCTCCTTCCTTCTCGGTTGCGTGAATGCCCTCAATGTGCCCGCACTCCAGGCCTTTTTGAGCGAAATTGTGGAGCGGGAGCATCTGCCCTCAGCCGTTGCCATGAACTCGGCAATCTATAATGGTTCGCGCATCATTGGCCCCGCCATTGCCGGATTTCTTATATCAGCAACCGGCACGGGCAGCGCCTTTCTGGTCAATGGAGTAAGTTTTTTTGCCGTAATACTCTCCCTGCTCTCCATGAAGAGTACGCAAAAAGAGCAGCTTGCAAAAAACACCCAGCATCCCCTGCAGGCGATCAAAGAGGGGCTGCTCTATTCCTGGAACCATCCGCTGATCAGAACCAGTATCTTTTTTATTGCGATAATTTCAATTTTTGCATGGTCTTATGTCACCATGCTACCCGTTATTGCCAAGCACACTTTCGGCATGGACGCGTCGGGCATGGGCTACCTCTATGGCGTGTCGGGTCTTGGCTCGGTTGTGGGTACCGTGCTGCTCTCCATCTACGCCAGAAAAATCGACCGCCTTGTCTTTATTGCTGGCGGAACAATACTCTTCGCTCTCGCCCTTATCGGCTTCACCTTTACGACATTTCTGCCAGCCGCGCTTTTCTTTCTTTTTGTCAGCGGTTTTGGACTTGTTTCAGCCGTGTCAACCCTTAGCGCCACCATCCAGAGTACGGTTGACGACCGTTTTCGCGGAAGGGTGATGAGCCTCTACATGATGGTTTTCATGGGTTTCATGCCGATAGGTAATCTTGAAATCGGCTACCTTTCGGAACATTTTGGGACAGGGATTGCAATCCGTGTCGGATGCCTGGTAACAATTCTTGCTGCGCTGATTCTCATCATCTCCAGCCGGGGAGTGCGCAAAGCTTACAGCATTTATAAAGTGTCGTAAAATGCAGGGAAATAATTTGCCTCTACCATGCCAAAGCTCCTTTTGAACATACCACTTCCGCCTGCGTTACTAATGTTGCCAAAGGAAGCCAACGTGAGATAATAAATGCTCCCTATTTTCCCTCAGAAACATCTATACTAACAATGTCAACATTGTCATTAAAAAGACTGATTCTTTTCGCAAACGCTTCTCGACCAGAGTGGACAGATATTTGCTGAATGTTCTGGTAGGAACTCTCCAGTGTTACAGTGATAACTCCATTTTGAGGAACAGGTATTCTTTTGTCAATAATTCCAGTTGGAGATGTGGCATCAGCATCTTTGGGCAGCAATCTTACATACACCCTTTTGGCTTTGCCCCGTAGGGTAATCCTTAGTTGCTCTCCCTTTATAAAGTTACGAGGAGTTGTTAATTGCATATAACTGGAGTACCAAATGGGTCCGCTAATTGAATTGGTACCCTCTTTTAAGCCATCAATTTGTCCTTCAAGCGGCACTGCGGAACCCGATACGTAGCAGAGAAGAGTGATGGCAGCAAAAATTATAAGGGTGAAAATGTTTTTCATCAGAAGATGCTCCTTTCGATTAATGGCCGAAAAAATGAAAAAATCTTAGAACTCTTGAAAAAAAATAACATTTGAAGTAATTATGAGCAATATTTGCAACCACATAACGGGCTAAGTCGACGGTAAAAGTTAAAAAAATATTAAGTGAAAACAAAGAGCGTTTTCTTTAATGCAGCAGGCATGACATATTGAACAAGTAAGGTGTATGAACGAATGAGCTGCATAGAAGGTAACACATAAGATTGGCAGCATAATAAACCATCGCGATAATGACAGAGAACTATTTTTCAGATAACAGCTTGATTGAAATAACCGACAGTGAGCTTGATGATCTGCAGGATTTTCTTCTTTCGTACGCAGTTCCTAAAAGAGCAATGCTGCTTGATACTCTTGATGGATTTTTTACTGCTTTGGTCATTGGGCCGGGAACTGTTCTCCCCAGTACGTGGCTTCCCTTTGTCTGGGATATGAGTGGACGTAAAGAAGAACCGAAATTTGAGACTTTAGAGCAGGCTCAGCGTATCGTGGAGCTGCTGATGAAGATGATGAACAGTCTCGTCATGAAATTGTCAACCTACCCGGATTTAAAGTGGCCCCCAGCCGGTAGACAAAAAGTGGCTGAGTTTAAGTTGGTAACTTGGCCTGGTCAATGACTGCCACCAGATACATAAAGCCCTTTGGAAGGCGAATATAGGTGATGTCAGTCGACCAAACCTGGTTGGGTTTTGTGACATCAACTCCCCGCAAGAGATAAGGGTATATCTTGTGCTCCGGATGCGGCTT
>CAJEXQ010000019.1 GCA_903994635.1 uncultured Chlorobiaceae bacterium
ATTGTAGAATAAAATGCCTCACTTTATCTTTATTGCTTAAAGATAAAGTGAGGCATTTTCGTTTATTAGTATATTAGATAGCAGATAAATGCAGGATTTTTCAGGAGAAATGAAAAATTTGTAGTAGTAGTTTAGCTGGACTACTATTATAGAATTGGGAATTTACATTGTACTATAAGCTCAATCTCAAGACTTGCACTGAATGGTAATTCAGCAACACCTACTGCACTTCTTGCATGTAAACCATTCTCTCCAAATAGTTCATGAAGCAAAGAAGAAGCACCATCGGCCACAATATGCTGGCTTGAAAACCGGTGATCACTGGCAACATAAAGAGTGAGCTTGACAACTCGCTCAATGCTCGATAGTGTTCCTGTAAGCGATTTAATGGCCGCAAGTCCATTGAGAAGAGCAACCCTGGAGGCATAAGCCGCCTCTTTCATATTGGCATCATTCACCTTGCCTGCCCCCCCGGGCTCTACCAATATACCGTTCCGAAGAGGAAGCTGACCAGAGGTAAAGACCAGATTACCCGCACGCATGGCGGGAGAATAAAGACCGGCCACCAGGGGCAACTGCGGAAGGATGAAGCCTGCCTGGATAATTTTTTCTTCGATAATACTCATAAATAAAAGGGTAAACGGTTAAAGAAATGCGGTTGATACCTGAAAAATAAAGCCACAAACGATCATCTTGCGGTTGCGGTCAAAATTATTTATAGTCAGTGAGAAATCAAAGCATGTTGATCATTATGGAGCATAATAAATTACCACTCACCCCCCTTCCGCGCATCTTTCTGATCAGCAGCGGAGAGGAAGATCCTGACCACAGCATACGGCTCACCAGGCAGCTTAGCCTCCTCCCCCGCTCCATCAGTTGCATGGTACAAATTCGGGAAAAACAGCTTGACTCACGCCAGCTTTTGACGCTGGCGCTGGAGGTGCGCAACATTGAACTGCCTGAAGGCACACTGCTCCTGGTCAATGAGCGGGTCGATATCGCTCTGGCGGCCTCTCTTGACGGCGTGCATCTGCCCGAAAACGCCTGCTCTCCCGATAAACTTCGCCCTGTTGCTCCGAAATTAATCTTTGGCTGCAGTGTACACTCGCAAAAATCACTGCGTTTGGCAGAAGAATCGGAGGCCGATTATCTGCTTTTTGGCCCAGTTTTTGACACCCCGTCAAAACGCAGATACGGAGCGCCCCAGGGGCTTGTACGGCTTGGAGAGCTTTGCCGAACCACCACACTTCCTGTTTTTGCCCTTGGCGGCATAACTCCAGAAAACGCATCACGCTGCATGGGCGAAGGCGCTTACGGCATTGCTGCTCTCTCAATTTTTCAGGATCCATCCCAATTTGTTGAAACCATAGAACAATTTTACCACATTGTATTCCCATGATTCCCTTTCTTCCTTTTCTCTGCGTCATCACCGATAAAGCTCTATGCCCCGTTTCCCTTGCCGAAAAGGCTCTTGAAGGAGGCGCTGCCATGATCCAGCTCAGGCATAAAAGCGCATCCGGAGGTCAGCTTTTCTCATGGGCAATTGAAATCGTCAACTGTTGCAAGAGATACAATGCGCTCTGTATCATCAACGACCGTGTGGACATTGCAATGGCAAGCAAAGCCGATGGCGTGCACCTCGGCCAACAGGATATGCCTGCTACTGTAGCGCGAAAAATAATGGGTAAAAACACTATTATCGGAGTTTCAACCTCCTCGATTGAAGAGGCAATACTGGCAGAAAAAGATGGGGCCGACTATATCGGGTTCGGCCATATCTATCCCACCTTGTCCAAAGAGAAGGGGCACTCGCCTCTTGGCCCCGAAGCTCTGCAAGAGGTTTCAAAACTGATTTCACTGCCAATTGTCGCTATTGGAGGTATCAGCCTCGACAACGCAGCATCACTTATCTCCTGTGGTGCGTCAGGCGTGGCTGTTATTTCAGCGGTCAGCAGAGCGGTTGATCCCTCCCGGGCCGCACAAATGCTTGTTTCCGCCATAAAAAAGAGAAATTCATGAAAAAAACCTATACCACCGTTCTCACTATTGCCGGTTCTGATGGCAGCGGCGGAGCCGGGATTCAGGCGGACATCAAAACGTTTGCCGCCCTCGAATGTTACGGATTATCGGTCATAACCGTCCTTACAGCCCAGAATACCAAGGGGGTCACTGCTCTCTACCCCATGTCCAAAAAATGCGTTACCGGGCAGTTTCGAGCTCTTGCTTCCGATATGGCAATCGATGCGGTAAAAATCGGGATGCTGGGAAACGCCAACATTATCAAAGCTCTTGCTGCCTTGCTGAAAGAGCTGAAAGGAAATCCGCCAGTCATTCTGGACACCATTCTCGCCTCTTCCGGCGGAGTCACTCTTCTTCCACCGGAGGCCATCCACCTGATGAAGGAAAAGCTCTTTCCTCTTGCGTCACTGATTACCCCAAATCTGCCGGAAACTGCTCTGCTGTTGGGTATGAAATATCCCCCAAAAACTCCTGAAGCCATAGAAAAAGCGGCAACAAGGCTGCTTGAAACCGGCGCAACGTCAGTACTTGTGAAGGGAGGGCATGGAGAGGGAGAAGAGTGCTACGACTGCCTGCTGCATGAAAATCACTATTTCTGGTTCAGCTCGAAAAAAATCAACAGCAGCAACACTCATGGAACTGGATGCACTCTCTCGTCGGCCATTGCGGCATTCATGGCAAAAGGATTGACAATTGAGTGTGCTGCAAGAGAGGCAAAATCTTATGTTGATAGAGCCTTGCAGGCAGGAGCAGAGTACCGTCTCGGGAATGGAAACGGCCCATTGCACCATTTTTGCCAGCAGTGGAGATAAGCTATTGCACTCCTCTTGGTTGGCGACCTATTGAGTAATAGGTAAACCCTGACTGCTCCATAAACTCAGGGCTGTAGATATTTCGGCCATCAAAAACAACCGGATGGCTAAGCTCTTTTTTAATCATCTCAAAATCGGGGCTGCGGAAGAGAAGCCACTCGGTCAGCACAACAAGGGCATTGGAACCTCTCACTGCATCTTCCGGATTTGCGGCATAAAAAATTTCGTCACATGCACCGTAAATTTTTCGCACCTCAGCCATTGCAACCGGATCATAGACTCTCACCCTTCCCCCCTCTTTCAGAATCTCTTCAATAACCCTGCGGCTCGGAGCCTCTCGCATATCATCGGTATTAGGCTTGAAGGCAAGCCCCCAGATTGCAAAAACCTGACCATCAATATTGCCACTGAAATGGCCTCTTATCTTTCTGACGATTGTGCTTTTCTGGTCATGATTGACCGCCTCAACAGCCTGCAAAATCCGTGAATGGTAGCCATGCTTGTGGGCGGTTCTTTCGAGCGCCTGCACATCCTTGGGAAAACAGGAGCCACCATAACCAACTCCTGGATAAATAAACGAAAAACCAATCCTTGAGTCCGATCCGATACCTCTCCGCACAGCCTCAACATCGGCACCGACCCGTTCTGCAATGTTGGCTATCTCGTTCATAAAGCTGATTTTTGTGGCAAGCATGGCGTTTGCGGCATACTTGGTAAGCTCGGCGGAACGAACATCCATGGAGATAAAACGCTCATGACTGCGATTAAAGGGGGAGTAGAGAAAGCGGAGCAACTCTTTGGTTCGCGGATCATCAACACCCACAATAATGCGTTCCGGTTTCATGAAATCATTAACCGCATCGCCCTCTTTGAGAAACTCGGGATTTGAAACAACATCAAAATCAATAGCAACCTTCCGTTCGGCAAGAACCAACGAAATTTTTTCCCTTACAAGGTCTGCTGTACCCACCGGTACTGTCGATTTATTGATAACAACCCGGTACTCCTGCATAAACGAGCCAATACTTTCGGCCACACTGATAACATGGCGCAAGTCTGCCGATCCATCTTCATCAGGAGGCGTGCCAACGGCAATAATCTGGTAGAGTCCAAACTCAACCCCTTCCTGGATATTTGTGGTAAAAGCCAACCTTCCTTGCTTCATGTTCTCCAAAACAATCTCTTCAAGACCAGGCTCATGGATCGGAATCCTACCCTCCTTGAGACTTTCAATCTTCTTCTGATCTATATCAACGCACAAGACATCGTTGCCAACCTCAGCAAAACAGGCTCCTGTTACAAGACCGACATAACCCGATCCAAATATGGTAATCTTCATTATTGCCCTTTTTTCTATTCCGTAACAATCACCAGACAGCGAGATTTTTGCCAGAAGGCGTTCCCATCGCGGATGAGAAGCAACGACGAGGTTTTTCCTCCAACAAGTTCATAAGAACCTGCTGTATGTGGTGTTATAATCTTCAAACTTTTCAGTGGCTTGTCAAAAAAGAGATCTCTCGTCTCCATCATATCAACCTTTTTAAAAAGCTTCACATTAAAATCTGAAGCAAGACGGTACTCTCTCCCAAAAAGCTTTTCAAGAGGATTAATCGAGACAAGAATACCCTTTGAAACAAGTTCATTAAAGGTACCGGTGATGTAGTAGACCGTATAGAGCTGTACCTCCTGATCCTGAATATACTCGTCGAGTACATCGACGGTAGCCATAAGCGAAGAGAGCTGCTTGTTCAGTTTCTGAACATGCCCTTTGAGCGTATTGACCTCGCCATCCTTGGTGTTTATGGCAAGTTGCAACTCCGATACGAGCCTGTCAAGAGATTCCACGCGATAAGTTGACGAGCGGTTCTCCGCCTCAAGCTTGCGAACAAGATTTTTGCTTGCCACCAGCGTAGAATCAATAAATCGGATACTGGCAGCAATATCCTTGCCAATCTGCTCTACATCCCGACTCTCTTTTCCCTCTATTCCGGATGAAAGACGCTCAACAACTGCCTCTTTCTGCTGAATCCGTCCAAGATTTTTCTGTACCTGGGCAAGAATTGCCATCATGGACTCTATATGCGCCTGCTGCGGGTCGAGCTTTTGCTTTTCCGGAGTGCATGAGGAGAGAAGAAAAATAAATGCGATAAAAACTACCCCGGCAACCCTGAATCGGCTATCCTTCACAGCCATTGGATCCATTGTTCAACCCCCTCTTTTGTGCCATACCATCGGGTATGGGGTGTTGGAAGATGTCCTGCATCTGGAATAGTAACATTTTCAGCACCCTCAAGAAAACAGCTTTTTGCAGGCACAACCCCGTCGCCAGCCACATTGCCATCATCATGAACGTTTTCATAAAATTTGAAACACACTTTTTCGATAGAGCTCCCGTGAGGATTGCCATAATACTTATCGCTGACGACAGAAACAACTGGATAATGCCTAAAAAAATTTGCACCCAGGTGGCTGAAGATAAAATCTCTCTTTCTCTTCGCATAATACTCATGGGTATGGAATGGGGTGCCGAGGGTAATCAACTTGCCAATGCGCCTCCCTGGATGATAAAGATCACCCTGGAAAGGTTGTCCGAGCAGATAGATCATTGCGACAGTACCTCCACCGCTATGGGCAACAAGCGTTATCGGTTCTCCGGGAAATTTTTTTCCCATCTCATGGACTGCGCGATCAATTTTTTTCATAACCCGGTTTGTGGATCTTTCGGGCGAAGGAGGAAAACCAATCCAGTCAAGAAGAGAGAGTGGCACAATTGCAACTCTCTCCTTCGGGATAAAGAGTGCAAGCGCCTCTTTCATAGAGTCATACAGTGTATCCCAGAAAAGAACGCCAGGAATGATCACTACAGGATTTTGCGGTATATCCATCATGATTTCAGATTGAAGATCTACTCTGGAATACTTGAACTTATCAAGACCATTTTTTCAGCAACTCAACAAGCAGGCCAACCCCGAAACCAGTCCCCCCGTTCACCTTTCCGGCGCCTTTCGGAGTAAATGACGGTCCTGCAATATCAATATGAGCCCAGTTTTCATGCCCATCAATGAATTTTTCAAGGAATTTTGCAGCAGTAATCGATCCAGCGCCACGCCCTCCGGTATTGTTGAGATCGGCAACATCAGACTTTATCTGTTCATCATAGAGATCCCAAAGCGGCATGCGCCATACCTTTTCACCCGACTGTTCTCCTGCCCGAAAAATTTTATCGGCCAAGGTATCATTATTGCTGAACAGAGCGGCAACAGGGTAGCCAAGTGCAACAATGCAGGCGCCAGTCAGCGTCGCAACATCAACAATCACATCGGGGTTGTACTTCTCTTTTGCATAAGTCAATGCGTCAGCCAGAATCAATCGCCCTTCTGCATCAGTGTTGCTCACCTCAACAGTGATTCCCGAATAGGTGGTAATAACATCACCAGGCTGCGTTGCAGTCCCGCTCGGCATATTATCTGTAGCTGGAATCAAGCCGATAACATGCACAGGAAGCCCAAGACGAGCCGCAGCCTCAACGGCACCCAACACACTGGCAGCGCCAGACATATCAGACTTCATCTCCCCCATATTTTCAGAAGGCTTGATAGAAATACCACCGGAATCGAAGGTAACCGCCTTGCCGACAAGGGCAACAACAACGTTGGTTTTACCTTTTGGCTTATAGTCAAGCACCGTAAAGGTCGGAGGATGATCGCTTCCCTTGTTTACCGCAAGCAGCCCACCCATGCCAAGCGCCTCTATCTCCTTTTTATGAAAGACCGTTACCTCGTACCCATATTTTTTGCCTGACTCCTCTGCCGCTTTTGCAATATCCACAGCATGCAAAAAATTTCCGGGAAGATTGACCAGATCCCTGGCCATCTTTTTACATGAACCAACTATTTTACCTCCGGCAACACCCCTCTCCACCTCCTCGAAAACGGATGAATCAACGACCACAAGAAGCTCAGCAATCTTCTTCAGTTTTTCACCAGAGCCCTTTTTATCAAGCTTTCCGCTTTTCAGGCGATCAAACCGGTAAGAACCAACGAAACAGCCCTCGACAAGGGTTGCGGCCATAGTTGCAACACTTTGACCTGAAACTGCGGAAAGAGTCTCAATACAGGAACAATCCACAGCCACTTTTTCGATCTTCAAATCCACAGCTTTTGAGGCAAAAGAGATTGCCGCCTTACGCCACTCCTCAATCGTCTTCCCCTCTCCAATGCCGAGCAGGGCGAATCTTGGCGCAGAATACCCTCCAGTGCCACCATACAATACAACAACCTCGCCCGCCTCAGCCTTAAAGTCTTTCAATACCTGCTGATCAATCCCGATTGCATCAAGGGTTTTTCCTGCCTCTTTTTTCAGTTCTACACTGCTGAATGGCAGCACAAGCAAATCAGTGGCAATACTACGCAGATCACTTTTTGTTACAATTATTTTCATGGCACAATACAGTCAATTTTAACGTATTAAATTATTGGTGATTCCGCGTTATAATCACGAAGAAAAAGTCTCACATCTTCCAGCAATATCTTCTGAGCCTTGTCGGAAGAGAACTGAAAGAGACATCCCGCAGCATTCATGTGACCGCCTCCCCCGTATTTTTTTGCCAACTGGTTGACATAAATATTTCCGCGTGATCTGAAACTCGCCTTGGTTCTGCCATCCTGCATCTCAACCATCAGCACGGCAATACGCACAGAAGGGACACTCAAAAGATAGTGTACGATAAGATCGGTATCAAACAGTTTGCTTTCAGTCGCCTTTATCATCTCCTGTGATATAAAGAGCCACGATATTTCGCCATTATCCAGAATGGTAATTGCGCTCAGGGCCGCACCAAGAAGTTTGAGCGCATTGGGTGTCAGAGAGTTATAAATAGTGTCATAAATTTCAGCAGAATCAGCTCCCTTGCTAACAAGGTCTCCAGCAAGCCGGTAGACGTAGGGTGATGTTTTTGGAAACCGGAACGATCCAGTATCTGTCATAACAGCAACATAAAGCGCTTCTGCAACTTCCGGAGTGAAGAGATCTCGACCCAGCCGCTCCTGAAGTGCAGAAATAAGACCATAAACAAGCTCACCGGTCGATGAAGCATAATTTTCGCACACCATGACATCGGTAAAATCTGCCGGTTCAAGATGATGATCAACACAGACAAGTTTCAGGCTTCCAAGTTCCCTCGAAAAACTCACATGAGGCCAGAGCGAACCCATTCTATCCTTTAAATTGGCATCAAGCAGCACAACAACGTCGCAAAGAGAGAGTTCCTGAATCGCCTCCTCACTCTTGTTATCGAAAAGAGCCATGGGATACAACCGCTTGAGAAACTGATAGTTAGGAGGGACTTCTGTCGGATTGACGATGGAGACCTCCTTGCCGAGTGCCTTGAGCACTCTGGCAAGGGCAACCTCACTGCCAAGCCCGTCACCATCAGAATTTTCATGGGTTGTAAGAACAAAATGCTGACCTTCAAGCAGCACGTCGATGACCGGAGACCATTCCACGGTAGTAAGCGTCCGACCATACTCTGATACTATCATTAGTTGGTTATAACTGTTATAATGCATAAAACTGAATTTATGCTTTTTTCACCGTTTTATATAATATTCAAGGCAAGCTTCCTTTTTTTTCCATAAACCACTCCGACCCCATTTCAATGACCACTCCGCTCCCAAACATCATGGATCTTACCCTCAAGGAACTTCAGCAATCCATGAGTTTACTGGGAGAGCCCTCCTTCAGGGCCACCCAGATACACCAGTGGCTTTTCAGCCACCATGCAACAAGCTTTGACAACATGACCATTCTCGCTCTTGCATTACGCACAAAACTGTCGGAAACATTTACCATTTTCCGTCCAGAGGTGGTTGAACGATATGAAAGCTTCGACGAGGCATGCGACCATCGAACAGAAAAAATCCTGCTTAAACTCTCTGATAATAATCTGGTGGAAAGCGTCCTTATTCCCTCAGAAGAAAGAATGACTGCCTGCGTCTCATCACAAGTCGGATGCCCGTTTCAATGCTCTTTCTGTGCAACTGGCAAAATGGGACTGCGGCGCAACCTTAGCGCTGGCGAAATTACTGAACAAGTGTACGCTCTCAACAATATGGTCTCGGCAAAAGAACCAGGCCGCACTATCACCAATATTGTTTTCATGGGCATGGGAGAACCGCTGCTGAACACCGACAACATTATAGAGGCCATAGAAACCCTCGGCACAAGAAATTACCGCTTCTCTCTTTCGCAGAGAAAAGTAACCATTTCGACGGTCGGAGTAATCCCGGAAATTCAGAGAATCGCGAAATCAGGGTTAAAAACGAAACTTGCGGTCTCACTTCACTCCGCCGATCAGCAGAAACGCGAGTCACTCATGCCCATTGCAGCCAAGCAATACCCATTGAAAGATCTCGGAAAATCGCTTGCGGAATACACAGCTTCAACAGGCATACCGGTTACCATCGTCTACATGCTCCTCAAAGGGATCAATGACTCTCTGGACGATGCAAAAACGCTTGCACGATTTTCCAGAAGCTTTTTATGCAAAATAAATTTGATTGATTACAATTCAATCATTAATATGAACCTCAGGCCTGTTACTAGTGCAGCGAGGGAGCTCTTCCAGCAATACCTTGTCAATGCAGGACTGCACGTTACGGTCAGAAAAAGTTATGGAACAACCATTAATGCGGCATGTGGCCAACTCGCAACGCCCAGCTTACATGCTGCACAGCGATAATCTCCAACAGTTTCAACAATCATGGATGTGAACGATTTCATTCCCTTCAGAGGCGAACTTACCAAGGCTTATCACGGCATTACCACCAATGCAACGCACACTTCAGAACAACCTGTTTTCGACGAACTGAAAGTGCGGCGCTACGACATACCGATTGCAGAGATCTCAGGATTCATTGTTAATAAAATTCATCAATGGATTGGCTGGACTCTCATCAGCGAAAAAACAGCAGTCGGTGGCATGAGTACCATCCGTGCAGAGGTAAGCTCGGTACTCCTCTTCGGTTTGAAAATCAAGGCTACCTTTGGGCTTCTTGAAGAAAAAGATATTAACGGTTCTCCAATTACGACGGTCAATGCAAAGGCCGAAACCCATATTGAATCGAGAGGTGACTTGGGTGAAAGCCGCAGAGTTATCAGAATGATGCTCGGCGCCATGGATTTCAACTTCAGGACAGAGCAGGTCAGTGGGGAAGACTATCAATATCGTTCACTGGATACCAACGGAGCTGCCGCAGCATCTCAGGAGATGTTTAATGATGTAAAATTACAGCATCAAGCCAAACCTGAAAGCAGTCCGAAAGCCACAGCAATCGAATTCAAGAAAAGGCCCTCAGTGCAGACTATCCAGTTAAAACCTAACAATAAAAAGTGATGATACCATCCTTTCGGATCTCCAGCCCTCAGCTACCCCAGTGCAGAATGGGTCATTGGAAAGCGCCCGGACAACCGATACCGTCCCGGATGAAACAAAGCCTTCGAAGCCAAAAATCATAATCGTGACCACAAAAAAACCTATAAAAACAGTTTGATGAGAATTATTCTACTGGGAGCACCGGGGGCTGGAAAAGGCACACAGTCAAACTATATCTCAAAAACTCTTTGCATACCGCAGATATCGACTGGCGACATGCTTCGCTCTGCGGTCAGTGCAGGAACAACTTTGGGAATTGCTGCAAAAAAAGTGATGGATTCAGGCCAGCTTGTCTCCGATGATATCATTATCGGTTTGGTCAAGGAACGTCTGACTGATGATGATTGTATTAATGGATGCCTGTTCGACGGTTTTCCACGCACCCTTGCCCAGGCCGAGGCTTTGGGAAAAGATGGAGTCCGCATTGACCATGTTGTTGAAATCAGTGTTGAGGATGAGGATATTATCCTGCGGATGAGCGGACGACGTATCCATCCTGCCTCAGGAAGAACCTACCATGTACGATTTAATCCCCCACAAACAGAGGGAATTGATGATGAAAGCGGAGAGGCCCTTGTTCAACGGGAGGACGACAATGAAGTAACCGTAAAAAAACGCCTTGAAATCTATCACGCACAAACCGCTCCTCTGATCGAATACTATGCAGCCTTGTCACAGAATGGAGGCATTAACGCGCCGCGTTTTCACAAAATCGAGGGAACAGGAAAGGTTGAGGAGATCCGCGACAGGATTCTTCAGTCCCTTGTCTCCTGAGTAACCGAAATAACTCAATTTCACTAAAAAAAAGTCAGTGCCCCGGTACTGACTTTTTTCATTTACAATCATGTATGCACTGACCGTTTCAGAAAAATTTTTCAGGGGAGAACCGTTTATCGTTCTGGTACCCGACACTCTTGAACACGAAATCCAGGCAGGATGCATGGTGCTTCTTTCGGCTAAAAAAGGGAATGGGACAATTTCAATTGCCTACATTCTAAGCCTCAAGGCGGAATATGACGAAGATACGTCAAATATAGTAATATCAGACATCCTCTATGGTGGATGTCCCGTCCTTGGCCACTCACTCATGCAACTGACAGAATGGATGGCCGACTATTATCTTGCAAGGAGAATCGACACCATCACCACAGCCCTACCGTCAGCAGTACGGACAACTGTTCATGATGTCGTTGAAATGACAGGTTTTGAACTCAAAGCTGAAAGCCCCAAAATTATCAGCACTGCTCTCCGACGCTCAATCATGAAAATGATGATGACCGAAAAACGCCTCACCATTCCACAACTTCAACGTCGGCTCGGCAAAAAACAGCTTTACCGCACCCTTTCAGAACTTGAGCGAGGGGGGCATCTTGTGCTAAGCAAAAAATTTTCTTCAACAACACCAAAACTAAAAACTACTTACCGCATCTGCCACTCCTTACCGGAAGAGGCGGAAGAGAGCCTCAAAAGCTCTCCAAAACAGCTTGATGCCTTGAGGATACTGACATCACTCTACCCCGAAAGCGTTTTGCCAGAAACTATCGCCATATCAAAAGTCTCCCTCAATGCCCTCGTTGCAAAAGGGTATGCTGAAAAGGTTCAAACCGATATAACAACCAGCTTCTCAACAGGCTTTGCTGAAACCCCGCAATCGCCCAAAAATCCGACAGCATCACAACAGAGAGCTCTTGAGCAGCTCCGTTGTGCATTTGAAAAACAAGAGTATCGCACCTTCCTGCTGCACGGTGTCACAGGAAGCGGCAAAACCCTTATCTACATTGAATTCCTGAAAACCATCCTTGCAGCCGGAAAAACAGCCATTATTCTTGTGCCTGAAATAGCGCTGACCCCGCAAACAGCAGGCCGGTTCCGGGAACACTTTCATGACGACATCACTATCCTGCACAGCGCAATGGGCAACCAGGAGAAATATGATGCCTGGCACAGCCTCAGACTTGGAAAAACCAAAATTGCCCTTGGAGCCCGATCAACCATTTTTGCTCCTCTCGAAAACCTTGGCGCAATCATTGTGGACGAGGAACACGACGGCGCTTACAAGCAAGATCGCAACCCCCGCTATAATGGCAGGGATACCGCCATCATGAGAGCGGTGCTCAGCAAAGCGATCTGCGTGCTCGGAACAGCAACCCCTTCATTCGAATCATACCATAACGCCAGGAGCGGCAAGTACACCCTTATCAACCTCCCGGAACGTGTCGATGGGGCTACCATGCCCGTCATCAATCTGGTCTTGATGAAAGATAGTCCAAAAGCCTCGCCATCAATCTCTGAGCTGCTCTACGGCCAGATAGCGCTCCGGCTCGAGAAAGACGAGCAGGTCATTCTATTGCAAAACAGACGAGGATTTGCAGGAAGCATCTTCTGCCTTGCATGTGGGCACATCCCTCTCTGCAAGTTCTGCAACATCCCGCTCGTCTACCATGCCACCAAAAAGCAGCTCTGCTGCCACTACTGCGGCTTTACGGAACGCTACACGGCTTCATGCAAACAGTGTACATCTACCGAACTTTTTTTTAAGAGCAGTGGCACCGAGCGCATCGAAGAGGAGCTACAAACTCTTTTCCCCGACGAAAAAATTCTGCGGATGGATGTTGATACCACAACGACCAAAGGCTCCCACGGTCGAATTCTCAAAGAGTTTCACGAGCGCAAAGCACGCATTCTGCTCGGCACGCAAATGGTAGCCAAAGGGCTCGATTTTCCAGCAGTCACCCTTGTTGGAGTGCTCATGGCTGATATCGGGCTCAATATCCCTGACTTCAGGGCTTCTGAGCGGGTCTTTTCCCTGCTCACACAGGTGGCCGGACGCGCCGGACGCGCATCAAAACCTGGCGAAGTTTACCTGCAAGTGTATAACAGGGAGAGCGATGTCTTCGCTGCCATTCTTGAGGGTAGTTATGAAAAATTTTTTCTCAAGGAAAGCGCCATAAGAAAGGAGCTGCTCTATCCTCCAGCATCACGGCTTATAAAATTTGAATGCACCTCGGAGGAAGAAAAACAGGCGGAAGCTGCGGCGCTCTATTGCAAGAATACCCTGGCAAGGCACCTTCCTGCGGAGAGAGGAGGCATCCTCGGCCCGGCACCAGCGGGAATTGCCAAAATAAGAGACCGTTACCGCTACCATGTGATTGTCAAACTTGTCAGTGGCAAGCTTTCACCACTTTTCATCAAACAGATGAACGACGACATCACCGCCCGTTTCCGTTCATCAAAGCTTATTTTCACCGTTGATGTTGACCCTCAAAATCTCATGTAGCATGAAATGCTTCTGAAAAATCAGTTCGTTTCAGGCCAAAAGATGGATACGGGAGAATACATAATCGAGAGAATCCTCGTTCAGAATAACCCTTGAAAAGCCGGTTGTGCCAAGTTCGACAGGCTGGTTATCACGGTCGCTGATGAATTTTCTGCTCTGCTTGCCATTGTACCAGTAAACAAGCCTGATTTTGTTCCCTTCAATTTCAAGCGCTGTAATACCCCGCTTTCCAATGGTACATCCTGAATTGAAGATGCTTGGAATCGTGATATTATTGTAGCGGCCACTGCGCAGACCTATTTTCTTGCCTCGCTTGTAACAGGCATCAAGCTGTGTTTTCAAAGCTGCAATTTTTTGCTTGATCAGTGTTCGTTTGTCTCCATCCGCTGACGGATAGGCCCGGCAGAGTTCCTCAATTCTGTAGTTCAAAAAATCCACCTTTGAGAGGGATTCAAAGAGGGAGCGATGAGTATGACCGATGATGGAAACAATTTTTGATTGATTCGAGAACTCATAAATCGATTTCTCTATGGCAAATCTTCGGGGGCTATTATAGGATTTGGAAAAATTTCTGATCCCCGCAGGTTTTGCAATGTAGCGGATAAACAAAATCACAGCACGACTCACCATCGGATAAGTTTCCCACAACAGTACCGATGCCTGATGACCATGAAAGAGCAGCAATGTTTCATCGCCATAATAAAATTTCAGCGATTCGACCATTGATGAAGCAAGCCGGTACCCCTTCTCATCAAGCAACGCAGCATCATGGTTTCCATAGGTTTTCCAGAAAAAACCATTCTGCTTAAACTTTAAAAACAGATTATACATATCACCCCACGCCGACTCAATACTGTCGAGAGGAAACTTGAAGAGTTCCTCCACATCACCATTAAGAACAAGACTATATTTTTCGCGCAAATAATAGCTCTCGAGCATAGATTTGACAAGTGCCGCATTACGCTTGAATTCATCCCGCCTGCCGCCATTGCCAATATGAAGATCGCTGAGAATCAGAACTTTTGAGGCAGAATCAAGATACACTGGTTTTGCCGTTTCAAGCAGGTGTTCAAGATGGGGGTGTTTTTTTGTATGAAGATTCATAATGTTGTTTCCACGCGCCTCGGACCAACCTCTGTACAGATTATTTGCCACTACCCAAAGGGCTAACCATTGGTGATATACTTAAAAAAAGGAACCCCCGCAAGGTTGAAGCCCTCAACTGCCCGATATTGATATCTTCATCCTTCAGATTACGAAAAAAATTTGCTTTCTTGTATTCGTTTTTTTTTCTTCACCCATCTCCCATACTCTTGATCTCTCCCGAGCGATTCCGCAAAATCCGTACCATGCTGCTCCATCGCCAGCCTGACCTTACGGTTGTCATGGATAACGTCAACAAGGCCCACAACCTCTCTGCCATTATACGAAGCTGTGATGGTGTCGGAGTTGGAGAAATTCATGCCGTGTCGTACCGTAAATCCATTTATACCGAACAAAAAGCCGCTGCAGGAGCAAGCAAATGGGTAACCATGAACATGTATCCTGACATTGAAACAGTTTACCGGAAGTTGTCAGAAAAAGGAATGCAGATTCTCGTCGCAACCAACAGGGAGGGGTGCCGGGATTTCAGAAGTGTCGACTATACCATTCCAACCGCCCTCGTCGTAGGGGCCGAATGGGATGGCATATCGGAAGAGGCCATTAAAGGGGCAAACCATGCTATTATGGTGCCAATGCTCGGCATGGGAGAATCCCTGAACGTCTCTGTAGCCACTGCGGTCATTCTCTTTGAGGCACAACGCCAGAGAGGAGAAAAAGGAATATACAGCAAACCCCGTCTCGACCAGGAATGCTTTGAACGGATGCTCTTTGAGTTTGCCTATCCGCGTCTGAGCAAGGAACTCCGGGAAAAAGGAGCCCCCTATCCACCACTTGATGAACAGGGAGGCTTATTCGACTATTCACCACTCAGGTCTCAGCTTATGCCTGCGCGATCATGTTAAAATATATAATCCTGTCATTTCGAGCATCAGCGAGAAATCTTGATTAGGGTGCTATAAGATTTCTCCTCACTTCGTTCGTCGAAATGACAAGGTGACAGGCGCTTGGGACAAAAGGACAAGCACTTGACCATTCTCAGGCGATAACCAAAATCGGCAATTTTTTAGCCTGATTAATCCACTCTTTTATTTGATCAACTGATGGCACCAGTGAGACCAATTTTTTTTGTTTGTTGATCACCTGCATCTTGGCATAGAGGTTTGAAGGATTTCGTTGAGTGAAGTCAAAAACTGTGCCAACACCTGCGGCTTCAAGCAGTTCAACTGTGGAAGCGCTTATCCCCCTGATCCTTCCGAAATCGACACGGTTGACCAGCTTGAGGATAGCATCCTCACCGATACCAGCAGCAACAGCAAGCTCCTTGCGTCCACTCTTTTCACGCCCTTTTTCAAGCAGTTGTTCAAGGCTATTCACCCCGGCGGAAACAAGCTTCAGGGTATGCGCTTCATCAATCCCTTCAAGAGTGACCGCAGTAACCGTTGGCGCAGTACTCTCTTTTACTGCAACAGGAAGCGGCACAACAACCGGAGCACTCACTTTCAGCACTACAGGCTCAAGCTTAACTGGCTCCGGCCGGGAGAGCACTACGGATTGCGAAGCTGGTGCGGCAACCACCAACATCTCCTCGGCCTCATCTGTTGAGCGAACCTCTCCCCTGACAATTCTCCCGGCAAGATTGGAAATGCCGGGAAGAATTCTCGACGCAGTATCACTTGCCATTGTTGCAACGAAAGGAAAAAGGGCAACTGGATTGCTGAACAGCAGCTGGCGAATTTCTTCAGGGCGTGAAAGAACATTGAGAGCTCCATCATGTTCGATGGTCGCCTGACACGCAAGACGTCCGCCACTCTGGATCTGTCGTTCAGATAAAAAAGCTTTTTCAATGTCGGAAAGCGGAGAAAGGCAATCACTCCCTTCCCGAACGGTTACATAGCAAGTCTGGCAGATGCCACGGCCTCCGCAAAGGTGCCCGACATGACTGTGGTTTAATTGGGCAGCCTTGCCGATTGTCTGACCGGTCAACGCACTGCAGGGGACATCATTAATGACAATATTCATAAAAAAACAATTTATTTAACCAAGAATTTATATAAAGTTTAAAGCCTTAATAAGTTTAGTTTTACGGGTTCTGATCTTCAGTTTTCTCGCACGTCAACTGTTCGTACGCTGATGTTTCTGCGCTGATAAGGCCAAGATAGAATGCCTCTTTTTCCTGCATCAGCGTTCGCTCCTCCGGTGTCTGATCATCAATACCAATAAGATGAAGCGCGGAATGAAAGGTGACACGCAGAAGCTCCTGCTGAAAATCAACACCAAACTTCAACGCATTTTCCCTGACCATATCAAGCGAGATGTAGAATTCACCATCGACCTCACTCCCCCTGTTGTAACGAAACGTAATGGTATCGGTAGGATAGTCATGCCCAAGAAACTCACGGTTTATGCGCTGTATCATCTTGTTGCCACAATAAACACAGACAACAGATTCAACCCTGTAACCCTCCTGTTCAAAAACAAACAAAACTGCCTTTTCGAGCAACTGCTCAGGGATCGCCTTTTTTGTCGAATTGTAAATTTCCAGCATCAGGATGGTGTGTGTTGTGAAGCGTTGACAAGAGCATCAATATGTTTGAGTTCGGTGTTACGAACCCTGAAGGTCAGCTCAACCTCTTCATCAACATGGCGCTTGTCGATAACTTCTGTATGTTCGTACAGGTACGTTATCAGTTTATAGTTTGAGACATGTACACTGATATGGCGTTCCGTGTATTCGCGGTCAATCTGTTGAGCAATCATCTCTTTGAGGAGCGAAATATTGACTCCCCGAATTGCAGAAATAAACACGGCATCCGGATATTTCTCACTGATGTCGCGGAGGATCGACGGATCTTCGAGAGCATCAATCTTGTTGAACACCTCAATGATATTGTCGTGCTCAACACCAATCTCCTTGAGAGTGTCGCGCACCACACTCATCTGCTCCTCAAAACCTGGATGGCTGATATCGATCACATGAAGCAGAAAATCGGCCTGAAGCACCTCATCAAGAGTCGACTTAAAACTCTCGACAAGCGTGTGAGGCAGTTTTCGGATAAAACCAACCGTATCCGAAAGCAGAACAAGCTTGTTGATATTGAGTTCAAGACGTCGAGTCTTGGTGTCGATCGTGGCAAAGAGCCTGTTTTCAGCAAAGGCCTCAGCCTCGGGGCAGAGTACATTCATCAGGGTTGACTTGCCTGCATTGGTGTAGCCAACCAAAGAGACACGCTGCACGCTCTGGCGACCGCGGGTCTGGGTATCGTGCTGCAGGGCAACCTCCTTCAGCTTTTTTTTCAGCAGTGAGATGCGGTTGCGAACCAGACGGCGGTCAGTTTCAATCTGGGTTTCACCAGGCCCCTTGTTTCCAATACCTCCCTTCTGTTTCGAGAGATGAGTCCACTTACCTGAGAGACGGGGAAGCATATACTCAAGCTGCGCAAGCTCAACCTGCATTTTTGCCTGGGCCGATTGAGCCCTTATGGCAAAAATTTGCAGGATGAGGCCGGTACGGTCAATAACCTTGCACTCCAGCGACTGTTCGAGGTTTCTGGCCTGCGCGGGAGAAAGATCATCATCGAAAATCACAAGGTCAATCTCCTTCTCCTTGACAATAATAACAAGCTCTTCAACCTTGCCTTTTCCGATACAATAGGCAGGATCACGGAGTTTTTTATCCTGTATGAACGAGTCGACTACATCAGCTCCGGCCGTATCGGCCAGAAAAGCAAGCTCATCAAGATACTCCTCAACAAGTGATCGAGGTGTTTCGGGGGGGGAACAGAGGCCAACAAGAAAAGCCTTTTCCCGTTTGTTTTCAGGGGTAACAGTCTTCAAGGTTGCAGTAATAAATTACATAAGTGTGCGAATGATCATGAGCTGAAACTTGGCATGTTGCTATATTACAGCCATTGTTTTATCTTGGTGGTTCATTGTCGAATCGTCTTCAAACCGTTCAAAAATGTACACTTTTTTGCTTTCACCCCAATACCGTAAAAGGGAAAAAAGCTGTAATGAACCAAACAAGCCCTAAACCGGCTCCAAAAAGGCAATATGGAAGTACATATCAGATGAATCAGAACAATACCAAAAACTCTACGGGTCAGGAGAGCCATAAGCTGATAACGCTCGAAAATGCTTATGCCTACTGCCGTCAGATTTCTAAAAAGCACGCCAAAACCTTCTACCTTGCCAGCCTCTTTCTGCCAAAAAAACAGCAGAACCCTATTTTTGCCATCTACGCCCTGCTGCGCACCGTCGATGACGTTGTTGATATGGCAGAGGAGAAACTGGCAAAGGGCCTGATCACCAGAGAAGAGATCTATCGGATGCTGGAGGGCTGGAAATCGAAACTCAAAGCCTGCTATGCAGGAAAAGTTGATAACGATCAAATCATGATGGCCTGGCACGACACCCTGAAAAACTATTCCATTCCGATAGAGCTTCCCCTTGATCTGATGGATGGGGTCGCCATGGATATTGAGTTCAAACCCTTCGAAACCTTTGACGAACTCTATGTCTACTGCTACAAGGTCGCCGCGGTGGTTGGTCTGATGACCTCCGAAATTTTTGGCTACGGTGACAAACAAGCGCTCCAACATGCCATAGAACTGGGCATAGCCATGCAGTTAACCAATATTCTGCGTGATGTCGGCGAAGATGTTGATCGAGGGAGAATCTATCTTCCACTTGAAGATCTGCGCCGTTTCAACTATTCAAGTGAAGAGCTGATGCAGAAAACCATGAACGACAACTTCCTCAATCTGATGAAGTTTCAAGTCGAACGGGCAAGAGGCTACTACCGCTCCTCCGAAAAAGGGATACCCATGCTTGAAAAACGAAGCCGCTTTGGTGTCGCCATCAGCAGCATCAACTACGGCAATATTTTAACCGCTATCGAAAAAAACCGGTACGATGTCTTTTCAAAAAGAGCCTATCGCTCTTTTTTCCAGAAAATAAGCACCATTCCCTACGTCTGGCTGAAAACCCGTACCTGCTCCTGACCGACTGGAGCATTGAGACTCACCATATTTTTTAACTAACAGAATTTCAGAGGCCGCCGACCATCATGCAGAAAGAGAACGAACCGAACAAGAATACCCAGGAACAACCAGCCCCGATTTCGCTGAACGACCAGATGCAGCGCCGTCTTGAAGAGCGCCAGCAGCTTATGGATGCGGGAGTCAACCCCTACCCCACCCACTTTGAGGTCACCCACTCTTCCGGTGAGATCATCACCAATTTCGTGGAAGAGGCCAAAACGCCGGTCTCTGTGGCTGGACGCATCATGACCATCCGAAAAATGGGCAAAGCTTCCTTTTTCCACATCCAGGACTCCGCAGACCGAATCCAGATCTATATGAAAAAGGATGAGGTAGGCGACGCTACCTACGACACCTTCAAACTACTCGACATCGGCGACATCATCGGCATCAAGGGCTTTACCTTCAAAACCAGAACCGGCGAAATCTCCGTCCATGCTGAGTCGCTGGAGCTGCTCACCAAATCGCTGCGCCCCATCCCCGTCGCCAAAGAAAAAGAGGTCGACGGCGAAAAGGTCGTTTTTGATGCCTTCAGCGACAAGGAGCTTCGTTACCGCCAGCGCTATGTTGACCTGATTGTCAATCCGGAGGTCAAAGAGACCTTTATCAAGCGGAGCGCCATCGTCTCCTTCATGCGCAACTCCTTTACGGGCAACGGATGGCTTGAGGTCGAAACCCCGATTTTGCAGCCCATCTACGGTGGCGCCGCAGCCCGTCCCTTTACCACGCACCACAATGCGCTCGACATGCAACTCTACCTGCGCATTGCCAACGAACTCTACCTCAAACGGCTCATCGTCGGCGGTTTTGACGGCGTCTTTGAGTTTGCCAAAGATTTCCGCAACGAAGGGATCGACCGCTTCCACAACCCCGAATTCACCCAGGTTGAGCTCTACGTTGCCTACAAGGATTACAACTGGATGATGAAAATGGTCGAAGAGCTCTTCAGCCATACCGCCCTCGCGGTCAACAAGAGCGAAATCACCACCTTTCTCGGCAACGACATCAGCCTCAAGCCACCCTTTCGCCGCCTGAGCATTATTGACGCCATTGCCGAATACACCGGCAAAAATATTGCTGGCCAGTCAGAAGAGCAGCTTCGCTACACAGCCAAAGATCTCGGTCTCGAACTCGACCCGAAAATCAGCAGCGGCAAAATTATCGACGAAATTTTTGGTGAATTTGTGGAACCAAAGCTCATTCAGCCAACCTTCATCATCGACTACCCCACCGAGATGTCGCCCCTGGCCAAGGAGCACCCCTCACAGCCCGGCATTGTTGAACGCTTTGAATTGATCATCGGCGGCAAAGAGGTCTGCAACTCCTTCTCCGAACTGAACGACCCCGTCATCCAGCGCGAAAGACTGGAGTCGCAGGCCAAACTAAGGCAGCGCGGCGACGAAGAGGCAATGATTGTCGACGAAGACTTCCTCCGCGCCATTGAGTACGGTATGCCTCCATGCGCCGGTATCGGCATTGGTATTGACCGCCTGGTAATGATTCTTACGGGGCAGGATTCCATCAGGGAGGTTATCTTCTTTCCGCATCTGAAGCCGGAGTAGAGTCATGAAACTTGATCTGAGCAGCCTGATAAAAGCGATTGCCTCACTCGAAAAGTCGATCAACAGTTATCAGCATATCTGTAATTCGAGACAATACGCGCTTTGCGCTACTCGGCATCCGATGACCGGTCGCTGAGTAGGCCGAAGGCCGTATCGAAGCGCGCTCAAAAGCAAAGCCGGAATGAGCAGCCAACTGACTACGGGACGAACACCAGGCGGAAGCCATCACCGCTGCTCCGGCCGTCGGGGGGGTGCCGTTGCTGCGATCAGCCGACCGACAGCCCTCGGCGCTGCCGTTCCAGCTCCCGCCACGAAGAACACGGCGCGAACCAACTGAATCGCTGCACCACTCAAACACATTGCCTGCCATATCGTACAGCCCTTCGGGGGTGGTGCCTTCAGGATAACGACCAACCGGGGTTGTGGTGCCTTCATTCTCATCATAATTTGCCAGTTTTGGGGTTGGCTCTGCATTTCCCCAAGGATAGAGACGACCCTCCTTGCCTGCCGCTACATATTCCCACTCCCTCTCTTCCAGCAAACGATAGCGCTGAGTTTCACCGCCATTGTCCTCAAGAAGCGAAAGCCAGAGAGCGCAGGCCCGGGCATCATACCAGCTTACACCAACCACCGGCTGATCATCCTTGTTGAACCGCTTGTCGTCATCATAACGGGATCGAAAAAGCGTGACAGGATCTTTTTTACCCTTGATGAGATAGTCGCTGAATCCATCGATTGGACGTGCCTTTTCATACAGAACTTCCAGATAAGTTGCGACCAGCAGGTTATTGGCAAATTCAATCTTGTTTCCCATGAGATAGCTGATGAAGCAGCGGTAAAGACGATTCGTCACCGTGTATTTGGCAACGTAAAGGTCTGGCGCTGTTTCCGGCTTTTTTGTCACAGAGTAGTTGAAGGTTCCGCCCGGTATCAGGATATAGTCGGCACCAAGCTTGTCCGTCATTAAACCTGCTGAGCCAACTGTTGGCTCTTTGCCAAGGCCCGATTCCCTGAACTGCTGCAACAGATTACGGACATTTGCAACATGGGTATCAAACTGGCCGATCCCCTCAAGAGACTTGAGCAGGTATCGCTGCCGGTTCAGCGTGGTCGCCTGGTCAAGCAATTTACTCTTCAGTGCATCAATCTTCTTCTGCGGCGCCTCCCTGATGAGTGTATCCAGCAAATCCTGCTGCTTCTGCGTCATGTCGGCGCTGACCGTCGAGTCGAAAAGCCTCTGCATAAAGGAGTCAAAGGTTTCGGCATCAACCTGGCCAATAAAAAAGCGGAGTGGCTCTTCCCACCAGTCGTTGCCGAAATACTCCACCAGCGTCATGATACGGCCCTCATGCTTGAGATCTTTGTTGAGCTGATGACCTGCCATATACTCACGGAATGATTTATGGCGGAACACATACTCCCTGTCGCCATACTCAACCAGCAGCCCGGCACGATCAACAAGATTTTTACAGAAAGCCGATGCTGAAGGTGCATGATCGAGCGTATCGAGCTGCACTTGCATCTGCTGCTGCATGGCCTCCCGCGCAACCTCATCTTTTCCAAGGAGCTCCTGCATCCAGAGCGAAACCGGGGCCAGCACACGCAAAGCCTCATTAGCCGGAAGCAGAGGCTTAATCTCTTTTTGCCTGTCGCGATAATCGAGAATATAGTTCAGGGCGGCCTCGTACAGTTCACCCCGAGTTCCCGGAAGAAACTCCCTCTCTTTCCAGAGAATCGCCATAATCTGCAACAGCATGGGCACCCGTGCCAGTGTCTGTAAACTTTTGTTTCCTTCACGGCCCAAAAACTCGATGATTGTTTTTGCTTTTTGTAGAACCTTCTGTTTCTGGAGATCCTTCCACCTTTCCGCTGTTATTTTTGCTGGTGGCAATTCAGCAAGAAGGGCTGCACTGAACCAATTCTCCAGAAATTCTGCCTGCTGCTCCGCTGTAAAGTCCATAATATCGGCCCTTGTATGGAGCGAAGCAAGCTCAATCCCCTCCCCCTTCCGGTACCCTGTAGCGCGGGAGGTTACCACAACACGCGCATGGGTAAAGCGGGAGACTATCCGGTCAATCCAGGCACAGGCCCTGATGCGCTGTTCGGGATCGCTGATTTCATCAAGGCCATCAAAGAGGAGCACTGTTTTGCGGTTTTTAAGCCACTCGGCAAAGCGGCTCTCCTCAATATCCAAAAAGTGAGTTTCAGACCACATAAAGAGTTGGCGGGAGAGCGGAGCAAAGGTTGAGCCTTGCTCTATCAGTTCTCGCGGCGGGAGAAAAAAGGGGAGAACCGCTTCAGTGAAGCCAAGTTTTTTATACTCCTCTTTTTTGAGGCATGTCAGTGCGTAATGTTTGAGCAGCGTGGTTTTGCCGGAACCGGGGTCGCCAATAACCAGTAAGAGGCGTTTCTTCGCAAAAACCAGCCGCATCACCTCTTCGGGAGTGCGGATCTGCTCCTCCTTGAGTGCCTCATGGGGAAGGTTGGCATCGTTAAACCGCCGGTCGCTCCGCCAGGTTTCGGAGATGTGCAGAGAGACAAAGGTTTCGGTTAACCCTACAGGAATATTCTCAAGAGCGTGGGTGCCAAGCAGGCTGATTTTGCACAGATCCTCCATGAGAGCAGCCTGATAGCTTTCAACTGAATCGTTATCATCCGTGATACTCTCCCTTGCATCCGCTGAACCCTGCAGCATGCGTCCCGGTATTGTAAAACTCCGGGTATATGAGGGCGAGGGAAAGATACCGGTATCAAGCGTCCACTTTTCGACCGGGGTATCTTCGTAGCGAATGGGGAAAATAGTTACCTGATTCCCGTAGTAAGTGGCGTAAAGTGCGCGGTTTGGCCACTGCCTTGTCTGCCAGGCACAATGAACAAACGCTCTTTGCCAAGCCCGGCGGCTTTGAGCAGGGCATCGAAAAATTGCGTTGCCTGCTCATACTCTCTTGCTTTGCCGTTCTTTGCGATATCACCGGTTGCAAAAATCAGGTCAGGTGCATGACCCTCCTGCCTGAACCACTTGACCGATTCGACAAGGGAACGAAGAATAACCTCCTGATCGTAAGGGGCGCAGTCACTCAGGTGGAAGTCCGAAACATGCAGCCAGGTAACCGCACTGGCAAGCTCGCCCGTTATTTTCAGAGCCTCTTGATAGCCTTGAAGGGCTGCTGTTGACTCATTCATGGTTGACTGTATCTTCGCCAGGTTGTTGAGGGTTGCAGCCACATAGGGCAAATAGGTCGAAGGGTTGGTATTGGCAAGCTCGCGATAGAGGCTCAGCGCTTCCTGATACCCTTTTTCAGCAGAGGTGAAATCGTTTTGGGCAGCATCCACTTGCGCCAGGTTGCCCAGCGTTGCGGCAACATCTGACAGAAAGGTAGAAGATGTGCTTCGGGCAAGCTCCCGGTAAATTTCCAGTGCCTCACGATAGCCACGCCCGGCTGCGGAAAAATCGTTCAGCGCCACTTGCAAACCCGCAAGCTTGCCAAGCGTTCCGGCAATATGAGTTTGGTGGCTTTGCGGATTGGTGCGCTCCAGCTCACGACAGCTTTTCAGATTCTTTATTTCTACCGCTTTTTCATGGAGCAATCGAGCTTTTTCAGCCTCCCCCAGAAAGCTGAAATCAAGACCAGTCAGGATAAGTCCAGCGGTATCGGGATATTTTTTTTGGAGACTGCGCAACTGCTCCGCAGGATAGAGCCCCTCGCCATCCTTTTGCCAGTCGTGGATATGGATGGTTTTACCTCTCCCCAGCAGGCGAAACCGAAGTGCTTTATTGAAATCTTGCTGTACAAACTCATCGTTGGTAACAGCAAATAAAAACGCGCCCCGACTGGTTTCCAGAAAAAAACGCTCGGCATTCTTGCTGTTTTCAGCATACTCATTCGGTTCTGCGTTCATACTGCTCATGGAATCAGTTTGCGTTCCTGCAAAATACTCCAGACAACCGGATGAACATCACACCACACGACTTTTTCCGCAGCCCCGATAACCGGAAAAGAGAATTTTCAGCTTTCCACCCGGATTGTCGAGCAACCGTCTTTTAAGAGACATAACAGGGTTATCGCCACGTCCCTCAAACGCATCAACATAGTAGGAGTCAAGCTCATCACCTTTTAACGCACCTGTAGAAAGGCGCTTATATATTGCAGAGAGATTTCCCATCGCACGTCTTGTTCTGTTAAATTGTAGAGGTCAAAATACAAAATATTCCCCCAATCAAAGCCAAAGCAACACACCCTTTCGCCTTGTTCACCATGCTGCCAATGCAGTTGTTGCCATCGTGACCTACAGCCACAAAACAGTTTATTCTGTGCTTGAAGCCTAACCTCTCTCCCACTTCAAAGATCACCAGTCTTCGTTTCAGACAGCCTCACCATCAGGCCGAGTAACTCCGGCAATGCCGGAATGCTGGTGGTCAAGATCCGGTTGTAACTTGATCATCTCAATGATTTTATGAGCTGCCTGAACTGGATCCAGACCCGATATGTCAACCTGCAGGTCTGCCCGCTTGTAAGTTTTGCCAAAGTAACTCATGTCACGCTTTATCTCCCTCAGATACAATTTTTTCTCTTTGGGTGACAACTCTTTCTCGATCGGAATGGAATCGATATCGTAAAACTTGAGCCTCTCGACAATATTTTCCGGCTTGTCGGTAATGGCCACCTTGATGCCACTGCTCTTCTTCAAGGCCTTCAGGTATCCTCCCATCAAACCACTTGGCGGCAATGTTATAACACTCTCCCTGCTCTCAGGACGATTCAGTAAATGAGTAAGAGCTTTTGCTGCCTCAATCCGATACCCGTGCATGTTGAAAAATCTGCCCTGCAGGCGCTCAATACTGGTTTGAAAGAAGGCTTCCACTTCCACATCGAGATCAAAAAAATTTATACCGAGCAATTCGGCAATTATTGGGCCGATGGTTGATTTTCCGACACACCCCACCCCTGTTAAAAATATTTGCACCGACACCTCCCGCAGTATTGTTGAGACTGGTTACTTTTGAATAATTTTCTGCCAATATAATCATCGGTGCAGTATGGCATAGTGGTGTGGCCAGGTAATATTGATATTGCGCCAGAGACCCTTTGGTGCAGATCGATGCCTGCTTGAGAATGTTGATTGAGGATGGTGTGGCAAGATGTGTAAGAGAAAGTGAATGAAAAATTGAGGCGAGTGAGAAAAAGTGGAAATTGAGCATTTGTATGACTCTGGATAAATCGGTCAATAAACGAGCGAGAAGGCCTGCCGATCTCGCAAGTTCGGTGCAAAACTGGTTTTTAGCTTGCTACTTTTTGACATTATTGTTAACATAAAGCCACGCGAGGGGTTATTTTTTATACAACACCGACAGGGAATGCACCTGTTCAGGAATTTTTTGGACTCCCTTTTGGCCAAGGAAACTCAAAAAATCGTATGGGTGCTTAACTTGATCGAATCGTTACCGATGGTACCACAGGAATATTTCAAAAAATGCAAAACAGTGATGGCATCCGGGAGTTTAGAGCTCAGTTTGGCAATAATGCTTTCAGGCTATTGGGATTCCTGGATAAAGGAAGGTTTGTTATTTTGACGAATGGTTTTTCAAAGAAGAGCCAGAAAACACCGCATCAGGAAATTGCGTTAGCAGAACAAAGAAAAAAGGAATATCAGGAGTGAAAATATCAGGAGTGATTTGCAAAAATACATCGTTAATCGTAAAGCTGTTGACACGGAGTTTGCTGCGTCATTTGACGAAGGTTACAAACACTTCAAGATTGGAGTTTTGCTGAAACAGGCAAGGAGGAATGCTGGTATGACTCAGGTTGAGATTGCTGAAAAGCTCAAAACTCATAAATCAGCCATCTCCCGCATCGAAAACCATGCAGAAGACATCAGGTTGTCAACGCTCTCTCACTATGCTGACGCGTTAGGCAAAAAGCTGGAGATATTCATACAGTAAATGAGGAGGTCAGTTTATGCCTGTTGTTATCCAAAAGGACAAATTATGAAACTTATAACATAAAAGCATAAGCTTCTCCCCATCCGGCAATTAGTCAACCATATAGATATTGGCATTAATTTGCAACCATGTATCAATCCAGTTTTTCGAAACTACCCTGCAAAAAAATACTTTTCCAGCATCCATTAAGCGTGAACAGACCAAATTCATTGTTGCGGGCACAAATCCAATTTTGATATCTTCACAATAAAGTGCAATCGCAAACTTGTCATATTTATTATCAGTCTCCCTTTTCATTACTAAAACTTTCTCCGGCACTATTTGTATATCAATTACATCAATCTCGGCGCAATAACTTGTACCGGCGACAACTATGTCCATCAGAAATATTTCCTGAGAAAAAGGAACAATACCTTTTTCAAAACCACTCAGGAGAGCCAGCAAGCCTGGCGTTACTGGTATGATAGATTCATTCATCTGTCATTAACTTGATGATATCTGAATACTTGGCTATCTGTTCATCAAACTTCTCAATGTCATTTCGCAATTCACCCCGCTTTTCAACTATATATTTTTCATCAAAAACCAATTCTTTGACATTAAAAGGAAATGCTTCATGTAATTGCCCTATTTTGCATTTTAACGACTTGATATTGTTTTCAAGATGTTCAACTCTTGCCATTTTCTCATCGGTTGAGAGAAGTGGTTTTTTGTCATTATTAGTTTCATCCAGATAGAGAAGTATATTCTGAAGCTCATGTATTTTTTGTAGATCATAAGCGGCTTTTACCTTGATGAACAAATCTTTTTCATCTTCCGTTTGCGTTGGGTTCAGATCGGGATGAAGTCTTTTGCAAAGTACTCGAAACAATTCTTTCAGTTTCAGGGTATCTTCTGCAGAAACCAGGTGTGAAAGCACTTTTTTTGCCTGATCCAAAGCGGCGGCTTGTGCCTCAATTTCAGCATAATATTCCCGAAATCTATTATTGACCAAATTCTCTATCGCTGGTAAATCGGGATGTTCATCTCGGTTTATTGCCGCCTGTATCATACTCATTTTCATTTTAAGCCGGGCTGCTTCGGTTTTCTTTTGAAGCAACTCAAGCTGAAAACAGCCTAATTTCTCAAGATAAAGTGAAGTCAAAATAACGTACTCATCATCCACCATCTCTTTATGACGGGTAAACAGATCTAAAAATTCTCCATTAAGCTGTATAAGCTTTTTGTTTAATTCTTCGTTTTCCTCAGTCAATGCTAGGGTTTTCTTGTTCATAACGTCTTTAATCAGAGCAGGTACAGTGTCAAACTATAGGCCAACTCAATGATTTTATGAGCTGCCAGAACTGGCTCCCAACCCGAAATGTCAACTTGGAGAATTTAAGGCTGACCAGTGTGACACAAAAAATTCACGCGGCTACCGTCGATAACGCATAGACCTTTTTCGCGTATGTGCTGGCTGCCGCAACATCACCTGACTGGAGTGCCTCTCGCACCCTGTCAAGTTTTAACGCATCATCAAGACTGATATAAGGTGCCCACCCATCTTCAGAATCAATAATTTCGATTTCTACTTCGGCAGCATAGTTACCTGCATGAACAAACTTGGTATGTTTTCTGGTATTCATCTTTTTCTCCTGGTGAAATTATCGTCTCACTTATCGGTATTTGGTCGATAAGCCGCTATAAGTTCTTCAAGGTATTGTACTAAAGGTTGTAGCTCAAGCCACTGAATCGGTAACGTACCCCACCAAACATACGTCGCCTCATTGAATCCTGAATTAAAATGTAATGTATATGTTGTACCATCAAGCCCCATAACAAACTCCGGAGAAGGTCCAATTCGGATTCCTTGAATGATATCAAGTATTTTTTTGCCATATCATCAATTCCTTTATCCACCGTAATGAGCTTGTCGAGGTCTGAACGATATCTAACAACGAAACAAAATTGAACACGCATTTTAGACGTTAAATCTCTAACATCTTTCGAGCCATAAAGAGCTTCTGTACCGCGATGTTCGAGAAAATCCTTCAGCGTCTTCCACGCCAGCTCATGGGTATATTCAAAACCCTGTATCAATCCCTGCTGTTCGAGATCGGAAAGATTGCGCTCGGCAGCAAGAGCAAACGCATGATTAAAATGGTTCAGTCGTTGTACCCACCGAATATCTTGTGTCGTCATAGAGATATAGTTGCTAACAAATAAAAGGTTCACTCACACCTGAACACCATAATACTCGCGATACCAGGCAACAAAACGTTTGATACCTTCTGGCACAGTGGTCTCCGGCTTGTAATGAACATCCTCCATCAATTGATCAACATCGGCGCAGGTGTCGGGGACATCACCGGGCTGCAGTGGAAGAAACTCTTTTATGGCACTCCGGCCAAGTTGCCCTTCAAGTGCTTTAATGTAATCAAGGAGCTCGACCGGACTGTTGTTGCCGATATTGTACACTCTCCATGGAGCTTTGCTCGTACCAGGGTCGGGATTGAGACCTGACCACAAGGGATTTGGTTCGGCAACGTGATCGAGTGTTCTCAGAACTCCCTCGGCAATATCGTCGATAAAGGTAAAATCGCGACGATGCTTTCCGTAATTGAACACCTGGATGGGCTTGTTCTTCAGAATAGCCTCAGTGAAGAGAAAGAGAGCCATATCAGGCCTTCCCCACGGACCGTACACGGTAAAAAAGCGCAGACCGGTTGTCGGCAGATTGTAGAGGTTACTGTAGGTATGCGCCATCAGCTCATTGGCCTTCTTGCTTGCCGCATAGAGTGAAAGTGGGTGATCAACATTGTCATGGACAGAAAAAGGCATGGTCTCATTGGCACCATACACCGAGCTTGATGAGGCATAGACCAAGTGCTTCACGCCGTTATGCCGACACCCTTCAAGTATATTGAGAAACCCTACTATATTGCTCTCAATATAGGCGTGGGGATTCTCAATTGAATAGCGAACACCCGCCTGGGCAGCAAGATTAACCACACGCTCAAATTCACCCTTCCTGAAAAGCTCCTCCATCGCACTCCGGTCGGCAATATCACCCTTCACAAACGTAAACCCCTCACAGGGCTCCAGCAGAGCAAGGCGCGCCATCTTCAGTGAAACATCGTAATAGTCATTTAGGTTATCGATTCCAGTTACCTGCTCTCCCCTTTCGAGCAGCCGCTTGCAGACATGAAACCCAATAAATCCGGCAGCGCCAGTTACCAATATCTTCATTGCATTTTATCAATAATAAGTTTCAGCCGCGTTTGAGCGGCCGTTGAAAAATCTGTGCTGTACATCGACCCACAATAAACACAATCTACCGCCATTCCCCGGAGCTTCCAGGAGCCAAATACACAACCCTGTCATTTCGGGCATCAGCAAGAGACCCTGCCTACTGTAATGTATCGCCCCTGCGAGGCATGTTCAATAAAAAAAAGAAGCTTTCAAGGAAATAACCGACAAAAATGTAAAAATCTTCTCTTTGATTTAATTTATTTAGGTATATTGGGGAATGAGCCGAAATTATTTAAGCTATAGAGTGGTAACAGAAAATGATTCTCAATAAACATCAAGAATCCATACCCCTATGAGTCGCTTCTTTGAGCGGTACGAGCCTGAAACCCGTCAGTTTTTTGATGAGGTTATCGCATCAGAGGGAACCCCCAGGGCCCACTACGACAAGATGCTTCAACGTTTTGCCCAGTTTTCAATTGACGATATCAAAGCCCGCAGGGAGATTGTCAATATATTTTTCAGAAACCAGGGTATCACCTTTACCGTTTATGGTGAGGATGAGGGTGTCGAGCGCCTTTTTCCCTTTGACCTCATTCCGCGAGTTGTACCTGCCCACGAATGGGCGACTATCGAAAAAGGGCTGATCCAAAGAATTACAGCACTCAATGAGTTTCTGAACGATATCTACCACGGCCAGAAAATTCTCAAGGAAAAAATAATTCCTGCTGAACTGATTCTTGGAAGTCAACACTTCAGGCGCGAATTTGTAGGGGTGACTCCCCCACTCGGAATCTACATTCATGTTACCGGAAGTGATATCATCCGTGACAGGCAAGGCAACTATCTTGTGCTCGAAGACAACTTGCGCACACCAAGTGGTGTCTCCTATATGCTGCAGAACCGGCAGGCCATGAAACGCGCCTTCCCGGTACTCTTCGACAAATACAAGATTCGGCCAATTGAAAATTATCCGCAGGAGCTGCTCCGCACCCTGCAGGAGATTGGCACTGCTTCCCGTCGAGAACCAAACGTTGTGGTGCTGACACCCGGCATTTATAATTCAGCCTACTTCGAGCACAGCTTTCTTGCCCGCCAGATGGGTGTCGAGCTGACTGAAGGCAAAGATCTTGTGGTCAATAACAACAAGGTTTACACAAGAACCACCAGGGGACTTGAACAGGTAGATGTGATATATCGCCGAGTTGACGACGCATTTCTTGATCCGCTCGTTTTCCGCCCTGATTCAAAACTTGGTGTGGCAGGCCTTGTCAACGCTTACCGCAAAGGAAATGTCACCCTTGCCAACGCCATTGGTTGCGGAGTGGCTGACGACAAGGTGATCTACAGCTTTGTCCCGAAGATTATCAAATACTATCTCGGAGAGGATCCAATTCTGGAGAATGTTCCAACCTGGCTGGCAAGCGACCCTGCTGACCTGAAATACATTCTTGCTAACCTCGATTCTCTGGTGGTGAAAGCCGCCAATGAATCAGGGGGCTACGGCATGTTAATCGGGCCGGAGTCAACCATTGAAGAACAGGAGAAGTTTGCCGAGATGATTGTGGCAAATCCCCGCAACTACATCGCCCAGCCAACCATTTCGCTGTCCCGCCACCCCAGTTTTTTCAACGATACCGAGCTATGGGGATGTCATATCGACCTCCGCCCGTACGTCCTGTATGGCAAAACCATCACTATAGTCCCCGGCGGTTTGACAAGGGTTGCGCTCAAGCGCGGTTCACTGGTGGTCAACTCCTCACAGGGAGGAGGCAGCAAGGATACGTGGGTTGTCGACGAATAAAATAAAATAGTTACCATCATGTTAAGCCGTGTTGCCGAATCACTCTTCTGGATGAGCCGATATTTTGAACGAGCAGAAAATACTGCAAGGTTTCTCGATGTCAATTTTAACCTGCTGCTTGACCTCAACAAAATTACCCACGTCGAGAATCCGAACTACTGGATAGCGCTGATTCTTGTCACCAGCGACAAGGATCGCTTCAACAGCCTCTACGATGAATACTCGGCCCACACCGTCACAGACTATCTGGTGTTCAACAAAAACAATCCGAACTCCATCACCACCTGTATCAGCCTTGCAAGAGAAAATGGGCGAAGCATCATCGAGAGCATCTCCAGCGAAATGTGGGAGCAGGTAAACAACCTCTACCACTACCTGCAAAGCGTGACACCACAGTTTGTGCATAACAACCCCTACGGCTTCTACAAGGAGATCAAGAACGCCTCTCACCTCTTCCAGGGCATAACCGACAACACCTTCTCCCACAACGAGGGGTGGGACTTCATACAAATCGCCAAATATCTTGAACGTACCGACAATATCGCCAGGCTGATTGATGTGAAGTACCACATGCTGCTTTCCGAAGCAGAAACCCAGGCCGAGATCGTTGCAGGATCCGAAGATATTATCCAGTGGATGGCGGTGCTGAAAAGCTGCAGCGCCCTTGAGGCGTTCCGGAAGGTTTATCTCTCAAAAATTGATCCCGACAACATCCTGCGCTTTCTCATTCTCGACCGAACATTCCCGCGCAGCATCAATTTCTCCGTCTGTGCGGCTGAAGATGCCCTGTGGCGCATATCAGGAAGTTCACGCCACCGTTACGTCAACAACGCTGACCGACTTATCGGAAAAATGGAGGCCGAACTGAGCTACACTGCCATTGAAGACATCTATGCCAAAGGGCTGCATCACTACCTTGAAGATTTGGAACAACGACTGGTGAAAGTTGGTGAGCAGGTGCACCTTACCTATTTTGCCTATCACACTCCGGAAATCGAGCCTGTGGACGTTGAAGAGGCTCTGCCCTTTACCGGAGTGGCCGGAGGACGGGCCTACTGGAGTCAGGCACAGCAGCATCAGCAACAACAACAGTAATAACCAGAGGTAAACCAAAAGAGCATGATTCTGAAAGTTGAGCACGCAACCCTGTTTGAATATGATAATCCAATCTATGAAACAGCGACCGAAGTAAGGCTCCACCCCGACAACAACCCCGCAGCTCCGCAGCGCTGCGCAAGCTTCAAGCTTGAGGTCGATCCTCCGGCCACCCTTTTTGAGTACACCGATTTTTACGGGAACCACGTCAACCACTTCAACCTGCTCCAGAGCCACAAACGGGTGAAAATAGTGGCGACCTCTGTGGTCGAAACCGGGATGGGCTTCTCTGCGGCCAGTGAGGATGAGGATATCTATCTGATGGACTTGTCCTGCCAGAGCCGATACGTCCATTTCGACCAGGCAATCCGCGACTTTGCCTCCCGCTTTGCAACAGATACCGAAAGCTTTCAGCTTGCCGAATCGATCTGCCGTCATATCAACAGCTCATTCATCTACGAACCAGGAGTAACTGACGTTCATAGCACCAGCGCCGTGGTCATGGCCCTCGGACGCGGAGTATGCCAGGATTTTGCCCATATCATGCTGGCCGCCTGCCGCAGCCTGGGAGTCCCCTCCCGCTACGTCAGCGGCTACCTCTACGGCGGCAGCACCCCCGATGGACACGACGAAGCAAGCCACGCCTGGTGTGAAGTTTACTGCGGCAAAGAGAAAGGGTGGATCGGCATGGACCCGACCCACAAAACCCTCTTCGTTGACGAACGTTACATCAAAATCGGTTCTGGCAGAGACTATGACGATATTCCACCTGTGCGGGGCACCTTTAAAGGTAACGCCAAAGAGAAGCTCAGCGTATCAGTGCGGGTAAGCTCCATGGAGTAAGAAAGCTCCATCGGCAGCATTTGCCCAACACAAGATGAGTCGCCACTACAACATCATCATCAGGAAAAGCTTTCCAGGATACCATACTTTCCCTGACATACATCACGACTAACTCATTTACCGAACGGCTGAGGGGCCGGGGTTGTATCTGATGATGGTGGAAGCTGCGGAATCGGGAAGTTCGGCTGGTCGCCGGTTAACGTCTTCAAAAACGCAACAATACTTGCATTTTGTTCAGCAGTAAAGGTTTTTCCCACCTGAATCTGCCCCATAACCTCAACAGCCTTAGCCAGTGTTGGCGCCCCGCCATCATGGAAATAAGGATAGGTCAGCTCAACATTTCTCAACGTTGGCACCTTGAACTGAAAACGATCAGCATTATCCTTTGTTACCGCAAAGCGACCAACAGCCGTACTCTTTGACTTATACTGCTGAACAACTCCCATTTTCTGGAACGAATTCCCGCCAAGAGCTGCGCCGTTATGGCAAGAGGTACATCCACTGCTCTTGAACAGCTCATACCCGGCAAGCTCCTCTTTGGATATTGCCGCATCATCACCCTTCAGCCATTTATCAAAACGCGAATTGGGAGTAACAAGCGTCTCTTCAAACGCAGCTATCGCAGTTGTCACCTTGTCAATATCAATGGTATCAACCTTGAATACCTTTTTGAACTCATCAACATAGGCTGGAATAGATTGCAGCACTCCAACAGCAAGGTCATGGGTGAACGACATTTCCCCCGGGTTGCTGATTGGGCCACCCGCCTGTTCCTTCAGATCTTTGGCCCGTCCATCCCAGAACTGCGCCAGATTCAGACTCGAATTGAGCACCGTAGGCGCATTGATTGGCCCTTGATGCCATTTATGGCCAATAGAACTTTTCAGATTGTCACTGCCACCCATACTGATATTATGACAGGAGTTACACGATATAAAGCCCGATTTTGAAAGCCGGGGATCAAAAAAGAGCTTTTTGCCAAGATCAACCATGGCCAAATCAGCCACTTTCGGAGCTCCTACCGGTTTGACAGGCTCCCCTGTTCTTGGCTGAAGCACAGGAGCAAGAGGGGACACAACAACTGGCACTACTTTCTTTACTAATATTGGTTCCGGCTTTTTTGAACAAGATACCATCACCCCAACCGCCAGAACGCCAACAACAAGCGTGTGAATTTTCATTATCAGGTATCATCAAGATTATCGAAGAGTCTTTCTTTCTTTTAAACCAAAAGAATCAAAAACGGAATATTTGCAGCTCGCTCCTTAATTCACAGAGATATAATCCTTCTCTTGTGTAGCATCCTCAATAACCGGCAGACCAAAAAACAACTCTACATCATCGATAGTTTTTGGCCCCACCACTTTATCCTTGAAGCTCTCCCTTATCCTCACCATCAGCTCAGGATGAACCGTTACGGATACAGGATTTTTGACCGTACGGAATCCCAAAAAAATAGCGGCTATAACCTCTTCACGAACAAAATCGCCGCCCACCTCATACTTCGTTTCCATTTTCCTCCCTGTTATATTTTTAGCAATATACCTGAATTACGACTAAAAGCGAACCGTGCACGGGTGGTATGACGATGCTGCCAATGAATTCAATAATCAAGCATCAAAAGCGCTATCTCAATGCCCAAGCCACGCCGCATCCCAAAGCAGCAACCGACAACAAAACAACCCCGCGCCCTCTACCCCTCCACCGTCCGCTCAAAATCATCACAAAGCTTCTCAACGAGGTCTTCGGTTTCTTTGAAGAACAAGCGGCTTGATGGTGTGATAGAAATAATGCTCCAGTGAGTGGTACTGGCCTGTATCGTAGTCTCAGGGTACGCAACCAGAAACAAGAGATCATCATCATAGAAATACAGTATGATCGGGAGTATGACTACCTGCAGCGTATTTTTTATGGTGTTTCCAAAACAGTGATCGAGGGGATGAAAGAGAAGCAGCCGTACAGCGGAATCACCAAAGTCATCTCGATAAACATCCTCTATTTTGATCTGGGAAGTGGCACTGACTACATTTACAAAGGCACTACCCGCTTTATAGGTCTGCATAATCATGATCTTTTGGAACTTAATGAAAAACAAAAACAACTGTTCCAGAAAGAGAGCGTCGAGGCGCTCTACCCTGAATATTACCTGATCAAAATAAACCGCTTTAACGATATCGCCCGAGATACACTTGATGAGTGGATCTACTTCCTGAAAAATGAAGAAATTAAAGAGAGCTTTACGGCAAAAGGGCTGAAAGAGGCGGAAGAGAAGTTGAGCATCATGAAGTTGCCAGAAGAGGAACGCAAAGCTTATGAACACTATAAAGATGATTTGCACTATCAAGCGAGTATGTTCGAGTCATCTTATGGCGATGGATATCACGTCGGCAAAGAAGAAGGTGTCGAAATAGGTCTCGTCAAGGGTCAATCCAGGCTCCTCAAAAGGCAACTGGAGTGTCGCTTTGGCGCACTTCCCCAGTGGGCAACCGAAAAGTTAACCCGCGCATCTGAGCACGAGTTCGAAACTTGGGGAGATGCCATCCTCACCGCGCCAACACTCGAAGCGCTTTTTAACACAGACGTAGCAAGTTCATGAATGTTCTTCCGTTTTAATCCGGCCTTGCAGGGGGAGCCGCTCGTTCGTTGAACCGGATTTCTCTCTCTGTTTTCACGCTGCCGAGCTGGTTCTCGGCATTCCCATGGCAGGACGTTGAACGTTTAGCCAGGCAGCAAGTACATCAAATATTACGTTTTAGGAGAGTTATTAGGGACGATAATGATGAAAACGAAATTATCGAGTCAATTGAGTCTGGAGAGTGAGAATCACCCTTACATTTCTTTCTTTATTGCAACATCATGCAGTGGAAATTGACTGATGGCTCGCATAAAAGTCTCTAACGCAGAGCATAGAAAGCCGGTACTCATCCAGCTCCATTTCGAACACATTCAGACACGAAGCGATCGCCTTGAAGTGTTCCGCAAGCTGAAAGTGCATATTCCACGAGATGAAAAAGGTTTCGATAAATCCATGAAAAACAGGTTGGATCTCAGGGAAAGTAAAATTTACAATATCGGAAAAATAGATTGGGAGATCTCATTTCCAAAAAATACTCCATTGAATAACACGGTACTTACCAGGAAAACAACCAAGAATAGTGAAATTAATTGAACTGCCACATCAACGTTACGAAACCAGTCCATTATCAGCAGTATCGCTCCAATGCACTCGATGCATGATACGGTGAACGACTGGTGCTATCATGATACTCATAACAGCTATTAAAACAAGACCTGTATACAAGGCATAAATACCTGAAAACAATTTACCACTATCACTTAACCCTGCCGTTTTTATAGGGCCCATGCCCCCCAGCAACATAGAAGAGTTGGCTCTTGGTAGAATTTAATGGTTTGAAGTAAAATTCTATTACGTCACCCCCCGATAGTAAGGTCCAATTTCCCACAGTAAAACAATATTCTGGTACGGTAGCTCAGAAA
>CAJEXQ010000020.1 GCA_903994635.1 uncultured Chlorobiaceae bacterium
TTGGCCTTAAAGTCACTGCTGAAAATTTTTCGTGTCTTTTTTGTCATTACCTGCTCCTTTTGGGGCAAGTTAACAACTTAAACCACTGTCTAAAAACCGGGGTCCACTATAATCCGAAAAGGCTCCCTTGACCGCCTGCGTCCGGTACTGATGACCGCATCGATCGCGATTTTCAGCCTGCTGCCAATGCTGCTCTCCAGCGAAACCGGTTCTGAAATACAGAAACCGCTTGCGACAGTCGTTGTCGGTGGGCTGATAACCTCTACACTGCTGACGCTGCTGATTATACCGTCAGTGTATGGATGGTTTGAAAAGAGAAAGGTTGAAAAAGCGATGTAACTTTGAGTGCTGCAGCGCCTTGATATATTGCCCGGGCGAAGGCTCCGATGCGGCCAGTCTCCCTCGCTTTGGTGCCACAGAGCCTTTTGATGAAATGTTCTGCTTGTTGGCGGTTGAGCTGCTCGGGCTGATGATGGAGGCTACAGGAGAGCAGGCGCAAACTGTTTGATGGCCTGCAATTGTTTGTTATACTGCAACAGATGCTGATTCTCGAAAAGCGTCTCTGGTACAATCAGTCAATAACAGCGTTGAATGGGGGGGACTACGATGGAAATACAACAAAACGAATTGTTCCAGAATGGCGCGACTTGGTTGCGGGCGGATTTTCATTTGCATACAAAAGCTGATCAAGAATTTCTTTTCTCTGGAGAAGATAATTCCTTTTGCAGTAATTATGTCGATGCATTAGAGAGTGCAGGAATCAGGATCGGCATTATCACCAACCACAACAAGTTTGATGCAGGAGAATTCAAGGCGCTACGAAAAACAGCCCGGAAAAAAGATATTTTTTTACTCCCTGGCGTGGAGCTGTCAGTCAATGATGGAGCAAATGGCATTCATGCTCTCGTTGTTTTCAGTGATCAATGGCTTGAAAATGGCGATGATTATATCAATCCGTTTTTGACTTCCATGTTTTCTGGAAAAACGCCGCAACAATATCAGAATGAAAATGGGCGAAGCGATAAAAACATTCTTCAGGTCGTTGATGAATTGAACAAAATCGGTCGTGACTATTTCTTGTTATTTGCTCATGTTGAAGAGAGCAAGGGACTGTGGAGTGAAATGGGCGGAGGCAAGCTGTCTGATTGGGCAGAAAATCATTATGAAGCCGTCAGGCTGAGAACTCTTGGTTTTCAGAAGGCAAGGAGCCATGATGTAGCAGGCAGACCTTGTCGTGTAAAGGTTAAGGAGTGGCTTAAGGATTGGTATCCGGCAGAGGTGGAAGGCTCTGACCCTAAAAGTATAGCAGATATTGGGAGAGGGTTGCAATGTTTCATAAAGATTGGGACATTTTCTTATGATGCCGTCAAGTTTGCTTTAACTGACCACACAAATCGTGTTGCCAGCACTGCCGCCACCTATCAGCATTCATATATCAAAAGCATCCATTTTGAAGGTGGAACCCTGTCTGGAAAAACAGTTTTCCTCTCTCCTGAACTCAATACCTTAATAGGCATTCGTGGTAGTGGCAAGTCTTCGATCCTCGAAGTATTGCGTTATGTTTTGGATATTCCTTTCGGTGACAAGGCCGGTGATCAAAAATACAAGCAAGAGTTGACAGGTTTTACGATGGGCAGCGGAGGCAAGGTGGTTCTTCATGCCGTTGATCGTTATGGCCAGTCATATCAAATTCGCCGCGTATGGAAGGAAAATTATTCCAATGTCTATGTTGATAATAAATTACAGCCAGGAGTTTCGATTCGGGAAACAGTTTTGTATAAACCGGTCTATTTCGGTCAAAAAGATCTTTCCAGTACGGGAGAGGGTTTTGAAAAAGATCTTGTAGAGAAGCTGTTAGGGTCACGACTTGATGAAATCCGCCAAAAGATTGCAAAACAAAAGGCTGCCATTGGCGAAACCGTTGATCGATTGATAAAAACAGCCAATGTGGCAGAGCAGAAAGAAGAGCTGACCAGAATAAAACAGGATACCGAACACCGCCTCAAATTGTACACGCAGCATGGAGTTGAGGAGAAGCTCCAGAAACGTCTTGATTTTGATGCTGATATTCGTACCATGCAAAAAGGGGTGAATCTCATTCAGGAATTTATCCTTGGGCTTAAAGATGTATTGGCGCAGCATGAAGATGATATTCGTAATTTTATCGGATATCAATCAACGCATAATGCTGAAATATTTGACCGATTCTATACTGCCTACACGCAATTCATTCAAAGCCTCGACAGTATCAAGTTGGCATTAGGGAAGACTGAAGCTGCAGAAACAGAACTCTCTCTGACATACTCCGATCTTGTTGTCATCAGAAAAGGTTTAGTTGATGAGTTTGCAGAAATTGAAAGAATGCTGGCCAAAGAATTAAAAACCAGTACAACCCAGAATATCAGCTCGGATGAGTTCCTGAAGCTTAAAAATAAACTGGCACTAACAAATCAGTTACTGACAACATTTTCAAAACAAGGTGAGCAAAAGGAGATTATTTCCTCAACTCTCACGAAGGAATTACATTATCTCAACGAACTCTGGCATGAGGAGTTCAGCATTATCAAAACAGAACTTGACAAAGTAGGCGGGGATAACTCTTCTCTTGTTATTGCTTCAGGTTATAAGGAAGACCGATTGGCCTTTCTTGAGTTTATGAGAAGTGTTTTTAAGGGCAGCGGAATTCGTGAAGCAACTTTTCAGGGAATAGTTGACAAGTACCGGGACTTCACATCAATCTATGCTGATTTTGATCATGCAAAAAAAACTTTTGGAACGAATCCTCAACTCCTTGCTGATTTGTTCACAAATAATCTGAAGACACTCCTGACCTATCAAACACCCAACAAATTTACAATCACCTATCGAGGCAAGGAGTTGCAGCATCACTCTTTGGGCCAGCGGGCATCTGCCTTGATTCTGTTTGTATTAAGCCAGCGTGAAAATGATCTTATTATCATCGACCAACCTGAAGATGATCTGGATAACCAAACCATTTATGAGGATGTGATCAAGCTGGTTCGCAAAATGAAACCAAAGGTGCAGTTTATCTTTGCGACCCATAACCCTAATATCCCCGTACTTGGTGACGCTGACCAGATACATGCCTGTTCTTTCATGGACGACAAAATTGCAGTTCAAAGCGGTGGCATTGACGATCCTGTTCAACAAAAAACCATTGTTGACATTATGGAAGGCGGTCGGGAAGCATTTAATCGTCGCAAAGAAATTTACCAGATATGGAAACCATAGAACTTATGAATGTTCTTGCCCGAGGCGAGGACAGCGAACATCAATTCAAAGAGAATTTTAACAACGCTGAATCGCTGGCCGCAGAAATGGTGGCGTTCAGTAATGGAAATGGCGGGAAGATAGTTATTGGTGTTGCCGATAGTGGACTGATTGTTGGTCTGACCAAGGCGGACATTCATCGCTTGAATCAATTGATTTCTAATGTTGCAAGCATAAATGTGCGCCCGGCTATCAATCCGACAACGCAGAATATGCTCACAGAAAACGGTCTGCTCTTGATTATCGATGTACCTATGGGCATCAATAAGCCGTATCAGGATAATGCGGGTATCTTTTGGGTAAAAAATGGTGCTGACAAGCGGAAGGCTACCTCTCGGGAAGAAATTCAGAGGTTATTTCAAGCATCAGGCCTCTTGCATGCTGATGAGTCGCCAGCAAATGGTCTGACTATTGCCGACCTGGATATGGATTATTTTAGAGAGTTTTTTCAGCGTCGGTATGGCGAGCCTCTTGACGCACAGCAATTGCCTTTGGAGCAGACCATTCAGAATTTGAATTTGGGGAGGCATGGTGTTTTAAATGTGACTGGTGCCTTGTTGTTTGGAAATAATCCATCGTTTCGATTACCGGCATTTATTGTAAAGGCGGGCAGTTTTCCCGGTAACACTATAGCTGGTGATACCTATCGTGACAGTCGTGACATCAAAGGGAAGTTGGCTGATGTATTTCAGCAGTCGATGAGTTTTATTCTGGCAAATCTTCGACAAATTCAGGGAGATCAAACGGTCAATACAACAGGAATACCTGAAATACCAAGGATTGTATTCGAAGAGATTGTTGCAAATGCGCTCGTGCATCGCGACTATTATATTTCAGCTCCAATCAGGATTTTTGTTTTGGATGATCGTGTCGAAATCATCAGCCCAGGGCATCTCCCGAATAATTTGACGATAGAGAATATCAAGGCCGGAAATTCCAATACCCGTAATCCGGTATTGGCCTCATTCGCAAATCAAATATTGCCGTATCGCGGCTACGGTTCCGGCATTATTCGTGCTTTGCAGGCCTATCCTTTTATTGATTTTATTGATGACAAAGAGGGGAATATGTTCAAGGTTATTGTTGTGCGGCGAGCTTCGTAAATGAGAAAAGCTATGGGCGAGAAAACGCAATGTTTGAAATTCTTGTCGAAGGAGAGACAGAGCAGACCGTGCTTTCCATTGTAATGCCTCAAATTCTTGGCGTTTATGGTGAGCCTCATACGTGGCGCATCCACAAACTCGCATACCCGGAAACTCGTCAACAGGTGTCACCACTGAGCATAACAGCACATTTGCAATAGGCGGGGTTTCGTGCTCCGCAGATAGTTTTGTGGTTAAAGGAAGTTCAGTTCTCCGAATGAAAATTAGTTGACCAAGCGAATAAATATGCAAGCTCACTAATGTTCGGTTGTTGAAAAAAATAATTCATCACAAACCGCTATTATATAACAATTTACAGGATTTTTCTACCGTAATCGATTTGAAAAGCAATTTAGTTATTGGGCGGATTTATAAATATATCATAAACCGCAGTTAAAATATTTCATTAGACATAAAAAATGATTCAATGATAAATTTTAAAGCGAAATAATATTCTGATATAGCCAAATTCCAAGAGCCATATAAAGCGCTAACTCATTATTATTAAAACAAGTAAAAAAGTACCATCATCAATAAGTATCAATTAATAGCAAGAATAGATCAAACTTGAGTAAAGAATTCAAAAGCATAGAAGTAATAAATAATATTTTCTATACTCAAATTTGACAATAATTTATCCTATTGAAAATATAGAAGTTGTCAAATAGGCTATAATATTTGATATATTATTTCACACGTATCTACATTTTACCTAAACCAGTGAAATCTGATAACCTATTAATTTAAAGTAAGTTAAAAATATTTATTTCACGGCTGGAGCGAGGGTGCTATGTAACTTGTTTAATTTAATTGATTTATAACCGGACAGTAGTGATGCAAGCTAACCTTTTTTGTATACATTTGATATCGAAATAAAATTTATTGAATGGCTAAGAAGAAAAAAATAAATATTATGGTAGCATCTACCGTATATCAAAACCGTGATTTGCTTTTGCAAATTTGCGGCATTTTGAATACGTATGGTTACCACGTTATTAATTCTGAATACGGAACACTTCGTCCCCCGTTGGGAATGAATAATACGGATGCTTGTATAGCCGCAGTGGCGGAATGCGATATTTTCTTTGGAATTATCAATCCCATGTATAGCACCGGAATTACACATTTAGAGTTTCAAAGAGCTATTGCTATAAACAAGCCTCGAAGATTTATTGCTCATAGCTTTGTGACTTTTTCACGTAAACTGCTTGCTCAATATATGTATGATGATGCAGCAAAAACGCAACGAAACGATTTTGAAATACAATCTACTTCCGTAATAGATAGCGTTAAAGTAATTGATATGTACAACGATGCTGTTCAAATAAATTTATCTTATAAAGAACGGAAATATCATTGGGTTCAAGAATTTTTTAGAGCCGATGAAGCATTGAGACACGTCGAAACTCTATTCCAGGATACTAAACGAGTAGAACGAGAAATAGCTAATTTAAATAATCCAGTGCAATGAAAACAGAGCAACTCATAAAAGATCTTTTAAAACAGGACGCAAGCGGACAGTTTGAGTTTAAAGAAGTTGTTCGTAAAGATTCTATTGGTAAAACCATTTGTGGGTTTCTAAATAATGAAGGCGGTCAATTACTCATTGGAATTACTGAAAACAAAGAAATAAAAGGCATTAAAGATGCGGATAAATGGCAGCTTAATATAGAACAATTTCTAATTAAAGAATTGGTTCCCGAAGCACCTGTGACAGTTTCTGTTGAAAATTATGGAGACAAGCAATTGCTTTTAATTATAGTTTGGGAAGGATCAAAACAACCCTACATTTTTAACGGCAGTATTTATTATCGTAGAAATGACAGAACCATTCAAGCGTCATCAAAAGAAATTTCTGAACTCATTCATAAAAGGCAAGAAACCGAAATTCATTGGGAACGTCAAGCAGCACTGGGTGTGGAGTTGAAAGACCTGGATTTTGAAGAAATTAAAAAAACGATGGATGCTGCATTGTCTGACAATAAAATGAAAGACATTAAAAAAGATCCTGTTGAATTTCTTTCATATTATGGCCTTTTTCAAAACGGAAATTTTACCAATGCAGCAGTCGTGCTTTTTGCTAAAAAGCCTTCACGGTTTATTCCACAAGTGATGGTTCGTTTAGCATTTCTTGACCAAGGCAAAACAGGTGATGTTTTTAAAGATGACCAAATATTAGAGGGAAATATATTTAAGAACATTGAATCTATTCAGAATTTCTTTGAAAAACATTTATCGTTTAGTCGAAAATTTGGAAACAACAATTGGAAACGAACGGATGATTATGTTTTTCCGATGGCCGCATTGCGTGAAGGTATTATGAATGCTTTAGTACATAGAGAATATGGTTTGGTCTCAAGTGCATTATCAATTATTAGTTATCCCGATAAACTGGAAATTACAAATAGTGGAAAATCTCCTTTCAAACAAAGCGAATTAAAGAAGAACCATTTATCAATGCCCTATAATCCTGATATTGCCCATATTGTTTTTTTAAGAGGATATATTGAAAAGATAGGTAGAGGGACATTAAAGATTATTGATGCTTGTAAACAAGCTGGCATTAAATCTCCTGCATGGGAAATAAGAGAAAAAACAGTTAAACTAATTTTCTTTAGTAATGTAAAACTCGACACTGCAATTGAAGGTGCTACTAAAGGAGCAAGTGAGGGAGCTATCGAGGGAGCTGTTGAAGGAGCTATTGAAGGAGTAACTAAAGGAGTTAAAGAAAAACTTGCTGTTCTATTAAGTGCTATAGCTGCTAATGAAGGTAATAGAGTTCCTGATTATAAAGAAGCTACTGGTTTATCTGATAGTAGCATGGAGAGATATATCAAGAATCTAAAAGATGGTGGACTAATAGAGTTTAAAGGAGAAGCAGCTCATACTGGTGGTTACTATTTATCAAAAAAAATGAAAGCGCAATTGAAGTGATTCGATAAAAGCGCTCATTAATGAGTATTCCGGTGAAAGTGTACCACCAAGGTGGCCAAAATATTGAACCACTATTTCGCCTGATGCTGTCGTGGCATTGACACAAGGCTTGTTATACAATAGACCCTGTCCATCAACGGTTTTATCGAACGAAAAATCTCAGCAGAGCTTGTCATCGCGTCAGCTGCGCCGCTTTATTATGCTCACTCTTCTTCAACGCCGCTTCGCAAACCTCATACTCGCCAAGATGGGCGCGCATCAGGCTTTTCCAGAGCTTGCCGTGGTTGGGTACGGAGAAGTGCAGCAGTTCATGGACGATCACGTAATCCCTGACCTTTTCGTCCATCTCCATCAATTCAGCGTTGAAATTCAGATGGCCCTCTGTGGAGCAGGAGGCCCACTTGTTCTGCATGGGTCGAACGCCGAGCCACACAATCTGAACGTCAAGTTTGTCGGCCCAATCGCGAACGCGCTGCTTGAATCGAATCTTTGAACTGGTGTCGGTCATGGTTCTTGAGCATCTGGTCTTCCAGCTCGTTGCGGTCGATCATCAGGAGGATGGTCGGCTTGACCGCCTCGGGCGCCCGAAAAAGCTGTTCAGCCGCCTTGATCATGGTGAAGGTCTTGCCGCTGCCCTGAGTGTGCCACACAAGCCCCCGGGTACGTGCGGGATCGAGAGCGCGGGTGACGGGGTCGCCTCCACCGCGCCGGTCTGGTGCTGACGCAGGATGTATTTGTTCAGCTCCTCGTCCTTCTCGGCAAAGATAATGTACTCCTTCAGGAAGGCCTGCACCTGCGGGATGGCGCAGAAGCTCTTCACTTTGGCCTCCAGCTTCCCGACTTCCTCATCCTTCCATTTGAAAATGTTCCGCCGCACCGTGTTCCAGCTCACCCCGTAGGAGAAGCCGATGGCATCGGTGGCGGTGAAGAGCTGCTGCGACACGAACAGCTCCGGTGTCTCGCGGTGGTATCGGCGGATCTGGTCCACCCCGAAAGCAATCGCCTCATCCTTGTTGGCATTCTTGCACTCAATCACCAGCACCGGGATGCCGTTGATGAGAAAAACGACATCCTCCCTCGTACCGTAATGACCGTTGTGAAAAGCCCACTCCTCGGTTACTTCGTAGACGTTCAGCGCCGGGTAGTCGTAATCAATCAGGATCAGGTCGCGCTCGCGCCTCTCCTCGTGGTCAAAGAATTTGCCCCGGTTGCGCAGATGCTCCACGAATTCCCGGCTACCGTAAATGTCGGCATGGAGATGGCGAAACTGCCCGAGCAACGCACCCTCGGCTTCGGTGTAGCGCGGGTTGAATTCACGCACCCTGGCATAGAGCAGATCGTCGAAAAAGAGCGAACGGTTTCTAGCACGGTCGGTAGGCGGCACCGCAGGGTCAAATCCGCGCCGCTGCTCGGCTTCCTCTCTTGAAACAAATAACCACCCAATCTCTTGCGCATAGGCAAGAATGCGGGCCTGAACGGTTTTGTGTTCGGAGGGTTTCATGGAAGGAGCTCCAGTTTTAGGGCTCTCTCTATTTTGTCCCGTTGCTCAGAATTGACACGCGACTCATCAGCATAGTTGCGCCATTGCGCGACAACGTTCCTCACTTCATCAATAATCGTTTCCGCACGCCCGCGCTTCATGGAGGCGCTCTTTGCACACGCTTTGAAATCCTCCAGAGTAAAATCACCTCGTTTGCCATTCATCGTCATTTGATGACTGGATGTCCATTTTCCGCCTGGTTGATAACTATAGGTCATGTCGAACGCGGGAGAGAGTGACCAATTGCCCGACCTGTCCATCAAAAAGGCAATGTTCTTGACGTGGTCATCCTGATTACGGGCCACGATATTGAAGACCATCCGGCGGAACTGCTCCTCAATGGCCGCCATCGGCAATCCAAGTCGGCGGATTACTTGCAACGCCTGTTCGTAGCCGTATGCTCCAGCCTGATTGAAATCATAATGCGCCAAGCCGCAAAGCGACTGCATGTGCAGCTTGACTCCACCTTCCAACCGGTCGAACCGCTTTGTCATGAAATGGCGCCGCCCGTCCTCCTCGAACAAACGGCTTGGAGTCATGGTAATGCCCGCATCGACCGCCATCCTGTAATAAGCATATTCAATTGCGCCATACCCCTTTGGGTCTTCCAACTCCTTATCCTTATTGCCGCTGACACCGTCGAACTTCATCAGCCAGTATTCAAATCCACTGCCCGTCTTCACCTGCCCTGACCGGATTTCGTTTGTTTTCGGATTCCAGGCAATCACCGCCTTGGCCCGTGCACCGCCAGCAGATGTACCAACCTGAACAATATCTCGTAGTGCTATTTGCTTTTCCTCCTCGTGGAACCAGCCCTGCAGGTTGTCGCGATGATTCAAAACCTCGGAAGCCAACGCTACCAGCTTGTCAACTTCAATGCGGGAGGAGTCAGGTGCATCAAATCGGGTTGCAGGCTCATACTCCAGTGCCCCCATACCACGCGAACCAGTGTAACAGAGACGCTCAACCGCATTGAACGATTCCGGCATACGTCCTGAACGGGCAAGCCAGGCATCAATCAACACATTACCAAACCGATCCGGCAGTGAATCCGCCAAAAGCCCCGGAAGACCATGAAAGGTTGCCGGTCGAAGGGATGGAAAGGAGTAGATACGGCCTGAGAGCGGCATCATCAGCGGAGCCACCTCGATACCGCTGCTGGTGAACGCCGAATCATATTCAAAGGTCGCGGTTGCACTATTATCATCCAGCGACACCGCCCCAATTGTGCGTCCCCACAGGTTTACCATTGCTGTCGTGCTCATGCTTCGTCACCCCACTTCCATGGTATTTCATCCGTTGGTTTTCTCTTGACACTGGCGCGCTTTCGCACCTTGCCTTTCAGCTTGAGCAGATCCATCGGACGCGGCCCAGTCTCGGGCACCAATGTCTCCAACCGATCCAGTAGCCCCAATACCCGCAGAATCCGGATCATGGTTGATATTTGCGTCGTAGCTCCGGCCTCGACACGCTCCACCGTCCGTTTCGACACGCCTGCCTGCTCGGCAAGCATCTCCTGAGTAAGCTGAAGTTCCAGCCGGCGCTGCGCAAATCGTCCACCCAGCTCTGCCAGAATCGCTTCATCTGTCAATAATCCCTCGATCTTCATTAAGAATTCTTGTTTTCCTTAAGGTTATAAATCGTAATAAATGGCGATATATCTTGGAAAGATAGCTATTTTTCACAATATATGACGACTTAAAGAATCTGTAATTATTGCTTCGATTTTTGAAATCGCGGCACAATGCTGTTGAGGCGAGCGAGAGGTAACCCATATCTCGCATGTTCAACGAACTCATGCGCCCTACTTTTCCATTTTGATCTTATCAACCCGGGTCTTCGCGGTCATCAGTTCGTGAAGAAGTGTACGAAAGAGATCTTGGAATTGATCGCGCTTGCGAGCGTGCAAAGTGGATTTCCCTTCAGCAGCATCAATTGCGGCGGCAATCACTTCTTGCTCTTCTACTGTAGGCATTGGGAATTTTAGCGGCGCGATGTCCTTCTTGTTTAACTGTGGAGTAGGCCCTGGATCAGTAATTTTTTTTAGGTCGAATGTATTGAACCAATGAAATAGGTAACGGTGATTTACTGCTTTAGTCGGGATCACTGCGATCAAATTTGGATCCAAGACAGTAAGACCGGTGGTGAGCCGCTTCTTGTTGGTCGCAATCGCAGCTCCTCGCTTCGGAAAAACAATCGAGTTATCAGGGACTGTTCGCTTGATAGCCTCTTTTTCGGGTAACAGACGTTCCAGATTTGCGGAACGAAACTTGATCTCGTTACCAGTGATGTTCATATCAGAGACTTTGATCCCGATCACTCGGATGCCATTGGGCAAGTTCGTTGCGTCTTCTAATTGCTTGTAAGACATTGCAGAGGCTTTTATAATGCAGACCGATTCGACGGTCGGCGTTTCCCAACTTTCAGGCACGAGTCCAATCTCGGTTTGTTTTTGGGGTTCGTTGCGGAGGCCTTCGGTGAAGAGCTTATGCATGAGGGCCTTTTTTAGCTCGGTGGCGGTCTGAATGATCCGCTCCTGCTCTTCGATTGCCCGCTGCACCGTCGAAAGGATGTGCGCAATTTTCTTCTGCTCGGGAAGAGGGGGGTAGGCGATCTTTTGATTCCTGACGATTTGTTGGCTGATATTAGGCTGTGCCCCGCCATAGCGGTAACTCAGCAATTCTCGGCGGAGAGAAATCAGATGATAACGGAGATAGCAGGCATCAAGGTCAGGTCCCGGTGTGATTCCGCAGATAGCCTGGTTTGTTGAAGCGTCTGTTTGAAGAATAGACGTCTTTCCCACCGTAGCGCCATAGAGCGCGATCAACACAGTTCCCGATGGGAATAGCTTAGCAGAAGATTTTTTAAGGCCTTCTTCTGTGATCTACTCTTCTGTTTCGTAAATGTAGCCGTCGTTCAGTTCACCGGATTTTACCCACGGAATAGAACCACCGTAGTAGTCCTTCCGGTTGCGGCTAGGTGTTCCGCCGCTCGTTGTTGTCGACAACTCACCGAGAGGACGCGATTGCCAGTTGTTTCTTGAATCGTTCATACTCCGTCCTCCTCCAGAATCTGTTTCAATACCATCTCCTTTACCCGCCTCAATAAAAAAATTTTTCGATCCGACTGGTGTAGGGTGTCTTTGGCCGATTGAGCCTCGACTTGTTCGTTATGTACGAGAACGCTCATTACCGCCCTCCATCTTTATCCCATTGCTCCAGCAATCTGCGACCTTTTTCTGTGAGGCGGTATTTCTGGAGGCGACTGGTGGGTTTTTCAGGGATGGTAGGCTCCACCAGTCCGGCGGCAAGGGATGGGTCGATGTACGTTTCACGGAGGCGTCGGCGACTTTTGAGACCGAAAGCTTCGAGAATGTTGGCGTTGGAAAGGGCTCCGCGATCTGCCAGCAACGCAAGGAGTCGAGTAACATATTCGCCCACTGGTGCCGTGACTGGTGCCGTGACTGGTACGGTAGCTTGGGCCAAACTTGGTTCCGACAGGCCCCCCGACTCAGATTTTTTCCGCCGGATCGTCAACACAAAATAGCCGCCATCAAGCCTGATTTCAGGTTCAGGGAGCCCGGCATTTTTGCATCGCCGAATCATGTCGCGGATACCGGTTCCCATGCGTTCGATGTACTTGGTCAGGTACATGGGCTCCGCAATCAGCGGATTATGCGGGACTGATGCATGTGGCTCGCGCAGTTTTTCAAGAGTCAGGGTTGGAGGCAGAGTGCCGGGATTCCAGACTTCAAGCCGATCTTTGAAGAGCATGACCTGTACGCTGGCATTGCTGGTGTAGTCGCGATGCACAATGGCATTGACGATGGCTTCAGCGACAACTTCCTGCGGGATTTCGTATTTGGTCGGCACCTGGGTGCTTTCCGCTCTTGTTCCCACCCAGAAATCTATTTTGGAGAGCACGAAATCCTTTGCTTGCTCCACGAGATCGAAAACTGTACCATTGTATACTCTGTAAAAAGGAATGGTTTTTTCCACTTCATAGCCGTGGAAATGGGCGCATTTCACCTCAGAGGTGATCAAAAAACGCTGCGGTTGTTTGCCGAATAACAAAATAGCGGCATTGGTCGGTCGTCCTTTGTCGAGCAGGTTAAGATGCTCCAGTACCTCATGGGGCGGCGTATCTCCTGCCAATGGGAAATTGCGACCGCGCCGGGCAAGCACAAGAAAACGGGTGATTTTCTCTTCGTCAAGGTTATCGAGCGAAGCGTTTGGGCAGAACGTGGCATCAAATCGACAGAAACTGGTCAGCTCACGTTCTGTGGCAAGCTCCTGTTGTTCACTGCTGATAAAGATCTTCATACCCTGACTCCCAGTTGCTTGAGGATTATCCGCAAGGCTTCGTCGTTCTCCCTCGCCGCCAGCTCAATCGCGTTCAGCACCTCGACAATCTCGGCAATGGGGCGGTAGATTTCGGCATCGCTGGTGTGGCTTGTGAATTATGCATGGGTTGCTTGTCGCAGCACCTGCTCAGCCCATCGATTAAGACTTTGTCCGGTATGCGCGGCTGCTTTGAGCGCTGCAGCATGAACCGCAGGATTAACGCGCAGCATGAGACGTCCGGATGCGGGTTTTTCGGGTGCCTGACCCAATTTTTTACAGGCTGATACGTAATCATCCACCGCTTCATGGAATGCCTCGGTAAACTCAGCCACGGAATCTCCATGAAAGCTTATCAGGTCGTCTATGCCGAGCACGCGCCCGACCAGAATATTATCATCAGGATCAAATTCAAGGCTGGCCGTATAACCAGCATAGGTCATCGTGTTTTTCATGGGATAATCTGCAGTTTTATCAAGAATTCACGTGCCACCTTGACGCGGTATTTAAGCGCCTCGCGTTGCGGATGCGGCCGATGAAAATAGGCTCGTCGGCTATCCTTCTCAAAGGTCACCGATGACCCGCTCCCTTCCACAACATTGCAACCAACAGCTACCAGTAGCGCTTCGATATCAGACCACGGCAGATTGCCACATACCGGATCCGAGAATATCTTATCGAGAGTTTTGCGATGTTTATTATTCACAACAGCAATGAAAGCAATTTACAATAAATGTGCAAGCAGTTCATATCTCCTTGGGGCTTCCGGCGGGATGGCTGCTTGTTCGAGAGCCAGTTCTTTTTGAACCGAGCTTACGAAAACCCTGAGTTTTGGAACCGATTCCCTGGCTGTGTTCGTTCGTATCATCCGCATTCACATCCAGTCTTGATGGAAATCGTTGATTCAGTCCAATTGTCGCCGCAGTGAGGCGACAATCCGTTGACCGTCTGCCTGCTTTTTATACCCGTCGAATTCGATGGGATTATAACCGCAATTATACAGATGCACAAGGTCGTCCTTCATCTCCTCACTCCCAGTTGCTTGAGAATACTCCGCAGGGCTTCATCGGTCTCCCTGGCCTCCAGCTCAATCGCATTCAGCTCTTCGACGATTTCGGCAATGGGGCGGTAGGTTTCGGCATCGCTGGTGTGGATGTAGCGGCTGGGAGAGATGTTGTAGTCATTCTTCTTCAGCTCGGCGGCTGAACAGCTTTTTCGGGCGCCCGAGGCGGTCAAGCCGACCATCCTCCTGATGATCGACCGCAACGAGCTGGAAGACCAGATGCTCAAGAACCATGACCGACACCAGTTCAAAGATTCGATTCAAGCAGCGCGTTCGCGATTGGGCCGACAAACTTGACGTTCAGATTGTGTGGCTCGGCGTTCGACCCATGCAGAACAAGTGGGCCTCCTGCTCCACAGAGGGCCATCTGAATTTCAACGCTGAATTGATGGAGATAGAGCACAGCCTCAATGAGATCGTGATCGACAAACCACTGGCGGACGCTCTTCTCTTTGTTGGTGCCAGCATTGCCCGAGCCTCGTGAGGCGGCACCGGTATCGAGGACGACGGCGGCGCGGCCTGTGGCATTGAGGCTGGCGTGGATGTGCTGCACCCAGCCCCAGTCGGCGGAGGATTTGCCGGGGAAACCAGCCCCCGCAGGGAAGCGGTCGAGTTCATCGTTGTCGTAGTCTGCCTCGGTGAACCAGTCCTGATTCCACATGGGATTGGCAACGACACAGTCGAAGGTGCGGAGTTTGCCCTGCCTGTTGCGGAACTTGGGGTTCTTGAAGGTATCGCCGATCTCGATCTGCTCCTCCATGTCGTGAATGATCATGTTCATGTTGGCCATAGCCCAGGTCTCGGGGGTGAACTCCTGGCCGAAGAGTTTCAGGGGGGCGACGGTGCGCTGTTTCCCCCTGGTAATCTCCTCCATGGCGAACTCGCATTTCACGAGAAGGCCGCCGGAGCCGCAAGTGGGGTCGTAGATTTCCATGCCGGGTTCGGGCTGGAGCACCCGAGACATGATGGTGCCGACCTCGGGCGGAGTGTAGAACTCGCCAGCGCTTTGTCCGCCACCTTCGGCGAACTTGCGGATCAGGTATTCGTAGCTCTTGCCGATGATGTCGGCCTCAACGTCATCAAGCCCGAGACGCTTGGTGCTGATGGCCTCGATGAGGTTGGAGAGGCGGTCGTCGTCGAGGTCACGCTGGCCATGGGTGGTGGCGTTGAAATCAACACGGTCGATGATACCCTGCAAGAGCGGATTCTCTTTGGCGATGGCCCGCATGTTGGTGGTAACGCCTTCGCCTATTTTGTCGGAAAGCTTGCGGATGACCGACCAGACAGGCTGCAAGGGATCGTCCGGCAAAAGGGGGAGATAGAATCGTACCAGCTTGTGGTCAGCTCTGGCAAGTTGGAAGGCCTTCTGGCGTGAGCCGACCTCGGCGGCAATACGGTTCAGCTCGTCATCGAAGACATCGCAGAGGCGCTTGGTAAAGATGAGCGGGAGGATGTAGTCCTTGTATTTCGGAGCATCCTTGGCGCCCCTGATAGAACAGGCTGCGGCCCAGATCCAGGATTCGAGGGATTTCCCGTTGCCGTTATGATTTGCCATCAGCGTTCAGTACCTTATTTTTTGAGCGCATCATGCTCACATAATCTTTGAAAACGTTGTACCTGAGTAATCAGCTCAACACACAGCGTTTGACTGGAATTGCTGAATGTTACAAAAGGCAAGTACCGCACGATACTGAAATCTTTGGTAAAAACCGCATCTCGGAACTCCATGGCACCGCTTTGTGGGGATCCGAATACTCTATTATCCGTAAAGAAGTTATGTCATTATATTCTGAATTTGCCCCGTGGTATGAACAGCTTTTTCCGTTCCGTGAAGAGGTTTATCTCTTCCTTTGCGAACATGTTGGTACTTCGGGAAGTAGTATCCTTGATGCCGGATGTGGGCCGGGTCACTATTGCGCGAGGTTTCAGCGTGATGGTTTCCGCTCAACAGGTATTGATCTCGATTCGAAGATGATTGATGAGGCAGTGACCTCCTTTCCCGACTCAGAATTCTTCTGTATGAGCATTGAAGATGTTGCATCATTGCATCGTTCGTTCCGTTTGATCTCTTCCACAGGCAATGTGGTGGCCCATCTTCCACCTGCCCGATTTTCAGCGTTTCTTCAGGATGTATATGCTGCTCTTGAACCGGGAGGTTGCTGGATTTTTCAGGTGGTGAACTGGGACTATATTCTTAGGCTTGCTGAGTACCGTTTTCCGGTCAAAACTGTTGATGATGGTTCGGTAGCCTTTTATCGCCGCTATCCGGTTATTTCTCAGGAACGTGTCATTTTTGATGTCGAGCTTGTTTCAGGTGGCCAGAAGGTTTTCAATGAGCAGACAACACTCTATCCTCTCACTGTCGACAATTTTCTTCAACGGCATCGCGACGTTGGATTCTCTCTGACTGGCATGTATGCCGGTTTTGATAAAACACCTTTTAACAGAGATCGTGATTCCGGCCTTGTGATGGTGTTTATGAAGGAGCGGGGGAGTTCAGTATAATTTGTTGTCGCAATCATGGATCTGCGAAAATCTATGAGAGCAACGGTACTTGATATTTTATTGCTGCTTTTCTGGAGAACGCTCAAGAGTCGAACTTGAGCTTGGGGGAGGTAACTCGCCGATTTCGTCCAGAAAGATGGTGCCACTTGAGTTTATGAGTACTTCACTCTAATTCCAGGTGGTACTTTTTTTGGGGGATTACGTCACTAAAAATATCTCAAGATGCTGAGCTGTTTATTTTATTTTGAATTTATTCGTTTTTGAATAAATTCACTAATGAATAAATTCTAATCACGGAGAGCTGTTATGAAACTTGGCAACCCCGCAACCGGAGAGGACTTTTTTGGTCGTACACAGGAACTGGGTGACCTTTGGCGCTACATGGAAACAGACCACATCCGCTTTCCAGGTGTACGTCGTCTTGGCAAGACCTCCATTCTAAAACGATTAGAAGAAGATGCGGCTGAGCATGGCCTTATGGCCCGGTGGCTGGATGTTTCGAACATCAATTCGGCACAGGGTTTCGTTGATCTCCTTGATCGGGCGTTTCCAGAAAGAAACATTGGACGCTTTCTTTCTGACAGATCGCAGCAGGTGGGTAGCTGGTTCAAGATCATCCGTAAGGTAGAGGTTAACCTGCCCGATGAGGTTGGTGGCGGCGGTTTCGGCTTCGAATTAGGCGGTGACGCAGCGCCGGAGTGGCAAAAGGTGGCCAATATCCTGCATTCAAGGTTGCGCAATCAGCCACTGCTGATACTGCTCGACGAGTTTCCCCTCATGCTGGAAAAGCTCATTCAGGGGGATCGTCAAGAGGCTGTGCAAATTCTCGCATGGCTTCGTATCTGGCGGCAGTCGCCGGGTAGCTGCCGCTTCGTTTTCACGGGCTCCATCGGCCTGCAATCTCTTCTGGAGCGTTATGACCTCGGTGAAACCATGAATGACTGCTTTTCCTATCCCCTGGGGCCGTACAAGCCGGTTGACGCACGGGGCCTGTGGCACTATTTCGCCCCGATTACAGACGAGATCCCCTGGGAGGTAGGGGAACCGGTGATTGATCATGCACTGAGCCGGGTCGGCTGGCTGTCGCCCTATTTTCTCTGCCTGCTGCTCGATGAGAGTATACGTGCAGCACGGGAGCGACGGCAGGAGTTGCCCTCCGAAGCAACAAGCGAAGCGCGCATCGAGATTGATGACGTTGATGACGCTTACGAGAAACTGCTTGCCGAGCGTTCCCGCTTCCACCATTGGGAAAAGCGCCTCAAGGAGGCCCTGGCGCCCGGCGACCTGGATTTCTGCATCAGCCTGCTCAACCATCTTTCCCGCCGTCCTGAAGGGCTCACACTTGATGAGTTGAGCAGCCGTTTTGCCCGGAAAGAGCCCGATCCCGACCGCTGTGCAAGGCGGCTGCAAGAGCTGTTGGTGCTCCTGACCGACGAAGGCTATACCAGCACGCCTGACGGCAACAGGCGTGTCCAGTTTCTTTCATTTCCTTTACGCGATTGGTGGAACCGAAACCATGTCTGACACTCTTTCAACGTATAGCCAGCCTGCCGGCGGATTTGCCGCTATCAGCAAGTATAACCCGCATCTTTGGAGTGCGGAGCAGTTGCGCGCCATTTTTGTTGCCCGTAAAAACGAACTGGCCGACTTGCAGCACACCCTGCGCACGACGCCGCCCGGTACGGTGGGCCAGCATGTTTTGCTGGTCGGCGCCCGGGGCATGGGTAAATCTACCCTCATGCGGCGTCTCGCTCTGGCCGTGGAAGATGATCCCGACCTGTCTATCGCCTGGCTGCCCCTGCGCTTTCCGGAAGAGCAATACACGGTGGCTACGCTCGGCCAGTTCTGGGCCAACGTGCTCGACAGTCTGGCCGATGCCCTGCAACACCTGGGGCTGCCCGTCAACGAGCTGGATGCCGCCGCAGAACGCATCGCCGCCCTGCCCGCCGCCGAGCAGGCCGCTGCCTGCATGGCCGCCATTGACCGTTGCGCCGACGAACGCCGCCAGCGCCTGCTCCTTTTGGTTGATAACACCGATCTCTTGCTCCACAACATCGGTCGCGACGCCCACTGGGCGCTGCGCGCCACACTGCAAAGCAATCCCCGCCTCTTCTGGGTCGGCGGCAGCTACCAGAGCCTGGAAGCGGACAGTAACTACCACGATGCCTTCCTCGACTTTTTTCGCGTCATCACCCTGCGCCCCCTGCGTCTTGAAGAGATGGCCCTGGCGCTCCAGGCTCTTGCCGAAACCTTTGGCGGCTCCGTGGCGCACCAGGAGATGGAACGGCAACTTGCCGCCCAGCCGGAGCGACTGCCAACCCTGCGCCAGCTCTCCGGCGGCAATCCGCGCACCACGGTCATGCTCTACGAGATTCTCGCCAACGGCCAGAATGGCAGTGTTCGCAGCGACCTGGAAGCCCTGCTCGACAACATGACGCCACTCTACAAGGCACGCATGGATGCCCTGGCCGATCTGCCGCGCAAGCTCTTTGCCCACATTCTGGAGCATTGGGCCCCGATCTCTCTTGGCGCGCTGGCGGCGGTTTCCCAGGTGCCGAATACCAGCATCAGCCCGCAACTGAAGCGTCTTGAACTGGACGGGTTGATCGAGAAGAGCAGCCTGCATGGCACCACCCGCAGCGGCTACCAGGCAGCCGAGCGCTTTTTCAATATCTGGTACCTGATGCGTTTTTCCTCTCGCCGGCAGCGCAGCCGTCTTACCTGGCTGGTGGAGTTCATGCGCCTCTGGTTCAGCAGCGACGAACTCTCTACCCTTGCCCAACAGCGGATGGAGGGTGGCCACGTCGCCTTGCGCTCAAACCATGACCAGGAATACGACCGGGCCCTGGCTGATGCCCTGCCGTTTCAGTCGCCCGAACGCCACGCCCTGCGCTGGTCGCTCCTCAAAGAACTGAAGGCAAACCGCAGCCAGTTGGCCGAGCTCTTCGACATGGAGGGCGCTGACGCCGATTTCAGGGGCGCTGACGACTACCTTCGCCGTCTGGCCGAGCTGCCAGCACGGTTGCGCCAATGCCCCCATGCGGCAACCGAAGAAGAGAAAACCCGCTGGGTGGAAGCAGTGCTCGGATCGATCAAATTGAGCCTGGCCGAGAAAGAGAGCATGGCCAAATCGGCAGCAGGTTTAAGCCGCTCTCAATACGACGAACTGTTGAAGGTGTTTGGCCAAGAGCGCAGTGAATTGGAAAAGAGGTTTGGCGCTGCTGCCGTGCAAGCTGTGCGCAGCGCCGTGCTCAACCAGGACTTCTTTCCGGACATGCCTGACTCACACCTCGCTTACGAGCAAATTCAGACTCGTTTCTCCGACGAGAGAGAGGCTTTGCTTTTGGTCAGCGAGCGGTTTTACAACATGCATGAAGATGTGTGGTGCTATAAGGCCCAGATACTTGCCCAGGCAGCCTGGCCGCAAAATGCGGAAATTGCGTTTCGATGCGCCTGGTTGCTGCATTACCGTCTCGGTCGTTATGAAGAAGCTGAAGCGGCCTATCGCCAGGCCATAGCCCTCGACGAGAAGTTTGCGTACCCCTGGAATAACTTGGGCAATCTGTTGGCTGATCAACTCGGCCGCTATGAAGAAGCGGAAGCTGCCTATCGTCAGGCTATCGCCCTCGACGATAAGTTGGCTTACCCTTTGGGAAATCTTGCCCGGTTGCTGGCGCGGCTTGGGCGCCATGCGGAAGCGGAGCTGTTCTATCGTGAAACAGTTAAGGCCACCACGGACGATCAGCAGCTATTCCTGCAAGCGCATCTCTTCCTCGGTAACCGACAGTTGGCCATGGATGCCTTGCAGGCCCTGGCTACGGCGGCGCAGGGTGGCGACCAACTGGCGTTTTTCCGCATCAAAGAGCAGGTCTGGGAGTGCCACGAGCTTGGCCTGGGCGAGCGCCTGGCCGACTGGATGGCGGAGAGCGCAACGGCGGGCTTCCTTGCCCCCTTTATTCAGACGCTCTACACCCTTGCGGGCGCGAAGGGGAAATTGCGCGACCTGCCTCTGGAAAGCCAGCAGATGGCGGACGAGATTGTGCGCCTGGCCCGCTTGCGGCAAGAGAAGAAGTAACTTTGACGATTAAAATCGGTCACATCCATACATCACAGCTAAAAAATTATGATAGCAAGAACGATACTGAAAGTTGCATCTCAGATTCCATGGGATAAGGTGATTGAACTTGCCCCCTCAGTTGCAGAGAGGGCGGGAACTCTCTGGAAGAGCATTAAAGGCAAAAACAAGCGTCAGTCAGTTGAAGAGAGCTTGGTGTATTCCTCATACAGCACAGAGTTGTCGGAGAGTGATCTGCTGAAAGCTCGATTGGAGAGGCTGGAAGAGAGAGCAGGGAGTTTGGAGGAGCAAATTCAGGCATCCGCTGGTTTGCTTAAAACGTTAGCCGAACAGAATTCGTCGCTGGTGCAACGGATTGAGCTGCATCGAATCCGTCTTCTTCGTCAATCTCTCTTTTTTGCCGGAGTTGGCGCTGTGTTGGCAGGAATGATAGTTTATCTCTTTATTCGGTAGTGAGTTACTGACGATGCCCCCTATGCTCCTTTCCCATAAAAAAAGTGAAATTCCACAATTGGGATTTGCCGAATTCATTTCACTGACGGCGATGATGATGTCGCTGGTCGCCCTCTCCGTCGATACGATGCTGCCCGCCCTCTCGGAAATAGGCAGGGATCTCGGAGCCAGCGACAACAACCGTTCACAGCTCATTATCTCCCTGTACTTTTTTGGAATGGCTGCCGGTCAACTGCTCTACGGTCCGGTTTCGGACAATACGGGACGCAAACCGGCTATTTATCTGGGTTATGGACTCTTCATAACCGGCTGTCTGCTCTCACTCTTCGCCACAACCCTGAACGTCATGCTGGCAGGGAGATTCCTTCAGGGATTCGGAACGGCTGGCCCCCGCATTGTCTCGATTGCCATCGTTCGCGACCGTTACGAGGGGAGTTCCATGGCCCGCGTTATGTCCTTTGTGATGACGGTTTTTATTATTGTCCCCATTATCGCTCCAGCCCTCGGACAGGGTGTGCTGTTACTTGCAGGATGGCGTGCTATTTTCGCCTCATTTCTCATTCTGGCTTTGATCACGCTTGTCTGGTTTATCCTTCGTCAGCCAGAAACCCTGACGAAAGAAAAAAGAGTTCCGTTTTCGTTCAAACCGGTCATTGGCTCCGTGATGATTATTTTCAGCAACCGCCATGCAATCGGCTATACAGTAACCGCCGGTCTTGTCAACGGCTTTTTTCTCGGCTACCTCAATTCAGCGCAGCAGATTTTCCAGGAGGAGTATGCGCTTGGAGCGGCGTTTCCTCTCTATTTTGCCGCTCTTGCACTCTCGATAGGCGGCGCATCTCTCTTCAATGCCCGGTTTGTGCTGCACCACACCATGCAGTCACTTTCAAAACGTGCGCTCCTCTCAATCACCGTACTCTCTGCCGGTTTCTCTCTTTTCGCGCTTTGGAGTCATGGCCAGCCGCCGCTCTGGACGCTCGTGGCATACCTTTTCGCCGCGTTCTTCTCCACAGGAATACTCTTCGGCAACCTCAACGCACTGGCCATGGAGCCTCTCGGAAAAATGGCCGGTATTGGATCCGGTGTGGTAGGTGCGCTCTCAACCTTTATCTCACTCATTGCAGGAACCGTCATTGGTCAGAGCTACAACGGAACCGTTCTGCCTCTCACGGCAGGTTTTTTCATGCTTAGTCTAGCATCGCTCGCCGCCATGCGATGGGCGGAAAAATAAACTGGCAAGAGTCAGATTTTGAAAGTATTGAGTATATTTTATTCGTTGCCGAATGACTTTTGTATTTTTATCCCGATTCTGTGCTGATTCTTGCATGGAATTGCGGTCTTGATGAGCAATACCTCTCACCGCTTTTTTTAATGATGATGAACAAGGAGAGTGCACACGAAGGGAACTCTGTCCTGGCCGGATCCTCAAGAGGTCGAGGCGTTTAATACGCTCTTTGATCAATCGCCATCGACAATTACGGCAGAGATACCGGTTCCTCTCTGGCTCTTCTCTGACGATGGCGTGCCAAAGTTTGTTACGGCACAGGGGCGTGAAAAGCCTGATTTTTTTGATAACCGCCCCCTGTTTTCTACCTTTCCAGAAAGGCAAGGTGACTATCGATCTGGATGATATTTTGCAGTAATTAGTGAAAGGTTTTCCGTCAATAAGGATACCCCTATGCCGCATACGAGCGCAAAGTAGCATGGTTCGGGCAAAGTCTCACTTTTTGCGAGCGATAATCCGGCCTCTGCCCACCTTGCCTGCCGCTGAGGCATTGCGCCAGAGGGTAATGCCGCGTACTACTTCGTCATACATTTCCTGACCATAGTTGTCCAAAATCCCTTGACGAAACTCGTTTTGCACGTTGTCAAGGTAGAGTTGAATATGTCTCGCAAAATCGGGAGAGAGGTCCTCCTTCTCGATCACCGTCAGCCCGGCAGTTTCGGCCAGTGTTGCATAACCATCGAGTGTCTCCATCGAGGGAAAAACCATAAATGTATAGAGAGCTTGCCATTCATCGTTGGCCATTGAGCCGATCTCCAGCCAGTCGGTAAACGCAAGGATGCCGCCCGGTTTCAAGACACGGGCACACTCCTCAATGAGCCGTTTTTTATCAGTGATGTAGCACCAGGCATCCTGTCCCCAGACCACATCGAAGCTCTTTGCCCGAAAAGGCATGTCGAGAGCGTTTCCCAGCTTGTATTCGACCTTCTCATCCAGCCCGGCTTGCCTTGTTCGGGAGATGGCCTCCGTGTGCATCCGTTGGGTTGCATCCAGGCCTGTGACGCAGCAGCCATGGTTTTGAGCCAAATGACGAGCCGGGCCACCCAGCGCACTGCAAACATCGAGCACATGGTTTTCCGCATTGACTCCGGCTTTTTGCGCCAGAATGTCGGTCTCTTGTTTACCTCCCACATGAATTTCTTCGCCCATAAGCATCTCCCAAAGGATCCCGCCAGGGCCATCGTAGACTTCATTGACGTTTTCAATCGTGACATCAAGTTTGTTTCCACTCATTTGAAAATCTCCTTGTTTTCTTGTTGAGTCGCTCCAGGATATACTCCTCCCCGAAGCTCCGCTTGTTGACAGAATTTCTAACCTTGCCGGGTCGTTGATGGTAGTACGAGTTACTCTTCTTGCTGCTTTTCCCGAATCAACCAGCATTTTGGATCCAGACCATCCGCATCGCCATTGTAATGCCAGGCACTGGCCCGGCATCCCCAGCAGTGCGGGTTGTTGGTGCAGGTGTTACAGGGATCGGGCAGGTTACAGAAATCGTGCAGATCTCCGTGGACGAGGGTGTTGCCATGTTGGGCGATGATTTCCGAGAATGGCGTTGAGCGGATATTGCCGACACCTTCGCGGATTACCGAGCAAGGGGTCACGTCGCCAGTGAAGGTCACCGTTGCCATTGTGCCGCAGTAGTATTTATCGGTGTCCATAGCGCCGATGGTGATGTTGTCGCCACCGTAATTGATACGGTCGCGCTCAGTATAGACTTGTTGCACTTCAGCAAGATTGGGTTCAAAGGCTCTCCACTCGGCTCCCATTCCTGAAGGATTGAACATGGTCAGGCAGGTGCGGAGTCCTTTCTCTTCAAACCACCAGCGCATCGTTTTGATGGCGTCTTCCGGTCCTTGCCGGGAAGTGTAGGTGATGCAATTAATCATCTCTTCAGCGGGTTTGCCCAGTTCGAGCATATTTGTCACTCCTTCCACTATGGCATCGATGAAGTGATGATTACCCCCCCGATGGAGTTTGGCATAGAGTTCAGGCGTGATGGAGTCGAGGTGAACCGACACAAATCCCCCTTCGCTTACTTCATAAACCTGGGCTGCAACCTGCTTGTTTTTCAAGGGCAGTCCACTGGTCCAGACATTGTTGATCATGCCCAGCGACCGGGCATACTGCATCAACTCATACCAGTCAGGCCTGGCAAGCGGGTCGCCTCCCAACCAGTCAATGGCCCGAATTTCCAGCGCTGCCGCATCGCCCAGCAGGCTGCGGATTTCATCCGAGGTGAGTCCGCGACTTTCGCGGGGTGTGGATCCGGCATAACAGTAGATGCACCCCTGGTGACAGGCATCGGTGGTTTCAATTTGCAGCGCATAGAGCCTTTTCTGCTCAAAGTATTGTTTCTGCTCCTCTTCACGCCCGACGGCCAGACCTCCGTAACGACTCAAATGATTGTTGATGCAAGCGGCCATAGAATTTGATCCCTATTATTTTCCATTTTTTCCAGGTACCATCGACTGGCTGACAAGTTGCTCGTTCGGCAATCTGTGCTCCACTCCAATCGTTCAGAACAGAATACCCAATGGCAGTTTGCCACTGCGAAACGCCTCCCCGGAATTTAATGAAAAGCTGATTGATTACGACAGAACTAATGTGATGCTTTTTTTATCGCCTGTTTTTGTACATTTAGGGCCGGAGCTGTTAACGCTCCAACGGCCAAAATAGCGCAATGCAAAAGATGACAATCGCTGCAACATCAGGGCACAGTTTCTGCCACAGCAGGGGCTCAGGTAAAACTGCAGGTATGCACTGCTACGGACGCAAGTCGGGAGCAGGTCCAAGTTGTAAGGGCACTCTGCTGTGAATAAAAGTCGGCTTCTTATTATTTTCACAAAAAATCCGGTGAAAGGAGAGGTCAAAACACGCCTTGCCCGGAGCATCGGAGAGCAAAAAGCCCTTGAGGTTTACGAAACGCTCAGAGAGTATACGGCCATGGTAACGGAGGGTGTTAATGCAGAACGGAAAGTTTATTACTCCCGCTTCATCCCCTCTTCCGACCTCTTTCTTGCTGAAAATTTTTCGACAGGTATCCAGAAGGGAGGTGATCTGGGAGAGCGCATGTTTCATGCCATGCAGGAGGGGTTTGAAGCTGGCTTTGCCCATGTTGTGCTCATCGGAACGGATTGTTACGAGCTGAGCCGCGAAATCCTCGATGAGGCATTCTGTGCCCTTGAGCGATTTGATGCGGTCATCGGACCAGCCACCGACGGGGGGTTTTACCTTATCGGTCTGAACAGGGTTCTGCCAGAGCTTTTTCTCGACAGGAAATGGAGCACCCATGAAGTTTTCAGGGAAACCACCACAATACTCCAGCGATTTGCCATAACGTACGAACTGCTACCGGAACTCTCGGATATTGATACCTTTGAAGACCTGAAAAAGAGCCGCCCGTAGCCTACCGGTTACCGCACACGGACCTTGAACAAAAAAACGGTAAATTGCTGGCGGTGAATTCACTGCAAGCAGTATTGCCGCTCTTAACTCTGGTGCCAATAGCCCGGTTGTGAGAATGGTTCTGGCCAAGTTCTTGCGCACATTTTGGTGAGCGAAATTCGCATCCCGCTGGAAAGATTTACAATGCACTAAGCGTTGCCGGGTTTGCAGGTGAATTCAGTTGTCTTTTGAAATTTGCAAATCCAAAAGGGGGCTAGTGATGAAGGAGTTACCGGTTCTCGATTCTCGGGAAGCCTTCTGTGACGTGGGCAGCGAACATATGCACGTTTACCAGCCAGTTGCATGACTTGCGCGATTGGCTGTTGGGAGAAGGTGTCCACTCCATAGCAATGGAAGCTACCGGGGTCTACTGGCTGTCGCTCTATGGTGTGCTCGAAGCGGCTGGCCCTGAGGTGGTGATGGTCAACGGTCGGCAAACACGCAACCTGCCCGGCAGAAAGACTGACATGAAGGACTCTCAATGGGGTGCCACCCTGCATGCGCACGGCCTGCTGAAGGCAGGGTTTGTGCCTCCAGCGCATATTCCGAAAGCTTCAGGATTACCAGCGCTTGCGTACAGACCACATCTCTTCTGCTGCCAGCAATGTGCAGCACATGCAAAAGGGGCTTGAGCGCATGAACATCAAGCTGCACAACGTCATCAGCTCACTGATGGGAGCCAGCGGCCTTGCCATAGTGCATGCCATTCTGGACGGAGAGCGTGATCCGGCAAAATTGCTGGAGTTGTGCCACTCGACGATTCGGCACCCAAAAGGCGAAAGAGGTCATCGAAGCACTTCGCGGTACTTGGGAACCGGAGCATCTGTTTGCGCTCAGGCAAGCCCTGCGGAGCTGGGAACACTATCAGCACCAGATCGCCGAATGTGACCAGCAAATAGAGTTGATCCTGCAAGAGCTCACGTTTCATGACACACAGGTTGGCGGCACGACGTGGTGGGTTGATTGCCAATATTGCCTTGGCTCGCAAGCTTGCGGCATTGTTTTGGCGAGTCATGGTCAAAGGGACGAAGTTTGTCGGGGAAGGACTGGCCGCTTATGAAGCCAAGTTCCTTGAGGGCAAGAAAAGAAGCCTTCGCAGGTTAGCCAGAGAGCTAGGTCAAACCGTTTCACCTATACCTTCATACCCCGTAGCTCTGCTGCGGGGTAGTTGATTTATAGATTGCAAAATGAACAATGATTCATACATGGATCATACATGGAGAAGCAGGCGATTCGGATGCCGATGCAGCTTGCGATGGTGCTCAGCGGATACAGAAAGACCATAAAGTTGACTCAGAAGCAGGTGGGTGACAAAGTCGGTTTGTTTCCCAAAACCATATCAGCACTGGAAAACAGTCCGGACGGTTCCAGTATTGCAAGCCTTTTCAAGCTGCTTTCAGCACTTGGTCTTGAACTGGTTCTGAAGCCCAAGAGTACAGGGCGCAGTGGCGGGGAGTGGTGATGGGTAGAAAACTGAAATCCCGTACGCTCAAGGTTCTCATGAATGGGGATCTTGTGGGAGAATGGAATTTAACCACGGTCGGTTCGTATGAATTCGTCTATACCGCTTCATGGCTCTCCTCCCCTTTGTCGCGTCCTGTTTCTCTTTCGATGCCGTTAGGGGAATAAAAGTACAGTGGCGATGTCGTCCATTCATTTTTCGACAATCTGCTGCCGGATAATGATGTGATTCGAAGAAGAATCCGAGATCGTTTTTCTACCGGTTCAATTGAGGCTTTTCACCTTCTTGCAGAAATAGGTCAAGACTGTGTGGGTGTGCAATTCAATTACTGCCCGATGGGGTCGATATGGTTGATGTCAGGACGATCACTGCCGAACCGCTCAGTGATGATGACATCGAAAGGCTGATAGCCCGAGAAGTAACGTCAGATTCCTTCGGCAAAACAACGGATGGACTCGAAGAGTTTCGCATCTCACTTGCCGGAGCCCAGGAGAAGACTGCGTTGCTCTGGCATGATGGGCAATGGAAACGGCCACGCGGAGCTACGCCTACGACACATATCTTCAAGCTTCCACTCGGTCATACAGGTCATTTCAATATTGATATGACTACATCTTTTGAAAATGAATGGCTGTGCAGCAAGCTTTAGCAGGCTTATGGCATGTCTATTGCTTCGTGCCGGATGGCTCAGTTTGGCGATAGAAAAACATTAGTTGTCGATCGTTTTGACCGAACGTTCTCGACGGATTGTCCGATTGCCACAGGAGGATATGTGCCAGGCCACCGGTACCCCGCCAGGGAGGAAATACGAGACTGATGGAGGGCCGGGAATCAGGTCGATCATGAATCTGCTTTTTGGTTCATCAAGGGCTGATCAGGATCGTCAGGAATTCTTTCGAGCGCAGGTAGCCTTTTTACTCCTTTGCGCCATAGAAGGTCATGCAAAAAACTTCAGCATTTTCATTGACCGTGGCGGCTCTTACCACCTGACACCTCTCTATGATGTTCTCTCGGCTTATCCGGTCATGGGCAACGGGCCAAAAATGCTCTCGCCTTACAAGGCAAGAATGGCTATGGGTTTGTGGGGCAAAAACAAGCATTACCTCTGGAGAAATATGCAGAAACAGCATCTTCTGACAACTGGCACTGCTTGCGGTTTGAGTGAGTTTGTATGTGTCGATATTATCCGATGATATGACCCAGCGCCTCAACCAGCCACTTAAACCCGATCTTCTCCTGTTCCATGCGTATCTGATGGCCCAGCTCATCCCGCCCCAACTGCCCGTAACGCGCACTCTCATCAGCCGTCAGTCGCGTGAGTGTACCTGTTTCGGGAGATGATTCGACACCCCAAAGCGCTTGGTGCTCCATCAATGTTTCACTGTCCATCAGAAGGGAAGTCGCTTGCGGAAAGAAGCCGCGCAGTTGGTTGAGGATGGCGAAGCCGTGGGTGTCGATATCTCCCCAGTAATGGATGATGCGGTCACGCATCCACTCGACTGATGCCAGATTCTCAAACCCATATCCGGCTCCAAAAATCACCATTGCCTCGGGAACATCGGGGAAGGAGAGAAAGTTGATTTCGTTTTCTGTGATGAAGACCTTTGTAACGGCGGTCGCCAACCGGGCAAAGGTTTCCTGTGTCACAGTGATATCCTGATAGCTCTCCGTCGAGAGCAGCGCCAGTGACGGGTCAAGAATTCGGAAGCGCACCCGCAGGGGTTAATCCTGAAAGCCGTAACGCCTACAAAACCCGATGGCTCCGATGGCTGTTGCGTCAATATCCTCAGGCGAAAGAACGAGATCGAACAGCTCCCCAAGCACGCCCCGGTGCGTTTCGATGAATTTGCTGTGCACGCCGGGCAGGTCGATCTGGCGCAGAGTAGATGCCGGGCCGGGGATGTTTGAGCCGCCAGGCGACAATGGAGAGGATGCTGGGCCACTCTTCGACCAGTTCGAGGGCGCGCAGGGGGCGTTTGGCCAGCCAGGGGAGCAGCGCGGGCTGCTAGTCGCGGGTGAGCGTGACCATGGCGGCGAACTGCCGGGCTTCTTGCCGCTTGCCAATCCAGCCCAGAGCGTCGTCCAGTGAGTTGATCCAGATTTCTGCGGGAAGTTCATTGGTTCCCAGAATGCGGTGGTTGACGCTGCGCCACACAATGCGGTAATGCTTGCCGCCACTTGAGAGTCGGGCAATCCAGTCGCGCACTTCGGTAAAAGAGTCGCTTAACTCCCTGGAGTCGGGCCCTTTCAGCGTCAGGCGACGGGGAAACTGATTCGCCGCCAATCAGGGAGGAGAGTAGGAGGCCCCGATCCCAGAGTTTCTGAACCTGGGCTTTGAGTTTGGCGGGGGTTGTCCAGCTCATTCCACCGCCTTCTCTTTTTCGTCGCGATATTCTTCGATGGTGAGGTTGCGCAACACCGAGCATCGGCCCTCCTGATTGTGGACAAAGCCGATGCTGAAGACGAAGGGCTCGATGATGTGGATTTTCTGCAATGGTGTGACAATCAGTAGTTGCAATCATGATTCCCCTGTTGAAAGGGGTGATCTACCAGGAGGAGAATCCGGCATTATGGAGCGCTTTGCTCAACCTGATGGCACGCAGGCAGCTCAGTTACCCGGTCAGCCTGCTCCTGGCACTGTTATGCAAAAAACTTGCCGAATTTGATGCGGGCGCTGGCGACACCCGCCTGATCCTTTCGAGGGATAAGGTGGTTGAGCTCATCAGGATTTTCCTTCCTGCCGCCAGCAATGAGGCCAAGTTGATCGACCAGGTTGATGCCACGCTGAATAAAATCGCCGTTATTGGTTTTATCCGCCGTTTGCGTGGAGAGAGGCAGATGATAGAGGTGCGCCGGATTATCAAGGCATTTATCGATGCCCAATGGCTGGCCGATTTTGATAAACGGCTTGACGAATATCTGCAACGACCGGTAAAAAGGATGGAGAAAGATGATGAGTGAGGCGCTTGAAATGGGAAGTGTTGCCGATGACCGTTTGGCCGGTTTTCGCCTGCAACGGCTTGAGATAGTAACCGTAAATGGGTAAAAGAAATAAGGAAAGTTAATACACCAATTTTTTCAGCAGGCTCTTTCTGTGAAATGTTTTTTTCATGGAGCAAAGAATTGAGAAAAACATAAACTGCAAACGCAATTTTTTTTTGGAGAATTTTCTCTTTTCTCCAGCTTATTCAGTGGAATATAAGCTACACTTTTCCCGGAATACTCACTACAAAAATCTGTAGCTGACAGGTTAAAACCATAGCTCTCATACTATAGCGAAAAAAAGGTTGAAGCTGTGGAAGGTAGGTGTGAAGAATTGTTGCTCCAACAAAAAAAACAATAAACCATGGTGCCTTGATATTATGAATTTTCTGTTTGAAAATTATTGAACTGATAATGGTAACCGGAATAATCCAGAGAGTGCGTGCAAGCTTAACCGTGGTTGCCAGCAGTAGCGCTTCATGACCATATTTACCTGCTGCCCCAACGACTGAACTGGTATCATGAATGGCAATAGCCGCCCATAATCCAAACTGATGTTGTGTCATCTGAAGCAATCTCCCCACTTCAGGAAAAAGGAAGAGAGCAACCAAATTGAGAATAAAGACGGTTCCAAGCGCTACAGAAACCTGCTTTTCCTCTGCATCAATAACTGTCGCAACGGCAGCAATAGCACTGCCACCACAAATTGCTGTGCCAGCAGAGATCAGAAAAGAGGTTTTTTTGTCAACCATAAACAATTTTCCTGCTATTCCACCGATCATCAACGTAACGACGATCGAAAAAATGTAAAAAGCATGCCATCACTGCCAGCCTGAACGGCACTTGAAAAATTAATCCCGAAACCTAATCCAACTACAGAGGCTTTCAGGAGCAGGGAGGTAACTTTACTATTCAAAAACGGGAATGGCTGACCACTAACCTGAGCAAAAATCAACCCGATCAACAGTGCAAGTGGCGGAGAAGCCAAAGGGGGAAAACAAAAAAGCATTGTCAGCAAAAAAATGGCTCCACGAATCGAAAGAATTTGCTGTCTGCCAAACAAAACCTTTTTTTGTTCAACTGTTTTCTCATTTTCTTGGGAAAATGATACCTCCCCTTTATCCTCTCCCCACGGTTTTAAAAAATTTTCTCGAATAAAACTGGCTTCCAGATAACCTGGTTGTACAGCTATCGCCTTACCAAATACTTTAATCGAATGAATGATAATCCTTCTTTGTAGTGCAAGTTCTCCCAAAAACTGGCAAGCTTCAGGGTGATTTGGTTCTGATGCCAGAATACACTTATAAATATTCTCTGCTTCTCGTAATTGACCTTGATGATGTAACCTGACAGCAGATTGCAGCATATCCATCGTTGATAAATACATTGCATTGGAGGAATCTGTGCTTTGGCGCTCGCTCACTCTGGAATTCCTGTGAGTTCGTAAAAATATGATCTTGTTCTCAATCAGTCAAAGCAAACAAATGTAGACACGATCTTAATTTTCAACATCGACAATAAGCCGCAATTTATAAATCCCCAACACATGGTATGTCAGTGTACCATAAAAAGGCTAATTCCATGGTTGTACGTACATAGTACGCAAGGCTCTTCGAAGAAATGCAGGGAAATTATTCCTTGCAATGGTTGGCCTGAATGTTGATGACGGGTGCCATACCCAGATTTCCTGAAAGACTGATTTATCATCCGGTCTGAAAATTTCATCGGAATACTCATTGCGTCAGAAAAACAGAAGAAAAAGCTTTAACTTCACCCCCAAAACCAGCCCGCTCTATGCAGCGGCGCTCTTTCCACCAACTATCAATGCTGCACCTTTGGCTCTCGACTACTCCACCCTGAACCTGCTCCGTCAGAACCACCCTGCCTGGCGCCTCTTGTGCGCCCAGCATGCGCCGCTGGTGGCCGGGTTTCTGCACCGGGTCTTTATTGTGCCCAATGTGCGGATTCTCTCGCAGGCCGATCTGGTTGAGGCGCTGGAGGATGAGCTCTTTGCCTTGCGCCAGCAGCTCGGTGCCGACCAGTTTCCCAATACGGCGCAAAGCTACCTGAATGAGTGGGCCGAGAACGACAAGGGGTGGCTGCGCAAATTCTATCCGGACGGGACGGATGAGCCTCATTTCGACCTGACGGCCTCCACGGAAAAGGCGCTGGCCTGGCTGGAGAGTTTGACTGAGCGTGCGTTTGTGGGTACCGAGTCGAGGCTGCTCACCCTCTTTGAACTCTTGCGTCAGATGAGCACGGGAAGCCAGGCTGATCCAGAGGTGCGGATTGCGGAGCTGCAAAAGCGGCGTGACGATATTGATGCCGAAATTGCCCGCATCCGTGCCGGTGAGATATCGCTGCTTGATGATACCGGCCTGAAGGATCGCTTCCAGCAGTTTCTGCAACTGGCCCGTGAGTTGTTGACCGACTTTCGCGAGGTGGAACATAATTTTCGCACCCTCGACCGCCGCGTGCGTGAGCGCATTGCCCTCTGGGAGGGGGCCAAGGGGGCGCTGCTGGAGCAGATCATGGGCGAACGTGACGCCATTGCCGATTCGGATCAGGGGAAAAGTTTCCGGGCATTCTGGGACTTTCTCATGTCGCAGTCACGCCAGGAGGAGTTGAGTCTGCTTCTGGAGGAGGTGCTGGTCCTGCCGCCGATTGTCTCGATGCGCCCCGACAACCGTCTGCGGCGTGTTCACTACGACTGGCTTGAAGCCGGAGAGCATACCCAGCGCACGGTGGCCCGCCTCTCCGAGCAGTTGCGCCGCTTTCTTGATGACAAAGCGTGGCTTGAGAATCGGCGCATCATGGATATCCTGCACAACATCGAAACCCGGGCTCTTGATTTGCGCGTTGATCTCCCTCCCGGCGGCTTCATGCCTCTTGATGGCTCCTCTGCCGCCATCGAACTGCCTCTCGAAAGAACGCTCTATCGCCCTCCCTTCAAGCCATTGATTGCAGGAGTGGCTCTTGATGAAGGCGATGCGGAGATTGATACCGCCGTGCTCTACGCCCAGGTTGTGGTCGACCGGGCGGAGCTGTTGCGAAATATCCGTCTGGAACTTCAGATGCGCAGTCAGATCACCCTTGGGGAGGTGGTTGTGCGTCACCCTCTGCGTAACGGGCTGGCCGAGCTGGTGGCCTATCTGCAGCTTGCCGGAGAGTGGCCACGGACGACGGTGGATGAAGGGGTAGAGGAGCAGGTGCAATGGCAGAGTTCGACGGGCATAACCCGTGAGGCCACCCTGCCGCGTATTATCTTATTAAGAAACGGATGATGAACCATACAGTGAGTGAAAGCAGCGGAGCCCCTTTTCATGGTCAGGAGCTTGCGTCAATTGTGGTTCCCCTGTTGAAAGGGGTGATCTACCAGGAGGATAACCCTTCATTATGGGGCTCGTTACTCAACCTGATGGCTGCCGTTCGCGATTACGTGGCGGTGCTTGGGCTGGAGTTAATACTTGATGAGTCGGAAGGGTACGCTTTTTTGCGATCAAATTCCGAAGGCGAAACGGATGGAGCGAACAGCGCGCCCCGACTGATGGCACGCAGGCAGCTCTCCTACCCGGTCAGCCTGCTTCTGGCGCTCTTGCGCAAAAAACTTGCCGAGTTTGATGCGGGCGCTGGCGACACCCGCTTGATTCTTTCGCGGGATGAGGTGGTTGAGCTGATCAGGATTTTCCTTCCTGCCGCCAGCAATGAGGTCAAGTTGATCGATCAGGTCGATTCGACGCTGAATAAAATCGCCGATCTTGGTTTTATCCGCCGGTTGCGCGGAGAGAGGCAGATGATTGAGGTGCGCCGGATTATCAAGGCATTTATCGATGCCCAATGGTTGGCCGATTTTGATCAACGACTTGACGAATACCTGCAGCGACCGGTAAAAGGGATGGAGAAAGATGATGAGTGAGGCGGTTGAAACGGAGTTTTGCGGAATAGGGGTGGAAAAGCAAAAAACCCCATACGTGAATGCGGAGCCTTGGTAGTTTCGCCATGCGGGATGGTAATCTCACTTGCGTGAAGGCCTCTTTCGAGGACTTTAATCCGGTGCCGAAAGCAGAGCGGCACGAAAGAAATATACAACTATCAGTCAAAATGAACAACCTGAATAAACTGACGCCCAATATGGTAATCCCTGAAGCAATGCTGTTTATGGCATCCGGGCTTACGCTTTGCCATGGTTCCCGCCCCGTTTTCTGGAAGGTTTGATTTTCTTCAGTTTCAGTTCCACCTCAATAAAATGACGTTCCGCCTCAGTCGGCTTTTCCAACTGCGTCAATCGAAACGTTTCATATTCGTCATGAGCCTTCTTTAACGCCTTTTCATGGGTCATATTCCCTGAGTGGGTCAACAGTTCACGACCGGTCATGGTAAGGAATTGATGCAAACGGTCAATCCAGTCCTGCATCGTCATGGAAATGCGGTTCAATGCCTGAATTTCGGCAAGTTCAAGGTAAGCCGTTACAATCCTGTTGAGAAGATTGAGTTTTTCTTCACCGAGATAATTTTTGGCAACCTCAATATCCCGTTTGAGCAGTTTGGTTCCGGGATAGTTTGTGATGCCCATGTTTGGGCTGCCTGCATCAGCACGCTGATAAATCAGCTCCGCAGCAGTGTGCCCATGCGCTGCCCAGTGAATTTTGTTTTGAACCTGTTTGAAAAACAGCATAGTGGCATCAGATTTCGGATCATAGTCAATACTTGTGGCATAAATATCCAGCACCTTTCGCCAAAACACCTTTTCTGAGGATCGTATATCCCTGATACGGGCCAACAGCTCTTCAAAATAACGTCCCCCGCCAGCATCCTTGAGCCGTTCATCATCTATAGTGAATCCCTTGACAATGTACTCCTTCAGCTTTTGAGTCGCCCAGATTCTGAATTGCGTCCCTCGAATGCTGTTTACCCTGTAACCAACTGATATGATAGCGTCAAGATTGAAGTACTCAACCTGATAGATTTTTTCATCAGAGGCAGTTGTTGCAATTTTTGCAACAACTGCCTCTGATGAAGTTCGCCAGTCTCAAAAATGTTTTTCAAATGCCTGCTAATGCCAGACTTGTCTAATCCAAAAAGCTCGGCAATCTGATTGAGGTTCAGCCAGATGTTCTCATTCTCCAAACGAGTTTCAATGCGAATACGACCATCTTCGGTCTGGTAGAGCAGGAATTCCGTTTTTGCAGGTAGTTGACCGGGTTTACTCATCCTTCCACCTCCCACATCCGTTTCATACACTCTTCCTCGATGAGGCAAACCTTCCTGTTTTTGTCATCCAGCTTGAGGTTCGGCAGGTTGTTGCTTCCGTTGACAGAGATAGTATCAAACTCGATATAGCGAGTGCTGATGCGGTTTTTCTGGAACCATTCATCAAGCATCAGGGTATCCTTTTCAAGATCGACGGTATGGTTGCGCCAGACAATCAGCACATTTTCGCGCTGACCGTTGTTTGGGTTCTGAGGATCCCTTGGCACCCATCCTTCATCCTGATCAAGCTGAAACAGCACCACAAGAGGGTTGCGCAGTTGTTGAGTTGTGGGCATAATATTCAATCTCCTGTGAACAATGAACAGTGATAAGTATTTTTTGTTACTTCGCGTTTTCTTCAGGGTAGCAAACCGGATTGCCACTACTTCGCCAACACCAGAAAACATCTTTCTTGTTCGACTCCGACGATCCTCCAGCTTTCACTCATTTGTCTACCTCGTCCTTCCTGAATTTCCAGAAACGACCCATACGGTGGGCTGGCATTTCATTTTTATCAATCCATTTATACACGGTGTCCTTGCTGACACCAGGGTGACTGCAAATCTCATGGTTCGATAACCAACGGCCTTCAATCTCGACCATTTCTCGCGCTCCTCAATAATGGATAAATGAAAAAAAGAACTTTTTCAAAAATAGAGTACGCAACGCGAAGAATACAATTCTATTGCGCCATTTTAACATTTCATCTGATTTAAGCCAGTTTCATATAAAAATAACACGAGTTGACTTCTGATTTTACTCTACCGCACAGTTTTACCACATAACGAATGCCCCCCTACCATCTCACATCCATAAATGGTTTGGATTGCCGTGCTCACGTCCCACAGTACTGATTGCCTATTTTTCAAGAACTACCCCTTGCATCATATACGGCATTGCCGTACCTTAGCTTTATGCATGTTGTTATTGAAACGCCGGATTATCTTGCCGATGCCAAAGCTCTCGGGTTAACTGCAGATGAGCGTCGATCAATCGTCGATTGTATCGCGCAAACCCCTGATGCAGGAGTTGAAATGAAAGGTACGGGCGGTGCGAGAAAAATTCGATTCGCTGGAAAGGGCAAAGGAAAAAGCGGAGGGTACAGGGTTGTTACTTTTTATGCCGGTGATGATATTCCCGTGTTTCTCTTGTCTATATTTTCAAAAGGCGAAAGAGCAAATTTATCGCAAGCTGAAAGAAATGAACTGAAGCAAATTTTAGGATCGCTTGCTGATGTTTACAAGAAAGGAGTTAAACACTATGTCCAAAGCAGGAAATAAACTTATCAAGTCCGCGAACCAGGCACTGGCCTATGCTCGCGGTGAAATTTCTGATGGCTTTAACGTCAATGTTCCTGAGGAGATTGACGTTAAATCTATCCGCAACGGTTTGGGGTTGACACAACCAGAATTTTCTTTGCGGTTCGGGTTTGATGTCAGGGCGGTGCAGGATTGGGAACAAAAACGCCGTCAACCTGATCGGGCGGCCCGGATTCTTTTAACCGTCATTGCCCATGAACCGGAGGCTGTCAATAGAGCCTTGGCGCATTAGGAGATCAGGGAATTATACGTCATCCATTCTACCTATCGACATAAAGGGCTATAAAAACTCCTTATTCCAAATAAAGAAC